>LQPB01000001.1 GCA_002102225.1 Mycobacterium interjectum
GGCCGCTTCGAAAGCCCCTACAGCAAAAACCCAATGCACGACCTCAGGGCGCTGACTCAATTCAGCGCCCCCTATTTTCGTCCGCGAGCGTGCTCGCCCGACTCGACGGTGGCCTGCACCACGCGGGCGAAGCCTCGACCTGATCGGAGCCGTACCACGGTCGGTTGCACCCACTGAGCCCGCAAATACCGGGCCGAGAAAAAAGGGTACGGAATTAGCCGTTTTCGATTCGTCCAGAACTCGAACGATTCCACCTGCGAGTGTCCACGTGTGTGGCTAGCACCCTTATGAAATGCATTGAGTAGCTGCAGAAGCGCCGCTGTAGGGAAAACGCTTGAGGCCAATAATGTCCGGGTGCTCCGCGAGCATCCTCATCAGCAAGGTGCTGCCTGATCGGTCCGGCTCGGTCCCGGCGTCAGCCCGCTGCGCCACTGTGCCGGCCATCGCGCCGCGGGCAACCACAATCCGCTGCCGGTGTTCGATGTCACCGAATACACTGACCGCAATGCGCACTAGAAGGGCGAGGCGTCGGACCCGTATCTGCACCGGCTCGAGCGGCCCAGGCAGGCGGTGCAGGCTCCTCCTCTCTCCGCCCCTCCCTGGGCCGCGGTGGTCGAGCGTACGGGTGGCACCCTGGGAGCGCGGCCTGCCCGACACGGTCAGCCGTGAGGCGTTCACGACGTTCTGCGCTCCTTCATTCCGCCCCTGCCGTTCGACGCGGCCTGGTGCTGCCGGTGCTATCCCGATGGCGCCACCGCCGTGAAATGCCGGGTCATTGCCACCTCGCACGATTTCATCGGCTACGGGTCCTTTGAGGGACGCAGCCCCGCACCGCCGACAGCCGCCCCGCCGGCGGCGGACCGTGTCCCGGCCTGACGCGGTCGCACCAGGAGGACGCACGATGCCGTTTCGCGCGGATGCCGTCGCGGCCGGGCGGGCAATCCTGCGCTCATTGCCGGTGCGCGCCGTTCAGGGCGCGAGCCCGCGCTTGCGTCGGATCACCTGCGCGAGCCGGGTCGGGGCCGTTCTCATGCTCATCGCCATCTTGATGCGCGCCGGCAATGCGGAGGCGGGCGCGCAGGCGCCGAAAGTGCTGTTCGAGCAGGCCGCCGTCGACGACCTGGTGCGGACCTTTCTGGTTCCGCTGGCGGACCCGCTGCACCCCAAACCGCAGCCGACGGACCGGATGGTCCTGGTTCTTTGGCAACCCAATCCGAAACGATCTGACGGGACACTGGTTCCCACGTCCTGGACCGCGGGCGACAAAACCGGCTTCTACCCCGCGCCGCCGCTGGAACATCAGCTTGGCTTCGAGGACCGCAACGGAACGACCACGGTCCAGGCCCAGGGCGGAGTCGTCGGTGCCTACCTGAACGCCCAGGAGGTTTCGCCCGCAACCGACTTCGGCAAGCTGATGATCACCCCGGAGTTCCGCTGGAGCGATGAATCCGCGGCCCGCCCGTTTTCCGAACTCGGCCAGGCGCTTTTGGTGTCCCTCGAGCTGCAGGTGCCCACGGCTTCCGACGCGCACCGCCCCGGAAGCCTTGCCTACATCGTGGCCGACCTGGAGTTCACGGACCGGGTATCGGGGACGAAGCTGAGCTACGGCTCAAAGCTGTTCTTCAACGGATACCCGCAGTCGACCAGCATGGACATCGCCTACGACGCGGAGTCCCGGAGCATCATGGTCAACGCGCCGGACGACGACGGCAGTCCCACCCTGCTGCGGGCGCCCGGGTCGGATCGCTTCACCGGAACGCCCTGGCGCGGCTGGCGCACGTTCTCCTATGCCATCACGGGGCACGCCTTCAGCTTCGCCCTCGACCGGGTCAGGGACCGGTATCCGAATGCAAACGCTTCACAAGATCCGGCCGACTACCGGCTGACCATGTTTCACCTGAACGCGGAGGTCCAGCACGACAGTGGTCCGGCCGAGCTGGGTTGGTCGATGAGGAACGCCAGGATCGTGCTCCAGGACGGCGGATCGTGATCCAGGTTGCGGCGACACGCCTCGGGGCTGTCCGCGCCTTGAACCGCCCCGGTAGATCTAGAGGTTCAGACCTGAGATGCAGAGCACTTCGTCGAGAGTGGCGGTGCGCGGCCCGGCGTCGGTGGCCGGCCGGCCACGTTGGGCGGGCGGATCGGGGTCGCTGTTTTGCACACTGCGGGCTCGATCCAGCCGGGCAGTGTCGAGCATCGCTGGGCCGCTGGCCATCACATCGGTGAGTAGGTAGCGGCCGGCGTCCGGTGCCCGGCGCACCGCCTGCTCTGCGGCGCTGGCGCCGGTCAGCTTGACCGCATCTTCGAAGTTGATTCCCACTTGAAACACCTGCGGTTCGGCGTCGAGCACCGCGGTCAGGCGGGTGATGAAGTTCTCGGGGGCGAAAAACCGCCAGCCCGCACCCAGATGCAGCCAGAACCGTCCGTCGATCTGAGCACGCAACTGCGCCAGCTGGGGAGCGGGTTTGTCGCCGGATCGGCGCCGGGCGAACTCGAGAAAACCGTAACGTTTCCGCAGCTTGGCGCGGTCGGGGGCGGACAGGCCGGCATCGAGCACCAAAAAGCGCGCGACCCGCGACACATCGAGGCAGCAGTTCAGAAACGAGTTGATGGTCCACTCGGTGGTCTCGCGGTCTGGTCCGGCGATCAGGCTGACGGTGACCTCGGCCCCCTCACCGGGACCTGCGGCCCGGGAGTGAACCAGGGCTTCGGGGTACGGCAGAGCCGCCTCGAGCATGGCAGGCGCCGAAAAATCGCGGTTGGTCGCAATCCGTTGCCGATCAGGCTCGGGGAGATCGGGACGGGCCAACAGGCCCCGACACAGCGTGAACGCCTCAGCGTGCCTACCGATCCACGATGCGCACACCGCCTGCTCATCGGTTGCGCGCCACGCGTAGACGTCTGCGAATCTGGGGACAAAAAGGTCATCTTCAGGAAAGGGGATTTCGGCGGCGCGCTTGGCAAACAGGTAACCCATCTCGTAGCGCTGCTCGACGCGATGCCGAAAAGCGATGGCATGCAACGCCTCGGCGCGGGTCGGTCGAAACTCCCACGCCTTCAGATAGGCCTCCTCAACATCCGGCCATGGCTCACCGAGGTTCGACATCGACTCCGCGAGCCGGTACATCGCCCAGTAGACCTCCTCGTCGCAGCCGCCCATCTGGACCCGCCGCTCACACCACCGGCGCGCGTTGACGAAATCCTCCATACGGAAGGAGGTCTCGGCTAGAAAAAAGACCGACCGCGCATCCTCGGGATTGCCGTGGATCTTGGCCAGCAACCAATCACGCTCTTGCGCGGCCTTGTGCTTGAACAGGCTGTAGGTGAACAGTTGGCGATCGCGGAGCTGATCATTTGCGCTGCCGCCTTTGCCTTCGAGGCGCACATCGATGCAAGGGTCGTCCCGCGCAGCGGTCTGGTGGGTGACATCCTCAAGGCCTTCCGCCAGCGCACGCTGCAGGATGGCAGCTTGGTCACGAGCTGAGAAAGCCTGGTAGCCCCGCTCGGCGAGCTCGTGTCGCGCGCGCTCGTCGTTGACTAGCTCCACGCAGCGATCGACCAGTCCGTCGTAGTCCGCAAACGCGATGCCAGACTGCAGGTCACGCTCCAATGTCGAATCGGCACCAGTCTCGGAGACCACCGCGCGTTTGTTGGCGAGCAGATAGGAAACACGCGTGATTTCGAAGATTTTCGCTTCCCAGTAGTGGATGTTGAGTACGACCTTCGAGCGTGCGATCCAGGCATCGCGGATCGGGCCGTAGATGGCCGATAGCCATTTGACACGAAGACCTCGGTCGTGCAGGTCCCTGAGGACGGCATATCGGCGTCCGTTGAGCGCGCCGTAGAAAAGTACGTCGATGTCCTCGGGGGCTGGAGCGATCCGTGTCAGCTCGGGGACGTATCCGATCGGAACGTAGGTGGGGCGGGGCAATCCCAGGGCGGCGAGGTATTCGACGTTCGCTTGACTGTAGTCCCAAGTCGGGTACCGCCGGAAAAGGTCGACGAATTCAGGCATCGTCATCCACGGCAAGTCGTCGCCCAGTTGCTCGAGGTTGTAGAAGATGGGGTTTTTGGGCGGCTCTAATGCGTACTGGACGAGGAGGTTTCCGCCAAGCACGATGGTGCGGCGCTCGTCGAGGTCGAGACGGTTGGTCAGCACCGAGTCATGGCCAAGCGCCAAAAGACCATGGTGCAACGCCTCGGCCACCTCGTTAAAAGCTCCGCCGCTGATGTCTTGGTGGGAGGGAGGTGACACGATCGCGACCGCGACACGCATGGGTGCAAAGTACAGCAAGAGGATTGCGCTTGACCCCGTTTAGTTAATTGGCTATCGAAGATTACGGAGCCTCGATCGGGTCACTGAGGAGGTATTTTCCCCCGACGTCCCTTCTTCGCCACCGGTGCCGCAGCTTTGGGCTGCTGCACCGGTCGGGCTGCGGCCTTCTTCGCCACCCGTGCCGGCGCTTTGGATGGCTGCACGGGTCGGGCTGTGCCCTTTTTCGCAGCGCGCACCGGCGCTTTGGGCTGCCGCACCGGACGGCCCGCCGCCTTCTTCGCCACCCGCGCCGGGGCCTTGGGCTGCCGCACTGGTCGGGCCGCGGCCTTCTTCGCAACCCGTGCCGGGGCTTTGGATGGCTGCACGGGTCGGGCTGTGCCCTTTTTCGCGGCGCGCACCGGCGCTTTGGGCTGCTGCACCGATCGGGCTGTGCCCTTCTTCGCCGAGCGTGCCGGCGTTTTTGGCTGCTGTACCGATCGGGCCGCCGCCTTCTTCGCCACCCGCGCCGTCGCTTTGGGCTGCTGTACCGATCGGGCTGCGCCCTTCTGCGCCACCCGCGCCGGCGCTTTGGGCTGCTGCACCGATCGGGCCGCCGCCTTCTTCGCCACCCGCGCCGGGGCCTTGGGCTGCCGCACCGATCGGGCCGCCGCCTTCTTCGCCACCCGCGCCGGGGCCTTGGGCTGCCGCACCGGACGGGCTGCGGCGATGCAGAGCACCTCGTCGAGCGTCGCGGTCTGTAGTCCGATAGCGGCCGCCCGCCAACCGAGTTCGGCGATGGGATCTGGGTCGCTGCCCCCTATGCCGCCGGCCCGATCTAGGCGTGCGGTGTCGAACAACGCCGGGCCGCTGGCCACCGCATCGGTTAGGACGTAACGGCCGCCATAGTTTTCCCGGCGCACCTCCTGCTCGGCCGCGCAGACGCCGGTCAGCTTGACCGCATCGGCGAAGTTTATTCCCACCTGGAATACCTGTGGTTCGGATTCGAGCACCGCGATCAGGCGGGTGATGAAATTCTCGGGCGCAAAGAACTGCCAGCCCTGGCCCAGGTGTAGCCAGAACCGACCCAGGATCTGAGCGCGGAGTTGCGCGAGCTGTGTAGCGGGCGAGTCGCCGGGGCCGCAATCGACAAACTCGAGGAACCCGTAGCGCTCACGCAGCAGCGCGCGGTCGAGGGCTGACAGGCCGGCATCGACCACGAGTAAGCGCCCGAACCAAATTGACAGATCGAGGCAGCAGTTCAGAAACGAGTTAATGGCCTGCTCGGTGGTCTCGCGGTCCGGTCCGGCGATCAGACTCACGACAACCTTGGCGCCCGAGCCGGGGACTAGGCGCTGCACCAGCGCGTCGGGATACGAGGCCGCCGCCTCGAGCATGACCGGCACGCTGACGTCGCGGTTGACCGCGATCCGTTGCCGATCGCCATCGGGGATGTCGGAGAGGGCCAGCAAGCGCCGGCACAGCATAAACGCCTCCGCATGCTTGCCGAGCTGGGAGGCGCACACCGCCTGCTCATCGACCGCGCGCCAGGCATAGATGTCCGCGCCGACAAACAAGAGATCCTTTTCGGGAAAAGGGATTTGGGCGGCGCGCTGGGCAAACAAGTGACCGGGCGGGTAGCGCTGCTGTTCGCGGTACCGCCGAGCGATGGCATAGAGCGCCTCGGCGCGGGTCGGTCGAAACTCCCAAGCCTGAAGGTAGACGTCCTGAACAACCAGCCACGGCCAATCGAGTCCCGCCATCGACTCCGCGAGCCGGAGCATCGAGTAGTAGACCTCCTCGTCCGAGCCACCGATCTCGACCCGCCGCTCATACCACTTACGAGCGTTGGCGAAATCACCAAGATCGAAATAGCTCTGGGCCAGATAGAACACCGACCGCGCATTCTCGGGGTTGCGTTCGACCTCCGCCAGCAACAGGTCGCGGTCACGCGCATACTTCTGCGGATCCTGACTGCGGGCACCGAGGCGACGAGATTCGACGTAGTAGTCGCCTTCGAGGCGCCCAACGACGCAGTCAGACTCCCACACGGCGGTCTCGTGGACGACACCTTCATAGCGCACGCGCACCCCGTCGCGGAACAACTGCGGGCGCCAGTAGGTGAAGGAGGCATCTCCGAGGCGCATGCGGTAGATGTCGGCGCTTAGTTCGGTGAACTCGGGTGTGCCCACGACGATGTCGTCGGCGTCGATGACCCAGATGTAGTCGCCGTGGCCTTGGGCGAGGTTCAGTGCCTCGGTGCGGTTGTGACCGAAATTGCGCCATGGTCGTTCGTGAAGCTCGCCTGGGATGCCCAGGCGGGCCATGCGTTTGCGGATCGCGTCCTGGGTCCCGTCGGCGGAGCCGGTGTCGACGATCACCCACGAGCTGATGTAGGGCGCAACCGAATCCAGCGTCTCGGCGACGACGTCGGCCTCGTTTTTCACGATCATGTTCAGGCAGATCGCGGCGCGCGCTGTCACTGGCTTGGACACCGCTCAGAGTTTACTAGCAATCGCGTGTCGCGGATCGGGTTGCACGCGAAATAGCGGAGGCTGTGGATCATTGGTCGCGCTGTTCGGCGAGCACCGCGCCGGGTCAAGGCGGCGATCCGCCACGGTTTCGTCGAGCGTGTCGCCGTGATGACAGCACCACCTGCCCGCGGTGCTTCGGCCTTGAGAACCGCCGTTAGCCCGAACGCGACTCGGCGTGACAGGACGCTAAGTTAGCGAACGCGCTTGTCCTGCAAGGCATGATGAGCCTGCTCAACATCCACTATTCCGAGCGGGAGGGCGCTTTCTAGATGAAAAGTAGCGCAGCGGTTTGTCAGCTCAAAGCATCTCGGGGCGGCCATAGCGTGGTGTCGCATGCCGGTTTTGGCGTGTTGCGCGGGCTCGCCCTGACCGGGTGTGTGACGGCTGGTGTCGGCGTGCGGCAGACGGCGGTTTAGAGCTTCTCGGTGAATCCGCCCGCAGCCGCGGCGCTGCAGCCCGCGATCAGATTCGCTTGCGCGCAACGGTTTCCACCAGCTGCACAATCCGATCCGCCTGCGCCGGACGAGTCGGCACGCTATTTAGAGGGCGGACTTGGATCGGCGTCCACCGCAACGAGATCCCAGACCACGACGACAACTCAAGTCGATACGGTCCATATCAGCCACTCAGTCACACCCGCACCGGGTGAATAGCTACCCGGTCGCGCCGTGAGCACCCTGTGCGCCCTGTGCGCCCTGAGCTCCCTGTGCACCCAAGATGCCGCCGGGACCGCCGGAACCGCCTGGACCGCCGATGCCGCCGGAACCGCCGGGAGCGTTAAGACCGCCGCTACCGCCGAGGCCGCCCTGCCCGCCGCCACCACCGTCACCGCCAGTGCCCGCGAAGAGTCCACCGGCACCACCGGCACCACCGGCGCCACCGGCACCACCGGCGCTACCGGCAACACCAGGGCCAGAGCCTGCAATACCCTGGGCGCCAGCGCCACCGGGACCACCGGGACCGCCATGGCCCATGAAGAATCCGCCGGCGCCACCGATACCACCGGCACCACCAGTCGTACCTAGGGTTATGGCGGATCCACCGGCACCGCCGGCACCGCCGACACCGAACAACCACCCACCGCGGCCGCCTGCACCACCGGCACCGCCGGGACCGCCCAGGCCGCCGGCCCCACCGTTACCGATCAACCCCGCCGCCCCACCAGCCCCGCCGGCATTGCCCGCTCCCGTGCTATTACCACCGGAGCCGCCGTTGCCCAACAACCAGCCGCCTGCCCCGCCGGCCGTTCCCTGCACCCCAGACGTCCCATTCGCGCCGTTACCGATTAACGGTCGCCCCGTCGCCGCCGCGAATGTCCCATTGATCGCAGCACCCGGCGCGCGTATCGCAGCTTCCATCATTTGCGCCGCATTGGCAGCCTCGGTGCCTACATACGCAGCCCCGCCGGTCGCCAGGTTTTGGGTGAACTGGTCATGGAAAGCCGCTGCCTTTGCGAGCAGCGCCTGATACTCGTCCCCATATTCGGAGAACAGCGAAGCGACCGCCGTCGACACCTCATCGGCCGCCGCGCCCGCCACCCCGGTCGTCGGACCAGCCGCCGCCGCACTGGCGCTGGCCAGGTTCGTGCCGATGCTGTCTAGATTCTCAGTCACCCATTGGACGACGGCGGGGTCAATGAAAAAAGGAGAGCTCATGGCATTCCACCTCTTGTTCATCGCCAGGCCCTGCGGAAGGGCATAATGCGAGACTGCATTCGAGCAACCGAGTCGAAACGTACCGCAAGCGAGTCGGTCATTGAAATAGATTCGGTAACACTGGAAATGGTCGTATCTAGGAACTGGATCCGGTCGGAAATATGAACTGGATTCGATCGTATTAGTAATCTGGATTCGGTCGGAAATGCAAACTGGATTCGGTCGGAATAATAAATTGGATTCGGTCAGATTTGACGTCCCCACAGAGTCATTGCTGGGGACATAAGTCGTGAAAGCAGGCATGGTACACAGCTGCAGCGCGCCGTCGGCCTCTTCAACGACCGGCCAGTCGGTGTCGTCAACGACCTCGTTGCCGAACTCGGCGAATGACCCGGCGGCACGAACCAGGTTGTCGCGCAGCGCTATTCGGGCGCGGAGCCGTCCCAACTGTTGGGCAGCAGCGGGATGGCCGGGGCACCGTTGCATCCGTCGTCGGCCAATGTGATCAGCCCGGCCGGACGGCCGGCGGCGGCGGGCGTGACGGTGGCACCGACGAATCCGAGTGGCCCGCCACCTTGGCCCGAAGCCTCGGGACGCGAGCCCCCGTCGTCGTCGAGGTCCATGAACTCGTGGCGATGTGCGCGATCCTCGATCGTCGCGCGCCGACGGCGGCGCCCCCGCGTTCGGCCGTTCGCCATGGCCGCGGCTGCCGCCGCCTCTTCGGCGCCCTCGGTTGCAGTTTCCTCCGAGCGACGACGCGCGCGAGCGGTCGCGCTACCGCGCGCCGACAACCCGGACAGGCCGACGGCGTAGAGGACGTCGGACAAGCCCGCGCCGATGCCCGTTGACGCCGACGGACCGAACCCCACCCCCGGCCCGCCACCGGCCGGTCCGCCCCCGATGGCGGAGCTCGGGGTCGGCGCCGCGGGACCGGGCACGGTGGCGGCGCTGCTCACGCTGGCCGGCGCGGCGGGGGCGGCAGCGGGCATAGCGCCCACCGGGGCCGGCGCTGCCCCGGAAGCCGCCGCGGACGTGGCCACCGCCACCGGGAGCGCGACAGCGGTTGCGGCCGCGGCGCCCGCCGCCACCCCCGCGGTGCCGGCGGTGAAAACCGCGGCCAGGGCGGGGGCGAGCGATATGGCCAGCTGGATTGCCTGCTGCCCGAAGGGCCAGAAGATCATCAGCGTGTGGAAGGTGGCCCAGGCGAGCGCGCTGGCCAGGGCCGGTGACATTCCGGGCACTTGCATCAGCGCCGAGGTGAGGCTGTTCGCGAACGGGACGGCCGGAATCGGCCACCCCCCGGGATTGAGGTCCTTCGACACCGGCCACGCGAAATTTTTGGTGTATTGCTGGATCAGCGCCGCGAGCTGATCCTGCCAAGACGCGGTGCTCCCGGCCGCCGCCGCGGCTCTAGTCTCCCCGACGGTCGCGACGATCTGCGGCGCCGGCGCGGCCGTCGGGACCGCCGCGATGGCCGAGGTGGTGACGGCTTGGTAGGTGGTCATAATTTCGGCGGCCTGCAGCCACATGCGCGCGTAATCGGCCTCGTTGACGGCGATGGGGATGGTGTTGATGCCGAAGAAGTTGGTTGCCACGAGCGCCGCGTGAGTGGCGTGGTTTGCGGCGAGCTCGGCGAGAGTCGGCATTGTGGCCAGCGCGGTGGCGTAGGCGGCCGCGGCGGTTCGGTGCGATGACGCGGAGAGCGCGCTGGCCGACGCGCTCTCGAGTAACCAGCTCAGGTACGGCGCGTGGGCGGCCACGTACCGTTCGGCGCTGGGGCCATCCCATGCGCTCTGCACCGCGCCCAGCACCCCGACGAGTTCGTCCGCAGCGGCGGCATATTCGGCTCCCATCGACGACCACGCCTCCGCAGCGGCGAGCAGCGGCCCGGAACCCGGGCCGCTGCTGAGCAATGTGGAGTGCACCTCGGGCGGCAAGGCGATCCAGATTGGGGCGGTCATCGTCGGGGGCCTTCGGGCAGGGACACGGATACCTTTTCGTCGGACGTCGTTGCGGGCGGGCTGGTCTTCAGTGGTCGGTTTGCCGGACGGCTTGGTTCCCGTCGTCGACTTTTCGACGCCTTTGCGCGGCGACCGGGCATGCGCAACGATGCAGGGATGCGGTGTGACGTTGCGCGTGAGGCGCTTTCTGCGCGACTGGACGGCGAGCGTCCGCACGTGCTCGCGCAACAGGTCGATGCCCACCTGGAATCGTGTCGGGCTTGCCGCACCTGGCTGATCGGCGCGGCGGTGCAGACGCGCCGGCTGTCCTCCATCGAGCCCGGCGAGGGACCGGACCTGGTCGACAAGATCATGGCGAGCCTCGAACAGCAGTCCCCCGCCTATCACCGCTCCATCCGCTGGCTGCGGTCGCGCTACCGGCGCTGGGGGCTGGTGGCTGTCGGCGTCTTTCAGGTGGCGATCGCGGCCGCCCAGATCAGCGGCATCGATTTCGGCATGGTGTCGAGCCACATGCACGGGGCGATGTCGGGCGAGCACCTGATGCACGAGTCCACCGCGTGGTTGCTGGCGTTGGGTCTGGCCATGATCGCGGCGGGCGTTTGGCCCGCCACCGCCGTTGGCGTGGCCGCGATTACCGGTGTGTATTCCGTCGCGCTGTTGAGTTACGTGGTCGTCGACGCCTTTGCCGGCGAGGTGACCGCGACCCGCGTCGCCAGCCACATGCCCCTGCTGTTGGGGCTGGTGTTCGCGATGTTGGTGGCGCGCGAACATGTGCGGACCCGACGGCCGCGCACCTCCGGCACGGACGCCGACTACCCCCGCGGGCAGTCGGAGGCTCCCGCCGGTCGGCGACACCGGCATCTCTGGCCCATCAACCGCACGGTTTCACACCCAACCGCAACGTCTACGACAACCGGTCGTAGACTGACGACGCCCGCACAACGAAGGTGGTTGGCCATGACCGCGTCAAACGACGACGAGGCCGTTACCGAGCTCGCGTTGGCGGCCGCGCGCGGGAACGAGCGTGCGCTCGAGGCCTTCATCAAGGCCACCCAGCAAGACGTCTGGCGGTTCGTTACCTACCTGTCCGACGCGGGCACCGCCGACGACCTGACGCAGGAAACCTTCCTGCGGGCGATCGGCGCGATCGAGCGGTTCTCCGGGCGGTCCAGCGCGCGAACCTGGTTGCTGGCGATCGCGCGCCGGGTGGTGGCCGATCACATCCGGCACGCCCAGTCACGGCCGCGCACCGCCGCTGGTGCCGATCCCGATCACTTCCTCACCGGTGATCGCCACGCCCGCGGGTTCGAAGACCTGGTCGAGGTGACCGCGTTGATCGCGAATCTCACCACCGAGCAACGCGAAGCGCTGTTGCTCACCCAGCTGTTGGGGCTGCCGTACGCCGACGCCGCCGCGGTCTGCGGTTGTCCGGTGGGCACGATCCGTTCTCGCGTCGCCCGCGCCCGCGATGCGCTGCTGGCCGACATGGAGCGCGAAGACCTGACCGGCTAGCCGGTGCCGATCGCAAGCGCCGCAACCCAATTCGCGGCCTCGTCGACTGTGCCCACCGCCGTCACCCCGGACGGAAGCGGCGGCCTCGAGACCATCACCACCGGAATGCCCAACGCGGCGGCGGCATCCAGCTTGGCCCGGGTCATGGCGCCGCCGCTGTTCTTGGTCACGAGCGCGTCGATGCGATGCTCGCGGAGCAGCGAAAGCTCGCCGTCGTAGCGATACGGGCCGCGCGCCAGCAACAGCTGGTGGCGACGCGGAAGCAGGGCAGGGTCGGGCGCGGTGACCGCGCGGATCAGAAACCACGCGCCGCTGCCGGCGAACGCGTTGACGCCCGACCGTCCGGTGGTGAGGAAGACCCTTGAATAACGTTGTCTGGCAACCATTTCCGCCGCTTCGACGTCCGATGCGACGACGATAGCGTCGCCGGGCGCCCACGCCGGGCGCGCCAACACCAAGTGCGGAATGCGGAGTTCGGTGCACACGTCGGCGGCGTGGGCCGTCATCGTCGCCGCGAACGGGTGGGTGGCGTCGACAACGGCGTCGATGCGTTCGTCGCGCAGCCAGCAGCGCAGCCCGTCGACTCCGCCGAAGCCGCCGATGCGCACCGGGCCGACCGGCAGGGCGGGATCGGGGACGCGCCCGGCCAGCGAGCTGACGATGTCGACTGTCGGGTGCAGGGTTTGCGCCAGCGCGCGGGCCTCCGATGTGCCGCCGAGCAATAGCACCCGCATCAGTGCCGGCTCCCCCGGGTCCGCACGGCCGAATACAGGTAGCTGTCGGTGAATCCCTCGGCGGCCAGCGCGTCGCCGACGATGATCACCGCGGTCTTGGTGATGTTGGCGTCGTGCATCTGGCCGGCGATGTCGGCCAGCGTGCCGCGCAGTACGGTCTGCTGTGGCCAGCTCGCGAAAGCCACGACAGCAACCGGTGTTTCGGAACGGTAGCTATGGAGTAGTTGCGGGATGATGGCGTCGATCTGGGCGGCGGCCAGGTGCAGCACCAGGGTGGCACCGGACAGCGCCAGCGTCGTCAGCTCCTCGCCGGACGGCATGGGTGTCGACAGGGTAGCCACCCGCGTCAGCGTCACCGTCTGCGCTACGCCTGGGACGGTGAGTTCGCGTTTCAGCGCGGCGGCCGCGGCGGCGAAAGCCGGCACGCCGGGCACGATTTCGTAGTCGATGCCCAGCGCGTCGAGTCGGCGGCACTGCTCCGCGAGCGCGCTGTACAGTGACGGGTCGCCGGAGTGCAGCCGCGCGACGTCGTGGCCCGCGACGTGCGCATCGGCGATTTCGGCAAGGATCTGCTCGAGCGTCAACGGGCCGGTGTCAACGACTTTCGCCCCGGGTGGGCACAGCGCCAGCAGGTCGTCGGGCATGATCGAACCCGCGTAGAGGCAGGTCGCACACGTCTGGAGGAGCCGTTGACCGCGGACCGTGATGAGGTCGGCCGCGCCGGGGCCCGCTCCGATGAAATAGACGGTCACCTCGTCACCGCCCACTGGGTGACCGGCATTTGCGGGCGCCATCCGGTGAAGCCACCCAGTGGCTCGCCGTGGTAGTGCTGGAGACGCCGCAACTGGCCGCCGTGGCGCGAATAGTACTGCGTGAGAAGCGCTTCCGATTCCGCGGTGACCGCGTTGACCACCAGCCTCCCCCCTGCCGGCAGGTGGTCGAAACAGGCATCAAGCAAACCGGGTTGGGTCAACCCCCCGCCGATGAAGATCGCCGACGGCGGTTCGGCCCCATCGAACGCCTCGGGTGCAGCGCCGCGGACGTCGATGGCGACGCCGAAGGCCGCGGTGTTGGACTCGATGTTGAGGCGGCGCGCCTCGTCGCGCTCGAACGCCACCGCGCTGCAACCCGGCCAGCTCAGGCACCATTCGACGCTAATGCTGCCCGAGCCGGCGCCGACGTCCCACAGCCGCTCCCCCGGTCGCGGCGCCAGCGCCGCCAGCGTCACCGCGCGCACACCGTGCTTGGTGATCTGCCCGTCGTGGGCGAACGCGTCATCGGGAAATGGCGACATGCGTTCGTCGGGCAGGTAGCGGACGGCGACCAGGTTGAGGGCGTCGACGTCTTGCGGCGGGTCGTCGACCCACCCGCGCGCGGTGCCGTCGCGGCGGCGTTCGGTTGGGCCGCCGAGGTTTTCGAGCACGCTGAACTCCGATTCCCCCCGGCCGTGTGCGCAAAGCAGTGCCGCCAGTTCCGTGGGGGTCGAGGCATCTTTCGACAGCACGATCGCTTGGCCGCCGCGGCGCACCGCGGTGTGTGGTCGGGCGGTCACGAGGCTGATCACCTCGGTGTCGTGGGCGTTCCACCCCATCCGCGCGCGCGCCAGCGTCACCGAGGACACGTGCGGCAGCACCCTGACGTTGTGGGCGCCGTATAGCCGGATCAGCGTGCTGCCGATGCCGTATAGGAGCGGGTCACCGCTGGCCACTACGTGGATGTCGCCCGCGGCGTCGACGGGCAGGCGTTGCAGCGCGGGCAACATCGGCGATGGCCATTCGCGACGGGGTGCGGGCACCGTGTCGTCGAGCAAGTCGAGCTGACGCTTGGACCCGTATATGACTGTGGCCCGTCTTATTTCGCTGCGGGAGGTTTCGGCGAGCCCCGCCATGCCGTCGGCGCCGATGCCCACGATGACGATCATCGTGGCATCCTGCGCCAGACGAACTGCGGTAGCAGCCGCATGACGAAGAACATCGGGCGCAACGACCACGGGATCCACACGGTGCGTCGGCCCTTGGCCAGCGCACGTGCGGTGGCCGCGGCGACTTGCTCCGGGGTGCTGGACAGCGGCGCGGGCCGCATGCCTTCGGTCATCCGCCCGACGACGAAACCCGGGCGCGCGATGAGCAGGTTGACGCCGGTGCCGTGCAGCGCGTCGGCCAGCCCGCTGGCGAAGCCGTCCAGGCCGGCCTTCGCCGAGCCGTAGACGTAGTTGGCGCGGCGCACCCGTACCCCGGCGACCGAGGAGAACACCACCAGCGAGCCGCGCCCGGCGGTGCGCATGGCGGCGGCCAGGTGGGTGAGCATGCTGACCTGGTCGACGTAGTCGGTGCGCACGATGGACACCGCGTGGGCGGCGTCGGCCTCGGCGCGGGCCTGGTCGCCGAGGATGCCGAAGGCCAGCACCGCGGTGCCGATGGGTCCGTGGTCGTCTACGACCGAGGCGACCAGCGGGCCATGCGAGGCCAGATCGTCGGCGTCGAATTCCCGGGTGTGCACCGCCGTGGCCCCGGCGGCCTTGACGGTCGCGACCTCGTCGTTGAGTTGGTCGGCCCGGCGTGCGGCCAGTACCACCGTCGCCCCGGGAGCTAGGCGGCGTGCTAGCTCGACGCCGATTTCGCTGCGGCCGCCCAGGATTAGTACCGGCCCCGCGCCCGTGTCGTCCACGGCTGCGATTATCGCCTGCGCTAGCGTGGGCGGTGATGGCGAATACCACTACGCGGCTGACCGACGATGCGCTGGCCTTCCTGTCAGAACGTCACCTGGCCATGCTGACCACGCTGCGGGCCGACAATTCCCCGCATGTGGTGGCGGTGGGTTTCACCTTCGATCCCAAGACTCACATCGCCCGGGTGATCACCACCGGCGGCTCGCAGAAGGCCGTCAACGCCGACCGTGCCGGGGTGGCCGTGCTCAGTCAGGTCGATGGCGCGCGGTGGCTGTCGCTCGAGGGTCGGTCCAAGGTGAACAGCGACGCCGACGCCGTGCGCGATGCCGAGTTGCGGTACGCCCAGCGCTATCGAACGCCGCGCCCGAACCCGCGGCGGGTGGTCATCGAGGTGCAGGTGGAGCGGGTGCTCGGGTCGTCGGATTTGCTGGACCGGGGCGAATAGTTCTGCTTACGACGGGTTTCTAATGTCGCGCCAAAGGGCGAAGAGCGGCTTACCGTCCGGTGCCAAGTATGACTTTTTGATGATTTCTGCTGGTACGTCCAGATAATGGGATAGCTCAACTAGCCTATCCGCGGAAGTAATTGCCACCGTCTTTCCGGTCCGATCGACAAGAGTGTGCCGTTCTCGGCCAGCGAATTGTTGCCTACCAAGGTGATACCCCGGGCGTAATTCATCTCGCTGAAATGGCACCCTTATACCAGGCAGGTCATCACTTCGGGCACTGCCGCCGAAAGCCCCGTAAAGATATTTTTCTATCACTGACATGGAGTCGCCGGCGAACTCATAACTTTCCGGGCCCATGCGATCAGAAGTGGATATAATATACCAACCATCAGCCAGGTCAATAAAGTATCGAACCTCGCCGCCCTTGTTCCAAATGATTGTTCGACCATCACTGGTTTCTGATCCCTGAATCATGTCCAAGCCGGCAAGACGTACCCAAGCTTGGAGGTCAGGCGTCAGATCTACCTCCGTCACGATCGCAACACCCCTCTAGTTGTTAGCTCTTCGACGCGCCGCGCTTGACCCTCGTCGTCCAATATTCGCACTTGTATCGAACCGCCAGGCTGGCCGACTCCCGGCGAAACCTCCGACACCTCTATAGTCCACCCCTCGGGTAAGTCACCGAATGTATATACGTTATAGGGTTCACGAAGAGAATCAACATGCAGGGAACGTTGTTCCCATGACGCAGGTTGACCGTGCTCCATTACTGCCAAATACCTGCCATCGGTCTTACCGATGCGGTCGAGTTGCGAACCATAGTCCCTCAAGAATTTTCCGGGATCGGTGTAGGCGACTCGCGTGCCGGGTACAGCGCCATCGTTAGATGGAAAATTGGTCCAGTGTTCTCCCTTATCTCCGACCTTGTTGAAACGCTCGGCATATTGCTGTTCAGTGTATGCATGTCCGTGCGGGTCACGGCCGAAAGGCGCCTCAGCATCCTTAATTAAGCCCGCAACTGACGGTTTGATATGACTCGGATCGACTGGATTGTCGGTAAATTCCCAATGTTCAGGCAGCCGTTCGCCGTAGTGCGGGTCAAGCGCACCGTCCGGTAACCGATGCCACCCATCGCCCGAAGGCTCATGGGAATGCACCGGATCCTGACGTTGCCCGTCCGCGGAACTGCTATGGCCGGGTCCCGACGGACCGTCGTCGTCTCCCGGAAGACCATCTGGGCGACCGTCATGCGGGCCACCGTGACCCGGCCGATGGGGTCCCCCGCCGAGGGGTTGATTGCCCGGCGGGCCGCCGTCGGCATGCCCATGCCAGCCGTTGCCGGGTGCCGGTAGTTCGGGCGGTCGACCACCAGCGGGCATGGAATGCGGCGCCGTGGACGGGAAGGGCGGCGCCGACTGAGATGCGTGCCCAGCAGCAGGCGCGGGTTCGGCGGGAACTCCGCTCGGCGCTATAGGCTCGCGAACCGCCGAATGGTCAACGAATTGCGACATCGTCGACGGGACGCGTTCGGCCGGCGCCGCGGGTCCGGATTGCGGGGGCGGCGCGGGCGAGGTCGCCGGAACCGGATCATGCGGACCACCCGCGGCCGGTGCGACGGCCGACGGTTCAGGGGGCGGTTCGTGCACAGCCCGCCCCGGCGGCACCGCATCCGGAGCGCCGGGCGCGTCGGGCGGGCGCGGTACGGACTCCACGGGCGCCTCGAACGGCTTCGGCTCCGGCGCACCCACCGGGCGGCCACCGACGGGCGGCTCGATCTTGGGCAGCTTCCCGGTAACGCCTTCGAGGTTCTTGGTCAGATCACCGCCCGCCCCGGCGATGTCAGCCAGGGCACCGCGGGCACCGGCGAGCCCGCCGGCCGCCTCCGCACCCGCTCGCCCGGCCGCGCCCGCGGCCTCCGCGGCCTCGGCGCCTTGCAGGGCCGCCCCACCGGCATCCGTCGCCACGCCGGCTTCGCCGGCCCCGGGGATGAAGAACATCGCGACGTCGAACGCGTTCTCACCGAAACCCAACCCGGGGCGCGCGGTGCTCCAATCATCAAGGTGCAGCAAGGCTTTGAGCTGCTGCCAGTTCGCGTCGACGAACTCCTGCGGGTTGAGGACGCCGTTGACCAGGCTCCCTTTCCACAAGCCTTTGCCCATGTCGGTCCAGGTTCCGGCCGCGCCATGGGGATCGACGAGGAACCATCGCGGGTCGAGGTCCCCGATGGATAACGCCATCCCGACAGCGCCTTTCAGCGCGCCCTCGTTCGCGTTGGCGAAAACGTCGAAAACCGTGGCCACCTGGTTGCCGACCGCATCGCCCAAAAAGTGCTTGAGCTCGCCGCGCACATACTTTTCCAATTTGACGACCAAGCCGTCGACGATCCCTAAACCCACCTTGACGCCCTGCTCCGCGGCCCGGGCCTCGCGCCCCAAGTTGTGCAGCACGCCATTGATGTCCCTGGCGATCTTCTTGATCTCGTCGAAGGCATCCCCTTTGACGATCAGCATCAGGTCGTGGCCCAGATCCGTCAGCGACCCCAGCCGGTTCAACAGGTCGCGGATCGCGTTTTGGGCGCGCTCAACGTCGTTGGCGAAATCGTCAAGGGCGCGGGCCAGCTTTGCGGACGCGTCGAAGATCTTGGCAACGCAGTCGCGGATCTGCGACAAAGCCACATCGATCTTGCCGCCTTCGGGGATTTGATGCGCGTCCAGCAGCACCATTGCGGCGTTGAGCCCGTCCCGCGTCCCACCGGCCCCCACGGCGAAGGCCCGCCATTGAGCAGCGGCCGCGTGAATCCCGGCCGCGTCGCCGTCGGGCCACACATCGTCGACGAACGACTCCACCACCGCCCAAAGCAGCGGGGGCGGCTGCCCCTTACCCCAGGTCCCCGGCGGCCCCGGGGCCGTGATCTTCTCCGGCGCGGGCGGCGCCTGCAGCGCGCCGGCGCCGCCGCCCAGCGTGGACGCCGCTTCGGCCTGCGAATAGTTGGCGGCACCCTGCTGTATCAGCGCCCCGCATTGCCGGCACGCGTTGACGGCGGCGGCAGCCGCCTGCAGCACTCGCTTGCCCGCGTCCTGATACGCCAGGCCGAACACCGCGCCGGCCGCGTCCAGGCCGGTGTGGGCCGCAAACCCCGCCGTCAGCACCGTCAGGTTCGCGGCCAGGCCATCGCCGGCGGCAATCACCGAGCTGCCGACGGCGAACAGCGCCTGAGGATCGACGACCAACGGAACCATCGCGCGAAATTGTCGCCGACGCCGTCGCGGGCCGCTATTCACCCAGCGGCGCGCCGAGCTAGCGTGATGCGGTGCCGTCCGGCCGGCATGGCCACGGTCGGCCCGGCCGGCTGGTCGTCAAGTTGCACGTCGACCCCGGCGGGCAGCCCGGCCAACGTGATCCGCGTGGCCAGATCGGTGGCCACCGTGATCGTGGACGACGGGAGCGCGGCCAGCCCGGCGCGGGCAACGTCCACCGTGAGGCTGGCGACCCCGGTGAGCCGCAGCGTTAGATACGGCAATGGGGCGACGGCCCGTCCGACGTGCCAGTCCAGCTCGCTGTACAGACCGGGCGACGGGTCAAGGTTCCAAACAACGCCGCGGTGGTGCCGGATCGCGTGCGTCGGATCGGGCCGGGCATACGACCGCGCGTCGACCTCGGCGACCGCCCCGCGCCGCGCCGTCACCGCCGGATCGGCGACCAGTTCCGAGAGCCACCACACCTGGTGCGGCCCGATACCCAGGTCGGCGCGCACCAATTGCGGATACCACGCGAACGTGATGTGCCCCGGATCGGCTTGGCGCACAGCCGTTTCCATGTGCGAGATCGGATCCTCGAACTTGTCCTGCAGCACCCAGGCGATGTGATCCTCGAGCGGATAGACGGTGAACCGGTGGCGGTAGCCCAGCCGGTCGAGCTCGAGCACCTGCTCGGCGGCCGAGGCGAACGGCACCAGCTCGTCAACCAACCCGTGGGCGATGACGTACGGCAGCCAGCGAGCGTTGACCAGCAGCTTCCAGGTGTCACCCTCGCGGGCGCACGGCGATTCCAGGTCCAGGTCGGCCGGGATGTCCACGTCGGGCAGCAGCCGCACGCCGCACGCCGGCGGCCCGGCCAGCACCACCGCCTGCGAGAAGACCTGCGGGTAGCTCAACCCCAGCTTGTAGGCCGCATACCCGCCCATCGAATAGCCGGCGATGACAGTGCGATTGGGGTCGGTGGCCAGCTGTTCGGCGACCCGCGCCCACACTTCCCACACGTCGAGTTCCCCGGCGTCGAAATACCAACTCGACGGGCCCCGCGCCAGCGGGGTGACCACCACCGAGTCGCGGGCCTCGCAGACCTCGTGCAACAGGCTCGGGTCGATGGCGGCGAACTGACTTTGGCCCAGCGCCAGCGAGTGCAGCAACAGCGTTAGCGGCAGCGTGCGCCCCGGCGCGTAGCTGGACGGCAGGCAGATCGAATAGGGCTGGACGCGCCCGAGGAACTGCGGCTTGGTGCTCAAGATGTCGTAGGCGGCCAGCCCTCCCGCCACGCCCTGCCCGAGCTCGATCGAGGAGACGTACCAGCGGGTCGACGGGCCGGCGATGACCGGCTCGGGCTCGGTGTCGCGCGCGGCGAGCCGAGCCCACGGCACCGTCGCCGCGAACGCGGACACGTCGCCGTGGCCAAGGGCCGCCGCCTGTGCCGCGTCCGACCAGAAGTTCAGGTGCGGCGGCTCCTGGGCGTTGGTGCGGAACGCGACGTTGTAGACGTTGGGCTGCCCGGGCAGCGCCCCGCGCTCGGCGGGCACGTCGGCGAACCCGTCGCCGGCCGCGTTGGCCAGCCCGGCGGCCAGCCGGACCGTCCAGGTTCCGGTCGGCTCCAGCACGGACCGCGGGATGCGCGCCACGAACGAGCGCGATTGCATGTCGACGCTGTGCTCCATCGGCGTCGTGGCCCGGGTGGTCAGGTCGATCAGCGTGGCCCCGCGCCCCGATACCACCAAGGCCGTGTCGATGCCCTGCGAGCGCACGCCGGCCCCGGCGGGCCACTCCGCGGTGCCCGCCAGGGAGGGATCGGTGTCGAAGGTGAACAGCGCGATCGGCACCGAGGCGTCCACCAGGGTGTTCCAGTCGATGCGCCACCACGTATCGGTTTCGGTGAGCCCGATGGCGACGCGGAAAATGTCGGCGCCGTTACCCGCTGCGGGCCCGTCGGGGTAGACGTAGGTGCCGCGCGGGGGCGCCTGAATCTTCAGGTCTCCGACGGGGACGCCGGTCGCGCCGTGGTCGTCGTAGAGGAAGTCCGTCCAAAACAGGGCGCCCCCGGCCAGCCGGCCGGTGCCGCAGGTCCGCGGAAACTCCTCGCCGAACGGCCAATTCGACGGCGCCGGCAACCGCGGTTCGGGGCGCCGCGCGGCCGGCGGCACGCCCTCGGGCATCCCGTCGACGACGACGAGCTCGGCGGGCGGCGCGGGAGCGGGAGTGACGGGGTGCAGCACGGCGTCGGCGACGTGCCGCGCGATGCGCAGCGGCAGCAGCGTGAGGTCCAGGATCGACACGTGGCCCAACGTACGCGGCGGGACCGTCATCCCTGCTAGGACGCGGGCACCACGATCAGTTCGTGCGGCCGGTTGTTGACGGCCAGGGCGCCGTTCTCGGTGACGACGACGATGTCCTCGATCCGCGCTCCCCAGCGGCCGGGGAAGTAGATGCCGGGCTCGATGGAGAACGCCATGCCCGCGGCCAGCGGCAGGTCGTTTCCGGTGACGATGTACGGCTCCTCGTGCACCGACAGCCCGATGCCGTGCCCGGTGCGGTGCACGAAAAACTCCGCCAGCCCGGCTTCGGCCAGCACGTCGCGGGCGGCGGCGTCGACCCGCTCGGCGGTGACGCCGGGGCGGACGGCGTCTACTGCCGCGCGCTGGGCCCGCTGCAGCACCGAATACTGTTGCGCCACATCGGGTGCGGGTTCGCCGATGCTGTAGGTGCGCGTCGAGTCGGAGTGGTAGCCCGGCTCGTACGCGCCGCCGATGTCGACGACGACGATGTCGCCCGCCTGCAGTTCGCGATCCGAGTAGCCGTGATGCGGGTCGGCCGCGTTCGGGCCGGACCCGACGATGATGAACGCCACCTCCGAATGGCCCTCGGCGACAATCGCTCCGGCGATGTCGGCGGCGACGTCGGCCTCGGTGCGACCGGGGCGCAGAAACTCCGGCACCCGCGCGTGCACCCGGTCGATGGCCGCGCCGGCCTTGCGCAGCGCGTCGATCTCGCATTCCTCCTTGACCATCCGCAGCTCGCGCAGCACGTCGGTGGCCAGCACCGGCAGCACGCCGAGCACTTCGGCCAGCGGCAGCAGGTGCAGCGCGGGCATGGAATCGGTCACGGCCGTGGCGGTCGGCCCGCCGCCCAAGGTCGCTCCGACCAGGCGGTAGGGGTCGTCGCCGTCGACCCAATCCCGCACGGCCAGGCCCAGTTCCGCGATGGCCGACCGCTTAAGGGAGGCCAGCTCCAGCCGGGGCACCACCACCGTCGGGTCCCCGGAAGCCGGCAGCACCAGCGCGGTGAGCCGCTCGAGGGTCTGCGCGCGGGAGCCGACGAGGTAACGCAGGTCGTAGCCCGGGGTGATCACCAGGCCGGCCAGCCCCGCGTCGGCGGTCGCCGCGGCCGCCGCGGCCAGCCGGCGCGCGTACACGCCCGCGTCGAATCGGTGGGAATCCATGGCTGCCAGGCTAACCGCTGCGCCGAACGTCGACTTGTTGCGCTGATTTCCGCCGAGAGTCGACAACAACCCGACGCTGGGCTCCATGACAAGATGGCCGGCATGCCCTCGCGATCGCCGCTGGTGCTGCTCGACGGCGCCAGCATGTGGTTCCGCTCGTATTTCGGGGTGCCGTCGTCGATCACCGCCCCCGACGGCCGCCCCGTCAACGCCGTGCGCGGGTTCCTGGACGCGATGGCCGTCGTGATCACCCAGCAGCGCCCCTCTCGGCTGGTGGTGTGCCTGGACCTCGACTGGCGACCTCAGTTCCGGGTGGACCTCATCCCGTCCTACAAGGCGCACCGGGTCGCCGAACCCGAGCCCGAAGGCGAGCCCGACATCGAGGAGGTCCCCGACGACCTGACGCCCCAGATCGACATGATCATGGAGCTGCTGGAGGCGTTCGGGATCCCCACGGCGGGCGCGGAAGGATTCGAGGCCGACGACGTGCTGGGCACGCTGGCGGCACAAGAGCGCACCGATCCGGTGGTGGTGGTCAGCGGCGACCGCGACCTGCTGCAGGTGGTAACCGACGATCCCGTCCCCGTCCGGGTGCTCTACCTGGGCCGGGGGCTGACCAAGGCCACACTGTTCGGCCCGGCCGAGGTGGCCGACACGTATGGCGTGCCCCGGGACCGGGCCGGCGCGGCCTACGCCGAACTGGCGCTGTTGCGCGGCGACCCGTCCGACGGGCTGCCCGGGGTGCCCGGGATCGGTGAGAAGACGGCGGCCACCCTGCTGGCCCAGCACGGCTCGCTGGAACAGATCCTGGCCGCCGCACAGGATCCAAAGTCCAAGATGGCCAAGGGTTTACGCGGCAAGCTGCTGGCCGCGACGGACTATATCGAGGCCGCCGACCGGGTGGTGCGGGTGGCCACCGACGCCCCGATCAGACTGTCGACGCCCACCGACGCCCTGCCGCTGGCGGCCGCGCATCCGAAACGCACCGCCAAGCTGGCCACCGAGCTGGGTGTCGGCTCCCCGATCGCCCGCCTGCAGAAGGCGCTCGACGCGCTGCCCGGCTGACCGCTACTGGGGCCGGCCGACCTCGTAGGTGCCCTTGTTGTCCTGGAAGGTCACCGTCACGTGCTTCTTGGCGCCGTCGATGCTGACGTCGCAGTCGAAGGTGCCGCCCTTCTTGACGACCGGGTCCTGGCCGTGGTTGCACGAGACGTCTTTGACGTTCTTGGCGCCGTAGCCGTTGGTCTCATCGGACAGGATCTGCTGCACGCCCGCCTGGGCCTTGTTGACGTCGAGCTTGGTGGTGACGAAAAACCCGGGCTCCCAGAAGCCGAGCACCAGCACGACCGCGACGACCAGCAGGGCGATCGCGCCGGCCACGCCGCCGATCAGCGCCGTCGAGCGCTTCTTCGCGGGCTGTTGGTACGGCGGGTACTGCTGCGGGTACTGGCCCGGCTGGCCGTACTGGCCCGCCTGGCCGTACTGGCCGGGCTGACCGTACTGGCCGGGCTGACCGTACTGGCCCGGCTGGCCGTACTGGCCCGGTTGCGCGTACTGCCCGGGCTGGCCGTACTGGCCCGGCTGGCCGTACTGGGGCTGCTGCGCCCCGTACTGCGCGGGCTGGCCGTAACCGGGCTGCTGCGCGGGGTACTGCTGCGGGTACGCCTGCTCGGTGGGCGGTTGGTACTGCGGGTACTCGGCGGGCGGGGTGGCCGGCGTGTAGGCGGGAGCCTGCCACGTCGCGTCCTGGCCCGGCTGCTGCTGCCAGGGTGATCCGACCTGGGTAGGCTCCGAGGACTGATCGCCGGTCTGGCCGGGCGGTTGCCATTCGTGGCCCGGCTCCGATCCCTGCGGTCCGCTCATCGTCTCTCCTCAGTTCCCTTGTGTCTCGCGCTATTAGCGAGCTGTCAGCGCTCTGTAACGGTAGCTCGCGCCCAGCCTACCCGGCGTCAACTGCGACGACGCCGCGCCGAACGTCGTTGATGGCCCGCTTGGCGGCGGCGCGCAGCTCTGGATCCGGCGCGGCGTTGCGCACCTGGTCCAACAGGTCTAGCACCTGGCGGCACCATCGCACGAAGTCCCCCGCCGACAAGGGCGAGCCGACCCCTGGATGTCGGCGACGGCCAGCGCGGCGGTGAGGTCCCCGGTCCGGGCCCACCGGTAGATGACGTTGACGAAGCCGTCGTCGGGTTCGCGGCTCGGGGCGATCCGGTGCGCCTGCTCGTCGGCGCGCAGCGCGGTCGACAACCGCGACGTTTGCTGCAGCGCCTGCCGCAACCGCTGCGTGGGCACCTCAGCGGCCAGCGCACCACCGGCGCCGTCACCGCCGCGGGATTCGTACAGCACCGCCGAGACCACCGCCGCCAGCTCGGCCGGTTTCAAACCCGACCACGCGCCGGTGCGCAGGCATTCGGCGACCAACAGGTCGCTCTCGCTGTAGATGCGGGCCAGCAGCCGGCCGTCGTCGGTGACCCGGGGATCGGTGGTCGGACCCCGGATGAAGCCGCGCTCGGTGAGCAGCCCGACGATCCGGTCGAACGTGCGCGCCAGCGAGTTGGTGGCGGCGCCCACCCTTTTCTCCAGTTGCGCGTTGTCGCGTTCGATGCGCAGGTAGCGTTCGGCCTCCCGCATCCGGGACTCGAGCCCCGCGCTGTTGTGGGCGGGATGCCGGCGCAGCTCCGCCCGCAGCGACGCCAGCTCGGGGTCGTGCAGCGCGCCGTCCCCGTCCGCGCGGCCGCTGCGACGCGGGGCCGGCACCTCCAGCCCGGCGGCGGCCGACAGCAGCGCCGACGCCAGATCGCGCCGGACCCGCGGCTGGCGGTGTTCGACGCGCTTGGGCAACGACATCGAGCCGACGGGCGCCGTCGCACCCGAGTAGTCCGCGGACGAAATCCGCCCCGCCCAACGGTTCTCGGTCAGCACGAGGGGGCGCGGGTCGTCGCCGTCGCGGGCCGACTCCAGCACCACAGCTAGCCCGCCGCGCCGGCCGTGGGTGATCGTGATGATGTCGCCGCGCCGCAGCGCGGCCAGGGCATCGGTGGCGGCCTGCCGGCGTTGCAGCCGCGACGCGCGGGACTGCGCGCGTTCCATCTCCGAAATCCGCGCGCGCAGCCGGGCGTATTCGAAGATCGGCGCGTCGGGGCCGCCGAGTTCGACGGCGATCTCGTCGAGCATCCGCTGGCCGCGCTCGATGCCGCGGACCAGGCCGACGACGGAGCGGTCGGCCTGGTACTGGGCGAACGACTGCTCGAGCAGCTGATGGGCCTGCTCGGGGCCCATGTGCTGGACCAGGTTGATGGTCATGTTGTACGACGGCGCGAACGAGCTGCGCAGGGGGAAGGTTCGGGTGGATGCCAGCCCGGCCACCGCGGCGGGCTCGGTGGTTTCTTCGCTGGGATTCCAGAGCACCACCGCGTGACCCTCGACGTCGATGCCGCGCCGCCCGGCGCGACCGGTGAGCTGCGTGTACTCCCCGGGCGTCAGCGGCACGTGCTGCTCGCCGTTGAACTTGACCAGCCGCTCGAGCACCACCGTGCGCGCGGGCATGTTGATGCCCAGCGCCAGGGTTTCGGTGGCGAACACCGCCTTGACCAGGCCGGCGGTGAACAGCTCCTCGACCGTGTGCCGGAACGCCGGCAGCATCCCCGCGTGGTGCGCCGCCAGGCCCCGCAGCAGCCCCTCGCGCCATTCGTAATAGCCGAGCACGGCCAGGTCGGCGTCGGCCAGGTCACCGCAGCGGTGGTCGATCACCTCGGCGATCTGGGCGCGCTCCTCCTCGGTGGTCAGCCGCAGCGGCGACCGCAGGCACTGCTGCACCGCGGCGTCACAACCGGCCCGCGAGAACACGAACGTGATCGCCGGCAGCAGGCCCTGCGAGTCGAGGATCGCGATCACATCCGGCCGCGCGGGCGGCCGGTAGAACCGCGGCCGTCCGACCCCGGCGCGCCCCGCGCCCCTTCTGCGCGGCTGCCAGTCCGACATCCGGTCCGCCTCGCGGCGATGCGCGATGTGGCGCACCAGGTCGGGGTCGACACGCGATTTGTCGGCCTCGTTGCCGTAGTCGAACAGATCGAACAGGCGCTTGCCCACCAGGACGTGTTGCCACAACGGAACGGGCCGGTGCTCGTCGACGACGACGGTGGTGTCGCCGCGGACGGTCTGGATCCAGCCGCCGAACTCCTCGGCGTTGCTCACCGTCGCCGACAGGCTGACCAACCGCACCTCGTCGGGCAGGTGCAGGATCACCTCCTCCCACACCGGTCCCCGCATCCGGTCGGCCAGGAAATGCACCTCGTCCATCACCACGTACGAAAGCCCTTGCAGCGCGGGCGAATCCGCGTAGAGCATGTTGCGGAGCACCTCGGTGGTCATCACCACGACGGGCGCGTCACCGTTCACCGACATGTCGCCGGTCAGCAGCCCGATCCGGTCGCGGCCATAGCGCTCGGTCAGGTCGGTGTGCTTCTGGTTGCTCAGCGCCTTCAGCGGCGTGGTGTAAAAGCATTTGCCGCCGGAGGCCAGCGCCAGGTGCACCGCGAACTCGCCGACCACCGTCTTGCCGGCCCCCGTCGGCGCGCACACCAGCACCCCGTGGCCGCTTTCCAGCGCCGCGCACGCCCGCCGCTGAAAGTCGTCGAGGGTGAAGGGCAGTTCCGCGGTGAACCGAACCAGCTCGGCCGGTTCGGTCACGCCGTCGCCCGATTGCGCGAGGGTGCGCGGAAAGACACGCTAGGTGACATCGTCATGCTGACCGGCGGTGAACGAGGGCTCCGGCACCGACTCGGTGATCGGTGACGGCCGCTCGATGACGGACGCTTCGTCGTCGGGAATCGTGACCTGGGCTTCGCGCTTGGCCTTGCGCCGGTCGTGCAGCCGCGCGATCTGAATGGCGAACTCGAGGAGCACCGACAGCGCCACCCCGAGCGCCGTCATCGAGAACGGGTCGGATCCGGGCGTGAACACCGCCGCAAAGGCGAACATGCCGAAGATCAGCCCGCGCCGCCACGACTTGAGCTTCTGGTAGGTCAGCATGCCCGTCTGGTTGAGCATGACGATCAGCAGCGGGAACTCGAAGCTGACCCCGAACACCACCAGCAGGTTGATCAGGAACCCGAAATAGCGGTCCCCGGACAGCGCGGTCACCTGCACGTCGCTGCCGACGGTCAGCAAGAAGCCCAGCGCCTTGGACAGCACGAAGTAGGCCAGCACCGCGCCGATAACGAACAACACCGCCGCGGGCACCACGAACGCGATCGCGAAACGGCGCTCCTTCTGGTAGAGACCCGGGGTGATGAACGCCCATAGCTCGTAGAACCACACCGGGCAGGCCAGCACGATCCCGGCCGTCATGCCGACCTTGAGCCGCAGCATGAACTGGTCGAACGGCGCCGTGGCCAGCAGCCGGCACTGTCCGTTGGGGCTGATTTCCGCCCGCGCCGACTGCGGCAGCGAACAGTACGGGTGGCGCAGCCACTCGCCGAGGCTTTCCAGCCCGAAGATCGAGTGCGAGTACCAGACGAAGCCGAAGATCGTCGTCAGCAGGATCGCGGCCAGCGAGATCAGCAGGCGGGTGCGCAGCTCGGTCAGGTGATCGACCAGCGACATCGTCGCGTCGGGATTGGTGCGGCTGCGCCTGTTGCGGGGATTGAGCCGTTTCAGCAAGCCGGCGGTGCGCGCTGAAACCTTGAAACCTTTCACGGGGTTAGCGCTCGGTCAGTGGCGCTCGGGCACCGCGGCGACGCGGCTACGCCGGGCGCGCTTCGGTGTGCCCCTGCTCGGTGGTGGCCGGCGGGTCGACGCGCTGCGACTGCACGGGCGCAGCGGTCTCGATCGAGGGAGCTTCAGACTTGCCTTCGGTCTGCATTTCGCGCATCTCGGACTTGAAGATGCGCATCGACTTGCCCAACGAGCGCGCCGCATCGGGGAGCTTCTTGGCACCGAACAGCAGGATCACTACGACAGCGAGGATCGCCCAGTGCCACGGACTAAGACTGCCCACTTTGATTACCTCCAGACGTCCACCCGATGCTACCGCAGCGGCGGCCCCAGCTAGTGCGGCCGCGCCGCCACCTGGTACGACTCCAGGGCCGCGGCGGCGGCATCCCGTACACGTCGGGCCAGCGACTCGGGTTCAAGCACCCGCACGGCCGACCCGAAGCCCAGCACCAGGCGCGTCATCCAGTCCTCGGAGGCATACGTCATGACGGCCTCACACGATCCGTCGGCCAGCTCGAGCACCTCGCGCATCGGGTAGTACTCGAACATCCACGAGGCCGCCGGGGCCACCGACAGCCGGGCCGACGGCAGTGCCGGATCGCCGTCGAACAACGACGTGTCCGGCGGCGCGTGCCGCGCCGGCTCGGGTGCGGCCGCCGGCTCGCCCAGCTCGCTGGCGTCGACGATCCGGTCGAAACGAAACAGCCGGACGCCTTCGGCCTCGCGCGACCAGGCCTCCAAGTAGCTGTGGCCGCCGATCAGCAGCACGCGAATGGGATCGACGACCCTGCTGGTCAGGGTGTCATGCGACGCGGAGTAGTAATCGATGGCCAGCGCGTGCTTGTACTGCACCGCGGTGCGCACCGCGGTCGCGGCGCGGCTTTCCACGGGCGCGGGCTCGTCGACGGCCGCCACACCGTTGTCCTGCCCGACAGCGCCGGCGGCCGCCTCGATCTTGGCGATCGCGCTGCGCGCCGCTTCGGGATCGACCACCCCCGGAATGTCGGCCAGCGCCCGCAGCGCCACCAGCAGCCCGGTCGCCTCCGGCGAGGTGAGCCTGAGCGGCCGGTCGATGCCCGCCGAGAACGTCACCTCGATGGTGTCGCCGGAGAACTCGAAGTCGATCAGGTCACCCGGGTAGTAGCCGGGCAGGCCGCACATCCAGAGCTGGTTGAGGTCCTCCTCCAGCTGCTTGGCGGACACCCCCAGGTCGGCCGCGGCCTTCGCCCGGGTGACCTTCGGGTTGGCCTGGAAATACGGCACCATGTTGAGCAGCCGGATCAACCGGGTCGACACGGGAGTCATGAGCGCCCCGCCTCCACATGCGACCGCAGCCGCGCCACCACGTCGTCGCGCAGGGATTGCGGCTCCAGGGCGACGGCGTCGGGCCCATAGCCGGCGATGTCGCGCGCCAGCTGGTCGGTGGATGCGATGTCGAGTTCGATGACCTCGCCGGGGCGGCCGGCCAGCTCCCTCGCCTCGATCGACCGCCCGGCACGCCGCAGCGCGGTGGCCCGCCCGTCGGCGACCCAGACCCGGGCCTGGCCCCCGCCCGGCCACTCGGTGACCGTCTGGGCCACGATCTTGCGCAGGTCGACGCCGTCGGGCACGGTGACCCCGCCGGGCGGCCCGATCGGCGTGACGTCCGCACCGATCCGGGACAGCCGGAAGGTGCGGGTGGCCTCGCGATCGCGGTCGTGGCCGACCAGGTACCAACGACCCTTCTCGGTGACGACGCCCCACGGCTCGACAGTGCGCGTGGTGTAGGGCTCGGTTCGCGACGGCCGGTGCGGGAACTGCACCGCCTGGCGGGAATCGATGGCGGACAACAGGATCCCCAGGACATCCTCCGACCCGCGCAGGCCCGGAACCCCGGCCGGGGACGCGATGGCGACCGGGGCGTCAGGATCGACGTCCACCCCGGCGGCGCGCAGCTTGAGCAACGCGCCCTGGGTGGCGGTGATCAGTTCCGGCGACTCCCACAGCTGCGTGGCGACGGCCACCGCCGCCGCCTCGTCCGGGGTCAGCCCTACCGGCGGCAGCGCGTAGGCGTCGCGGTTGATCCGGTAGCCCTCGGCGGGGTCGGTGGCCGACACGCGGCCGACCTCAAGGGGGATGCCGAGGTCACGCAATTCGTTCTTGTCGCGCTCGAACATCCGCGAGAACGCCTCGGCGCTGGGGCTGTCGGAGTAGCCGGCGACGCTGGACCTGATCTTTTCGGCGGTGATGTAGCCACGGGTGGACAGCAGAGCGATCACGAGGTTGACCAACCGCTCGACTTTCGAGGTCGCCATTTCCCTTAGCCTAGATCGGTTGGTCGGCCGAGCGCTCGCGGCCTTACATGCTGGCGATCAGCCGCTTGACCCGCTCGTCGACAGCCCGGAACGGGTCCTTGCACAGCACGGTGCGCTGCGCCTGATCGTTGAGCTTGAGGTGCACCCAGTCGACGGTGAAGTCGCGGCCCGCGGCCTGCGCGGCGCTGATGAACTCCCCGCGCAGCCGGGCGCGGGTGGTCTGCGGCGGGTGGTCGACGGCCTCGGCGATGTCCTCGTCGGTGGTCACCCGCGCGGCCAGGCCCTTGCGCTGCAGCAGGTCGAAGACGCCGCGCCCGCGCTTGATGTCGTGGTAGGCCAGGTCCAGCTGAGCGATCTTCGGGTCCGACAGCTCCATGTTGTAGCGGTCCTGGTAGCGCTGGAACAGCTTGCGCTTGATCACCCAGTCGATCTCGGTGTCCACCTTGGCGAAGTCCTGGCTCTCGACCGCATCCAGCTGGCGGCCCCACAGGTCGACGACCTGTTCGATCTGCGCGTTGGGCTCCCGGGTCTGCAGGTGCTCGACGGCGCGGCTGTAGTACTCGCGCTGAATGTCCAGGGCGCTGGCCTGACGCCCGCCCGCCAACCGAACCGGGCGGCGGCCCGTGACGTCGTGGCTGACCTCGCGGATGGCGCGGATGGGGTTGTCCAGCGAGAAGTCGCGGAACGGAACGCCGGCCTCGATCATCTCCAGCACTAGCGCGGCCGTGCCGACCTTGAGCATTGTGGTCGTCTCGCACATGTTGGAGTCGCCGACGATGACGTGCAGCCGGCGGTATTTCTCGGCGTCGGCGTGCGGCTCGTCGCGGGTGTTGATGATCGGGCGGCTGCGCGTGGTGGCCGAGGAGACGCCCTCCCAGATGTGCTCGGCGCGTTGGGACAGGCAGAACGTCGCGGCCTTGGGGGTCTGCAACACCTTGCCCGCCCCGCAGATCAGCTGGCGGGTGACCAGGAACGGCAGCAGCACATCGGAGATCCGGGAGAACTCGCCGGCCCGCACGATCAGGTAGTTCTCGTGGCAGCCGTAGGAGTTGCCCGCCGAGTCGGTGTTGTTCTTGAACAGGTAGATGTCGCCGCCGATGCCCTCGTCGGCGAGGCGTTGTTCGGCGTCGACGAGCAGGTCTTCGAGCACCCACTCGCCGGCCCGGTCGTGGGTGACCAACTGCACCAGGCTGTCGCATTCGGCCGTCGCGTACTCGGGATGGCTGCCGACGTCGAGGTAGAGCCGGGCGCCGTTGCGCAAGAAAACGTTGGAACTGCGGCCCCACGACACCACCCGCCGGAACAGGTAACGCGCGACCTCGTCCGGAGAAAGGCGGCGATGGCCGTGGAACGTGCAGGTGACACCGAACTCGGTCTCGATGCCCATGATTCGCCGCTGCACGTAATCGAGGGTACTGGTTGTGTGACCGCGAAGGTGAGCAAGCCGCGCCCACGGACGTTATTGGCCGGATTCGATCCCGTCGGCGCGGCCGACGGCGAAGCCCACCGGCCACACGGGCACCATCAGCCCCAGCACCCCGGGGACGGTTTGGACCCGTCTAGTCTTCGGATTTCTCGCCCGAATCCGGGGCTTTGCGCTTGGACTTCGAGCCCTTGGAATCGAGCTCGGCCAGCATGGTCTCCAGGGCGGGCCGGGTGATCCGCCGGAACGCCCGCCGCGGCCGGTTGGCGTCCAGGACGGCGACCTCCAGGCTGCTGAAGTCGATGGACGGCTGGTCGCCGTTGGACGCCTCCGCGCTGCCCTTGCGCAGCGCCGCGACGGCGATGCCCAAAGCCTGGCCAAGGTCAGCGTTTTCGGCGTACGACTCCTTGAGCGCGGTGGCGATCGGCTCGGTGGTGCCGCCCATCACCACGAAGTGCGGCTCGTCGGCGATCGACCCGTCGTACAGAATCCGGTACAGCTCAGGCGGTTTCGTCTCACCGTAGTGGGCGACCTCGGCAACGCACAGCTCGACCTCGTAGGGCTTGGCCTGCTCGGTGAAGATGGTGCCCAGGGTCTGCGCATACACGTTGGCCAGCTGCCTGCCGGTCACGTCGCGGCGGTCGTAGGCGTAGCCGCGGGTGTCGGCGAATTGGATTCCGCCCCTGCGCAAATTGTCGAACTCGTTGAACTTGCCCGCGGCCGCGAAACCCACGCGATCGTAGAGTTCGCTGATCTTCTGCAACGACCGCGACGGGTTCTCCGCGACGAACAACACGCCGTCGGCGTAGGCCAGCGCCACCACGCTGCGGCCCCGCGCGATGCCCTTGCGCGCGAGCTCGCTGCGCTCGCGCATCGCCTGTTCGGGCGAGATAAAATAAGGGAAGCTCACTTACCCCTCCGCGGCTCGGCGTCCGGACCGAAAGTATCTGCGCGCGAACGGCTTTCGATGACTTCGCGGGCGAGTTCGGCGATGCGGCTCTCCGGCACCTCGGCCGCACCGTCGGCGCCGATGGTGACCGCCGTCGGGTAGATGCCGCGGACCAGATCCGGTCCGCCGGTGGCGGAGTCGTCGTCGGCGGCGTCGTACAGCGACTCCACGGCCACCCGCACCGCCGAATCGACGTCGGTGACTTGGGAGTACAGCTTCTTGATCGACGACTTGGCGAAGATCGAGCCCGACCCCACCGCCTGGTAGCCCTCTTCCTCGATGTTCCAGCCGCCGGCGGCGTCGAAGGAGACGATGCGGCCCGCGCTCTCCGGGTCAGGTGCGTGGATGTCGTACCCCGCCAGCAGCGGCAGGGCCACCAGCCCCTGCATCGCCGCGGCCAGGTTGCCGCGCACCATGATCGCCAGCCGGTTGACCTTACCGGCGAAGGTCAGCGGCACGCCCTCGAGCTTCTCGTAGTGCTCGAGTTCCACCGCGTAGAGGCGGGCGAACTCGACGGCGATCGCCGCGGTGCCGGCGATGCCGGTCGCGGTGTAGTCGTCGGTGATGTACACCTTCTTGACGTCGCGCCCGGCGATCATGTTGCCCTGCGTGGAGCGCCGGTCGCCCGCGATGACGACGCCACCGGGGTATTTCAACGCGACGATCGTGGTCCCGTGCGGCAGTTGTCCCGCCGCGGCGACGGCTTGCGCGGCACCGCTGAGACTTGCGGGCAGCAACTCCGGCGCCTGGCGGCGCAGGAAGTCGGCAAACGACGAGAGGTCTATGGCCGGGTTCCCGGGTAGTGGGGAGTTAGTGGACAGGCGATCGGTAAAAGGCCAGGTCACTGTCCGCCCTTTTGGACATACGCGCGGACAAAATCCTCGGCGTTTTCCTCAAGGACGTCGTCGATCTCGTCGAGCAGGTCGTCGGTGTCTTCGGCCAACTTTTCGCGACGCTCCTGGCCCGCGGCCGTGCCGTCGGAGAAGTCGTCTTCGTCTCCGCCGCCACCACCGCGCTTGGTCTGCTCCTGAGCCATCGCCGCCTCCTGCTAGGTCATCGGCAGGTGTAAAGCCAAGTCACACGCCCGCCTGGTCTTCTCTACAGTACCGGTCAACGCCGACGTTTCCCGGTCTAACGCCCCTTAGCTGGTCAGTTGTTCCACCAGCTCCACCGCGCTGTGCACCGAGTCCAATAACGCCCCGACGTGGGCCTTGCTGCCGCGCAGCGGCTCGAGCGTGGGGATGCGTACCAGCGAATCCCCACCCAGGTCGAAAATCACCGAGTCCCAGCTGGCCGCGGCGATGTCGGCGCCGAACCGGCGCAGGCATTCGCCCCGAAAGTATGCCCGCGTATCCGTCGGCGGATTGTCGACGGCCTCGAGCACCTGGTGCTCGGTGACGAGGCGCTTCATCGACCCCCGCGCGACCAGCCGGTTGTACAGGCCCTTGTCCAACCGGACGTCGGAGTATTGCAGATCGACCAGGTGCAGCCGCGGCGCCGACCAGTTCAGGTTTTCGCGCTGCCGGAAACCCTCGAGCAACCGCAGCTTGGCCGGCCAGTCCAGCAACTCGGCGCAGTCCATCGGGTCGCGCTCGAGCTTGTCGAGCACGTCCGCCCAGGTCTCGACGATGTCGGCCGCGCGCGGATCGGGATCCCGGCCGTCGACCAGCTTGGCCACCCGGTCGAGGTAAATCCGTTGCAGCGCAAGGGCGGTCAGCTCGCGCCCGTCGGCCAGGGCGACCGCGACCCGCAGCGACGGGTCGCGGCTGATCGCGTGGACGGCGTGCACCGGGCGCGCCAACGCCAGGTCGCTCAGGTCGATCCCGTGCGCGGGGCCCTCTTCGATCAAATCGAGCACCAGCGCCGTGGTGCCCAGCTTGAGGTACGTCGACGTCTCGGCGAGGTTGGCGTCGCCGATGATCACGTGCAGCCGGCGGTACCGGTCGGCGTCGGCGTGCGGTTCGTCGCGGGTGTTGATGATGCCGCGCTTGAGTGTGGTCTCCAGCCCGACCTCGACCTCGATGTAGTCCGAGCGCTGCGACAGCTGGAAGCCCGGCTCGTCACCGGCCGGCCCGATGCCGACCCGGCCCGAGCCGGTGACCACCTGGCGGGACACCAGGAACGGCGTCAGCCCGGCGATGATCGCCGAGAAGGGCGTCTGCCGCGACATCAGGTAGTTCTCGTGCGACCCGTAGGACGCGCCCTTACCGTCGACGTTGTTCTTGTAAAGCTGCAGCTTGGCGGCCCCCGGCACGCTGGCGACGTGCCGCGCGGCGGCCTCCATCACGCGCTCGCCCGCCTTGTCCCAGATCACCGCGTCCAGCGGGTCGGTGCACTCGGGAGCGGAGTATTCCGGGTGCGCGTGGTCGACGTACAGCCTCGCCCCGTTGGTCAAGATCATGTTGGCCGCGCCCACCTCGTCGGCGTCGACCACCGGGGGCGGACCGGCCGAGCGGCTCAGGTCGAAACCGCGGGCGTCACGCAGCGGCGATTCCACCTCGTAGTCCCAGCGGGTCCGCTTGGCGCGCTGGATTCCGGCGGCGGCCGCGTAGGCCAGCACCGCCTGGGTCGAGGTGAGGATCGGGTTGGCGGTCGGGTCCGACGGCGACGAGATGCCGTACTCGACCTCCGTCCCGATAATCCTTTGCATTACTTCAAGATAGGCCCGGCAAGGAGGGAGGCCGCCCGGCGGGGTGATCTGGGGGCCCGAATTCGGCGCGGTAACGACCATCGTGCGGGCCGATCGCCACTAGGGTGAGCCCGCATGAGCCCTTCTCTGCGCCCGGCGGCGGGGACGGCGAGCGCTCCTCCGGGATTTGGGGCCGAAAGCTGGTTTCTCGAGCGCGGTTTGCCCTCCGTGCTGACCAGGCGGTCCCGGTGGCGACGGCTCTGGCCGCGGTCGGCGCCCATCCTGGTCGCCTATGGGACGTTGCAGGCCTGCATTCTGCCGATCTACCTGATCACCGGCGGCCACGACGTCGAGATCACCGGGGACCCGACGACCCCGCAATTGGTGATGCTGGGGATCCTCGGGCTCGCGCTTCCGCTGATGGCCGTTGTCGGCTGGGTGGTGTCACGGTCACGACGCGGCAAGACCCGCGCGGCGGTGGCGACCCTCGCGGTGATCGTGGTGGCCTGCGTCGGACTCACCGTGGGCGGACCCGGGGAGCTGGTTCAGGAGGCCATCGTCGTGGCCGCGGTGCTGCTCCTGACCGGCTGCGGGGTCGGATCGGTCGTCGGGTGGGCGGTGCGCATGATGCTGTCGCACCTTGCCACCGTGGGGGCCTTGGTCGTCCGCGCCCTGCCGGTCGTGCTGCTGACCGCCTTGGTCTTCTTCAACACCTACGTCTGGATCATGGCCAAGACCATCAGCGGGCAGCGGCTGGGGCTGGCGATCGCCTTCCTCCTCTCGATCGCCGTGGCCTTCGTCGTCTCCGCGACGTGGGAACGCGCCCGGCCGGCGTTGCGGTCGACGATGGCGGTGCTGCCCAAAGACAGTGAGCGGCTTGCCGACACGCCGTTTGCGGACATGCCCGATGCCTCCGATTGCGCGCCCCTGACCCGCGCCGAACGCCTCAACGTGGTCTTCGTGCTGGCCGCGTCACAGATGGCCCAGATCCTCGTCGTCGCGGTGGTGACCGCCACCATCTACTTGGTTCTGGGGCTGATCGTGCTGACGCCGTCGCTGCTCAACGAATGGACCCACACCTACACCAGCACCGCGACGGTGCTGGGATTCACGCTGCCGGTTCCCGATTCGCTGATCCACATGACCCTGTTCCTCGGCGCGTTGACGTTCATGTACATCAGCGCCCGCGCGGCTGGCGACGCCGAATATCGCTCCACGTTCCTCGATCCGCTGATCGAGGACCTGCACGCGACGCTGATCGCGCGCAACCGCTACCGCGGCGCCGTGGCGGCCACGGCGTGTGAAGTTGACGCCGCCAGCGCCAGTGATTAATTTCACACGGATGACCGACCTGGCTGGAAAGCGTTACGGCGAGGTGCTTCTCGTGACCCCCGGCGAGGCGGGCCCGCAGGCCGCGGTCTACAACAGCTTCCCGCTCAACGACTGTCCCGCCGAGCTCTGGTCGGCATTGGATCCGCACGCGATTGCCGCCGAAAACGGCGCCGCCGCAGCGCTCCTCAACGGTCCCCGCTACTGGCTGATGAACTCCATCGAAAAGGAACAGCAGGGTCCGCAGGTGACGAAGACCTTCGGGGGCATCGAAATGATCCTGCAGGCCACCGTCCTGCTGTCCTCGATGAACCCGTCGCCGTTCACCGTCAACAAGGTGAGCCGGCACACGGTGTTCGTCTTCAACGCCGGCCAAGAGGTTTACGAGCTCATCGACCCCCACGGCAAGCGCTGGGTCATGCAGACGTGGAGCCAGGTCGCCGACCCCAACCTGAAGCGCGAAGACCTGCCGGGGCTGGCCAGCCGGCTCGAGCTGCCGGACGGGTGGAGCTACCAGCCGCGCGTGCTCACCGAGGAGCTGCGGGTGGACACCAGAACCGAGGCCGCCCAAGTGCTGCAGGACAACCTGACCAACAGCTACTCACTCGAGACGTGAGCTAGGGCGATTCGCGATCCAGCTGCGGTGGCGTACCGCGGCCTTGCGCGCGGCCTTCGCGAGCGTCCGGTCCGGCAGGTGGCGGCCAAGCGCATCGAGGACCCGCGCCGTCTCGGGCGCGGGGTGTCGCCACATGTTTTCCAGCAGCTGCAACGGTTCGGACATCCCGGCGAACAGGCCGCAGAGCTCATCGGGATCGTCCACGTCGCGCGAGAGCACGTCGATGAGCACCCCGACGTCGACGAAGCTGCCCAGCACCGCGGCGTCGGCGGGGTCGCGCGCTATCAACCACAGCGCCGCATGCCCGGCGGCCGGAGTGTCCAACAGCTGTCGCACCAGGGGTTCTGCCACCTCGATGTCGAACATGTCCAGCGCGACGAAGCCCATCATCCGGCGCGCGGCGCCGGGCGCCTCCGCGATGGCCTCGGTGAGCATGCGCACCCGCTCGACAGCGGGGCGGTCGGCCTGCCACCCGGCCACCAGCGACTCGTGCTGCGTGTCGGCCGCCGACAGCATCGCGTCGATCAACTCGGCGCCGTCGCCCTCGGCGAGGGGATCGCGACGCAGCGCGTACCCGGCGCCTTCGAGGCGACCGGGCAGCACATGGCGGCCGAGGGCGGTCAGCGACACGGTGCCGCCGGTCCAGCAGCTGGGGCCGAACGGTTCGGGTGACTCGACGCGGTCGGTCCACCGCACGACACCGGCGTCCTCGAGGATCCGCAAAATCCGGCCGACGCCCTCGTCGATGAAGCCCTCCACGGCGTCCGCTTCGTCGGGCCAGTACCGCTGCGTCTGCGGGGAAATCGTCAACTGGGCCCATTCCACCAGGGACTCGAAAGGTTGCCCGGGGGCGTCGGGTGCAAGCAGCGGAACCAGCCAGTGCACGATCCCGTCGTCGAGCGCTCGGAGTGGCTCGTCGGAATGCCACAGGCCGCCCGAGCAATGCGAACGCAGCGGCCCCACGTCGATGATCGCGGCGAAAAGCGCCGCCGCCCGCGCAACCTCCGTCCGCGCCTCCCAGTCCCGCGCCGGAAAGACGCGACGCTGGCGCACGCGTACCGCGCCGGCCTCGATGGCGACGTCGAGGATGAAATTCAAGCACCTCAAACTCGCTGTCGTCGTGAGCGTCAAGGTCTCGTCGCCCAGCTGGAGATCCATCTCGTCGCCGGTGTCGAGCAGCTCAACCAGCGCGCGGCCGTCGGCCAGGTCCAGGTTCCCTTTGTCGGTCAGCTGCTTGCCGTCGGGGCCCAGATAGTCGCGCAGGGCAACAACTTTCGTCAGCAACGGCGCCGCGGCCGCAGCCGCCCGGACCTCCTGCATCGGCGGCGGGAGGCAAGCGAACGGCAGCTCGAAAAGCTCGGGTTCTTCGTGGGACGGCTCCCCGGCCGGGGTGGGGTCGCGCGTCTCCGCGAGCACGGTCGGGGCGAGATCGTCGACCATTCGTCGCAACCGGGCCGCACGCTCGACCCCGCCGACGAGACGTTCGGTGGCCGCCAGGAAGTCGACGTAGACACCGACCGCATAACACAAACCCACCGCCGCGTCCGCGCGGCCGGTCAACCGGCGCGGACACCAGTCGATGAGAAACTCCGCCAGTTCGCCGGGCGCGAACTCGTCGAGGACGCCGGTCGATTCCCGGTACCGCCAGTCCAGGAAGAACGCGACGTCGGTGACCACTTCGTCCCGTTCGGACTCGGACGCACCCAGCCAGGCGTGAAGTTCGTCGAGCAGCGCGTCGCGCCGCTCGAGGTACGCGTCGTCGTCACCGGGATCGAAACGTAGCCGCACCGGGGCGACGTTAGTCGGTGTGACCGACAAATGTTTACAAGTACTGACCCAGGTTGGACTCGGTGTCGATGGCGCGCGACGCGCTCGACGACTTGCCGGTGACCAGCGTGCGGATGTAGACGATCCGCTCGCCCTTCTTACCCGAAATCCGCGCCCAGTCATCGGGGTTGGTGGTGTTGGGCAGGTCCTCGTTCTCGGCGAACTCGTCGACGATCGAGTCGAGCAGGTGCTGGATGCGCAGGCCGGGTTGACCGGTCTCCAGCACCGACTTGATCGCGTTCTTCTTCGCCCGGTCGACGACGTTTTGGATCATCGCCCCGGAGTTGAAGTCCTTGAAGTACATGACTTCCTTGTCACCGTTGGCGTAGGTGACCTCCAGGAACCGGTTGTCGTCGATCTCGGCGTACATCCGCTCGACGACCTTTTCGATCATCGCCTTGATGCACGCGGTGCGGTCGCCGTCGAACTCGGCGAGGTCGTCGGCGTGCAGCGGCAGCGACTCGATCAAGTACTTCGAGAAGATGTCCTGCGCCGCCTCGGCGTCCGGACGCTCGATCTTGATCTTGACGTCGAGGCGCCCCGGCCGCAGGATCGCCGGGTCGATCATGTCCTCGCGGTTGGACGCGCCGATCACGATGACGTTCTCCAGGCCCTCGACGCCGTCGATCTCGCTGAGCAGCTGCGGGACCACCGTCGTCTCGACGTCCGAGGAGACCCCGGTGCCGCGGGTGCGGAAGATCGAATCCATCTCGTCGAAGAACACGATCACCGGTGTCCCCTCCGACGCCTTCTCGCGGGCGCGCTGGAAGATCAGCCGGATGTGCCGCTCGGTCTCGCCGACGAACTTGTTCAGCAGCTCCGGGCCCTTGATGTTGAGGAAGTACGACTTCGCCTCGCGGGCGTCGTCGCCGCGCACCTCAGCCATCTTCTTCGCCAACGAGTTCGCGACCGCTTTGGCGATCAAGGTCTTACCGCAACCGGGCGGGCCGTAGAGCAGCACACCTTTGGGCGGGCGCAGCGCGTACTCGCGGTAGAGCTCCTTGTGCAGGAACGGCAGCTCGACGGCGTCGCGGATCTGCTCGATCTGCCGGGTCAGGCCACCGATGTCTTGGTAGCTGACGTCGGGCACCTCTTCCAGCACCAGGTCTTCGACCTCGGCCTTGGGGATGCGCTCGAAGGCGTAGCCGGCCTTGGTGTCGACCAGAAGCGAGTCGCCCGGCCGCAGCTTGCGGGGCTTGGTGTCGTCGTTGAGGGCGTCGGGAACGCCGTCCGGCAAGTCCTCGGCGACCAGCGGCTCGGCCAGCCACACGATGCGTTCCTCGTCGGCGTGTCCGACGACGAGCGCACGGTGCCCGTCGTTCAGCACCTCGCGCAGCGTGGAGATCTCGCCGACCGATTCGAACGTGCCGGCCTCGACGACGGTCAGGGCCTCGTTGAGGCGGACCGTCTGTCCCTTCCGGAGCGCTCCCACCTCGATGTTCGGCGAGCACGTCAACCGCATCTTGCGGCCGGAGGTGAACACGTCGACGGTGTCGTCCTCGTGCGCCGCCAGCAAAACGCCGTAGCCGCTGGGCGGCTGCCCGAGCCGGTCGACCTCTTCCCGCAGCGCCAACAGTTGCTGACGCGCCTCCTTGAGGGTGTCCATCAACTTTGAATTCCGCGCAGCCAGGGAGTCGATCCTGGCTTCGAGCTGATGCACATCGCGGGCAGATCGAGTGCTGCCGGGCGTGCCAGCCGCGTGCTCCAGTTGTTCGCGCAGCACCGCTGCCTCACGGCGTAACTGTTCCAATTCGGCAGCATCGCCGCTGGACATGCCAGAGTCACCGGCGTTGCCGAATGCGTCAGAACGCTCTGAGTCACCCATGTTGCGCTCCTTTCCCGCCCCGAGATTCGCGGTGGTACTTCAACGCTACCGGCGAATGCCGGTTGATGTGCGCAGTCAAATGCTCACGAAAAGTTAAGACTTTGGTTCCACTGGTAATCTCTGCCACGAATCGCGCCGAGCGAAAGGACGACCGTGGCCCCAAAAGCCCTCGCCACGGGCTCCGCCGGCGCCGTCTGCCCCGGCGCGGCGGCCCCCGCTGTGACATCCATTGCACCCGTTGGCCCGACGGCGGCCGCGGGCGCCTAACCAGAACGAACCGCATGCAGCAAGGCCTGTCCGTTGCGCTGAGCGCCGCCGCCGCGGTGGCGGCGATCGGGCTCGCCGGATGCTCGCACGCCGGCCCGAAGGTCGTGTCCTCGCCGTCGTCGCGCGGCCCGGCCGCGTCGACCCCGCTCATCGTCGCGGCTCCCCCGACCGCTCCGCTGCCGGCGGCCGACGCCCTGATCGACGTGCTGAACCGGCTCGCCGACCCCAACGTGCCGGGCGCCAACAAGGTGAGCCTGGTCGAGGGCGCGACCGCCGAGAGCGCGGCCACCCTGGACAACTTCACCACCGCGTTGCGGGACAACGGCTACCTCCCGATGACGTTCGCGGCGACCGACCTCGCCTGGTCGGACAAGAATCCGTCCCACGTGCGGGCCACCGTCACGGTCAACACCGCCCAGGCGAACAGCGGCAAGTTCACGTTCCCCATGGAGTTCACGCCGTTCCAGGGCGGTTGGCAGTTGTCCCGCCGAACGGCCGAAATGCTGCTGGCGCTGGGCAACTCGGCCACGGGGCCCACGCCGCCCGCCAACCCGGCCCCGGGCCCCGCGCCGCCACCCACACC
>LQPB01000002.1 GCA_002102225.1 Mycobacterium interjectum
CGCCGGCGCCGCCGGCACCCCCGGCGCCGAAGATCCCGCCGTTGCCGCCGGCGCCGCCGTTCCCGCCGGGGGCGGCGGTAGAGGAGAACCCGCCGGCGCCACCGGCACCGCCGGCGCCGAAGAGCGCGCCCGCCCCGCCGTTGCCGCCGTTGCCGGGGGTGGCACCCGACCAGCCGGCGCCGCCCGCGCCGGCCGCGCCGAGCAACCCGGCGGCCCCGCCGTTGCCCCCGTTGGGGTGGCTGGCGCCGCCCGAACCGCCGGCCCCGCCGTTGCCGATCAGGATGCCGGCGTCCCCGCCGTTGGCCCCGCTGCCCGGTGCCCCGTTGGCGCCATTGCCGATCAGCGGGCGCCCGAACAGCGCCTCCGTCGGCGCGTTCATCGCGTTCAGCAGGGTCTGCTGGACGTTGGCGGCCTCGGCGCTGACGTACGAGGCCCCGCCGGCGCTCAAGGTCTGCACGAACTGGTCGTGAAACGCGGCCGCCTGGGCGCTCAGCGCGTGAAAGCCCAGCGCCTGGCCGGAAAACAGCGAGGCGACCGCCACCGACACCTCGTCGGCGCCCGCGGCCAGCACCCGCGTCGTCGAGGCCGCCGCGGCCGCCTGGGCGGCGCTGAGCGTGGTACCGATGCCGGCCAAGTCCGAAGCCGCGGCCCCGAGCGCCTCGGGTGCAGTGAGCACAAATGACATTCCCCCCACCTTTCGTCAGGTCCTAGGTCGGACGCTATCGCTACCGCAGGGTCGGCGCAGTGGATCAACGGCTCTGGACCGGCGGTAGCCTGACCCCGTGGACTATGCCGCCGCGTTCCTCGACGAGAACCGGGCGTTCGCCGAGCTTTTCCGCGACGTCGACGAGTCGACGCCGGTGCCGACGTGCCCGGGCTGGACGGTCACCCAGCTGCTGCGCCATGTCGGCCGCGGCGACCGCTGGGCGGCGCAGATCGTGCGCGACCGGCTCGACCAGTACCTCGACCCGCGGACCGTGGAAGGCGGCAAGCCGCCCCCGGATCCCGCCGACGCGATCTCCTGGCTGCAGGGTGGGGCGCAGCGGCTGGTCGACGCCGTCGAGTTGTCGGGTGTGGAAACACCGGTGTGGACCTTCCTCGGGACGCGCCCGGCGAACTGGTGGGTCCGGCGGCGGCTGCACGAGACGGCGGTGCACCGCGCCGACGCCGCCCTCGCGACCGGCGCCGAATTCACCCTCGACGCGGAAATCGCGGCGGACGCCATCACGGAATGGCTTGAGCGCGTGGCGATTCAGGCCGGAGGCGAGGGCGCGGCGCTGCCCCTCGAGGACGGCGACACCCTGCATCTGCACGCCACCGATCCCGGGCTGGGTGACGCCGGCGAATGGACGATGCGCGTCGACGACGGCCGCATCACCTGGTCGCACGACCATGGCAAGGGCAGCGCGGCGCTGCGCGGCGGCGCCACCGAGTTGCTGCTGGCGATCGTTCGCCGGGTCCCGGTGGCCGACACCGGCATCCAACTGTTCGGCGATGACGCCGTGTGGCAAAAATGGCTGGACCGTACGCCGTTATAACTCGGGTCGACACGGTACCTTGCTGACCATGACCACATCGGAGATCGCCACCGTCCTGGCGTGGCACGACGCCCTCAACGCCTCCGATATGGAGACGTTGGAGGCGCTTTCCAGCGAAGACATCGAAATCGGCGACGCCCACGGGGCCGCCCAGGGCCATGAGGCGCTGCGCAGGTGGGCCGATTCCCAGCGGGGGACGGCAGAGCCCGGCCGGATGTACGTTCACGACGGTGTCGTGGTCGTCGAACAGAAGGTCAGCACCCCGGACGGGGGCGTCACCAACGCCGCGTCGGCGTTCCGGGTGGTCCGGGATCACGTCACCGCGGTGTTCCGGCACGACAGCTTGGCCGCCGCGCTGGCGGCCACCGAAGTCACCGAGGACGACCTCGTCAATTAGCGGTCGAATTAGGAGAGGCATTCATGCGCGGGATCATCCTGGCGGGCGGATCGGGCACCCGCCTGCACCCGATCACCATCGGCATCAGCAAGCAGTTGCTGCCGGTCTACGACAAACCGATGGTCTACTACCCGCTGTCCACGCTGATGATGGCCGGCATCCGCGACATCCTGATCATCACGACGCCCCACGACGCGGACGGCTTTCAGCGGCTCCTCGGTGACGGCTCGCAATTCGGCATCAACCTCAGCTACATCCAGCAGGCCCAACCCGAAGGCCTGGCACAGGCTTTCGTGCTCGGCGAAGGCCACCTGGGCAACGATTCGGCCGCTTTGGTGTTGGGCGACAACATCTTCTACGGCCCGGGCCTGGGCACCAGCCTGAGTCGCTTCCAAAGCATAAGCGGCGGAGCTATTTTCGCGTACTGGGTGGCCAACCCGTCGGCCTACGGTGTCGTCGAGTTCTCCGACGACGGCATGGCGCTGTCGCTGGAGGAAAAGCCGGCCACGCCGAAGTCGCAATACGCGGTGCCGGGCCTGTACTTCTACGACAACGACGTCATCGAGATCGCCAAGAACTTGAAGAAGTCGGCGCGCGGTGAGTACGAGATCACCGAGGTCAACCAGATCTACCTCAACCGGGGCCGGCTGTCGGTCGAGGTGATGGCGCGCGGGACGGCGTGGCTGGACACGGGCACGTTCGACTCGCTGCTGGACGCCAGCGATTACGTCCGCACTTTGGAACGCCGCCAGGGCCTCAAGGTCAGCGTTCCCGAGGAAATCGCGTGGCTGCAGGGCTGGATCACCGACGAGGAGCTGGCCGAGCGGGCCCGGACGCTGGTCAAGTCGGGATATGGCGACTACTTGCTGGGGCTGTTGGAGCAGCGGCGCTGATCTGGGCCGCTTCCGAGGCCGGCTTGGCCAGCACCGCGGCGATGCCCGTCGTCAACGGCACCGACAGCGCCAGCGCGATGCCGCCCACCGCCGAGCGGGCGAGCTCGATGGCCACGCTCTCGCTGGTCAGCACGTCAGTCAGCGAGCGGTTGGAGACGCTGAACAACAGCAGCAACGGCAGCGACGTGCCGGCGTAGGCCAGCACCAGCGTGTAGACCGTGCTGGCGATGTGGTCGCGGCCCACCCGGATGGCACCCAGGAAGACCGCCCGGCGCGAGCCCCCGATGCGGGCGAGCTCGAACACCGTCGACGCCTGGGTCACGGTGACGTCGTTGAGCACACCCAGCGACCCGATGATGAACCCGACGAGGAGCAGCCCGCTGATCGACACGTTGCCCAGGTACGCCGAGACCTGGCCGTTCTGATCGTCCGACAGGCCGGTGAGATGCGCCAGATTGACTGCGGCCCAAGATAATCCGGACGCCAGCAGCAAGGCGGACAGGGTGCCCAGCAGGGCGGAGCTGGTGCGCAGGTTGACCCCGTGGGCAAGATAGATCACCGCATACAGGATGGCCGCCGACGCCACCAGCGCGACCGGGACGGCCGGCGCGCCGTCGCGCAGCGCGGGCAGCAGGAACACCACCAACACCAGGAACGCGACGACGATGCCGACCAGAGCCAGCAGCCCGCGCCAGCGGGCCACCGCGACGACCACCACCGCGAACGCGACGGCAAGGGCGACCAGCTGCCAGCCGCGCTCGAAGTCGTAAAACGCGTAGCTGGTCGTGCCCTGCTCGTCGACCTGCCGGACCAGCCGGACGCGATCGCCCGGCGCGAAGTGCGGCTGCCCCGGCCCCGGCGACGCCTCCAGCAGCGTCTTGGCGCCGGCGTTCGGCCCGGAATCGATGGCCATCAGCGTCTGCGTGCACCGCCCGGCGCCGGGGGCCGCCGGTTGCGGTGCCGTGGTGAGCACCTGGCCCGCCGACGCGCTGCCGCAGTCGGCCAGGGCGCTGGACAACACGTGCCCCCGCTGGGTGCTCACGGCGCCGCCGGCGGCGTTCTGGAAGGGCATCGGGATGTCGACGTGCTGGCGGCTCGGCCAGAGCAACACCGCACCGGCGATCACGGCCACACCGATGGCGACCAGCAGCCCGACGACGATCTTGGCGGGCAGCTGGCCCAGCGGAGACGGACCGCCGGACAGGCTGTGCGAGTGCGAGTGGGTCACCCGGTCGAGGGTAGAGGGCGCCGCTGCGAGCTTGCTTACTGCCGATAACTGGTCAGGAAGTTGCCCAGCCGCTCGATCGCGGCGGCGAGGTCGCGGGACCACGGCAGCGTCACGATGCGCAGGTGATCGGGCTCCGGCCAATTGAATCCGGTGCCCTGGGTCACCAGGATCTTCTCGGACAACAGCAGCTCGAGGACCAGTTGCTCGTCGTCGGCAATGTCGTAGACCTCGGGGTCCAACCGGGGAAACGCGTACAGCGCGCCCTCGGGCTTGACGCAGGACACGCCCGGGATCTCGTTGAGTTTGGTCCAGGCGACGTCGCGCTGCTCGAGCAGGCGGCCGCCGGGAAGGACCAGATCCTCGATGCTCTGATGGCCGCCGAGAGCGACCTGGATCGCGTGCTGCGCCGGAACGTTCGGGCACAACCGCATGTTGGCCAGCAGGCTGATTCCCTCGATGAAGCTGCTGGCGTGGTCCTTGGGGCCGGTGATGGCCAGCCAGCCGGCCCGATAGCCGGCGACGCGGTAGGCCTTCGACAGGCCGTTGAAGGTCAGGCACAGCATGTCGGGTGCGAGCGAGGCCACGTTGATGTGCTTGGCGTCGTCGTAGAGGATCTTGTCGTAGATCTCGTCGGCGAGCAGCAGCAGTTGATGCTTGCGCGCCAATTCGACCATCTGGGTGAGGATTTCGCGACTGTAGACGGCGCCGGTCGGGTTGTTCGGGTTGATCACGACCAGCGCCTTGGTGCGTTCGGTGATCTTGGACTCCAGGTCGGCGATGTTGGGCTGCCAGCCCTGGGTCTCGTCGCACAGGTAATGCACGGGGGTGCCGCCCGCCAGCGACGTGGACGCCGTCCACAGCGGGTAGTCCGGCGCCGGGATCAGCACCTGATCGCCGTTGTCGAGCAGGGCCTGCAGCGTCATCGTGATCAGCTCGGAGCACCCGTTGCCCAGGTAAACGTCGTCGACGTCGAACCGGGGGAAGCCCTCGACCAGTTCGTAGCGGGTGACCACCGCGCGCCGGGCGGGCAGGATGCCCTGCGAATCCGAGTAGCCCTGGGCGTACGGCAGGGCCTGGATCATGTCGCGCATGATTACGTCGGGCGCCTCGAAGCCGAAGGGCGCCGGGTTGCCGATGTTGAGCTTGAGGATGCGGTGTCCCTCGGCCTCCAGCCGCGCGGCGTGCTGGTGCACCGGGCCGCGGATCTCGTACAGGACGTCCTGGAGCTTGGACGACTGCGCGAAGGTCCGCTGCCGGTGATGGCCGACGGCATGCACGGGCAGCTGGTGGGTAGTCACGTCACCTATGGTGCCATCGATGTCCAGCGAAATTTGCTGACAGCATCAATTTGTGATCAACGTTTCCCCGGCGGGCGAGCGCCGCGCGCGATGCCCAGCCCCTTTACCGGCGCCGCGGGCTTTGCTGCGTCCCCGTCGGACTCCGCGGAAGGCTGCGGCTTCGGCTCGGCTTTCGCCTCGGGCTGCTCGGCGGGCTGCGACTCGCTCGGCTCCGTCTTTTCCGCAGCCGCGGGGGCTGCCGGTGCCGCCGGTGCCGCCTTCTTGGCGCCGGGCCGCTTGGCGCCGGCGGCGATGCCGAGGCCTTTAACGGGCGCGGCGGGAGCCTTGGTTTCGGCGGCCGGGGCCTCCGCGGCCGGCTCGGCCGGGGCCTCCGTTGCGGGCTCGGCCGGGGCTTCCGTTGCCTTGGCCGCGGGCGCCGCGGACTTCTTGGCGCCGGGTCGCTTGGCGCCGCCGGCGATGCCCAGCCCCTTGACGGGTGCGGCAGGCGCCGCGGGAGCCTCGGGCGTCGCGGCCTTGGCCTCGGCGCTCGGCGCGGCCGCGGGCGCGGCTTTTTTGGCGCCGGGTCGCTTGGCGCCGCCGGCGATGCCCAGCCCCTTGGCGGGGGCCGCCTTCGCCGGCTCGGCGGCCTTCGCCGGCTCGGGCTCCTCGACCTTGGCCGGCGCTTCCGCCGGCGCTTCGGCGGTCGCGGTCGCGGCCTCGGCCTTGGGCGCCTTGGGCTTTTCGGAGGCCCGTTTCTCGGCTTCCTTTGCCGCCGTGCCCTTTTCGGGCAGGGTCGCCTTGTCGTACTCGAGCGACCCCAGGAGTATCTGAGCCACGTCGAGCACCTCGACGCCGCTGCGGCCCGCTTCCTCCTGCCGGTCGTTGACGCCGTCGGTGACCATCACCCGGCAGAACGGGCAGCCGGTGGCGATCGTGGCGGCGTTGGTGGCCAGTGCCTCGTCGACGCGTTCGTGGTTGATCCGCTTGCCGATATGCTCTTCCATCCACATGCGGGCGCCGCCGGCGCCGCAGCAGAAGCTGCGCTCGGCGTGGCGCGGCATCTCGGTGAGGTTGGCCCCCGCGGCGCCGATCAACTCCCGGGGCGCCTCGTACACCTTGTTGTGCCGGCCCAGGTAGCAGGGGTCGTGATAGGTGATGTCCTGCGAGACGGGGGTGACCGGGACCAGCTTCTTGTCGCGCACCAGCCGGTTGAGCAGCTGGGTGTGGTGCAGCACGGTGTAGTTGGAGCCCAGCTGCCGGTATTCCTTACCGAGGGTGTTGAAGCAGTGCGGGCAGGTGACCACGATCTTGCGGTCCACGGTCTCGACGCCCTCGAAGACCCCGTCGAGGGTCTCGACGGCCTGGGCGGCCAGTTGCTGGAACAGGAACTCGTTGCCCGACCGGCGCGCGGAGTCGCCGTTGCAGGACTCGCCGGTTCCCAGCACCAGGTACTTCACGCCGGCGATGGCCAGCAGCTCGGCGACGGCCTTGGTGGTCTTCTTCGCCTTGTCGTCGTAGGCGCCCGCGCAGCCCACCCAGAACAGATACTCGAAGCCGTCGAAGCTGTCCACGTCCTCGCCGTACACCGGGACGTCGAAGTCGACCTCGTCGATCCAGTTGGTCCGGTCGGAGGCGTTCTGCCCCCACGGGTTGCCTTTGGTCTCAAGGTTTTTGAACAGCACCGACAGCTCGGAGGGGAACTCCGACTCCATCATCACCTGGTAGCGGCGCATGTCGACGATGTGGTCGATGTGTTCGATGTCCACCGGGCACTGCTCCACGCAGGCGCCGCAGGTCACACAGGACCACAACACGTCGGGGTCGATGACGCCGCCCTGCTCTTCGGTGCCGACCAGCGGGCGGGTGGCCTGCGCCGGTCCCGAGCCCATCACGCGGCCGAAACCCGATTCGGGGACGTGATGCTCCTCGGCGTGCTTCTCGCCGGACAGCTCCTCACCGATCCCGCCCTCCGGCGTGTTCTCGGCGGGCGTCTCCTTGGCGCCGAGGATGTACGGCGCCTTGGCCATCCAGTGGTCGCGCAGGTCCATGATGACGAGCTTGGGCGACAACGGCTTTCCGGTGTTCCAGGCCGGACACTGCGACTGGCAACGCCCGCATTCGGTGCAGGTGGCGAAGTCGAGCATCCCCTTCCAGCTGAAGTCCTCGATCTTGCCGCGCCCGAATTCCGCGTCGTCTGGCGGGTTTTCGAAGTCGATCGGCTTCCCGTCGGCCTCGATCGGCAGCAGCGGGCCCAGCCCGTCGGGCAGCCGCTTGAAGATGACGTTGATGGGCGCCGTAAAGATGTGCAGGTGCTTGGAGTGCAGCACGATGATCAGGAACGCCAGCATGACCGCGATGTGCAACAGCAGGGCCGTCGTTTCGATGATCTCGTTGGCGGGCTGGCCGAGCGGGCGCAGGATCGCGCCGAACAGCTGCGACAGGAAGGCGCCCTTGCCGTAGGGGAGCGTGCCGTTGTTGACCGCGGACCCGCGGACCAGGACGTACGTCCAGATGACGTTGAAGATCATGAACAGCACCAGCCAGGCGCCGCCGGTGTGCGAGCCGTAGAACCGGGACGAGCGGCCGTATTCCTTCGGCTCGGTGCGGAGTCGGATGATCGCGAAGGTGGTGATGCCCAGGAAGACGGCGGTGGCGAAGAAGTCCTGCAGGAAGCCCAGCGCGTCCCAGTGCCCGATGATCGGGATGTGGAAGTTCGCCTGGAACAGGAATCCGTAGGCCTCGATGTAGACCGTGAGCAGGATGAAGAAACCCCACATGGTGAAGAAGTGCGCCAGGCCCGGAATCGACCACTTCAGCAGCCGTCGCTGCCCGAACACCTCGGCGATCTCCGTCCAGAGCCGCCTGCCGACGTCGTCGGTGTGCCCCGGGGCCGGTTTGCCGGAAGTGACCAGCTTGAACAGGAAAAGGACCCGCCGCGCGGCGAAGGCGAGCACGAGCAACGTCATGCCCATGCCCACGATCAGTCTGATGAGCATCTGCGTGGTCACAAAAACTCTCCCCGATGCATAGTTATTTAGCCTGCTTCGTTTCCCGATTAGCCCTGCTCATAGTTGCATCTCCGCGGCTTTCGATGCGAGAAAGGCTGCCCTAACTTGCCGTTCGCGGGTCGCGCTGGCCTGCAATCGCGTCCTCCGGGGCCAGCATGGCGCGCAGCATCGACAGCATCTCCGAACGCGACCCGGCGCCGAGCCGACGCCGGATCCGGGCGACGTGGTGCTCGACCGTCTTCGCCGAGATGTACAGCCGGCCACCGATGTCGCGGTAGGGCATTCCCAGCAGCAGCAGCTCGGCGACTTCGCGTTCGCGATCGGAGAGCGCCGAGCCCGCCGCGGGGTGATGCGGCGCGGAGCGCGCAGCGGCGGCCGGTTCGGTGGACGGCATCTCGCCGTCGCCGGCGCCCAGCTTGAGGTCCCGGGCGAGTTGCAGCATTGCCCCGGATACCCGCCCGTCGGCTGCTTGCAGCGCGGCCTGACCGGCGAGCCGGGTGGCGTCGGAGGTCAGCCCGGCGTTCGACAAGGCACGGGCGGCCACGGTGACCTCGTCGGCGTCGACCTGATCGGCCAGCACGCGCAGCCACGTGCGGCCGGCCCCGGAGAGCACCCGCGCGAACGTGCTGTCGGCGGCTGCCACGCCGAGGGCCTGTCCGTGCGGCGCGACCGACTCCGGCGAGTTGGCCAGGATTCCCGCGTGCACCCCGGCCCAATGCAGGGGCGCCGACCACATCACCGGGTTGCCCAGCGATTCCAGCAGCCCGAACGCCTCATCCAGGGAATGCCGCAGCCGCTCGACCCGGCGCAGCCGAGCGGCGGCCACCCACAATTCGCCCAACGGCAGCAGGCTGAACAGGTCGACGGCGCACTCCGCGAGCACCTCGATGGCGGCGTGCCAATGCTGGTGCAGCGCGCCCGCGTCCCCGCTGCGCCGTGCGATCGCCGTCTGCAATGCGCTCGCCCACAATGCGTCGCGGCGGTGCAGCACGGCCGAGCCGACGGCCGCCACGTCCGCGCCGGCCGCGGCCAGCTGCCCCTCCTGCATCTTGATCCAGCCCGAGAGCAGCGCGTGCCGACGCTGGAACATCGGGGCGACCTCGGGTCCGGTCGCGCGGCCGATGACGCTGCGCGCGCGGACCGGATCGCCGCCATGCATCGCCGCCAAGGCGACCAGCGCGGCGGGGCTGTCCGGCAGGACTTCGGTCATCGACGGTTCGGCCCCGATGGCCTGGCCCAGCTTCGCCATCGCCGCCGAATACGGACGGTCGATGCTCAGCAGCAGCCCCTCGGCGAGGCTGCGTGCGCCGCGTGCGGCCATGGTCGGCGGGCCGGCGTCTTGCGTGCGGAGCGCCACCCGCGCCGCGGCGAGATCGCCCGTCGCGGTGAGGGCGATCGCCGCGGCGGCGCCGACGACGGCGTCGGGGTGGGGCCCGAGCCAGCGGAACAGTTCGGCCGCCTGGCCCGCGTTGCCGTCGAGGACCGCGAGGCTGGCGGCGATGCGAACCGCCGCCGCCCGTTCGGCGGAATCCGGTGAACCCAGCAGGCCGTCGGCCAAGGCCGCGGCGGCGGAGTGGTCCCCGGCGCGCGCCAGCGCGTCGGCGGCTCGGGACGCCATCCCGTCGGCGCCGGCGTCAACCGCCGCGCGGTACAGCCTCGCCGCGTGAACGAAATCACCTCGTGACGCGTCGGCCCGCCGACCCAGCAGGGCCGCCAGTCGGTCGTCCTTGAGGCCGTGCTCGGCGAGTCGGAGCGCGAATTCTGTTGACACCGTTGCCAGGTCGAGCTGCGAGCGCACGAGCGCGGTTTCGACCTCGCGGTGGTGCGCGTTGCCGATGAGATGGGCGACTGCATCATGGACCAACCTCAGGAACCCCGGGGTATGCGACGGCTCGACGAGGCCGCCGGCGCGCGCCCGATCGACGAGCCGGCGCGCCTGCGTCGTCGAAATGTCCAGCGCGGCGGCCACATCCGTGGTCCCCAATTCCTGGGACAGCGACATGATGAGGAGGGTGTCCAGGGTGGGTTCGTCGACTCGGCGCAACCGGTCGATCAGCGCGAACTTGGCCGCTTGCGCCGGGGGCTCGGCCCCCGCGGCCACCGCGCGCACCAGGAACGGAATTCCCGCGGTGGGCTCGAGCAGCTCTTCGGCGACCGGCAGCGGACCGAGGGACACGAGTCGTCCGTCCCGCTCGATGGCCAGCGTCACGTCGCGCAGGCGTTCCTGGGGTTCGGCGGGCCACCACCACGATGGCGCCGTCGGCGACGCGTTGCGTGAGGGCCGCGAGGGCGTCGTCGGTCAGCAAGTGGGCATCGTCGACGACCAGCGCCGCGTCCGGCGGGTCGTCGGCGCGGGGCGGGCGTGCCAGCACCGTCAGGCCGGCGCCGCGCAACTTGCCCCGCGCGGCTGCAAGAGCAGTGCTCTTTCCAGTGCCGATGCCGCCGCTGATCAGCAGCCTGGCCGGCGTCGAGGGCCCGTCGAGGAGGGCGGCGATGGCGTCGCGCGCCTGCGCTGGTATGTCTCCAGGGGTGTCGCCCACGGCGCTCGCCCCCTTCCCGTCGGCGGCCCGCGGCCGCGCCATTTCCCCTAATGGGGCACCCCCTAATGATGCCGTACGAGAGGCGGGTTTCGCACCGATCACGCGTGGCGGTCCGGCCGATACCATCGTGCTATCCGGCTCGGCTTGTCCTGCCGCGGCGGCCCAGGGTAGCGAGGAGGTGTGCGATGGCAAACTCGTTGCTCGATTTTGTGATCGCGCTGGTGCGCGATCCGGACGCCGCGGCACGCTACGCCGCTAACCCCGCGCAGACGATCGCGGATGCCCATCTTACGGGCGTGACGAGCGCAGACGTGAATAATCTGATTCCGATGGTGTCCGATTCGCTGTCGATGGGCCATCCCGTTCCTTCCGTTGCGGGTACGCCCGTCGCCGAATCCGGCAACGTTTGGGCAAGCGGCGCGGCGGCGGCCGCCCTCGACGCTTTCACGCCGCACGCCCCCATGGGGCTGGTCGAGCAGCACGGCCCGGCGCCCGGGGTGATCAGCCAACCGGCAACCCCAGCCCCCGTCGTCGCGCCAGCGGATTCGCATCCCGCCGGGACCGACCCGCATGAGCCATCGGTGCTGCTCGCGGGCCTAGAGACGCCCGATGGCGCGGTCGATCACGGCGTCTTCCCGGCAGACGATCTGAGTGCCTGGGACCACCCCGATGCCCACCCGCACCCCGGCGTGGACGATCACCACGGCTTCGGGATCCACGGCTGACTTTCGTTCGCCGGATGCCGACCAGTTTCTGCCGTTGAGCTGCTGAAAAGCTCTTTTCAGAGCGCGGCTTCGCCATGCCGCCGAAACGGTGACACAGCCCCCTAATCCCCTAATATGCTGGCTCGGCTGATCCCTATGGGTGCTTGTGCGGCCGGGGGCTCGGACCCCGATTCCAGACCACGGCGAAATCCATAGCGTGTATATCGAAACGCCGGTCGACCCCGGCGAGCGGCTTCAAGAGAACGTGAAGGGAACCGATCATGGACGCGCTGATCCGATACATCATGGGGCTGTTCACCAGTCCCGAGGCGGCGCAAGCCTTCCTCAATGGTCCCGAGCAGGCGATGACCCTTGCCGGGGTCAACGCGTCGCCCGAACAGTTCGCCCTGGCGGCGGCCAACGCTTTGCCCGGTGTCGACCTCGGCGCCGACCCGGTCGGCGGCGTGCAGCAGGTCCTGACCGACCAGTACGGCTACGCCCCGGCCTATTCGGGCTATGACCCCGGCTATGCGGGCTACGACCCCGGCTACGGGGGATATGGGCCCGCGCTGGTGTCCACGGTGGCCGAGGACGGTGCCGCGTTGGTCGGAGACGCCGTTGCGCCCGCCCTGTACGGCGCGGACGCGGTCGTCGGCGACGGCGGCGCGATCGTGGGCGGCCTGGGCGCGGGACTGGTCAATTCGTTCGACGCCGGGCTGTGGAATGGCGTCGACGAGGGGTATGCCGGCTCGGGCGGTGCCGGGTTCGGTTGGCAGCCCGGTTGGGGTGCTTTCGGTCCGGGCACCGGTGAGTTCGGGCCGGGTTGGGGCGGCTTCCGGCCCGGCTGGGGCGACGGCGGACCTCGGTGGGGCGACCCCAGGCACGGTTGGGGTGACGGGCCTCGTTGGGGCGACGTTGGGCCTCGATGGGGCGACCCCCGCCCCGGTTGGGGTGACGTCGGCCCTCGGTGGGGCGACTTCCGGCCCGGTTTCGGCACCGGTAGTGCTCCTGGCTGGGGCGGGTTCGGACCGGGTGCGGGTGGCTTCGGTCCCGGCGGCCTTGTTGGTGAGCAACTCGGCGGCGGGCTGGGTGCTGGCGTCGGTGCTGAGATCGGCGCGGGCTTGGGACTTGGCCTTGGAGTCGGTGGTGGAGCTGGTTTGGGCGCTGAGATCAATGCCGGCTTGAGCCTCGGGTTCGGGGCGGGCCTGGGTGGTCAGACTGGGTTCGCCGCAGGCGGCCAGGCCGGCCTCGGCGCAGAGATCGGTGCCGGCCTGGGCCTCGGGTTAGGGGCTGGCGTGGGCGGTCAAGCCGGTCTTGGTCTGGGCGGCCAGGCGGGTTTCGGTGGTGGCTTGGGTCTCGGGCTTGGTGCCGCCGCGGGCGCTCGCGCCGGATTCGGCGGGGGCGTGGGACTTGCCGGCGAGGCAGGCCTGGGCGGTGAGGCCGGATTCGGTGCTCGCGCGGGTCTGGCTGGCGAAGCCGGCTTCGGCGGTGGTGCGGGTCTCGGCGGTGGTGCTGGTTTGTCCGGTGGTGCGGGTCTGGCCGGTGGTGCGGGTCTGGCCGGCGGTGCGGGTCTAGCTGGCGGCGCGGGTCTCGGCGGTGGCGCAGGTCTCGCCGGTGGTGCCGGGGTCTCCGGGGGTGCCGGCCTTGGCGCTGAGGCGGGCGTCGGTGGCATGGCGGGCTTGGGCGCCCGGGCAGGTGCCGGCTTTACCGGCCAAGCGGGCGGTGTCTTTGGCGGCGGTGTTGGTGGCCAAGCTGGCGGCAGTGTTGCCGGCCAGGCCGGCGGCGCATTCGGTGCCGGCGGTCAGGCAGGGGCTGGCGGCGGCGGCGGGTTCGGCCTGGGCGCTGGAAGCCAGGCTGGGTTGGGCGCCCAGGCCGGTTTGGGCGCGCAAGCGGGTCTTGCCGGCCAGGGTGGTCTTGCTGCGGGTGGTGGTTTTGGTGCGGGTGGCCAGGCTGCTGGTGGTTTTGGCGGTGGGCTTGGTGGCCAGGCGGCGTTGGGTGCCCAAGCCGGCCTCGCCAGCCAGGCAAGCTTGGGCGCCGGCGGTGGCCTTGCAGCAGGCGGTGGTCTGGCTGGTGCCGGCAGTGCTGGCGGCCTGGCCGGCGGCGCTGCCAACACGGCCCTCGTCGGCGGTGCGACCGGTCAAGCCGGGTTGATCGCCAGCGAAGGCGCCGCCTTGAACGGTGCTGCCACGCCCCATGTCTCCGGCCCGCTGGGCGGCGTCGGCGTCGGCGGTCAGGCCGGCGCCAGCGCCGCGGGTGGAGCGGGCCTGGGCATCGGAGGGGAACGCGGCGGCGCCGTTTTGAGCGGCGACAGCGCAAACGTGGGCGGGCATGCGACGCCCCAGATGGCGGCGCCGTCCGTCGCCGGCGGTGCCGGATTGGGCGGCCAGGCCAGCGGCGGCGGCACCGCGGCGGCCGGAATCGCAGGCGGCCACCCCGGCGGGGCGCTCGGAGGCGGCGTGACCGGAGGCGCGGGAGGCGGCATCAACGGACCCGGCGTGACCGGCGGCGACCACCCCGGCGGCGGGGTCGGCGGTGTCATGACGGGCGGCGCTGGCGGCGGCGTGGCCGGTGGCCCTGGCGCGGGCGCCCACGGCCAGATCCTTGGCCAAGAAGGTGCCGCGCTCGGCGCTGGTACCCCGGTCAACGCAGGTGGCGGCCCCGTCACCCCCGGTGGAGTTCCGGCCCAGCACGGCCCGGTCGCACCGGGTGGCCAGGGCCCGGTCATTCAGGGCGGCGGTGGTGCAGGCGGCACCGTCGGAGGCCACGCGACGCCCCCGTCGAGCGCCGGCCCGGTGATTCAAAGCCCGGGCGGCAGTGGCCCGATCAACCACGGGGGCACGGGCACTCCGGTGATCCAGCCGCCGGCGCATTCGCCGGCTCCGGTCGACCACTCGCCCGCCCCGGTTCAGCACGCGCCGGCGCCGGTTCAGCACGCGCCCGCTCCGGTGCAGCACGCGCCGGCCCCGGTGGAACACTCGCCCGCGCCGGCGCCGCACAGCCCGTCGGTGTTCGAGGGCACGCCGCACGAGCCGGCACCCGTGCACGCTCCGGTCCCGGCCCCGCACCCGGCACCAAGCGCCCATCCGGTCGGGCCGCACGGCTAGCGATCCCGGACGCGCAACGGCGGCGGGGACCTTGTTGGGTCTCCGCCGCCTCACGCATACCGTGATCTCAGCGCATCAGCGAGAAAGTGGGGCAGCACGGTGACACCACCGGATGATCCTCGGCGGGTCAACGTCATCGTCGAATTGATCGACCACACCGTCGCCATTGCCGAACTCACCAGCCGCGGTGACCTCGCGCAGCGGCTGACCCGGGCCCGCGAGCGCATCCTCGACCCGCGAATCCGGGTGGTGATCGCCGGGCAGCTCAAACAGGGCAAGAGCCAGCTACTCAACTCGCTGCTGAACCTGCCGGTGGCGCGAGTCGGCGACGACGAGGCCACCGTGGTGATCACCGTCGTCGGCTACGGCGATCCGCCGTCGGCACGGCTGGTCGTGGCCGCGGGGCCCCACGGCGAACCCGCGTCCATCGAGATTCCCGTGGATGACCTCAACACCGACCTGCGCCACGCGCCGCAGGCCGGCAACCGCGAAGTGCTGCGCGTGGAGATCGCCGCGCCCAGCCCGCTGCTGCAGGGCGGCCTGGTGTTCGTCGACACCCCCGGCGTGGGCGGCCACGGGCAGCGGCACCTGTCGGCGACGCTCGGATTGCTGCCCGAGGCCGACGCGCTGTTGATGGTCAGCGACACCAGCCAGGAATTGACCGAGCCGGAGATGCGGTTCATCAGCCAGGCGCATCAGATCTGCCCCGTGGCGATATTGGTGGCAACCAAAACCGACTTGTACCCGCGGTGGCGCGACATCGTCAACGCCAACGCCGGGCACCTACAGCGCGCGGGCGTGGCGATCCCGATCCTGCCGGTCTCGTCGCTGTTGCGCAGCCACGCCGTCACGCTCAACGACAAGGAACTCAACGACGAGTCCAATTTCCCGTCGATCATCAAGTTTCTCAGCGAAAAGGTGCTTTCCCGCCAGACGGACCGGGTCCGGGACCAGGTCCTCTACGAAATCCGTTCTGCTGCACAGCAGTTAGCGATGTCGGTGGGATCCGAGCTGGCGGTGGTCGACGACCCTGACTTGCGCGACCGGCTCGCCGACGACCTGGAGCGCCGCAAGCGCCAAGCGCAGGATGCTCTCAACCAGTCGGCGCTGTGGCAGCAGGTGCTCAACGACGGATTCACCGATCTGTATGCCGATGTCGACCACGACATGCGGGCCCGCTTCCGCGCCCTCACCGAAGACATTGAGCGCCAGATAGATTCGTGCGACCCGACCCGGCATTGGGCTGAGATCGGCACCGACACCGAGAATGCGGTCGCCACCGCCGTCGGGGACAACTTTGTGTGGGCCTACCGACGGGCCGAGGCGCTGGCCGGCGAGGTGGCGCGCTCGTTCGCCGATGCGGGGCTGGATTCGGTGCTGTCCCCGGAACTGACCGGGCGACTGATGGGTGGCGATTTCGGCCGGCTCAAGTCGTTGGCGGAACTGGAGTCCAAGCCCGCGGGCAAGGGGCAGAAGGTCGTCACCGGGCTGCGCGGCTCCTATGGCGGCGTGGTGATGATCGGCATGCTGTCGTCGGTGGCCGGCCTGGGCCTGTTCAACCCCCTGTCGCTGGGTGCGGGGCTGCTGTTGGGCCGGATGGCCTACAAGGAGGACAGGGAGCACCGGCTGTTGCGGGCGCGCGCCGAGGCCAAGACCAACGTCCGGCGCTTCGTCGATGACGTGTCGTTCGTGGTCGGCAAGGAATCCCGCGACCGGCTCAAGGCGATCCACCGCACGCTGCGCGATCATTACCGCGAGATCGGCGACGAGGTCACCCGTTCGCTCAACGAATCACTGCAAGCCACCATCACCGCGGCGCACCTCGAGGAAGCCGAGCGCGACAATACTGTTCGTGAACTGGAGCGGAGGTTGAACATCCTGGAGCAGGTCCTCGACAACGTGGACAAGTTGACACCTCCGGTCACCGCGGGACGGTCGTGAGCACGAGCGATCAAGTCCGCGCGATTCTCGGCGGAACAATCCAGGCCTACCGCGGCGAGCCGGCGTATCGGCATCGCCCCGACGTCTTCTATGAACTGGAGCGGATCGGCGCGCGACTGAACGAACCCATCCGCATCGCGCTGGCAGGGACGCTGAAGGCCGGAAAGTCCACTCTCGTCAACGCTTTGGTGGGGGAGGACATCGCACCGACGGATGCCACCGAAGCCACCCGGATCGTGACGTGGTTTCGGCACGGCCCGACGCCGAAGGTCACCGCCAACCATTGGGGCGGACGGCGCTCGAATGTCCCGATCAACCGAAGCGCGGGCCTGACGTTCGACTTCCGCGCGCTCAACCCCGCCGACGTGGCCGACCTGGACGTCGAATGGCCCGCGGAAGAACTGGCCGGCGCCACCATCATCGACACCCCGGGGACGTCGTCGCTCACGCGCGATGCCTCGGAGCGGACGCTGCAGCTGCTGATCCCCCCGGACGGGGTGCCGCGGGTCGACGCGGTGGTGTTCCTGTTGCGCACCCTCAACGCCGCAGATGTGGCGCTGCTCAAGCAGATCGGTCACCTGGTGGGTGGTTCGGCGGGAGCCCTGGGCATCATCGGCGTGGCGTCGCGCGCCGACGAGATCGGCGCGGGCCGCATCGACGCGATGCTGTCGGCGGCCGACGTCGCGCAGCGGTTCACCCGCGAGATGAATCAGACCGGCATCTGCCAAGCGGTGGTGCCGGTATCCGGGCTGCTCGCGCTGACCGCGCGCACGCTGCGCCAGAGCGAGTTCGTCGCGCTGCAAAAGCTCGCCGGCGTCGACAGCGCCACGCTCAACAAAGCCATGCTCAGCGTCGACCGCTTCACGCGGGCCGACAGTCCATTGCCGTTGGACGTCGGCACGCGCGTGCAATTGCTCGACCGGTTCGGCATGTTTGGCATCCGGATTTCGATCGCCGTGCTGGCGGCCGGGGTCACCAGCGCCGCGGGGTTGGCCGACGAACTGCTGGAACGCAGTGGGCTGGTGGCGCTGCGACGGGTCATCGATCAGCAATTCGCGCAACGCTCCGACATGCTCAAGGCGCACACCGCGCTGGTGTCGTTGCGCCGATTCGTCGAGGTGTTTCCCATCGTGGCGACGCCGTACATCATCGCCGACATCGACCCGCTGCTGGCCGACACTCACGCCTTCGAGGAGCTGCGGCTCCTCAGCCAATTACCTTGCCGTCCAACGACACTGAACGAGGACGAAATCGTTTCGCTGCGCCGCGTGATCGGCGGGTCGGGCACGGACCCCGCCAGCAGGCTGGGCCTGAGCCCCGGTGATGTGTACGGGCCCGAGGGTCCGCGCGCCGCCTTCGCCGCGGCCCAGCGCTGGCGCCGCCGGGCCGAGCATCCCCTGAATGATCCGTTCACCACCAGGGCCTGTCGCGCCGCGGTGCGCAGCGCCGAGGCGATGGTGGCGGACTTCGCCGCGCGCGGATTCGACGCGTCCGACGTCCGGCCGGGCTAGCGCGGCGGGAAGGGCAGCCCGGGGCGAGTCGGCCTTTCCCGAGTGGTCGTCGGTGCCGCGGTGGTCGTCGGCGCCGACGACGTGGTGGTGGGCGCGGCACTGGTGGTGGTGGTGGGCGCGGCGCTGGTAGTGGTGGGCGCCGGCGTTGTCGTCGTGGGCGCCTGGCTTGTCGTCGTGTCGGGCGGCTGCGTCGACGGCGGCGGTGGGGGCGGGAGCACCGTGACGGTGGTGGTCCCGTTCGGCGCCGTGATCGTCTCTGTTTGCGACGTCTGCGGCGGCGCCGGTTGGTTGGGCGGGGTGGTGTTGACGGGGCTCGTCTTGTCGTGGCCCAGGGTCAGCGCCAACACGACCGCAACAAGCACGGCCGCGGCCGCGCCGACGACGCTCAATACCAGCGCCGTGCGCTTGTACCACGGCAGCGAGGCGGGCACGGCGGCGTAGCGGGCGCTGTCGGCATCGCCGGATCCCGTTGGCTCCCGGCCATATTCGCCAGTCATGTCGGGTCCCGCATACGGGACGGGCTCGGCGCCGTCGTCGTCCTGCGACCAGGCCAGGGGACTGGCGCCCTCGGCGACCCGGGCGGTCTCCACCAATTCGGTCGGATTCTCGACGACGGAGCTCGCCGCGGTCGCCATGCCCGCCGCGGCTTGCAGGGCGCCGAGCGACGCCGCGCCGATGGCGGCGCTGAACGCGGGCTGTGGCGCGGTGTGGACCGGCGCCTGCAGGCGCTCGGAGAGGCGAGCGCTGATCAGCGGGATGGCGGCGCCCCCGCCGACGGTCGCCACGGCCGCCAGGCTGGATCGCTGAATCCCGTTGCGCTGCAGGATATCTTCCAGGGTGCTGACGAATCGGTCCAGCGGTGGCGAGCTGAGTTGCTCGAATTCGGTGCGGGAAAGCCGGACCTCGTCGCCGGAACCCGCCCCCACGGTGGCCGCGGTGGCCGTCGACAGCTGTTCCTTGGCGCGGCGGCACGCGGCGAGCAGCCGAGACTGCGAGCCGATCCGCGCGGTGCTGGCCAGGTCGGCGCTGGTGGCGTCTGAGGCGCCCGCGCGCACGTAGTCGAGGATGAGTTGATCCACTGCGTCGCCGGAGAACTCGGTGTAGCGCACCGACGGACCGATCTGCTGAAGGGTCGGTCCGTTGTTGAACAGGGTGACGCTGGTGCCGCTGGCGCCGAAGTCGCACAGGGCGACGACGCCTGCGGCCGGAAACCCCGGCCTGGCGCGCAGCGCCGCCAGCGCGGCCGTGGCGTCGGAAACCAGGGCCGGCGCCACCCCGCCGCGCGTCAGATCGCGCTGGGCGAAGAACTCCTCGCGCAGCGCGGTGGTCTGCGCCTCGGACCAATAGGCCGGGACCGCGATGGTGACCGGTGTGCCATAGCCGACCGTGCGCGCCATCGCTTCGATCGCTTCGACGGTCAGCACCTCACCGAGGTACTTCGTCCCGTCGGCCGCCACCAACGGGGCCCGGTCGCCGACCCGCTCGACGAACCCGCGCAGCACCAGCCCGGACTCGGTCAGGTTCGGGTTTTCCTCGGGCACGCCGATTTCGGTCGGCCGGTGTTCGAACAGCGTCAACACGGCACTGCGGACCACCGGGGCACCGCCCTCGCGGGCCGCAACCAGGTTGGCTGCCCCTATCGACAACCCGAGCGATTCGCTCATATCGCACACCCCATTCCAGCGAGTCTATGAGCGCGCCGCGATGGCGGGGCGGCGACGGCGCGCGCGGGAAGGCGTCGATCCGGTAAATCTGCAGCCAAAGTGCGAGTGAGGGCCCGCAGAATTACAGGCTCGACGAGCCGAGCCGAACAGGTGGTCAGCCGATGCCGGGCGGCAGCGTGATCACCGTCGGCACCTCGGGAATGGTGATCACCGACGGCAGCGACGGCAAGTGGTGCCGATGCGTCGGCTGCGGTTGGTTCGGCTGACGTGTCTGCTGCTGGGTGGGCTGCTGGGCCGGCGGCTCGGCCGCGCTGCTGGTGGCCGGGGCGGACGACTCGGTGGTGGTGGGCGGCGCGGACGACTCAGTGGTGGTCGCGGTCGTCGTCGGGGAGGTGCTGCTCGTGGTGCTCGGGGTGTGGCTGGTGCCCTGGTCGCCCTGAATCAGCTCCATGAGCCCGTAGACGATCAGGGCGAGCAGGATCGCGACGGCGATCACCCACGCGATGACCCCCACGGGCCGCCGGTACCAGGGGGTGGGCTCGGCTTCCTGATCGAACGGGTCGAGCGCCTCGGGTGCCTCCGGCTGATCCGGCGGGCTGTCCGCGGGCGGCGGGGATCCCCCCGGCCTCGGCGGGCCGCCCGGGCCGCCATAGTTCGCGAACTGCGTCCGCTGGTTGTGGAAGTCGTCCGGTGGGCCGTTGGGTGCCACGGCACCGATGGTACTGACCCCGCCTCTCCGGCCAGCTCAGCACCGGCGCGGCGTGTTCAGTCGGCGCCGGCGGGGGCGGTCACCGAGGCCCGCGTCCCACCGCCGACCACCGACGTCAGCTTCATCGATCCCCCCATCGCCTCGACGCGAACCGCCAGCGACGCCAGTCCGATGTGCCCGTCGGCGACGCATCGGTCCAGCAGGGCCGGATCGAAACCCACCCCGTCGTCGACGACGCCGAGGGTGATGGCGTCCCCGGCCCGGGCGAGGCGCACCCACACGGTGCCGGCCTGCGCGTGCTTGTAGGCGTTGGCAAGCAGTTCGCGCGCCGCCCGGTACAGCAGGGACTGTGACCGGGGCCGGTCGACCTCCTCGAGATCGGCCTCGACGGCGAAGCTCCCGCGGAGCTCATAGGCGCGGATCAGCTCGCGCAGCGCGGCGGTGAGACCGACTTCAGTGAGCACCTGGGGATGTAGCGAGGTGACGGTGCTGCGCAGCCGGGTCGCCGTCTCCTGTATGGCCTGGTACGCCGCGTCGAGCGCGGGGTCGGTATGCCGTTCGCGGACCTCGTCGAGTTCGAGCCGTGCCGCCAGCAGATCCTGCAGCGGGCCGTCGTGCAGGTGTTCGGCCAGTGCGCGGGCGTTGCGCTCGTCGGCGCGCATCGCCTCCGACACGAGCGTGCGGCGCATCTCGAGCAGTGCCGCCACCCGCGCCGCGGCGCGCGTCAGGAAATAACACAGCGCCGTCATCGCGGCCGCCAGCCACAGCAGCAAACCGAAATGGGTGTAGACCACGCTGGGCAGCTCGACCGTGTCGTCGCGCTTGGAGTAGACGATCCACACCCCGAGATACCCGACGGCGGTGCAGATCCCGACGGCGGCGGCCAGCGCCGGGCGGTCCTGGAACGCCACCGAAATGGGCAGCAGGAAGAACACCGGCAGCAACGCCACGGTCGCGCCGCCCGACACCACGCACAGCGCCACCACGGTCAGCACGTCGATACCCGTCGACGCCCAGCCGGCCCAGGCCGGCACCGGGCCGCGCAGCACCACCACCACCCACACCAGCGCGGCGACGCTATAGGTCCCGAGGATCACCGCATAGGCCAACGGCAGCCAGTGCTCGACCTCCCACACCGAGACCAACAAGACGATCAGGCCGATCAGCGGCAAGCGCAGGAACGCCGACAAGCGGACGGGCTCGGCCGCCACGAAGTCGACCATGCGAGCCAGCGGGCGGCCCATGCTATTCGAGCAGCCCGCGCCGCATCGCGGCCGCGACGGCCGCGGCGCGATCGTTGACGCCGAGTTTCTCGTACAACCGTTGCGCGTGGGTCTTGACCGTGGACGGCGCCAGGTACAGCTCCGCGGCGATCGCGGGGATGGTGTAACCCTGGGCGATCAGGTTCAGCACCTCGCGCTCGCGGCTGCTGAGCACCGGCGCCGGGGCCTCGCCGCGGCGGCGGATCTCGCCCGCCAGCCCGGCGGCAAGGGCCGGCGGGACGACGTCTTGGCCCGAAGCGCAGTCCAGCACGCCCCGCACGATCTCGCTTTTCGTCGATTCCTTGGGCAGGAACCCCGCGGCGCCCTCGGCCAGGGCATGAAAGACGATCTCCGCCTCGTCGTGCGCCGACAGCAGCAACACCCGCGTCGGCAGGTCATCAGACCGCACCGCGGCGGCGACCTTGGCGCCGTCCATTCCCGGCATCCGGTAATCGAGCAGGGCTACGTGCGGCAGGTGGGTCTTGATCAGCGCCAAGGCGGCGATGCCGTCGTCGGCTTCGGCGACGACGTCCACTTCGCCGCTCGACGCCAACGCGCGCACCACCCCGTCGCGGAACAGCGGGTGATCGTCGCCGACGACCACCCGCACTTTCTCGGTCGTTGCCCGGCCGACCATGCCGCTCAGTGTCACACAGAGGTTGCCGCCGTTTCCCCCAATCGGGGGACGCGCGATTCATCCCGCCCCCCGACCGGTCGGCGGACAGACAGCGGTGAGCCGCCGCGGGATAGTCATTGCCCGGGGGTGGAACCCGGCAGAAGGATCGACGTGTCCAACATCAGGGATGTATCCACCGTTTCCGTGGCCAGGGTGCCCGAGGCCCGCCTCGAATGGGTGTCCAAGGCGCTGTGTCGCAGCACCGATCCCGAAGAGCTCTTCGTCCGCGGAGCCGCGCAGCGCAAAGCCGCCGCCATTTGCCGGCACTGCCCGGTCGTCGCCGAATGCCTCGCCGACGCGCTCGACAACCAGATGGAATTCGGCGTGTGGGGCGGCATGACCGAGCGCCAGCGGCGGGCGTTGCTCAAGCAGCACCCCGAGGTGGGCTCCTGGTCCGAATTCCTCGCCGCCCGGCGCAAGCGCAACCGCAGGACGGGCTAAGCGGTCAGCCCGAGCTCCTGGTCGATCTGCGGCCAGTACTGCGGACCGTCCACGGTGAGGATGATCCAGTCGTGGATCTGGCCGTTGGCCAACACGAAGTTGAACGGCGCCCCGGCCATCGCGGCCTTGCTTTGGAGGACGAGCACGTCGGGCGACAGCGAATCCAGGTTGCCCGAGTAGACATACGTCGGCGGGAGTCCGGCGAGGTTCCCGTAGAGCGGGCTCACCTCGGGGTTCATCACGGAAAGACCGCCCGCCCACTCCCTGCCGATCACTTGGCCGGGCCCCACCGGAAGCAGCGGATCCTGCACGAACGCGATGTTCGGGTTGCTGAACGTGACGTCCAGCCACGGGGACAGCAGCACCATCGATGACGGCACGGGGGCGAGCGGGTTCTGCGCCAGGGTGTATTCCTCGGCCGCCAACGCGAGGTTGCCGCCCGCGGAGTCACCGATCACGCTGACGTTCGGCGCCCCGTGCGCGGTGATCTGCGAGTTGATGAAGCCCGCCATGTTGGGCACCACCGTGCCGGCGGTGCCGCCCTGCTGCAGCAGCGGGTAGATCGGCACCTCGATGGTGGCGCCGGTCTGGTAGGCCATCACCGTGTAATCGAGCCAGTGGAAGATCGACGGCGCGAAGATGAAGGCGCCACCGTGGATGGCGACCACGTAGTCGCCGTTCGGGTGAGCGGGCGTGATCTGCACGACGGGCATCCCGTTGTACGTGGTGTGCTGCACCGTTTCTCCGAGCAGTAACGGCAACAGCTTTGGCGGGGTGTTGCTGAGGCCTATCCCGAGGAGTGGATTGTCGCCGGTAAACAGCTGCAGGAGGGGGGAACTCGGCGACTCGATGTAGTTCTGCAGCCCGGAGAAGGCCAGGAAGGGTTTGACCGGGTACAGCGCGGCTTCCTCGAACCTGGTTATCAGCGAGGGCCCACCGGTGAAAGTGCCTGTCTGCGTTGCCGAGAAGGGCGGCGCGGCCGGCGCCCCGAAGATCGTGCCGACGACGGTGTTGGCCACGTTGTTGAATCCGCCCTCGACGGCTTGGGCGATTTCGCCGGGCAGATTTTCCAGCGCCAGTTCCCACTGGCCCAGCTGCGCGACGGACGCCGACGCGCTGGCGTGGTACCCGCCCATCGCGACGACGTCCTGTGCCCACATCCGCTCGTAGTCGGCCTCGGCGGCCGCGATGGCCGGGGCGTTTTGACCGAACAGGTTCGAGATCACCAGCGACACCAGCTGGCCGCGATTGGCCGTGATCGATCCGGGGTCCACGATCGTCGCGAGCGCGGCTTCGTAGGCGCTGGCCGCCGCCCGCGCTTGGGCCGCGGACTCTTCGGCCTGCGCCGCCGCCCCACCCAGCCAGTCCACATACCCGGCGGCCGCGTTGGTCATGGACGCCGACGACGGGCCCTGCCAGGCCTGGCCGGCCAGGTCCGAGGTGACGGAGCTGAATGCGTTGGCGGCCGCGGTCAACTCACCGCGGATCCCGTCCCAGGCCGCCGCCGCCTCCAGCATCGGCCCCGGGCCCGGTCCATCGAGCAGCAGCAGCGAATTGAGCTCGGGCGGAAACACCGAAAAGTTCATCATTGCTCCCCTCGATCACCGTTGATCAACCCCACTGCAGCAACGTACAGCCCGAATTCCGCTCGCGGTCAGGAACCCGCGGGGTGGCGATGGGATACCCACCGCTGACCCAATCCAGTCCTGCGCTTTCAGGCGCTCGGAACGGCATGCTCTCGTGCCATCCTGCGCAGGTGTCGGCAGGGCACGCGCTTTCCGGTGGCGTGTGTGTGGACCCGACACGGCCCCAACTGTGGTCGCGACGTGTCCACTTGGCAAACCACGATCGTTCCTGATTTTTTATGGTCGAAAGCGGGTAGCCTTTGTTTGCTGAAACAGCCGAGCGAGTGCGTGGGGCAGAGGCAACATGGCGAAAAGGGTCAAGGTCGTCGCCGCCTTTTCGATGTGCACTGTCGCCCTGACGGCTCAATGCGCGATTACCGGTTTTGCCGCGCGCGCGGACGATTCGGGGCCCGCGGTGTACAGCGGCGTCAACCGGGTTCGCCAGACGTGCGGGGCGCTCGCCGACGACCCTCGGTTGATAGCCGCGGCGCAACGGCACGCCGACGACATGCTCAAGAACGGTGTGAGCGGCCATGTTGGTTCGGACGGCTCTTCACCGCAGGCGCGTATCGCGGAGGCGGGCTACACCAGCGCCCGCTACACCGGTGAGATCGTGTACTGGGGCACAGGACCCGCTGCGACGCCGAGCGTAGCGGTCGACCGGTGGATGGAGAGTCCTCCGCACCGAGCGATCATCTTGAATTGCGCATTCACCGCGGCCGGTTTCGCCACCGCGTCGGATGGCAACAAGATGACCGCGGTCGGTGACTTCGCTGGTCCTTGAGCCCACGCCCGCCTCGACGCGGCGATGTGACTCAGAACGTGTTGACCTTCTCGATGCTGACGAACATGCCGTGGTGCGTCTGGTCGTTGGTGAAGCGGGTGCCTTCTTCGGTCGCGTTGATCGTCCAGCCCTGCGCCGCATAGGTCTTGTAATCGATGGTGACCGTCGGGATGGCCCCCAGGTTGCCCAGCACCCACTGCACGTTGCCGCTGGTGCTGATGCTCACGCCGTTGGCGTGCTCGCCGTCCTGCAGCGGGGAGTTGGTGAACGGCGCCTCACAGCCGACGGTCTCTTTATTGATCTGGCAGCGCGTGATGCCGGACTTCGTCTCGATGAAGACGTAGCCGTTGTGGTCCGGCGGGAGCGGAATGGCGCCAACCGGCGGCGAGGTCGGTGTCGCCGGCCCGGTCGGGCCCGGCGGCGGGGCGGCGGTTGCGCTGGGGGCCGGCGTCGTGATGCTCGGTCGCGGCGTGGGGAAGGTGGGTTCGACGGGCCCGGCGCCCGGCGCGGCCACCGGCTTGCCCTCGATGATGGAGGTGCAGCCGTTAATCAAAGCGGGACTGGCCAGCAGGGGGATCAGCAACAGCGAGCCCCCGGCCAGACTCCGCCGCGCTTTTTGCGATAACTGCACCCGCCGCTCCCGAAAATTCTCAGATTCAGCGCTCAGAGTACGCAAGAAGCGGCGAAAGTTACTGTAAGGCGGGCCCTATCGATGCAGAGCCGATGGCGCAGGTTTATCGCTGCGTGACCGAGCCGAGCTCGGCGGCCCGATGCGCGGCCGCGACAATGCCCTGGTAACCCGTGCAGCGGCAGAAGTTGCCGGACAGGCCCTCGCGGATCTCGTCGTCGGTGGGATTCGGGTTATCCCGCAGCAACGCCGTCAGTGATGTGACGAAACCCGGCGTGCAGAACCCGCATTGCAGCCCGTGGCACTCGCGCAGCGCCGACTGCACCGGCGACAGGGTGCCGTCCGGCGAGGCGATGCCCTCGACCGTCGTCACCTCCAGGCCGTCGGCCTGGACGGCGAACATCAGGCATGACCGGACCGCATCGCCGTCCACGAGGACTGTGCAAGCGCCGCACGCCCCGTGCTCGCAGCCGAGGTGGGTGCCGGTGAGCCCGCACCTGTCGCGCAGGAAGTCCGCCAGCGTCATGCGGGGTTCGACGCTGTCGGTGATGTCAGTCCCGTTCACCGACAACCGGATCGGTTGCTCATGCATTGGCTGCTCCCGCGGGGGCTTCGTCGATGGCTTCCTGAACGGCCTCGCTCCACGCGCGCGCGACCATGGTGGCGCCCACCTGGGCGCGGTATGACGCCGACCCCTGCAGGTCGGTCGGGACGTCCTCGAGGTCCGTCATCGCCGCCCGGCCGATCTCCTCGGCCACCAGCTCGCCGACCGGCTTCCCGACGACCGCGGCCTCGGCCGCCGGCGCGCGCCTGACCGTGGAGCCCAGGCCCAGCAGCCCGATCCCGCAACGGGACACCCGGTCGGCCTCGTCGAGCTGGACGGCAACCAGCGCGCCGGCGATCGCGAAATCGCCGTGACGGCGCGCGAATTCGCGGACCGAGAAGCCCGACCGGCCGTTCCACACCGGGAATCGCACACCGGTCAGCACCTCGTCGGAGCCCATCGTGGTTTCCCACAGGCCGGCGAAGAAGTCGGCGGCGGCGATCTCCCGCCGCCCGCGCGGTGAGAGCACTTCCATCACCGCGTCCAGCGCCAGCGCGGCCGCCGGGTATTCGCCCGCGGCGTCGGCGTGGGCGATCGACCCGCCCAGGGTGCCGCGGTTGCGGATCTGGAAGTGCCCGACGAAGGGCGTGGCCCGCGTCAGCAGCGGAACCGCCTGGCGCACTTGGTCGTCGGCGCCCACCGTGGCCTCGGTGGTGCCCGCGCCGATCCACAGCTCGTGGTCCCTGCGCTCGATGCCCCGCAGCTCGGCCAGCCGGGAGATGTCGATGAGGTGGTCGAAGTAGGCCAGCCGCATCGCCAGCATGGGAACCAGGCTCTGGCCGCCGGCGATGATCTTCGCGTCATCGCCCAGCTCGGACAGCAGCGCGACGGCGTCGTCGATGGTGTCGGGGCGGTGGTAATCGAACGAGGCGGGTTTCATCGGGCCGCCTCGCTCAGCAGCGCCGCGATCGAGGCCGGGCTGGCGGGCAACCGGGTGATCGTCACGCCCAGCGGCGCCAGCGCGTCGTTGATGGCGTTGATCACCGCGGGCACCGATCCGATCGCCCCGCCCTCGCCGGCACCCTTGTAGCCGCCGGGTCCGGGCCCGGGGATCTCGACGTGGCCGAATTCTATCGGCGGGACCTCGGTGGCCGTCGGCAGCAGGTAGTCGACGAAAGTCGTTGCCAGCGGGTTGCCGTCGTCGTCATAGGCCAGGTCCTCCATGAGCGCCCCGCCGATGCCCTGCACCGTGCCGCCGGCGATCTGGCCCTCCACGATGGCCGGGTTGATCATCGGCCCGACGTCCTCGCTGACGATGTAGCGCAGCAGCGTGACCTTGCCGGTGGCCACGTCCACCTCGCAGGTGCAGGCATGGGTCGCGTTGGACCAGAGGATGGGCGCCTTGGCGACGAAGCGGGCGCTGGCCTCCAGCTCGGGCGACATCCCGGGCGGCAACGCCTGCGGCGAGTAATGGGCGACGTAGGCCAGCTCGCTGAAAGTCACCTGCTTGGACGGGTCGTCGCGCACCGCCGCGGTCGAATGCGCCAGCACCACTTCGGTTTCGGCCACCTTCAGGTGATGGGCCGCCAGCGCCACGAGCTTGCCGCGCAGGATGGCACCGGCCTCCGCGACGGCCCCGGCGGTCATCGGGCCGCTGCGGCTGCCCTGCGTCCCCGCGCCGTACGGCGTGATCGCGGTGTCGCCCTGGATGGTCGCGACGTCGTCGATGTCGGCGCCCAGCGCGTCGGCGGTCAGCTGAATCACGGTGGTTTCCAAGCTGTTTCCGCTCGAGCCGCCGTTCACGTAGACGTTGATCTTGCCGGTCGGCTCCATCCGCATGGTGCAACCCTCGGTGGCCAGGTGGCCCGTCGCCGCCCCGGTCGGCTCGATGTAGGCCGAGAATCCCAGACCCAGGTAGCGGCCCTGCGCCAAGGCCTCCCGCTGTTCCTTGCGAAACCCTTCGTGGTCAAGGAGTTTGACCGCCTGCTCGAACGTCTCGCTCGGGGCGACGTGGTCATAAGGCATGCCATTGGGATTGAAGTACGGCATCTCGTCGCGGCGCAACAGGTTGCGGCGGCGCAGCTCGACCGGGTCGAGGTTCATCTTGCGCGCGGCGATGTCGAGCAGGATTTCGCGCGCCAGCGTCTCGTACTGCCACGGCCCGCGGTAGGCGGCCAGGCCGCTGGTGTTGGTGAAGACCGTCTTGTAGTTGAAGCTGGCCTTGGGCACGCGGTAGGGGCCCGGGAAGAACATGCCGATGGCCGCCGTGGTCAGCACCGGGTAGGGCGTCGGATAGGCGCCGATGTCCTGGACGAAGTCGATGTCGGCGGCCATGATGTTGCCGTCGTCGTCGAAGGCCATCCGGCCGGTGCCGTCGACGTGGCGCGCCTGGCCGGCCGACATCAGATTCTCGCGCCGGTCCTCGATCCACTTGAGCGCCGCGGGCACCTTGCGGGCGGCCAGCATGATGCACATGTCCTCGCGCATCGGAACGACCTTCTGGCCGAAGCCGCCGCCGGTGTCGCGCATGATCACCCGAACCCGTTGCGCCGCAATGCCTAACAGCCGCGCACAAAAGGCGCGCAGCTCGTGCGGGGTCTGCGTGGACGCCCACAGGGTGAGCTCCTCGGAGGCCGCGGACCACTCGACGACCAGGCCGCGGGTCTCGATCGGCACCGGTGCGTAGATCTGTTGGTAGATGTGCTCTTTGACGACGCAGGCCGCCGACGCGAACGTCTCTTCATCGGGTGGCGCGCCGCCCATTCCGCCCGCGACGTTGTCGGGGTAGGTCTCGTGCACCAGCACGTCGGCGGACTGCGCCCGGGTGAAGTCGGTGATCGCGGGCAGCGGCTCGTAGTCGACGTCGACCAGCTCCAGCGCGTCTTCGGCAACGTAGCGGCTCTCGGCGACGATCAGGGCGACCGGGTCGCCGACGAACTTCGCCTCGCCCTCGGCCAGCGGGGGGCGCGGGGTGTCCGGGACGTCCTTGCCCGCGACGGCGTGCCACGCCTCCCTCACTTCGGGATTGAGGTCGGCCGCGGTGAACACCGCGCGCACGCCGGGCAGCGCCAGCGCCGCCGAGGCGTCGATGCCGTTGATCCTCGCGCGCGCGAACGGGCTGCGCACGAAGCAGGCGTGCAGCATGCCCGGCCGCGCGATGTCGTCAACGAAGCCGCCGCGGCCGGTCAGCAGCCGGCCGTCCTCCACCCGCTGGACGCGGGTGCCGGCGTAGCGAGGGGCCGGGCTCGTGGTCGTCGCCCCCTGCACGTCCTGAGTCATCGCGCTCCATCCGGTTGTCGCCTGATGAGAACCACGATGCCATCATAGGAGAGTGGCGTTATCACAGTCGATAGCCGTCGGTGTCTTGCTCGCCGCGGGTGCGGGACGGCGCTACGGCAAGCCGAAGGTGCTGGTCGACGGCTGGCTAAACGCCGCGGTCCAGGCGCTGCAGGGCGGCGGTTGCGGCGGCGTCGTGCTGGTCCTGGGGGCGGCGGACGTTACGGCCCCGCCCGGGGTCATCCCGGTCGTCGCGCCGGACTGGAACGACGGGCTGAGCGCATCGGTGCGCGCCGGGTTGGCGGAGGCCGACCGCATGCGGGCCGAGTACGCGGTGCTGCACGTCGTCGACACCCCGGACGTCGGTCCGCCCGTGGTGGCGCGGGTCCTGGCGCGCGCGGTGTCGTCCGACGGCGGCCTGGCGCGCGCGTACTTCGGCGACCGCCCCGGGCACCCGGTGGTCATCGCGCGCCGGCACTGGCCCGCGGTGCTGGAGGGGCTATCGGGGGATCGGGGCGCGGGGGACTTCCTGCGCGGCAGGTCGGACGTGGAGCACGTCGAGTGCGGGGACCTCGCCGGGGGTCAGGATATTGACGAACCCTGAGCCGGCGAGGCGGGCACGTCGTCTTGGGCGGCGGCGCTCACCCGATGGCGGACCAGGAACCAACCCCCGATGAGCGCGGGGACACCGAAGACCGTCGCCCCGATCAGATAAGGGCCCTGCACCTTGTCGAAGAACATCAAGATCACGACGCCGACCAGGAAGGCCAGGGTGAGGTAGCCGCTATACGGGGACAGCGGCATCCGGAACTTCGGCCGTTGCACCCGCCCGGCCTTCGCCAGCCGGTAGAACTGCAGCTGGCTCGCCACGATCGTGCCCCAGGCGAACACGATGCCGATGGCCGCGATGTGCAGCACGATTTCGAACGCCTGGCTCGGTTTGACGGCGTTGAGCACGATGCCCAACAGACCCACCGCGCTGGTGAGCAGGATCCCGCGGTACGGCACCCCCCGCTTCGACATCGGCGCGGTGAATTTCGGGCCGCTGCCGTTGATCGCCATCGACCGCAGGATGCGGCCCGTCGAATACAGTCCCGCGTTCAGGCTCGACAGCGCGGCGGTCAGCACCACCACATTCATCACGCTGCCCGCCCCGCTGACGCCGGCCTTGGAGAAGAACGTCACGAACGGGCTGACGTTGGCCTTGTAGGCGGTGTAGGGCAGCAGCAGGCCCAGCAGGACGGTGGACCCGATGTAGAAGACCGCGATGCGGAACACCACCGAGTTGATCGCGCGCGGCATGACCTTCTCCGGGTTGGCGGTTTCCCCGGCCGCGATGCCGACGAGTTCGATAGCGGCATAGGCGAACACCACCCCCGAGGTGACGAGCACCAGCGGCAGCACACCGGTCGGCACCAGCCCGCCGTGGGTGTTCCACAGGCCCGTGCCGGTGTCGTGACCGTCGATCTTGAAGCGACCGACCAGAAAGACCGCGCCGACGACGAGGAAGGTCACCAGCGCCAGCACCTTGATCAACGAGGCCCAGAACTCCAGCTCACCGAAGGCCTTGACCGAGATCAGGTTCATCGACAGCACCAGCAGCAGTGCGAACAACGCGATGGTCCACTGCGGGATGTCGTGAAAGGCGTTCCAGTAGTGGCAGTAGTGCGCGATCGCGGTGGTGTCGACGATCCCCGTCATCGACCAGTTCAGGACGTACATCCAGCCGGCGACGAAAGCCAGCTTCTCCCCGAAGAATTCGCGGGAGTACGACACGAACGATCCGGTCGACGGGCGGTGCAGCACCAGCTCGCCGAGCGCGCGCAGGATCAGGAAGACGAAGATGCCGCAGACGCCGTAGACCAGAAACAGGCCCGGCCCCGCCGAGGCGAGCCGGCCGCCGGCCCCGAGGAAAAGCCCGGTTCCGATGGCGCCGCCCAGGGCGATCATCTGGATCTGGCGGTTCTTGAGGCTCTTGTGATAGCCCTCGTCTTCGCGCGCGAGCCGCGCGGCGGCGCTGTCTGGCTCTGGCATCGAGCTCCTGCCGTGGTGGCTGCGGGACAGCTCAGGCTATCCCATGGCTTCGGCACCCGCTCGCCGGCAGCAAACCGGGATCTACAGGCGCAGCAACCGCTCCGCGTTGCCGTGACTGATGAGCGCGCGATCGTCGTCGGCGAGCGCCAGGCCGTCGAGGAACGCGCGGGCGGCGAGCATCGACCCGAAGGGGTAATCGGCCGAAAAGCACACGCGCTCAAGGCCGACCTGCGCGACCAGGTTGGCGTAGGTCGCCTCATCGTTGAAGTTGGCGAAGGTGTAGTTCACGTTGTTCCGCAGGTAGGTGCTGACCTGGTGCCGCAGTCCGGTCAGCTCCGGCTTCAGCGTCGCGTCGAACCGCGGCAACATGAACGACGTCGCTTCCCCCATGTGCCCGATGATCAGTTGCAGCTCGGGGTGGCGGTCGAACACCCCACCGAGGATCAGGCGCAGCACGTGGGTGGCGGTGTTGATGTGCCAGCCCCAGCCCACCGTGGCCAGCGCGAATGTGACCTCGGTCGAAAACCCCGCGTAGCTGGATTCGATGACGGCCGGCGGCGGGATGGTCGGGTGCAAATAGATCGGGACGCGCAAGTCGGCCGCCCGCGACAGGACCGGGTCGAAGAACCGGTCGTCCAGGTAGCGCCCCCGGCTGTGGCCGTTGATGGCGGCGCCGACGAAGCCGTGCTGGCGCACCACCCGCTCGAGCTCCTCGGCGGCCGCCTCGGGCGCGCTGATGGGCAACGCGGCAAAGCCGGCCAGCCGACCCGGGTACCGCCCGCACACAGCGACGAGCTCGTCGTTGCATTCGCGGGCGAGCCGCACGGCCTCCGGGCCCTCCAGCTGCTCGACGCCCGGCGCGGCCAGCGACAGCACCGCCACGTCGACGCCCGCCTCGTCCATCGCCGCGATGCGGCCGTCACCGAGATCGCTGATCGGCTCGACGATGCCCGTGCGCGACGCCAGCCAGCGTCCGGGCCCGGCCAGGAATTCGGTTGTGGCGTAATGCTCTTCGAGGGCTATCGTCCGCATCAGCCTGCCAGCACCCGGGCCGCGGCGCTCCAGTAGGACAGCTCGTCGCGATTGGCGGCCAGCCGAATCGTCTTGGTGTAGCCGTACTCGGCGAGCGTCTCCTGGGCGTGCTCGCGCCCGAACCCGCTGTGCCCGACCCCACCGAACCCGGTGCCTATCGAAATGCGGTGGTAGTTGTTGACGAAGACGGCGCCGGCCCGGATCCGCCGGCTCACCCGCAGCGCCCGATCGCCGTCCTGGGTGAACACCGCCGCAACGAGGCCGAAGGGCGTGGCGTTGGCGATGCGCACGGCCTCGTCCTCGTCGGTGAACGGCATGAGGGTGACCACCGGGCCGAAGATCTCGTCGCGGGCCACCCGCATGGCGGGGGTCACGTCGGTCAGCACGGTCGGCGGAACGTAGAAACCTTCGGCCAGCCGGGGATCCTCGGGCAGCGGCGCCTGGGCCGCGACGCGGGCGCCTTCGGCCACGCCGATCCGCAGGTAGTCCAGGACCTGCTTTTGTTGTTTGCGGGTGACCAGGGGCCCGACGTCGGTGGCGGGGTCGGCGCCGTCGCCCACCCGCAGCCGGCCCACCGCGGCGCACAACTTGGCCTCGAACTCCGCATACACGCTCTCCTGCACCAGGATTCGCGATGCCGCGGTGCACGCCTCGCCCTGGTTGAAAAAGCCGCCGTCGACGGCGGCCAGCAGCGCCTCGTGCTGGTCGGCGTCGTCGAAGACCACCAGCGGGTTCTTGCCGCCGAGTTCCATCAGCGCCGGGGTCAGGTTGCCCGCCGCGGTCCGCAGCACCGCCGCGCCCGTGCGCGGCGAGCCCGTGAAGGAAACCTTGCCCACCATCCGGTGCCCGGCCAGCGCGGCACCCACCTCACCCTTGCCGGGGACGGCCTGCACGACGCGGTCCGGCAGGACCGACTGGATCAGTTCGACCATGCGCAGCACCACCGACGGCGTCTGCTCCGGCGGCTTGAGCACGACGGCGTTGCCGACGGCCAGTGCGGGCGCGACCTTCCCGGCGGTATGGATGGGCGGCCAGTTGAACGGCACGATGCACGCGATCACCCCGTAGGGCTCCAGGGTGGTCACGTCCAGCACCGGGCCGTAGTCACGGGCCTGACTGGGCAGCGCCTCCACCAAGCCGCCGAAGTACTCGAAGATCGCGATCGCGGCCTCCACGTCGAAATTGCGCGCCTGGCTGATCGGCTTGCCCATCTCCAGGGTCTCCAGGGCGGCGATCTCGTCGGCGTGGGCGCGGAGGACCTCGGCGATCTGGCGCAGGTAGCGGCCGCGTTCCCGGGCCGGGCGCTGCTTCCAGTTCAGGTGCGCGGCGTGGGCGCGGCGGACGGCCTGGTCCACCTCCTCGGGCCCGGCCCCCTGGACGACGGCGACCGTCTGGCCCGTCGCAGGGTTCTCCACGACGAATTGGTCGTCGGTGGACGCCGACGACCACCGGGTCCGAGTCCGTCTGAGACTGGGAGCTTGCACATTCATAAAGCGCACCGTCCGGTTGAGGGGATTGGATCGACGCGAGCCAATTGCGAACGCTAAATTGCCCCAACCGTCAGGCGCCAACGAAAATTTCTGATGGTGGCCATCACCGGCGGTGATAATTGCTGGGTGGAGCTTCGCCAGCTGGACTATTTCCTCGCGGTCGCGGACACCCTCAGCTTCACCCGCGCCGCCAGGAGGCTGCACGTCGTCCAGTCCGGGGTGTCCGCGACCATCAAGGCGCTCGAACGCGAGCTCGGCGCCGACCTGTTCGTCCGCGGGTCGGCGGGGGTGACGCTCACCCCGGCGGGACAGAAGCTGGCACCCCACGCCCGCGCGACCATCGAGGCCGCCCGCGCGGCCAAGGAGGCCGTCGCCGCCACGGTCGGGGCCGTCCGCGGCACCGTCCGGCTGGGGACGTTGATGTCGATCAACAACATCGACCTGCCGTCGCTGCTGGCCGACCTGCACGCCCGGCACCCCGAGGTATTGGTCCAGGTCCGCTTCGCGCGGGCGGGTTCCGCGGGCCTGGCGCAGCAACTCCGCGACGGCAATCTCGACGTGGCCCTGCTCGTGTTGCCCGACGGGCCGCCGGCCGACCTGCACACCCGGCTCGCCGCCGCGTTCGAGCTGCTGTTGGTGGTGCCGGCGGGTCACCCGCTGGCGGGGCGGGAATCGGTGCCCCTGGCCGAGCTGGCCGGGATGTCGTTCGTCGACGGGCCGCCGGGATACGGCAACCGGGCGGTGGTCGACCGCGCGTTCGCCGCCGCGGGGGTGCAGCGCACGGTCTCCCTGGAGGTCGCCGACATCGGCACCACCGCGACCCACATCCGCAACGGCCTGGGAATCGGGTTTCTCAGCCGGTTCATCCTCGACGAGATCGGCGATGACGGCCTGGCGACGGTCCGGATCTCCGATCGCGACATCTGCTGGCGGCTGTACGCGGCGATGTCGGCGCTGCGCCCGGCCAGCGCGGCCACCCGCGCGGTGTTCTCGCTGATCGAGGAGATGATCCCGGAGCAAGGCGCGCCGACTGTGCCCTGACGGCGTTCCGTGTGAGCGTAAGGCGCGATTCGATGCCTTTTTCGACCGTAGGCGCACACCGGAAGCCCACATCGCACACTCGAGCACGCCGTCGGAGGGCACCCCCGGGAACAAGACGCCGCCGCCCGCCGTTAGCATGGTCGACAAGTTGAGTGAATCGGGCTCAACCCTGGGTTGACACCGGGGAGCTCGGAGGAGCAGTCTTGAGCCGGGTTCACTCAGCATAGTGGCACCACAAATGCTCTACACAATCAGGAGGAATCACTATGGCTCGTGCGGTCGGCATCGACCTCGGGACCACCAACTCCGTCGTCGCAGTTCTCGAGGGCGGTGACCCCGTTGTCGTCGCCAACTCCGAGGGCTCGCGGACGACTCCGTCTATCGTCGCGTTCGCACGCAACGGTGAAGTGCTGGTAGGCCAGCCCGCCAAGAACCAGGCGGTGACCAACGTCGACCGCACGGTGCGGTCGGTCAAGCGGCACATGGGCACCGATTGGTCCATCGAGATCGACGACAAGAAGTACACCGCGCAGGAGATCAGCGCCCGCGTGCTGATGAAGCTGAAGCGCGACGCGGAGGCCTACCTCGGTGAGGACATCACCGACGCGGTCATCACCGTGCCCGCCTACTTCAACGACGCCCAGCGTCAGGCGACCAAGGAAGCCGGCCAGATCGCCGGCCTCAACGTGCTGCGGATCGTCAACGAGCCGACCGCCGCGGCGTTGGCCTACGGCCTGGACAAGGGCGAGAAGGAACAGACCATCCTGGTCTTCGACCTGGGTGGCGGCACGTTCGACGTCTCGCTGCTCGAGATCGGCGAGGGCGTCGTCGAGGTCCGCGCCACCAGCGGTGACAACCACCTCGGTGGCGATGACTGGGACGACCGGGTCGTCGAGTGGCTGGTCGACAAGTTCAAGGGCACCAGCGGCATCGACCTGACCAAGGACAAGATGGCCATGCAGCGGCTGCGTGAAGCGGCCGAGAAGGCCAAGATCGAGCTCTCGAGTTCGCAGAGCACCTCGATCAACCTGCCCTACATCACCGTCGACGCGGACAAGAACCCGCTGTTCCTCGACGAGCAGCTGACCCGCGCCGAGTTCCAGCGCATCACTCAGGATCTGCTGGACCGCACCCGTCAGCCGTTCAAATCGGTCATTTCCGACGCCGGCATTTCGGTGTCCGACATCGACCACGTGGTGTTGGTGGGTGGTTCCACCCGGATGCCCGCGGTGACCGAGCTGGTCAAGGAACTCACCGGCGGCAAGGAGCCCAACAAGGGCGTCAACCCCGATGAGGTTGTGGCCGTGGGTGCCGCGCTTCAGGCCGGTGTGCTCAAGGGTGAGGTGAAAGACGTTCTGCTGCTTGACGTCACACCGTTGAGCCTCGGCATCGAGACCAAGGGTGGCGTGATGACCAAGCTCATCGAGCGCAACACCACGATCCCCACCAAGCGGTCGGAGACCTTCACCACGGCCGACGACAACCAGCCGTCGGTGCAGATCCAGGTCTATCAGGGTGAGCGCGAGATCGCCTCGCACAACAAGCTGCTCGGCTCCTTCGAGCTGACCGGCATCCCGCCGGCTCCGCGCGGCGTGCCCCAGATCGAGGTCACCTTCGACATCGACGCCAACGGCATCGTGCACGTCACGGCCAAGGACAAGGGCACCGGCAAGGAGAACACGATCAAAATCCAGGAGGGCTCCGGCCTGTCCAAGGAGGAGATCGACCGGATGATCAAGGACGCCGAGGCACACGCCGAGGAGGACCGCCAGCGGCGCGAGGAGGCCGACATCCGCAACCAGGCCGAGACGCTGGTCTACCAGACGGAGAAGTTCGTCGCCGAACAGCGTGGCGCAGAGGGCGGTTCAAAGGTCCCCGAGGACACGCTGAACAAGGTGGACGCCGCGGTGGCCGAGGCCAAGTCGGCGCTGGGCGGCACCGACATCTCCGCTATCAAGGCGGCGATGGAAAAACTGGGCCAGGAGTCCCAGGCGCTCGGCCAGGCGATCTACGAGGCCACCCAGGCCGCGGGCGGCGAGGCCGGCGGTGCCGAGGCCGGCGGTCCCCAGGGCGGCTCGGCCGATGACGTCGTGGACGCGGAGGTGGTCGACGACGACCGGGAGGCCAAGTGAGCGAGGGCAACCCGGAACAGGTGACGGTCACCGACAAGCGGCGGATCGATCCCGAGACCGGCGAAGTACGGCACGTCCCTCCCGGCCCCGAACCAAGCGGGGCGCCGGGAGGGACGGCGCCGGCCGGCAAGGGTGAGAATGCCGACAAGATCGCCGAGCTGACGGCCGATCTGCAAAGGGTGCAGGCCGACTTCACCAACTACCGCAAACGGGCGCTGCGCGACCAGCAGGCCGCCGCGGACCGGGCCAAGGCCGCCGTCGTCAGCCAATTGTTGGGCGTGCTCGACGATCTCGATCGGGCGCGCAAGCACGGCGACCTGGAATCCGGCCCGCTGAAGTCGGTGGCCGACAAGTTGGACAGCGCGCTGACCGGTCTCGGTCTGACGGCGTTCGGCGAGGAGGGCGAGGACTTCGACCCGGTGCTGCACGAGGCCGTCCAGCACGAAGGCGACGGCGCCGACGGCTCCAAGCCGGTGATCGGCACCGTGATGCGCCAGGGCTACAAGCTGGGCGAGCAGGTGCTGCGGCACGCGCTGGTCGGGGTCGTCGACACCGTCGCGGGCGACGGCGGCGAGGCGCCTGGAGGCGATCCGGACGAAACCCGACAACCCGACACGGGCGATAACGCCGACACCGCGGCCGACTAGGCATAAAAATCACATACGACAAATGGATAGAGAAAGGTGAAAGGGGGTGACGCGGTATGGCCCAGCGTGAATGGGTCGAAAAGGACTTCTATAAGGAGCTGGGCGTCTCCTCTGACGCCAGCCCGGAAGAAATCAAGCGCGCCTATCGCAAGCTAGCGCGCGACCTGCATCCGGACGCGAATCCCGACAACCCCGCCGCCGGTGAGCGATTCAAGGCGGTGTCGGAGGCGCACAACGTCCTGTCGGATCCGGCCAAGCGCAAGGAGTACGACGAAACCCGCCGCCTGTTCGCCGGCGGCGGCTTCGGCGGGCGCCGGTTCGACGGTGGCAGCGGCTTCAGCTTCAACGTCGGCGGCGTGGGCTCTGATGGCGCCGAGTTCAACCTCAGCGACCTGTTCGACGCCGCCGGCCGAAGCGGTGGCGCCAACATCGGTGACCTGTTCGGCGGCCTGTTTGGCCGCGGCGCCGGTCCCCGTCCCAGCCGGCCGCGCCGCGGCAACGACCTGGAAACCGAGACCGAACTCGACTTCGTCGAGGCCGCCAAGGGCGTGGCGATGCCGCTGCGGCTGACCAGCCCGGCGCCCTGCACCAACTGCCACGGCAGCGGCGCACGCCCGGGCACCAGCCCGAAGGTGTGCCCCAGCTGCAACGGCTCCGGGGTAATCAACCGCAACCAGGGGGCGTTCGGGTTCTCCGAACCGTGCACCGATTGCCGGGGCAGCGGCTCGATCATCGAGCACCCCTGCGACGAGTGCAAAGGCACCGGGGTGACCACCCGTACCCGCACCATCAACGTGCGCATCCCGCCCGGCGTCGAGGACGGCCAGCGGATCCGGTTGCCCGGGCAGGGCGAGGCCGGCTTGCGCGGGGCGCCGTCGGGTGACCTGTACGTGACGGTGCATGTGCGACCGGACAAGGTGTTCGGCCGCGACGGCGACGACCTCACCGTGACCGTTCCCGTCAGCTTCACCGAATTGGCTTTGGGCTCAACGCTTTCGGTTCCCACGCTGGACGGCACGGTCGGCGTCCGGGTGCCCAAGGGCACCGCCGACGGCCGCATCCTGCGGGTGCGCGGACGCGGCGTGCCCAAGCGCGGCGGCGGCAACGGCGACCTGCTCGTCACCGTGAAGGTGGCCGTGCCGCCGAACGTGGAGGGCGCCGCCCAGGAGGCGCTGGAGGCCTACGCGGCGGCCGAGCGGTCCAGTGGTTTCAATCCGCGCGCCGGATGGGCGGGTAACCGCTGATGGCCAGGGGCTCCAGGGATCGCAAGGAAGACGCACGCACCTTCCTGATCTCGGTGGCCGCCGAGCTGGCCGGCATGCACGCGCAGACGCTGCGCACCTACGACCGCCTCGGGCTGGTCAGCCCGAGGCGGACTTCCGGTGGGGGGCGCCGCTATTCGGAACACGACGTCGACCTGCTGCGCGAGGTGCAGCGGCTGTCGCAGGACGAGGGCGTCAACCTGGCCGGCATCAAGCGCATCATCGAGCTGACCAACCACGTGGAGGCCCTGCAGGCGCGGGTGAAGGAGCTGACCGAGGAGCTGGCGCAGGTGCGCGCCGGCCAGCGCCGCGACCTGGTGGTGGCGCCCAAGAGCACCGCCGTGGTGGTGTGGCAGCCGCGCAAGGGCGGAACCCGCGCCTGATCAGACGCGGATCGAGAACACCGCGAACGCCGGCTCGCCCGGACGCGCGCACCGGTAGCCGCCGCGGCGCAGCGCGTCGGTAGGCGCGGTCATCGGCTCGAAGCACACCACCTCTTCGGCGAGCGGTGCGAAGATCTGCGCCGCCGGATAGCCGCGTTCGAAGTGCACCTCCACACGGCGCCCGCCCGCGGACACCGCGAACGCCGCGCCGTCACCGACCTGATCGTAGGCATCGTCAAAGGCCTTGTCGCCCAAGGCTTCTTCCCTCGCCGTCCAGGGTTCCGATTCGCCGGTGGGCAGCCCCTTGTCGTCGAGCAACAAATGCCGCAGCGGCGGGGTCTCGATCACCCACTCCTCGCGGGGGGCGTCGGGCAGACGCAGGTAGGGATGAAAACCGAAGCACAGCGGAACCGCCGTGTCGCCGGTCGCGGTGATCGTGGTCCCGACGGTCAGCGCCCGTCCGGCCAGCCGCACCGTCACCGCGAGCACGTGTGGATAGGGAAAGCTGGCCAGCAACTTTGGGTCCGCGCCGAAATCGACCTCGGCGCTCAGCTGGTTCGAGGACTGCGCGGTGACCCGCCAGCCGGGGTAGGCGGCCAGGGTGCCGTGGATGGGCAACCCGTTGGGGTCGGCGCGCACGCCGTTTTCGCCGGGGGTGAGCGTCACCGTCGCGCTCTCCGCGGTATAGGTGTTGCCGCCCAACCGATTCGCCCACGGATACAGGATCGGGATTCCCATCGTCTTGCCCGCCGCCAGGTAGCCCTCCAGGCCGCGCCGCTGGCCGAGTAGTTCGGTGCCGGAGTCGGTCAACGAGGTGCCGATCATGCTCGCCTCGGGCACGAACTGTGCGGCCACCGGCGCGGACGGGTCGGTCAGGGTGACGATCTGCATGGCGTACCTCGGCTCACCTGGACAGGGGGTCGTGCTGGATGCGTTCGGGCGGTGCGCCTTTGGCGATCAGGGCGGCCTTGGTGGCACGGACCATCTTAGGTCCGCCGCAGATCAGTATCTGCCGGTCGCCCCAGCCGCCGTACTTGGTCACGACCTCGGGCAGGCGGCCGGTCTGGTGCACGTGCAACCCGCGCGGCGGCGTGGGGTCGGGGTAGTCGGCGGCCCACGAGGGGTCGCGTCCGTATTCCGACACCGGCGTGACCGACAGCCACGGATTGTGCTGCGCGACCTGCCACAGCGTGGGCAGGTCGTAGAGCTCGCAGCGGTAGCGGGCGCCGAAGAACAGGTGCACCCGTGGGTTCACCGCGTAGCGGCTCAGGTCCATGATCAGCGCCCGCAGCGGTGCCAGGCCGGTGCTGCCGGCGACCATCAGCACGTCCCCGCCGTCGCGGTCGACCCGCAGGCCGCCGTGCGGACTGGACAGCCGCCACCGGTCGCCGGGCCGCGTTTCGTTGACGACCGCGGTGCTGACCAGGCCGCCGGGCACCTGACGGACGTGAAACTCGATGCCGCCGCCCGGGTCGGCCGGGATCGTCGGGGACAGATAGCGCCACCGCCGCGGGCACTGCGGGACGTGGGCGTTGATGTACTGGCCCGGGTAGTAGTCCATCGGGCGGTCGAGCTGCAGCCGAACCACGGCCAGGTCGCGCGAGACCCGCATGTGCTCGATGACCGTGCCGTCCCACCAGGCGGGTCCCTCGTCGGCGTCGGCGGCCCCGCTCATCACCCCGGTGATCAGGTTGAGCGACTGGTGGGCGGCCTGTTCGACGGCATCGGTCCACGACTCGCCGAGGTGGGTCCGCAGCGTGGCATACAGCGCGCGCCGCAGCGAGTCGTAGTGGCTGGGCAGCACCCCGAATTTGCGGTGATCACGCCCGAGCTGGGCGAGGAAGGCCACCGGCTCGGCGGCGCGCTGCTCGACCAGTTCCCCGTAGACCCAGTGCAACGCGTGCGCGAAGGCGGCTCGCTGCGCGTCCATTTCGGGCGGGAACAGATCGCGCACCGAGACGTCGAGGGCGAACCAGTGGGTATAGAACCGGCGGACCAGATCCTCCCCGGCGGCGTCGCGCAGCACCCGCAACGAATCCCGGTCCTCGAGGCTCACGGGCCCCGATTCTAAGCGGGGTGGCGACTTAAGCCTCTATCCCAAGGTGCGCAAAATCCATTAGAGTTGAGCGGAACAGACTCAACCTTGACGGCGTTGAACAACCGGACAAGCATTTTTACCTACCCCCTTTCTGGAGCTCGAAGGAGACAGTTCGTGGACTCTTTCAACCCGACTACCAAAACGCAGGCGGCCCTGACGTCGGCCCTGCAGGCGGCCTCGGCCGCGGGCAACCCCGAGATCAGGCCCGCCCACCTGCTGATGGCGCTGCTGACGCAGAATGACGGGATCGCCGCGCCGCTGCTGGAGGCCGTCGGCGTCGAGCCCGCCACCATCCGCGCCGAAGCGCAGCGGATCCTGGATCAGCTGCCCCAGGCCAGTGGCGCCAGCTCGCAACCCCAGCTGTCGCGCGAATCGCTGGCCGCCATCACCACCGCCCAGCAGCTGGCCACCGAGATGGACGACGAGTTCGTCTCGACCGAGCACCTGATGGTCGGGCTGGCCACGGGCGACTCCGACGTCGCCAAGCTGCTGACCGGCCATGGCGCGTCCCCGCAGGCGCTGCGCGAGGCATTCGTCAAGGTCCGCGGCAGCGCGCGGGTCACCAGCGCCGACCCGGAGGCCACCTACCAGGCGCTGGAAAAGTACTCCACCGACCTGACCGGCCGGGCCCGCGAGGGCAAACTCGACCCGGTCATCGGCCGCGACAACGAGATCCGCCGCGTCGTGCAGGTGCTGTCCCGTCGCACCAAGAACAACCCGGTGCTCATCGGTGAGCCCGGCGTCGGCAAGACCGCGATCGTCGAGGGCCTGGCCCAGCGCATCGTCACCGGCGACGTCCCGGAGAGCCTGCGCGACAAGACCGTCGTCGCGCTGGACCTGGGTTCGATGGTGGCCGGCGCCAAATACCGCGGCGAGTTCGAGGAACGCCTCAAGGCCGTGCTCGACGACATCAAGAACTCCGCCGGGCAGATCATCACGTTCATCGACGAGCTGCACACCATCGTCGGCGCCGGCGCGACCGGCGAGGGCGCGATGGACGCCGGCAACATGATCAAGCCGATGCTGGCCCGCGGCGAGCTGCGCCTGGTCGGCGCCACCACGCTCGACGAGTACCGCAAGTACATCGAGAAGGACGCCGCGCTGGAGCGCCGCTTCCAGCAGGTGTTCGTCGGCGAGCCGTCGGTGGAGGACACTGTCGGCATCCTGCGCGGCCTGAAGGACCGCTACGAGGTGCACCACGGCGTGCGCATCACCGACTCCGCGCTGGTGGCCGCGGCCACCCTCTCCGACCGCTACATCACCGCGCGGTTCCTGCCGGACAAGGCCATCGACCTGGTCGACGAGGCCGCCAGCCGGCTGAAGATGGAGATCGACTCGCGGCCTGTCGAGATCGACGAGGTCGAGCGCCTGGTGCGCCGCCTCGAGATCGAGGAGATGGCGCTGGAGAAGGAAGAGGACGACGCGTCCAAGGAACGCCTGGAGAAGTTGCGCGCCGAGCTGGCCGACCAGAAGGAGAAGCTGGCCGAGCTGACCACCCGGTGGCAGAACGAGAAGAGCGCGATCGACGTCGTCCGCGAGCTGAAGGAGCAGCTGGAAACGCTGCGCGGGGAGTCCGAGCGCGCCGAGCGCGACGGTGACCTGGCCAAGGCCGCCGAGCTGCGTTACGGGCGCATCCCCGAGGTGGAAAAGAAGCTCGACGCCGCGCTGCCGCAGGCCGAGGCCCGCGACAACGTGATGCTCAAGGAGGAGGTCGGGCCCGACGACATCGCCGAGGTGGTGTCGGCGTGGACCGGCATCCCGGCCGGGCGGATGCTCGAGGGCGAGACCGCCAAGCTGCTCCGGATGGAAGACGAGCTGGGCAAGCGCGTGGTCGGGCAGCGCAAGGCCGTGCAGGCGGTGTCCGACGCCGTGCGGCGCAGCCGCGCCGGGGTCGCCGACCCCAACCGGCCCACGGGTTCGTTCATGTTCCTGGGGCCCACCGGCGTCGGCAAGACCGAGCTGGCCAAGGCGCTGGCCGACTTCCTGTTCGACGACGACCGGGCCATGGTCCGCATCGACATGAGCGAGTACGGCGAGAAGCACTCCGTCGCCCGTCTGGTGGGCGCGCCGCCCGGCTACATCGGTTACGACCAGGGCGGTCAGCTGACCGAGGCGGTGCGCCGGCGCCCCTACACCGTGGTGCTGTTCGACGAGATCGAAAAGGCGCACCCGGACGTCTTCGACGTGCTGCTGCAGGTGCTCGACGAGGGCCGGCTCACCGACGGGCAGGGCCGCACGGTCGACTTCCGCAACACCATCCTCATCCTGACGTCCAACCTCGGGTCGGGCGGCAACGAGGAGCAGGTGATGGCGGCGGTGCGCTCGGCGTTCAAGCCGGAGTTCATCAACCGCCTCGACGACGTGCTGATCTTCGAGGGCCTCAACCCCGAGGAGCTGGTGGAGATCGTCGACATCCAGCTCGAGCAGCTGGCCAAGCGGCTGGCGCAGCGGCGGCTGCAGCTCGAGGTGTCGCTGCCGGCCAAGCGCTGGCTGGCGCAGCGCGGCTTCGACCCGGTCTACGGGGCCCGGCCGCTGCGCCGGCTGGTCCAGCAGGCCATCGGCGACCAGCTCGCCAAGATGCTGTTGGCCGGCGACGTGCACGACGGGGACGTGGTGCCCGTCAACGTCAGCCCGGACGGCGACTCGCTGGTTCTGGGTTAAGGCGGTTCGAGTGTGAAACCTGGGCTTTGAGTGTGCGTGCAGGGCGGGAAATTCGCTGAAAACCCGCCGCACGCTCACACTCAAAGCCGTCAGCGCACACTCGGCCATCGCCATGACCTGTGATGGGGTTGTGACCTGGCCGGATTCTGTGTTCCGGCCAAACAGCAGATACCCTGTGTGGGATGGTCCCCCTTTGGTTCACGCTCTCCGCACTGTGCTTTGTCGGTGCGGGCGTGCTGCTGTACGTCGACATCGATCGACGCCGCGGCCGTAGCAGGCGCCGCAAGTCGTGGGCGCGTTCGCATGGCTTCGACTTCGAGCGGGAATCATCCGACATCCTCAAGCGCTGGAAGCGCGGCGTGATCTCCACGGTCGGCGACGTCTCCGCCCACAACGTCGTGCTGGGTCAGATCCGCGGCGAGGCCGTCTACATCTTCGATCTCGAGGAAGTCGCCACCGTGATCGCGCTGCACCGCAAGGTGGGCACCAACGTGGTGGTGGACCTGCGGCTCAAAGGGCTCAAAGAGCCACGGGAGAGCGACATTTGGCTGCTGGGAGCCATCGGCCCGCGGATGGTGTACTCCACCAACCTCGACGCCGCCCGGCGGGCCTGTGACCGCCGCATGGTCACCTTCGCGCACACCGCTCCCGACTGCGCCGAGATCATGTGGAACGAGCAGAACTGGACGCTGGTCGCGATGCCGATCGCCAGCACGCGCACCCAATGGGACGAGGGACTGCGCACGGTACGGCAGTTCAACGACCTGCTGCGGGTGCTGCCGCCGGTGCCCCAGGAGGCCCCGGCCGAGGCGGGACCGCCTGCGGGACTTCGCAATGCGGCGCCCGGCCGCCCCCTGGCGCCCGCCGCTCGCGCGGAGTTACCGGCCCGGCGTGCCGGGCAGGACGTGTCCGGGCTGCTCGGTGACGCGGCCCGCCGCGACCCCGAGCCGCTGCGGCGCGACGAGGCGCGCACGGAATCCCTCCGCCGCCCGCCGCCCACCGGCCGCAACGGCCATCAGGCCTCCAACTACCAGCGCTGACGGCGCGCCGGGTGGTCCGGGGACGCCCCCATAATCGCTAGCCCCCCGTCATTACACTGTCGCTCATGCCTCGCCCCGTAGCCCTGATCACCGGGCCTACGTCCGGGATCGGCGCCGGCTACGCGCGACGCTACGCGAGCGACGGCTACGACCTGGTGCTGGTGGCCCGCGACGTCGACCGGCTGAACCGCCTGGCGGGCGAGCTCGAGGGCGAGGCCGGCGGCGTGGAGATCCTGCCCGCGGACCTGGCCGATCCCGCCGACCGGGGCAAGGTCTGTGACCGTCTGGCCGCCGGGGTCCAGGTGTTGGTGAACAATGCCGGTTTCGGCACCTCGGGCGACTTCTGGAGCACCGACCCCGCGCTGCTGCAGTCGCAGCTCGACGTCAACGTCGCCGCGGTCATGCACCTCACCCGCGCCGCCCTGCCGCCCATGCTCGACGCCGGCGCCGGCACCGTCATCAACATCGCCAGCGTGGCCGGGCTGGTGCCGGGGCGCGGGTCGACCTATTCGGCATCCAAGGCGTGGGTGATCTCGTTCAGCGAGGGCCTGGCCGTCGGCCTGCAGGGCACCGGCGTCGGCGTGCACGCCGTGTGCCCGGGATATGTGCGCACCGAATTTCACACCAGGGCCGGCATCGAAATGGCCAAGCTGCCGTCGTTCCTGTGGCTTGAGGTCGACGACGTCGTCACCAAGAGCCTGGCCGACATCGCCGACGGCAAGGTGATCAGCGTTCCGGGCCTGCAGTACAAGGCGATCGTCACCGCCGGGCGGATGATGCCGCGCCGGCTGGCCCGGGCCGCGACCCGACGAGTAGGGGGCGGTCGTGGGCGAACCTGACCCGCGCGCGGAGCTGGCCGAGCTGGTGCGGCGGCTGTCGGTGGTGCACGGCCGGGTGACGCTGTCGTCGGGCAAGGAGGCCGACTACTACGTCGACCTGCGCCGCGCCACCCTGCACCACCGGGCCTCCGCGCTGATCGGCGTGCTGATGCGCGACCTCACCGCCGACTGGGACTACGCGGTGGTCGGTGGCCTGACCTTGGGCGCCGACCCCGTCGCGACGGCCATCATGCACGCGCCTGGGCGCCCGATCGACGCGTTCGTGGTGCGCAAGTCGGCGAAAACCCATGGGCTGCAACGCCTGATCGAGGGCTCCGAGGTCACCGGCCGACGGGCCCTGGTGGTGGAGGACACCAGCACCACCGGCAACTCGGCGCTCACGGCCGTGCGCGCGGTTCAGGAAGCCGGCGGCGAGGTGATCGGCGTGGCCACCGTGGTGGACCGTGCCACCGGCGCGGCCGAGGCCATCCAGGCCGAGGGTTTTTCGTACCGCAGCCTGCTGGGCCTGGCCGATCTGGGGCTGGGCTAGGCCCCGGGCGGTATGCGCAGTCTCATCGCGTTGCTCGCCGTCGTCGCCTGCCTGGCGGGGTGTTCGGGCTCCAACCAACCCGCGCGGCCCTACGGCGCGCAGGGCGCGCGGCTCGGCGAATCGCTGGCGCTGCTGGGCTGGAACATGGCGGTGTCGAACCTGCGCTGGGACGGTGACTACGTGCTGGTCGACGTGGACGCCTCGCCGACGGATCCCAAGGCGCCGCACGCCAAACCCGAGGACATCCGCTTCGGGCTCTACGGTGCGCTGGCGCATCCGATGGAGGCAACCGGTCTGGGCAGCTGCGACGACGCCATGGCCACCGTGCACGACATCCAGCATGTGCTCTCGACGCCGCCGGACCGGCTCACCGGCACGGTTTGCCTTGGGCCGCTGAAGGATCGGAGCCAGGTGCGGGGCGTGTACGGCTATTCGCCGCGCGACCGGATCCCGAACAGCTCGGCGGCCTACCCGGCCGCGTTTCCGGTCGGACTGCCGCCGACGAACCGCAACGACACCGGCCTGGTCGTCAAGACCGTCAGCCTGTCGGCCTGGCGCGCCGACGGCGCACCGGTGACCAAGGCTCAGCTCGGCGACCCGGCCGCGTTCAATGGCAACGGCTTCATGCTGCTGGGACTGGAGGCCGACGCCGTCGCGGACCGGTATCGCGACGACTCCGCCAAGCGCGGCGGGCCGCTGATGCTGCTCGCCTCGCCAACGCTGCCCGGCCGCGGGTTGAACCCGGCCTGCGCGACGTACGGGTCGTCGGTGCTGATCCTGCCCGACGCGTCGCTGGATTCGGTGCGCGTCAACGCGTCGCTGTGCACCCAGGGCGAGATCAACGAGGCGCTGCTCTACGCGACGGTGGCGGTCGACGGCACGCACGCCGGGGTGTGGACGCAGCGATGAGCGGACCCGGGCCCACCGAATGGGGAACGACGCCAGGCGGCGTCGGGCCCTGGCCGGGCGACCCCCCCGACGACCCGCGCTACGACCCGAACCTGTTGCGCGAGGGCGACACCCGCAACGTCGTCGACGCCTACCGGTACTGGACCCGCGAAGCGGTCATCGCCGACATCGACCGGCGCCGCCACGCCCTACACGTGGCGATCGAGAACTTCGGCCACGACGCCAACATCGGCTCGGTGGTGCGCACCGCCAACGCCTTCGCGGTGCACACCGTGCACATCGTCGGGCGGCGACGCTGGAATCGCCGCGGCGCCATGGTGACCGACCGCTATCAACGGCTGTGCCACCACGACAGCACCGCCGAACTGCTGGGCTTCGCCGCGACCGCCGGCCTGACCGTGGTCGCCGTGGACAACGTCCCCGGTGCCCAGCGGCTGGAGGAGACGGCGCTGCCACGGGACTGCCTGCTGGTGTTCGGCCAGGAGGGCCCCGGCATCACCGACGACATCCGGGCCGGCGCGGCGCTCACGGTGTCGATCGCGCAGTTCGGCTCCACGCGCAGCATCAACGCCGGGGTGGCCGCCGGGATCGCGATGCACGCCTGGATCCGCCAGCACGCGGACCTGTCGCGCGCCTGGTGAGCTTTCCGGCGGCTAGCCCAACCGCTCGGCCTCGTCGGCCACCGCCCGCAGCGCGGCCGCCAACTCGCGGGCCTGCTCCGCCTGAAATTCTTCGTCATGGGTGGCCGACAGGCTGATCCATCGCTCGCACGCGCCGTCGCCGAACTGACGGCCGACCACGCGGATGACGGCCTCACCGACACGCGTTGTGCGGCCGTCGAATTCGCGCCACGTCCGGTCGCCGTTGGCCTGCCAGCCGTAGACGCGCACGGCGTCGGGCGGGGCGGCGATCTGACCCGACGTGACCTCGCCCGCGTTCGCGGTCGCCAGCTTGTCGGCCATCGCCCGCAGGGAGGCCGGGTCGTCGCCGGACCGCTCCTGAAGTTCAAACCCCGCGGACTGCTCCGGGGTGAGCCGGTCGGCGACCTCGCGCCAGCTCGCGGGTTCATCGGGAACCGTCATGGCTGCCTCTCACCGAGTCGACTGTGAATCCGTGACCTCGAGTGTGAACCAGTGGCGAAGCTTGTCGGCGTGTCGTCGCCCGGGTTTCACACCCAATAAGTCGTCAACTCCACAGCGTCACATGCACCTTCGGCCGGAACCGCGTCACGCCGACACCGGAGCCGCGGATCATCGCCTGGGTGCACCTCGGGGTGGTGATGAAGCGGACCAGCTCGGACACGGCGGGCTGGCGCACCGAGGGCGCGAGCGTCGCCGCGCCCCACTCGCCGGACCGGTCCAGCCCGGGCCCCGACACGTGGGTCAACCGCCCGGCCGCCAGATCCTTCGCGACGGCGAAACCGATGGTCAAGCTGACGCCGCCGACCCGCTGCACTTCCTCGAGGGCGGCGGCGTCGCTTTGGAAGATCCGCTGTTGCGACTCCGGAATGGCCAAGCTGCGCAACATGTTTGCGATCTCACCATCGACGCTGCCCGCCGACGGGCCGAGCATCCACTGCTGCTGGCGCAGCAGCGCCGGCGTCGGAACCCCCACCGCCAGTGGGCTGTTCGGCGCCACGACGGCGATGATCTGATATTTGAGGAAGGGCCGCACGAAGATCGTGTCGTCGGGCGCGATCGAACCCTCGCTCACCGGGCCGATCGCGATGTCGACGGCGCGCGAGCAGATCAGGTCGCGGAACCGGCTGATCGGATGCACGCTCAGCTCCACCGACAGGTCGTTGGCCCGCGACGAGAACAGCTCGATCAGGCCGGGGGCGGCGTGCTCGGCGAACGCGGTGGACGCGGCGATCCGCAGCAGCCGGCGCCCGTGGGCGGCCTCGGTGACCTCGATCGCGGTTTGTTGCTGCAGCCCGAGGATTTCGACCGCGCGGCTGGCCAGGCGCAGCCCACCGGGCGTGAACGCCAGCCCCGCGCCCGTCCTGGTGAACAGGGGGTCGTCGAGCTCCTTGCGCAGGGAGGCCACCAGCATCGAGATGCCGGCGTCGGAAACACCCAGCTCCGCCGCGGCGGCCCGCACCGAACCCAGGCGGACCACCGCCGAATAGGCCCTAAGTTGAGCCGGAGTCACGCCATGAGCCTACTTTGAGAGAGTGCGTGACGTGCTTGACCAGCTGGTGTCGATCTGGCGTGCCGGCGACACCGCGGGGCTCGGGACGGTGGTCCGGACCTTTCGGTCCGCGCCGCGGCCGGCGGGGGCCTCGATGGTGGTGGCGCCCGACGGCACGGTGGCCGGCTCGGTGTCGGGTGGCTGCGTGGAGGGCGCGGTGTACGACGCCGCGACCGAGGTGGCGCAGACGGGCACCCCGCGCCTGGAGCGCTACGGCGTCAGCGACGGCGACGCGTTCGCCGTCGGGCTGACGTGCGGCGGGATCATCGACGTCTTCGTCGAGCCGATCTCGCGGTCGACGTTCCCCGAGCTCGGCGCCGTCGCCGACGACATCGGCGAGAACCGTCCCGTCGCGATCGCGACCGTCATCGGCCACCCGGACGCCCGGTGGGTGGGGCGCCGGGTCGTGGTCCGGCCCGAGGCGGTCGCGGGATCGCTGGGTTCGGCCCGCGCCGACGCGGCGGTCGCCGACGACGCGCGCGGCCTGCTGGCGGTGGGCCGCAGCGAGGTCCTCAAGTACGGGCCCGACGGGCAGCGACTCGGCGACGGCATGGAGGTCTTCGTGTCCAGCTTCGCGCCGCGCCCGCGGATGCTGGTGTTCGGTGCCATCGACTTCGCGGCCGCCCTGGCGCAGCAGGGCTCGTTCCTGGGCTACCGGGTCGCCGTCTGCGACGCCCGCGAGGTCTTCGCCACCCCGGTGCGCTTCCCGACGGCCGAACAAGTCGTCGTCGACTGGCCGCACCGCTACCTCGCCGCCCAGGCGCAGGCGGGTGCGATCGACGAGAACACGGTGATCTGCGTGCTCACCCACGACCCGAAGTTCGACGTTCCCGTGCTGCAGGTGGCGCTGGGGTTGCCCCGCGTCGGCTACGTCGGCGCGATGGGATCGCGCCGCACCCACGACGACCGGATGAGCCGGCTGCGTGCCGCGGGGCTGACCGACGCGGAGCTGGACCGGCTGTCCAGCCCCATCGGGCTGGATCTCGGCGCCCGCACGCCGGAGGAAACCGCGGTGTCGATCGCCGCCGACATCATCGCCAAGCGCTGGGGCGGCGGCGGTCGCCCGCTGACCGAGACCACCGGCCGCATCCACCACGACGCGTCCGATCCGCAGGTAGAGGGCGAGTTCAGGGATTACTTAACTCGCTATTGACGCCCATGTCAGCGCGGCTGACACTGCTGCAATGCAAGTACCGGGACCCTTCGAATACGAACGTGCAACCAGCGTCGACCACGCCGTCGGGCTGCTGGATCGGCTGGGGGAGGGTGCGCGGGTGATCGCGGGCGGGCACAGCCTGCTACCGATGATGAAGCTGCGCATCGCCAACCCGGAGTACCTCGTCGACATCAACGATCTGGCGCCCGAGCTCGGCTACGTGATCACCGATCCGACCCTGGTGCGCATCGGCGCCATGACGCGCCACCGCGAGATCCTGGAGTCCGACACCCTGGCCGCCGTGTGCCCGATCTTCCGGGACGCCGAGCGGGTGATCGCCGACCCGGTGGTCCGCAACCGCGGCACCCTCGGCGGATCGCTGTGCCAGGCGGATCCGGCCGAGGACCTGGTGACGGTGTGCAGCGTGCTGGACGCGGTGTGCCTGGCCCGCGGGCCGTCGGGTGAACGCGAAATACCGATCGACGAGTTCGTCGCCGGGCCCTACGAGACCACCCTGGCGCACAACGAGATCCTGGTCGAGGCCCGAATCCCGGTGCGGCTCAACACCTCCAGCGCCTATGCCAAGGTGGAGCGGCGCGTGGGGGACTGGGCGGTGACGGCGGCCGGGGCGGCCATCACGCTGGACGGCGACTCGATCGCCGCCGCCCGCGTGGGCCTGACCGCGGTCAACCCCGATCCGGGCGCGCTGGCCGAGCTGGCGGCGGCGCTGGTCGGCCGGCCGGCCACCGAGGAGACGTTCGCCGAGGCAGGCCGGCGCGCGGCAGCGGCCTGCGATCCGGCGACCGACGTGCGCGGCACCGCGGAGTACAAGCGGCACCTCGCCTCCGAGCTGACCATCCGCACGCTGCGCACCGCGGCGCAGCGGGTGGGCAGAACGGCGTGAGCCCCGAAAGGAACAAGCTGATGCAGGTGAACATGACCGTCAACGGCGAGCAGGTGACCGCCGAGGTCGAACCCCGGACGCTGCTCGTGCACTTCCTGCGGGATCAGTTGCGGCTCACCGGAACCCACTGGGGCTGCGACACCAGCAACTGCGGGACGTGCGTGGTGGACGTGGACGGGGTGCCGGTGAAGTCGTGCACGATGCTGGCCGTGATGGCGTCGGGCCACAGCGTGCGGACCGTCGAAGGGCTCGCGGTTGACGGCCAGCTCGACCCCGTTCAGGAAGGGTTCATGCGCTGCCACGGGCTGCAATGCGGCTTCTGCACACCGGGAATGATGATCACCGCCCGCGCCCTGCTGGACCGCGACCCCAATCCCGACGAGGAAACCATCCGGGAGGCGATCTCCGGGCAGATCTGCCGCTGCACCGGATACACGACGATCGTGCGTTCCATTCAGTGGGCCGCACAGCACAGCTCGGCACAGGTGACGTCATGACGACCATCGAATCCCGCCCACCGTCGCCGGAAGACACGGCGGACAACGACCAAAAGCCGTGCGGCCACGGCCGGATGCTGCGCAAGGAGGATCCCCGGTTCATCCGTGGCCGCGGCACCTACGTCGACGACGTCGCGCTGCCGGGCATGCTGCACCTGGCGATCCTGCGCTCGCCGTACGCGCACGCGCGGATCGCAAGCATCGATGCCACTGCGGCGCAGGCACATCCGAAGGTCAAGGCGGTGGTGACGGGCGCGGACCTGGCCGAGAAGGGCCTGGCCTGGATGCCGACGCTGTCCAACGACGTGCAGGCCGTGCTGGCCACCGACAAGGTGCGGTTCCAGGGGCAGGAGGTGGCGTTCGTCGTCGCCGAGGACCGGTATTCGGCCCGCGACGCGCTGGAGCTCATCGACGTCGACTACGACCCGCTGGATCCCGTCGTCGACGTGCGCACGGCGCTCGAATCGTCGGCGCCGGTGATCCGCACCGACCTGGACGGCAAGACCGACAACCACATCTTCGACTGGGAGACCGGCGACGCCGCCGCCACCGAGGCGGCGTTCGCCCGCGCCGACGTCGTCGTCAAGCAGGAGATCGTGTACCCCCGCGTGCATCCCGCGCCGATGGAAACCTGTGGCGCGGTGGCCGATTTGGACCCGGTGACCGGCAAGCTGACGCTGTGGACCACCTCGCAGGCCCCGCACGCGCACCGCACCCTGTACGCGTTGGTCGCCGGCCTGCCCGAACACAAGATCCGAGTGATCTCGCCCGACATCGGCGGCGGGTTCGGGAACAAGGTGCCGATCTACCCCGGCTACGTGTGCGCGATCGTCGGCTCGCTGCTGCTGGGTAAGCCGGTGAAATGGATGGAGGACCGCAGCGAGAACCTGACATCCACCAGCTTCGCCCGCGACTACATCATGGTCGGCGAGATCGCCGCCACGACCGACGGCAAGATCCTGGCGATCCGGTCCAACGTGCTGGCCGACCACGGCGCGTTCAACGGCCAGGCGGCGCCGACGAAATACCCGGCCGGCTTCTTCGGCGTGTTCACCGGCAGCTACGACCTCGAGGCCGCCTACTGCCACATGACCGCCGTGTACACCAACAAGGCGCCCGGCGGGGTGGCCTACGCGTGCTCGTTCCGGATCACCGAGGCGGTGTACTTCGTCGAGCGGCTGGTGGACTGCCTCGCCTTCGAGCTCAAGATGGACCCGGCCGAGCTGCGGCTGCGAAACCTGTTGCGTCCCGAGCAATTCCCGTACCAGAGCAAGACCGGCTGGACGTACGACTCGGGTGACTACGAGGCCACCATGCGCAAGGCCATGGACATGATCGGCTACGACGCGCTGCGCGCCGAACAGAAGGAGCGGCGGGCGCGCGGCGAGCTGATGGGCATCGGCATGGCGTTCTTCACCGAGGCGGTCGGCGCCGGCCCGCGCAAGGACATGGACATCCTCGGTCTCGGCATGGCCGACGGCTGCGAGCTGCGCGTGCACCCGACCGGCAAAGCCGTTGTGCGGCTGTCGGTTCAGAGCCAGGGCCAGGGCCACGAGACGACGTTCGCGCAGATCGTCGCCGAGGAGCTGGGCATCCCGCCCGACGACATCGAGGTGGTGCACGGCGACACCGATCAGACGCCGTTCGGGCTGGGCACCTACGGCAGCCGGTCCACCCCCGTCTCCGGCGGGGCCGCCGCGCTGGTGGCCCGCAAGGTGCGCGATAAGGCGAAGATCATCGCCTCGGGCATGCTCGAGGTTTCGGTAGCCGACCTGGAGTGGGAGAAGGGCTCCTTCCACGTCAAGGGCGACCCGTCGGCGTCGGTGACGATCCAGGACATCGCGATGCGCGCGCACGGCGCCGGCGATCTGCCCGAGGGCATCGAGGGCGGACTGGACGCCGAGGTCTGCTACAACCCCTCGAATCTCACCTATCCCTACGGCGCCTATTTCTGTGTGGTGGACGTGGATCCGGGCACCGCGGTGGTCAAGGTGCGGCGCTTCCTGGCCGTCGACGACTGCGGCACGCGGATCAATCCGATGATCATCGAGGGCCAGGTGCACGGCGGCATCGTCGACGGGATCGGGATGGCGTTGATGGAGATGATCGCGTTCGACGAAGAGGGCAACTGCCTGGGCGGGTCGCTGATGGACTACCTGATCCCGACCGCCATGGAGGTGCCCCACCTGGAAACCGGTTTCACCGTGACGCCGTCGCCGCACCACCCGATCGGCGCGAAGGGCATCGGCGAATCGGCCACCGTCGGCTCGCCACCCGCCGTGGTGAACGCGGTGGTGGATGCGTTGGCGCCGTTCGGGGTTCGGCACGCCGACATGCCGCTGACGCCGTCGCGGGTCTGGGAGGCGATGCAGGGGAGGGCGAGGCCGCCGATTTGAGCGCGATCAGTGAGCGGGCCCAGCAGCTGTTGGCGGCACGGACGCCGTTCGTGCACGCGACCGTGGTGCGCGCCCAGCCGCCCACCTCGTCCTACCCGGGCGACGAGGCAATCCTGTTGGCGGACGGCACCATCGAGGGCTTCGTCGGCGGCCAGTGCGCCCAGAACTCCGTCCGCAAGGCGGCCCTGGGCGCCCTGCAGGCCGGCGAAAGCGTGTTGCTGCGGGTGCTTCCCGACGGCGACGTGCACTTTCCCGAGGCGCCGGGCGCCTGCGTCGTCGTCAACCCGTGCCTGTCCGGCGGATCGTTGGAGATCTTCTTGACCCCGCAACTGCCGGCGCCGCTGATCGAGGTCCACGGTGCCACCCCGATCGCCGAGGCGCTGGCCCAGCTGTGTGGGGTGCTCGGCTACGACGTCCGCTGCGGCGCCGACGCCGGCTCCGGGGGAAGCGCCACGGCGGTGGTGATTGCCAGCCATGGTGGGCCGGAGGCCGAAATGATCCGTGCCGCACTGGATCACGGCGTCGGTTACGTCGGCCTGGTGGCCAGCAAGGTCCGCGGCGCGGCCATCCTCGGTCAACTCGACCTGTCCGACGCCGAGCGGGCCCGGGTGCACACCCCGGTCGGGCTCGCCATCGGGGCCAAGACCCCCGCGGAGATCGCGGTCGCCATCGCCGCCGAGTTGGTCGCCGGCATCCGCGACGGCGACCTGTGTCGCACCGTAGCACCGCAACCCCCCGCCGCCGGGGCGGTCGATCCGGTGTGCGGCATGACGGTGACCATCGGCTCCGGCACCGAGCACCTGCGGGTGGCCGGCGCGGATTACTGGTTCTGCGGCCCCGGCTGCCGCGCGGCGTTCGTCGCCCGGAAAGCGGGCGGATGACCGCCACCGGCGTCGTGCTGGCGGCCGGCAGCTCGCGCCGGCTCGGCACCCCCAAACAACTACTGCCGTACCGGGATACGACGCTGTTGGGCGCCGCGCTCGGGGCGGCCCGTCGCGCGCGGTTCGACCAGCTCATCGTCACCCTCGGCGGCGCGGCGCGGGCGGTGCGGGACGCGGTGCCGCTGCGCGGAATCGACGTGGTGACGGTCACCGACGCCGGAACCGGATGCGCGGCCTCGCTACGCGCCGCGCTGGACCGGGTGGATCCGCGGGCCGACGGGATCGTGCTGATGCTGGGCGATCAGCCCGGCGTGCGGCCGGCCACGCTCCGGCGAATGATCGACGAGGGGCCGGGCGCCGCGATCGCGGTGTGCCGCTACGACGACGGCATCGGACACCCGTTCTGGTTGGGCCGCAGCGTGTTCGGGGAACTGCGCGAACTGCACGGCGACAAGGCGGTGTGGAAGATCGTGGAATCGGGGCGGCACCCGGTGCACGAGCTCGCGGTCGACGGTCGCGTCCCGCTCGACGTCGACACGTGGGAGGACTACCGCCGGCTGGTGACGTCGTGACGTTCGGCCGCGTCGACGACGTCGTCGCCCGCTTCGACGCCCACGACTACCTGCTCGACACGGGAACGGCGTCGGCGATCTACCTGGCGATCACGCTCGGCCGCCCGCTGCTGCTGGAAGGGGAGCCCGGGGTCGGCAAGACCTCGGCGGCGAAAACCCTGGCGGCGGTGCTGGATACCGAGCTGGTGCGGCTGCAGTGCTACGAGGGGCTGACCGCCAGCGAGGCGCTCTACGACTGGAACTACCAACGCCAGCTGCTGTCCATCAGGCTGGCCGAGGCCCGCGGTACCGGGATCGAAGAAGCGGACCTCTACACCGAGCAGTACCTGGTCGATCGGCCCATCCTGCGGTGCGTGCGGCATCGCGGCCCCACCCCACCGGTGTTGCTCATCGACGAAATCGACCGCGCCGACGACGAATTCGAGGCGCTGCTGCTGGAATTCCTCGGGGAATCCGCGGTCACCGTGCCCGAGCTGGGCACCTTCGTCGCCGAGCGGCCGCCGATCGCGGTGCTGACCTCCAACCGCAGCCGCGACCTGCATGACGCGCTGCGCCGTCGCTGCCTGTATCACTGGATCGACTACCCCGAGCCCGCCCGGGCCGCCGCGATCGTCCGCCGGACGGTGCCCGGCGCGACGGCGCCGCTGATCGAGCACGCGACGCAGTTCGTCGGTCGCGTCCGCGATCTCGACCTGGACAAGCCGCCCGGCGTCGCCGAGACGATCGACTGGGTCGCGGCGTTGGTGTCGCTCGGCGTCGCCGATCTGGTCTCGGACCAAACGGATGCGTCGGCGCTGACCAGCCTGGGGGCGCTGGCCAAGACGCCGGACGACCGTAGTCTGATTCGCGACGCGTTTACCGAATACAGCCGTACCTGAGAGGATCCACCGCATGAAGATCGCCAACCAGTTCACCGTCAGCGCGCCCATCGAGCAGGCCTGGGACGTGCTGTGCGATCTGGAGCAGGTGATCCCGCTGATGCCGGGCGCGCAGCTGACCGGGCACGAGGGCGAAGACTACCTCGGCAAGGTCAAGGTCAAGGTCGGCCCGGTCACCAGCGAGTTCAGCGGCAAGGTGCGCTTCGTCGAGCTGGACCGCGACCAGCACCGGGCGGTCATCGACGGCAAGGGCAAGGAATCGCGGGGCACCGGCAATGCTGCCGCCACGGTCACCGCCCAGCTGCATGAGGAAGGGGACCGCACCAGCGTCACCGTCGACACCGATCTGAAGATCGTCGGCAAGCTGGCCCAGTTCGGCAGCGGCATGCTGCAACAGGTTTCGGAGAAGCTGCTGGGCCAGTTCGTCGAATCGCTGGAGGCCGAGCTGGCCGCCAAGAACGCACCGACGTCCGGGGCCCCGGCCAGCCCCGCGGCCCCGACAACGACCGAGTCCGCCCCCGGCCCGCGCCACGCGGCCCCCGAACCCGAACCCATTGACCTGCTCGACCTGGCCGGCGGCGCCCAGCTCAAGAAGTACGGCGCGGCGGCGGCCGCGGTGCTCGCCGTGCTGGTGCTGATCTGGGTGCTGCGCCGGAGGCGCTAGCCTCCGTGGGCACCCCGCTGCTGTTGCGCGGCGTCGATCGGGCGGCGTTCGCGGCCGCCCTGGTGTCGCGCCTGCGTGGCGCGGGGGTGCAGGTGTCCGCCGACGGCCAGGCCGGCTTCGTGCAGGCACTGCGGCAGCTGGTGCCGGACACCACGTCGACGCTGTATTGGGCGGCGCGGCTGACCCTGGTGAACCGGGTGGAAGACCTCGGCGCCTTCGACGCGGTTTTCGAGGCGGCGTTCGGCGCCGCCCGACCCGACGGCGCCGCGGGCGCCGAGGCCGCCCTGCCCCTGCCCGGCCCCAAGGCGCCCGCGGCCGGCACGCTGCGCCCCGCCGGGGGCCCGTCCAACGCGGGCAGCCAAAAGCTGCCCTGGGCCACCCGCGCCTCCACCGCCCGGGACGCATCCGAGGACACCAGCGTTCTGCTGCCCGATCTGCTGCCCAGCCGGATCGCCGCGCGTGCCGACGAGCCGTTCGACCGCTTCGACGCGCAAGACCTCCGCCTGCTCGGCTCTTGGCTGGAGGCCACCGTCGCGCGCTGGCCGCGGCGGCGCAGCATGCGGTTCGAGCCCAGCGCGGGCGGCAAACGCATCGACCTGCGCGCCACGATGCGCGCCTCGCGCGAAACCGGCTGGGAATCACTGAAGTTGGCGCGCACGCGGCCTCGCCGCCGGCCCCGCCGGGTGGTCCTGGCCTGCGACGTGAGCCGCTCGATGCAGCCGTACGCCGCGGTGTATCTGCACCTGATGCGGGCCGCCGCGCTGCGCCGGCACGGCCTGCGACCCGAGGTCTTCGCGTTCTCGACGTCGCTGACCCGGCTCACGCCGGTGCTGTCGCACCGCTCGGCGGAGGTGGCGCTGCAGAAAGCGAACGCGAAAGTCACCGACCGCTACGGCGGCACGTTCGTCGGCCGCAGCCTCGGCGCCTTGCTGGCCCCACCCCACGGCAACGCGCTGCGCGGCGCGGTGGTGATCATCGCCTCCGACGGGTGGGACGCCGATCCGCCTGACGTGCTCGCGCACGCGATGCAACGGCTGCGTCGCCGCGCCGCAACCCTCGTGTGGCTCAATCCCCGTGCAGGACAAGGAGATTTCGAGCCGCTGGCCGGTGCCATGGCGGCCGCCATGCCGTACTGTGACCTGTTTCTGCCCGCGCACTCCCTGACCGGCCTGCGCGAACTGCTGGACGCGTTGGCTAATCCATCGCGGCGATGAGCTGCTTCGGGCGTCAGCGGCAACGAGCGCACCCGCACGCCGATGGCGTCGCAGACGGCGTTGGCGGTCGCGGCGGCCGTCGGCCCCTGGGCACACGCGCCGATGCCAGCGTCCTCCGGCGGCGACTGTGCGCCTGCGGCGTCGGGTGTGCCGTGACGGCGGGATGTCGGCGAATTTCCCGCCCTGAGCGCACACGCAACACCGAGACCGCACACTCGAGCGACGCGGCGCTAGGGCAGGATCGGCAGGTATGGATCAGCTATGGGCCAACCGGGCGGCCAGCTCCGAAGCCGCTGTCGCGCAACGCCACCTGAAGCGGTTGTGGACGCTGCCGGCGACCCAGCTGGGGGTGGTGGCGTGGCCGGCGACGCGGCGCGACCGGCTGTTCGGCACCTGGCACTACTGGTGGCAGGCGCACCTGCTGGATTGCCTGGTCGACGCGCAGCTGCGCGATCCGCAACCGCACCGGCACACCATGATCAACCGCCAGGTCCGCTCGCACCGGCTGCGTAACAACTTGCGCTGGACCAACAGCTATTACGACGACATGGCGTGGCTGGCGCTGGCGCTGGAACGCGCGGCCCGGCTGGCCGGCGTCGAGCGCCATCGCGCGCTGCCCAAGCTGGCCGACCAGTTCGTCGAGGCGTGGGCGCCCGACGACGGCGGCGGCATCCCGTGGCGCAAGCAGGACAAATTCTTCAACGCCCCGGCCAACGGGCCGGCCGGCATCTTCCTCGCCCGCTACGGCGACCACCTCAAAAGGGCCGATCAGATCAGCGACTGGATCGACCGCACCCTGATAGACCCCGAGACGCACCTGGTGTTCGACGGCATCAAGGACGGCTCACTGGTGCGCGCGCAGTACACCTACTGCCAGGGCGTCGTGCTGGGGCTGGAGACCGAGCTGGCCGCGCGCACCGGCGCCGAAGCCAGGGCGCGGCACCAGGCCCGGGTGCATCGGCTGGTGGCGGCGGTCGGCGAGCAGATGGCGCCGTCGGGCGTGCTGCGCGGCGCCGGCGGCGGGGACGGCGGCCTCTTCGGCGGCATCACCGCCCGCTACCTCGCGCTGGTCGCCACCACCCTGCCGGGCGACTCCGCCGACGACGCCGTGGCCCGCGACACCGCCCGCGCCATCGTGCTGTCGTCGGCGAAATCGGCCTGGGACTACCGGCAAACCGTGGGCGGGCTGCCGCTGTTCGGCGCGTTCTGGGACCGCGACGCCGAGCTGCCCAAGGCGGGTGGCGAAGGGGCGCAATTCGTCGAGGGCGCGGTCAACGCCTCCGAGATCGCCGAACGGGATCTGTCGGTTCAGCTATCCGGGTGGATGCTGATGGAGGCCGCCTGTAACGTCACCGCCGTGAGCGAGACATGAGCGAACTCAGCGGCGGCTGGATCCCCGACGAGGCAACGCTCGCCGGCGCCAACCTCACCCGCTTCATGGCCTGGCTCGCCGAGACCGGGCGCGGCGAGTTCGCCGACTACCAAGGGCTGTGGGCAAAGTCGGTGGACGACATCGACTGGTTCTGGGACGCCGTCTGGACCTACTTCGACATCCGGGCGGACAGCCCGCCCCGCGCGGTGCTGGGCGAGCGTTCCATGCCGGGCGCCGAGTGGTTCCCGGGCGCCACGCTCAACTACGCCACCGAGGTCTTCCGCCACGCCACCGACGAGCGCCCGGCGCTGATCGCCGTCGGCGAGGACGGGTCCACCGAGTGGTCCTGGGCGCGGCTGCAGCGCGAGACGGCGGCGTTCGCGGCCTACCTGCGCAACCTCGGCGTCACGGCCGGCGACGCCGTCGTCGGCTACCTGCCCAATGTCGCCGAGGCCGTCGTCGCGGCCCTGGCCGCGGCCAGCGTGGGCGCGATCTGGGCGGTGTGCAACCAGGACGTGTCGGTCGACGGCGTGATCGCCCGGCTCGGTCAGGTGGAGCCGGCCGTGCTGGTGGCCACCGACGGCTCGGTGTACGCGGGCAAGCGCATCGATCGGCGCGCGGAGCTGGCCACGATCCGGCATGCGATGCCGACGCTGAAGGCCACCGTGGTGGTGCCGCGGCTCGGGCTCGACATCGAGGGCGACACCGTGGCGTGGGCCAGGGCCGTGCAGGCGCACGCCGCCCTCGAGATCACGCCGGTCCCGTTCGCCCACCCGCTGTGGGTGATGTTCTCGTCGGGGACCACCGGGAAGCCGAAGGGCATCGTGCACGGTCACGGCGGTGTCGTGTTGGAGCACCTGAAGTACCTCACGCTGCAATTCGAGCTGTACCCCGGCGACCGCTTCCTGTGGTACTCGTCAACCAGCTGGATGATGTGGAACCTGCTGGTGTCCGGCCTGCTGGCCGACGCCACGATCGTGCTGTACGACGGCAGCCCCACGCATCCGGAGACCGATGGGTTGTGGCGCGTCGCCGCCGACGCCGGCGTCACGGTGCTCGGTGCCGGAGCGGGCTACCTATTGGCTTGTGCCAAAAAGGAATTGAAGCCCGGCGCGTCGTACCCGCTGGATGGCCTGCGCGCGGTGGGATCCACCGGGTCACCGCTGCCGGCGTCCGGATTCCGTTGGGTGCAAGAGGGATTGGGTCGCGGTGTTCCGGTGATCTCGATGAGCGGCGGCACCGACGTGTGCACGGCCTTCATCGGCGGTTGCTCGATCCTGCCCGTGGTCGCCGGCGAGCTTTCCTGCCTGTGCCTCGGCGCGGCCATCGAGGCCTGGAAGGGCGAGGGCCACCCCGTGATCGGGGAAGAGGGCGAGCTGGTGGTGACCCAGCCGATGCCGTCCATGCCGGTGTCCTTCTGGAACGACGACGACGGCAGCCGGTACCGCGCCGCCTATTTCGACAAGTACCCAGGCGTGTGGTGCCACGGGGACTGGATCACCATCAGCGACCGGGGATCGGTTGTGGTGCACGGCCGTTCGGACGCCACCCTGAACCGGATGGGCGTTCGGATGGGCAGCGCGGAGATCTATACGGCGGTCGAACGCATGCCGCAGGTGCAGGACTGCCTGGTGGTCGGCGTCGAGCTGGACGACGGCGGCTATTGGATGCCGCTTTTCGTGCACCTGGCGGACGGCGTGGAATTCGACGACGCGCTGCGGTCCAACATCGTCGCCGAGATCCGCCAGCATGCCTCGCCGCGACACGTGCCCGACGACATCCTGGACGTTCCGGGCATACCGCGGACGCTGACCGGCAAGCGGCTGGAGATCCCGGTCAAACGCATCCTGCTCGGGGCCGCACCGGACCAGGCCGTGCAGCAGAGTTCGATCGACCGGCCGGACCTGCTAGACGCTTTCGTTGCGTACCGCAGAAGTCGGGTGTCCTGAGTCGGTTTGCTGCCCGTCCCCGCGGCGGCGCCCCCGATAGGCGCGCCAGGCGGCGATGAACGCCGGGATCAACGACACGAACAGGATGCCCAGGATGATCTTTTCCAGGTTCTGGTGCACGAACGGCACCGTGCCCAGGAAGTAGCCCAACAGCGTCACACCGCCGCCCCACAGGAGGCCGCCGACGATGTCGAACCCGAGGAACACCGGGTAGCGCATGTAGGACACCCCGGCCACCGGCGGCACAAACGTCCGCACGAACGGCGCGAACCGGGCCAGGATGATCGCCCAGGGCCCGTACTTCTCGAAGAACGCGTGGGACTCCGTCACGTAGTGCTTCTTGAAGAAGCGGGAGTCTTCCTTCTTGAACAGCGCCGGACCGATCCGCCGCCCGATGAAGTACCCCGTCTGATCGCCCAGGATCGCGACCGCCGCGACGGACGGGGCCAGCACCCAGATGCTCGCCGGCGGGTTGGGGTGCGCGGCGAGCAGGCCGCCGGTGAACAGCAGCGATTCGCCCGGGAGCAGCGGAAACAGCAGCCCGGTCTCGATGAAGACGATGACCAGGATGCCGGGCAGCACCGCCGATCCGAAGACGCCATGGGCGCCCAGCCAGTACATCGGGTCGAGGATGTCCGGCAAGGCCGTCACGGTGGTGCTCACGATGCTTCAACATACCTTTGTTGCGATACTGGATGGGCCCAGTCGCCAGGAGGAGTCCATGCCCATCGCAACCCCCGAGATCTACACCGAGATGCTGGGCCGGGCCAAGGAGAACTCCTACGCCTTCCCGGCCATCAACTGCACGTCCTCGGAAACGGTCAACGCCGCGATCAAAGGTTTCGCTGACGCCGGCAGTGACGGCATCATCCAATTCTCCACCGGCGGTGCGGAGTTCGCGTCCGGGCTTGGGATCAAGGACATGGTGACCGGCGCCGTCGCGCTGGCCGAGTTCACCCGCGTCGTCGCGGCCAAATACCCGATCAACGTCGCGCTGCACACCGACCACTGCCCCAAGGACAAACTCGACAGCTACGTGCGCCCGCTGCTGGCGATCTCGGCCCAGCGGGTGAGCGCGGGCGGCGATCCCCTGTTCCAGTCCCACATGTGGGACGGCTCGGCGGTGCCGATCGACGAGAACCTGGTCATCGCGCAGGAGCTGCTCAAGGAGGCGGCGGCGGCCAAGATCGTCCTGGAGGTCGAGATCGGCGTGGTGGGCGGCGAGGAGGACGGCGTCGCCCACGAGATCAACGACAAGCTCTACACCACGCCCGAGGACTTCGAGAAGACGGTCGACGCGCTGGGCCACGGCGAGCACGGCAAGTACCTGCTGGCCGCGACGTTCGGCAACGTGCACGGCGTCTACAAGCCCGGCAACGTCAAGCTGCGCCCCGACATCCTGGCCCAGGGCCAGCAGGTGGCCGCGGCCAAGCTGGGCCTGCCGGACGGATCCAAGCCGTTCGACTTCGTGTTCCACGGCGGTTCGGGCTCGCTGAAGTCGGAGATCGAGGAGGCGCTGCGCTACGGGGTGGTGAAGATGAACGTCGACACCGACACCCAATACGCGTTCACCCGCCCGATCGCCGGTCACATGTTCACCAACTACGACGGCGTGCTCAAGGTCGACGGCGAGGTGGGCGTCAAGAAGGCCTACGACCCGCGCACGTACCTCAAGATGGCCGAGACCGGCATGACCCAGCGGGTCGTGGAGGCCTGCAACGACCTGCACTGCGCCGGAAAGTCCCTCGGCCAGTGATGCCGCGCGCGGAGGTGGGCCGCTAGCCGCTGGGGGACTGGCAGATCTTCCAGTGGTCGTCGCGGTATTGCAGGTCGAGGCTGCGCGTCGAACGCAGCGACGGATCGTAGGCCATGAACGTGGTGATGTTCGCCTCGGCGTGCTGGCCGTTGACGACGACCTGGTCGATGCTGGCGATCACCGGATACTGCTTGGCCGCCGACACCCGCTGGTAGGTCTCCTGCCAGGCGTGTTCGTCGTAGTCGACATACCCGTCGCGGGCGTTGCCGCACGTGATAGTGCGCAGCGCGGTCAGGTCGCCGCGTTGCACCGCGACGTCGTACTGCTGGATGGTGTGCCGAACCTGGTCCTCTTCAGAGACTTTCGAGTGCTTGCTGCGGGTCAGCAGCACGGTGCCCAGGATCGCAATCGCCGCCAGCGCCAGCACGACCACCACCAGCGCCAGCACCAAGCCCCAGTTGAATTGCCGCGTCGTCCGCAGCTTGGCCCCCAGGCGGGGTGGAATAGATTGTGGCACAGCGGCTTTCGGGGGGGCGGCCGGCTGCGGCGGCGGGCCCTCGGGCGTCGGCGGCGACGCGAACACCTCCGTGGCGGGCTCGGCGGAAGTCGCGATGACCTGGGTTTCCTTCGAGTCGAATCCCGGTGCGGTGAAACGACGTTCGCGCTGCGCCCCGTCCGGATCGGCGTCGGGATCGTCGCCCTGATCGGGTTTGTTGATCACCACGGTCTCGGTCTCGGGATCGTTGGGCACCAGCGGCTGGCCTTCGGCTCCCTCGCCGCCGGGCGCATCGGCGCCCGGCTCGTTGCGCGATTCGCGTGGATCGAACCCGGGCCGCCTCGGCGTGCCGCCGCGGTCGGGTTCGGGTGGATTGGGCATGCAAGGAGCTTAGCGACCCGCACCGGGGGGACGGCAAAATAGACACCATGACGTCGATGGGAGATCTTCTCGGACCCGATCCGATCCTGCTGCCCGGCGATAGCGATGCCGAGGCGGAGCTGCTCGCCAACGAAAATCCCAGCTCCGTCGCCGCCGCGCACCCGTCGGCGTCGGTGGCCTGGGCGGCGCTTGCCGAGGAGGCGCTGGCCGAGGACAGGGCCGTCACCGCCTACGCCTACGCCCGCACCGGTTATCACCGCGGCCTGGACCAGCTGCGGCGCAACGGCTGGAAGGGGTTCGGGCCGGTGCCGTACGCGCACGAGCCCAACCGGGGCTTCCTGCGTTGCGTGGCGGCGCTGGCGAAGGCCGCCGACGCCATCGGCGAGACCGACGAATACCAGCGCTGTCTGGACCTGCTCGACGACTGCGACCCGGCGGCCCGCGGGGCGCTGGGGCTTCAGTAGCCCTCGGAGCAGTCGGCGCCGCCCGGGCACTCGATCTGGACGGTCGCGTGGTCCAGCCCGCGCTTCGACAGCACCGCGCGCGCGTCGCGCAGCACCCGGGCCGAGTCGCCATCGCTGGTCAGGTGCGCGGTGCACATGTCCTTGCCGGGCGAGAGCGTCCACACGTGCAGGTCGTGTACGTCGGTCACGCCGTCGACCGCACCGAGCGCGCCGCGCAGCTCCTCCACGTCGATGTGCGTCGGCGACGCCTCGGACAGGATGCGCAGCGCGTCGCGGGCCAGCGAGATGGCGCGGGGCAGCACCCACAGCGCCACCAACACCGCGACCACCACGTCGGCGTACGGCCAGCGCGTCGTCACGGTGACCACGCCGGCGATCAGCACGCCCAGGCTGCCGACGCTGTCGGCGACCACCTCCGTGTAGGCGCCCTTGACCGCCAGGCTCTGGGCCGAGTGCGACCGCAGCAGCAGGGCGACCACCAGGTTGGCCAGCAGGCCGGCCAGCGCGACCACGATCATCGGCATGCCGGGGACCGACGGCGTTTCCCGGAGCCGCTGGATCGCCTCCCAGAGGATGAACAGGGAGACCCCGACCAGCAGCCCGGCGTTGGCGACCGCCGTGAACACCTCCGCCCGGTGCCACCCATAGGTGCGCGCGGGCGACGAGCTGCCGCGGCGGGCCAGGGTCACCGCGGCCAGCCCCATGAACACCGCGACGACGTCGGTCAGCATGTGCCCGGCGTCGGCCAGCAGCGCGATCGAGTTGATCAGCAGCGAGGTGGTCAATTCGACGAGGAAGAACGCCGCCAGGATCGCCGCGGCGGTGATCATGCGCGGGATCATCCGGGACGAGTCGCCCTCGGCGGGGGTGTGGGTGTGGCCGGCGGCGCCCATAGCCAGCAATATATGCGCAAAGGCGCATATATGGCAACCGTCAGACCCAGCGGCTCCAGAACCGGGTCAGCTGGTTGCCGGCGGACACCAGCCAGTGCGGCACGCCGGAGAAATCGAACAAATAGAGCACCAGCCCGAAGAACCACGAGCTGGCCGCCAGCAGCAGAAACAGCAGGACGAAAAAGCCCCACTGTTTGGCGGGGGCGAGCGCGCGCTGCGTCTCCGGGCTCAGGTGCGGTTCCAGCGCGTCGTAGCCGTCCAAGCCCGGAACGGGCAGCAGGTTCAGCAACACCGCGGTCAGCTGAAGGAATCCCAGGAACGCCACCCCCGCCCACAGCACCGCGTGGGCCGGGTCGTAGAACAGCCGGGTCAGCGCCAGCAGCAACACCGCCAACACCAGGTTGGCCGCCGGGCCGGCGAGGCTGACCATGGTGCGCCGGGCTGGCGTCATGAACCAGGTCCGCACGTACACCGCGGCGCCCGGCAGCCCGATGCCGCCCAGCAGGATGACCACCATCGGCAGCACCAGCGAGAGCGCGGGGTGGCTGTACCGGCGCGGATCCAGCGTCAGATAGCCGCGGACCGCGACGTCGTGATCGCCGAAGCGCCAGGCGGTCACCGCGTGCCCGAACTCGTGCAGGCACAGCGACACCAACCAGCCCGCGATCACGAAGATGAAGACCCCGGCGTAGGAGAGCGGTCGCACGCTCGATCCGGCCAGCCAGGCCAGCACGCCGCCGGCCGCCGTCAACGCGACCAGGCCCAAAAAGATCGGGCTGGGCCGCACGGATTCGTGTTGCCGCGCGGGGAAGCTCACCGCTGAAAAATTACCGGACCAGCGGCCGGCCCTCGACGTCGCGCGGCACTTCGTCATGGCGCAGGGGAGGCGCGGGTCGGGAGCGTTTGGAGTACTCGACTACTCACGCGCGACGGCGAGGCGATGAGCGACGCTCAGGGTCATGACATCGGTTAGCCAGGCCGCGCCGCCGCGTTCGGCCACAGACGTCGCCGGTCGGCCACTTGGCGGTGATGGTCAGACCCCACCCGCAGTGTCGAGTCGCCCACGGTTGACACGGGCGCTGGCCGGCGCGTTCTGTTGGCAGGGCTGGAAAACTGTCGGGGCCGTCGCCACGTCTGTGGTCGCGATCGGCACGGCCATCGTTGCCATCGGAACCTTCCGCGTCTCCCAGCAGACCCTGCAAGCCAACACGCGCCAGCAGGCAAGCGATCGCTTTGGCAAGGGAATCGAGCACTTGGGAGCCGACAACCTCGACGTGCGACTCGGCGGGATTTACGCGTTGGACAAGCTTGCCTGGGACACGCCGGCAGAACACACGGACGTCTACAACGTCCTCACGTCCTTTGTGCGCGGTCATGCCGTGGTGGGCAAGGATTCGTGCGCCGACGTGAATCCGATTGCCGTGGTGCCCAATTCGCCGGCCTCAAGCCCCGGGGCGGCGTCCCCGGCTTCGTTCTCGCCGGCCCCGAGCCCCCTGGGCGCCCGTACCTCCCTGGCCCCCAGCGCCGCGGCCGCCACCGACCCGCGGCCAACCGAGGACATCCAAACGGTGATCTATCTTTTGGGTCGGCGTGATCGCACCTACGACGCCGCGAATGAATCGGTAGACCTTTCGCACACCTGCCTGAGGGGCGCTAGCTTTTTGGCCGAGACGGTCGCGGATTACTCCGACGTCAGCATGAACTCCTCCGACCTGCGCAGCGCCAATCTGGCGCTGGCAAAACTGGAGAACGTGTATTTGTACGGTGCGACGCTGGATGACGCGCTGATCATGGGCGCCAAGCTCCGCGGCGCACGCCTGGCCTACGCGCACCTGTGGCGTGCCGGACTCAGCGGGGCGGATCTGCGCGGGGCGCACCTGGCGAATGCTGACCTCACGAGAGCCAGCCTCTGCGGCACCGACCTCTCGGGCGCCGATTTGGCCGGCGCGAACCTTGCCGACGTTGTCTACGACGGCACCACGATCTGGCCCAACGGCTTTATGCCGCCGCCCAGCCGACCGGGCAGTTGCTGACACCCGGGGTAGCTACCGGACCAGCAGCCAGCCCTCGACGTTGCGGTAGAACGTCGACCGGCGCGCCACGCGCGGCGCCGCGACCCCGTCGCGCACCACCGTGACGCCGGTGCTGCCCAGCTGGGCCGCGCGGCCGGCGACCCATCGGCCCCTGCGTATCGAGGCCCGCAGGCCCGGCATGCCCAGCGTCGGCTCGATGCGCACCGCGGCGACCTCGCCGTCGAACAGCGTGGTGTCGTCGACGACCGCCTCGCCGCGCAGCACCGGCGCGCCGTCGGCGGGCAGCCAGCCGGCCCGGCCGACGACCACCGATCCGGTCTCGTCGCGGATCAGGGTCACCCGGTGCGCGGAGCCGCCCCGGGCGCGCCGCGCCGCGCGCCGTCCGGCCGGCAGCCGGTAGATCCGGGTGGCTCGGGTGCGGTGCGGCGGCGCGTAGGCGACCTCGACGTCGAGCCGGTCGGCGCGCAGCAAGCCGGTCAACACCGCGGCCAGGTCGGCGTCACCGCCGACGACCGCCAGCCGCCGGTAGGGCCCGATCGCGGCGTCGATATCGGCTGGGTGCAGCGGCAGGCCGGTCAGCGGCCCGGGCACCCGTCGGTCGCCGAACACCAACACCCCCACGTTATTCATGCGTTCCTCGCAAGCTCCTGGGATATGGTGGGTCACCGGCTGGACCACAATAAGCAGGCTTAAACGCGTGGGATTAGGCGGGAGCAAGGCATGCCGGCAATCGTCCTCATCGGCGCCCAGTGGGGCGACGAGGGCAAAGGTAAGGCCACTGACCTGCTCGGCGGGCGCGTTCAGTGGGTGGTGCGCTATCAGGGCGGCAACAACGCCGGACACACCGTCGTCCTGCCCAGCGGCGAGAATTTCGCGTTGCACCTGATCCCGTCGGGGGTGCTGACGCCCGGCGTCACCAACGTGATCGGCAACGGCGTGGTGGTGGATCCCGGGGTGCTGCTCGACGAGCTGAAGGGCCTCGAGGACCGCGGCGTCGACACCACCAAGCTGCTGATCTCCGCCGACGCACACCTGCTGTTGCCCTACCACGTCGCCATCGACAAGGTCACCGAGCGCTACATGGGCAGCAAGAAGATCGGCACCACCGGGCGCGGCATCGGCCCGTGCTACCAGGACAAGATCGCCCGCATGGGGATCCGGGTCGCCGACGTGCTCGACCCGGAGCTGCTGACCCACAAGGTCGAGGCCGCGCTGGAACTGAAGAACCAGATCCTGGTCAAGATCTACAACCGCAAGGCGCTGGACCCGCACCAGATCGTCGAGGCCCTGCTGGAACAGGCGGAGGGCTTTCGTCACCGCATCCGCGACACCCGGCGGCTGCTCAACACCGCGCTGGAGGGCGGGGAGACGGTGTTGCTGGAGGGCTCCCAGGGCACGCTGCTCGACGTCGACCACGGCACCTATCCGTATGTGACGTCGTCGAATCCGACGGCGGGCGGCGCGTGCGTGGGGTCGGGGATCGGCCCGAACCGGATCACCGCCGTGCTGGGGATCCTCAAGGCCTACACCACCCGGGTGGGTTCGGGACCGTTCCCGACCGAGCTGTTCGACGAGAACGGCGAATACCTGTCCAAGACGGGCGGCGAATTCGGTGTCACCACCGGCCGGCGCCGCCGCTGCGGCTGGTTCGACGCCGTCGTCGCCCGCTACGCCACCCGGGTCAATGGCATCACCGACTTCTTCCTGACCAAGCTCGATGTGCTCTCCAGCCTGGAAACGGTGCCGGTGTGCGTCGGCTACCGGATCGACGGGGAGCGCACGCACGACATGCCGATGACCCAGAGCGACCTGCACCGCGCCGAACCCATCTACGAGGAGCTGCCCGGCTGGTGGGAGGACATCTCGGACGCCCGGGAGTTCGACGACCTGCCGGCCAAGGCGCGTGACTACGTGTTGCGGCTGGAAGAGCTTGCCGGAGCTCATGTTTCGTGCATCGGCGTCGGGCCCGGGCGCGATCAGACGATCGTGCGCCGCGACGTCCTGGCGGCCCGCCCGTGACCGAGCCGGACCCCAAAGAACTCGACCCCGAATACGAACACCACGGCGGCTTTCCCGAATACGGCCCGGCCAGCCCCGGCCCGGGGTTCGGCCGGTTCGTCGCGGCGATGCGGGCGCTGCAGGACCTGGCCGTGTCCGCGAACCCCGCCGAGGACGTCTGGGACGACGCGGCCGAGCGCGCCGCGGCCCTGGTCGAGGTGCTGCGCCCGTTCCAGGCCGAGGAGGGCCAGGCGCCGGCGGGGCGGACGCCCGACCTGCCCGGCATGGGCAGCCTGCTGCTGCCGCCCTGGACGTTGACGCGGTACGCCCCCGAGGGTGTGGAGATGACCGGCTACTTCAGCCGGTTTCACGTCGGCGGCAATCACGCCGTGCACGGCGGGGTGCTGCCGCTGCTGTTTGACCACATGTTCGGCATGATTTCCCACGCCGCGGGGCGGCCGATCAGCCGCACGGCCTTCCTGCATGTCGACTACCGGAAGGTCACGCCGATCGACGCGCCGCTGGCGGTGCGCGGGCGCGTCACCAAAACCGAGGGCCGCAAGGCGTTCGTCGCGGCGGAACTGGTCGACGGCGACGACACGGTGTTGGCCGAGGCCAACGGCCTGATGGTGCGGCTGCTTCCCGGTCAGCCCTAGCGTCCGCGCGACCGACCTATCCTTGAGCGGTGACTGACGGCTTCACCGAAGTACAGGACGACAAGACCACGGCCCTCGCGGTGCCCCCGCAGGCACCAGCCGACGGCAGGCCGACGGTGCTGCTGCTCGGTACCGGTGAGCTCAGCCGTGAGCTGGCGGTCGCGCTGCGGCACCTCGGCGCGCGGGTGATCGCCGCGGAGGATGACCGCATCCCGCTGACCGACGCCGACGGGCTGTCGAGGGCGATCCAACAGCACCAACCGGAGTTCGTGGTGACGGCCACCGACGCGGTCGCCGTGGCCGCCCTCGAGGCGCTGGGGGCCGGTCCCGATCACGAGCGAACTCAACTGGTGCCGAACGCCCGCACCGTGCGGCTCACCGCCGATCGCGAGGCGCTGCGCCGGCTGGCGGCCGACGAGTTGGGGCTGCCCACCGCGCCGTTCTGGTTCGTCGGGTCGGTCGGCGAACTGCAGGCGGTGGCCGCGCACGCCGGGTATCCGCTGTTGGTGAAACCGGTGTCCGGGCGTGGGCACTCGGTGGTCTCCGGGCCCGACGACGTCGAGCCGGCCTGGCAGCGCGCGGTCGGGGGCCCGGCGGGTCGGGTGATGGCCGAGACGGTCGTCGACGTCGACTTCGACGTCGCCCTGCTCGCGGTGCGCAATGAGGGCCCGAAGGGTCCCGTGCTCGAGTTCTGCTCACCGATCGGCCATCGGGACGCCGACGGCGCCGTGCTGGAAGCGTGGCAGCCCCAGCAGATGAGCGACGCCGCGGTGGACGCGGCCAAGTCGATCGCCGCGCGCATCATCAAGGCGCTGGGCGGGCGCGGCGTCTTCGGCGTCGAATTGATGATCAAGGGCGACGAGGTGTACTTCGCCGACGTCACCGCGCACCCGCACCAGAGCGTCTGGGTGACGCTACGCAGCCAGCGGCTTTCGGCGTTCGAACTGCACGCCCGGGCCATCCTGGGCCTGCCGGTGGACACCATGATGATGTCGCCGGCCGCCGCCCACCTGATTGACGCCGGCGCCCCGACGGTCGACGGGCTGAACACGGCGCTGCGGGTGCCCGAGAGCGATCTACGCATGTTCGCCCCGCAACAGCGGTCCGCCGCGCTCGGCGTGGCGCTGGCCACCGCGCCGGACGTGTCGGCCGCGCGCGAGCGCGCCCGACAGGTGGCGAACGCGCTGAATATGCGAGACTCACGCGGATGAGCTACGCAGGTGACATCACGCCCCTCGAGGCGTGGAAGCTACTCAGCGACAACCCCAACGCCGTGTTGGTCGACGTCCGCACCGACGCCGAATGGCGCTTCGTCGGCGTGCCCGACCTGTCGAGCCTGGGCCGCGACGTGGTGTACATCGAGTGGGTGACGGGCAACGGGACACCCAACGCGGACTTCGCCGACGAGCTGAACCGACACGTCCCGCCGGCACCGGCCGATCACGAGCGGCCGGTGATCTTCCTGTGCCGCTCGGGCAACCGCTCCATCGGCGCGGCGCAGGTGTCCACGCAGCTGGGCCTCACGCCGGCCTACAACGTGCTGGACGGTTTCGAAGGTCAACTCGACGCCCACGGTCATCGCGGTGAAACCGGTTGGCGCGCGGTGGGATTGCCCTGGAAGCAGGGGTAGCGGGGATGGCCGATTCGGTCCGCACGCCCAAGGCGCTGCCCGACGGCGTCAGCCAGGCCACCATCGGCGTGCGCGGCGGTCTGCTGCGATCCGGTTTCGAGGAGACCGCCGAGGCGATGTTCCTGACATCCGGCTACGTCTACGAGTCGGCGGCCGTCGCGGAGCAGTCGTTCACCGGCGAGCTGGACCATTTCGTGTACTCCCGCTACGGCAATCCGACCGTGACGATGTTCGAGGAGCGGTTGCGCCTGATCGAGGGGGCGCCCGCGGCGTTCGCCACCGCGAGCGGCATGGCAGCGGTGTTCACCTCGCTGGGCGCGTTGCTGGCCGCTGGCGACCGACTGGTCGCGGCGCGCAGCCTGTTCGGCTCGTGCTTCGTGGTCTGCAACGAGATCCTGCCCCGGTGGGGCGTGGAAACGGTTTTCGTCGACGGCGACGACCTCGCGCAGTGGGAGAAGGCCCTGTCGGTGCCCACCGCGGCGGTGTTCTTCGAGACACCGTCGAACCCGATGCAGTCCCTGGTCGACATCGCCGCGGTAACCGAGCTCGCCCACGCCGCGGGGGCAAAGGTTGTGTTGGACAACGTCTTTGCCACGCCACTGCTGCAGCAGGGGTTCCCGCTCGGTGTTGACGTGGTGGTGTACTCGGCCACCAAGCACATCGACGGTCAGGGCCGCGTGCTGGGCGGCGCCATCCTTGGCGACAAGGAGTACATCGACGGTCCGGTGCAGAAGCTGATGCGCCACACCGGACCGGCGATGAGCGCGTTCAACGCCTGGGTGTTGCTGAAAGGTCTTGAGACGCTGGCTGTTCGGGTCGAGCACGGTAACTCCTCGGCGCACCGAATCGCCGAATTCTTGGAAACCCACCCCGCGGTGAGCTGGGTGCGCTACCCGTATCTGGCGTCGCATCCGCAGTACGACCTGGCCAAGCGGCAGATGTCGGGCGGCGGGACGGTGATCACCTTTGCGCTCGACTGTGCCGAAAGCGCCGCCAAACCAAGGGCGTTCGAGGTGCTGGACAAGATGCGTCTGATCGACATCTCCAACAACCTGGGCGACGCCAAATCGCTGGTGACCCATCCGGCGACCACCACCCATCGCGCGATGGGGCCGGAGGGTCGCGCCGCGATCGGGCTGGGCGACAACGTTATTCGCATCTCGGTCGGGCTGGAGGGCACCGACGACCTGATCGCCGATATCGATCAGGCGTTGAGCTAGCCCGCTTGCCTCTCGGCCGAATCGATGCGTTCGGCGGCGGCGAGCGATCCCTCTTGCGCCTGCCGCTCCACCCAGTCCACCACGGGCCGGGCGTACATCATCTGGCTGGTGATCGCCATCTGGCCGCGGGTGCGGCCCAGGAAGGAGATCCCCCACGAAAACATGGCCGCGATGCGGTTGCGGAAGCCGACCAGGTACAGCAGGTGCAGAAGCAGCCACGCCAGCCAGGCGATGAAGCCACCGAACTCCAGCTTGCCGACCTTTGCGACGGCGCTGTACCGCGAGATCAGCGCCATGCTGCCCTTGTCGAAGTACGCAAACGGCTTGCGATTGGCCGGATCGTCGTGGCCCTTCACCGCCTGCTTGATCAGCGCGGTGGCGTAGTGCGCCCCCTGGATCGCGCCCTGGGCCATGCCCGGTACGCCGGGCACCGACATCAGGTCGCCCACGACGAACACGTACGGGTGGCCCTTGACGGTGAGGTCGGGCTCGACGATCACCCGTCCGGCGCGGTCGGTTTCGGTGCCGTCGGACTGCTCGGCGATCATTTCGCCCAGCGAGCTGGCCTGCACGCCGGCCGCCCACACCTTGCAGGCGCATTCGATGCGGCGCTCGCTGCCGTCCTTGTCCTTGACCGTGATGCCCATGTAGTCGACGGCGGTCACCATCGCGTTGAGCTGGACCTCGACGCCCATCTTCTCGAGCCGGCGTTGGGCTTTCAGGCCCAGCTTTTCGCCCATCGGCGGCAGCACCGCCGGCGCCGCATCGAGCAGGATGACCCGGCATTCGCTGGGTGTGATGGTCCGAAACGCCCCGGCCAGGGTGCGCTCGGCCAGCTGAACGATCTCGCCGGCCAGCTCGACACCCGTCGGTCCCGCCCCAACCACCACGAAGGTCAGCCGGCGTTTCCGCTCGGCCGGGTCGGTGGCGACCTCGGCGGCCTCGAACGCGCCGAGGATGCGAGCCCGCAGCTCGAGGGCATCGTCGATGCTCTTCATGCCGGGCGCGAAGGCGGCGTACTCGTCGTGGCCGAAATAGGACTGCTGGGCGCCGGCGGCCACGATGAGACTGTCGTAGGGCGTCACCGTCTGCATGCCCATCAGGTGCGACGTGACCGTCTTCCCCGTGAGGTCGATCGCGCTGACCTCGCCCCACAACACCCGGACGTTCTTCTGCTTGCGCAGGACGAGGCGGGTGGTCGGGGCGACGTCGCCCTCGGACAGGATGCCCGTGGCCACCTGATACAGCAGCGGCTGGAACAGGTGGCTGGTCGTCTTCGAGACCAGCGTGACGTCGACATCGGCCCGTTTAAGTGACCGGGCCGCATTCAGGCCCCCGAACCCGCTCCCGATGATGACGACGCGATGGCGCGACATGCTGACCCCTTTGTGTTCGTAGTCTTCGCAGCGCCCGTCCAGCCTATGTTGTCAGGGGCAGCGAGATTCGGGCAGCAAGCGCATCACTGTTCGGTCGGGCACATGTACTTGTCCGGGAACGTCACACACGCCGGTGGCAGCGGCTGGTCCGGGCCATAACCGCCGACGCCTTTCGGGATGACCAGCAACCACCCGCGGTCCTGGCACAGCAGGACGGCGGCACCCGGGCCGGGCCGGACGGTGCCGTTGACGCACGGGTCCGCGTGCGCCACCGCCGGGACGCTGAGAAACACCGACACGATCGCGGAGCAGACCGCGATGACGACCGCCCTCATAACAGGTCCATGCTAGCTCCGGCCCGCGGCTGGCGGTGATCTGGATCACAGGGGCGCGCGGGCGGTAGCGTCAATGCGACGCCCCAGTGGCGATGTGACGGGAGGCAAGCATGAGGCGCTGCATCGTCGGAGGATTCGCGGCCCTGCTGACGGCCGGGGGCCTGATCACCTCGGCGCCGCCGGCCAACGCCGGCTGTTTGTACGGGGGGCCGGTGCTGAGCAAGTGTGATGGACCCGTCCAGCCCGATGGGACCTGGCAGCGCTGTGTGGCGGCTCCCCAGTTGGTTCCGCACGGCGCCAGTTCCTACCTGGTGCCCGAGAGGCGCTGCGACGTGATGGGCCCCGACCAGCGCCCGCCGGATCTCGGCTTCGCCGACCCCCCGACGCACATCGACGGCTGAGCTAGAAAACCGCCAAACCCGTTGGCGGCGCCGGCTTTCCGGGCCTTTGCCGCGGTCGTCCTCCGCATCGGGCCCGCTCGCCCGGGCGGGGCAACCGCGTCGGCAAAAACTTTGCTGGACGCGGGAACATCGGGCCTGAATCGGCGTACGATTTTGGATGCTGCTCGTGTGTGCGACCGGAGGGGGCAGCCATGTCGTATGTGGTGACAATCCCAGAAATTGTGGCGTCGGCGGCGTCGGAGCTGGCGGGCATCGGTTCGGCGGTGAGTGCCGCCAATGCGTCGGCCGCGGCCCCGACCGTCGCGTTGATGGCCGCCGCGGACGATGAGGTGTCGGCGGCGATCGCGTCGCTGTTTTCCGGCCATGCCCGGGCCTACCAGTCGCTGAGTGCGCGCGCCGCGGCGTTTCAAAGCGAATTTGTCCGCGCGTTAAGCGGTGCGGGACAAGCGTATTCGCTGACCGAGGCGGCCAACGCCTCGCCGCTACAGACCCTCGAGCAAGACGTGTTGGGCGTGATCAATGCGCCGAGCGAGTTCCTGGTGGGTCGCCCGCTGATCGGCAACGGTGCCGACGCGACCACGCCGGGAGGCAACGGCGGCGATGGCGGCATCTTGATCGGCAACGGGGGCAACGGCGCGGCCGGCGCGACGGGGCTCAACGGCGGCAACGGTGGGTCGGCGGGCCTGTGGGGCCGCGGCGGCAACGGCGGGGCCGGCGGTAACGCCCTCGCCGGCACCGGCGGGACCGGTGGCAACGGTGGGGCCGGCGGGGCCAGTGGGTTGCTCGGCGGCGCCGGCGGCACCGGCGGGGTTGGCGGTAACGGAGGTTCCGCCGGGCTCGTGGTGGGCCCGACCGGCGCGACCGGCGGGCACGGCGGCACCGGTGGGGCCGGCGGCGCCAACATGCACCTGTTCGGCGGGCAGGGCGGGACCGGCGGGGCCGGTGGTACCGGCGGGCTCGGCGGGTCCTCATCGATGAACGGCGGGCACGGCGGGACCGGCGGGGACGGTGGGAGCGGCGGTGTCAACCGGGCGCTGCTGCTCGGCCACGCCGGCACCGGCGGCACCGGCGGCACCGGCGGCGAGGGTGGCGGCGCGGGCGCCTCGAGCGCCACCGGCACGGCCGGCACCGGCGGCAACGGCGGCGCCGGCGGCTTCAGCCCCGGCGGCATCGGCGGCAACGGGGGTCGGGGCGGCGACGGCGGCGTCAGCAACTTCACGGTGGGCAGCGGTGCGGCCCTGCTCAACGGGGGCGACGGGGGCACCGGCGGCCGCGGCGGCGGCGGGGTGATCGGCGGCAACGGCGGCAACGGCGGGGACGGTGGTGTGGCCATCGTCCATGCCACCGACGCCGGCGCCGCCGGCGGGGGTGGCATGGAG
>LQPB01000003.1 GCA_002102225.1 Mycobacterium interjectum
GGCCTGGGTGGCGCCGCCGTGACCGCCGATGGCACCCGCCCCGCTCGCACCGGCGCCACCCAGGCCGGGCTGGCCGCCGCCGGCGTCGACCTCGTTGAACCCGGTCGTCCCGGCCAGCCCGCCGAAACCACCCTCCTTGCCGAGACCGCCCTGACCGCCCGTCCCGCCGGTCCCGGAGCCGGCCCCGGCGTCGCCGCCGGATCCGCCGGCTCCGCCGCCGCCACCGCCGCCGCCGTAGATGAAGTTTTGCGACGTCACGGGGGTGAAATTCTGGCCGCCGTTGCCGCCTTCCCCGCCGTCGCCGCCCTGGCCGCCGTCGCCGTTGACGCCGCCGTTGGGGGTGCCGCCACCTGCGCCGCCGTCGCCGCCGCGGCCGGCGTTGCCGCCGTGACCGCCGGCGCTGAACTGTGCGCCGGAACCCTGCGGACCGTTATCGCCCCAGCCGCCCGCGCCACCGTTGCCGCCGGTGCCCCCGTGGCCGGCCCGGCCGGTGGTGCCGCTGCCACCGCCGGCCGCGCCGGCGTCGCCGCCCACCCCGCCCTGGCCGCCGTCGCCGCCGTTGGCGCCGCTGCCTGTTTCGCTGAGGTAGCTGTAACCGGCGCCGCCCTGGCCGCCGCGGCCCCCGTCGCCGCCGGTGCGGTTGGTGCCGCCGGGGCCCGCGCTGCCGCCCTGCCCGCCGGCGCCGCCGTCGCCGCCGTTGAAGCCGGTGGCGCCGGGCGTCACCGCCGCGGTGCCGGCGCTGCCGGCCCCGCCGGTTCCCCCGGTGCCGCCGACGCCGCCCGGCCCATCGGCACCCCGGGATCCCAGCAGCCCACCGGCCCCGCCGGGACCGCCCGCGCCCGGGCTACCGCCGGTCCCCCCGGTGCCGCCGGCATGACCGTCGCCGCCGAGGATCGAGGTGGTGCCACCGCCACCGGTGCCGCCCATGCCGCCGTGACCACCCACTCCGCCGGCCCCGCCATTGCTGAACAGCGCCGCGCTCGACCCGCCGCTCCCGCCGGTACCGCCGGCCCCGCCGGCGAAACCGGTCTGTCCCGATCCGCCGATGACGGGGTTGCCCGTCGCGCCGACGTCCCCGGCACCACCGGTCCCGCCCGTCCCGCCGGGCCCGGCGGCCCCGGCGGCAACGGCGGGGCAGGTGGCGCCAATGGCGCGGTGCGGCGC
>LQPB01000004.1 GCA_002102225.1 Mycobacterium interjectum
GGGTCTGCTGCACGGATAGGTGACAGTTTCGGTTACGCGGCCTGATGGGCCGGTGTGGCCATGATTGCTTCGAATTCGATGGGCGTCAACCGGCCAAGACTCACTTGCCGGCGTCGGCGGTGGTAGGTGCGTTCGATCCAGGTGACAATCGCGATGCGCAGCTGCTCGCGGGTGTCCCAGCGGCGGCGGTCCAAGACATTCTTCTGCAGCAGGCTAAAGAACGACTCCATGGCCGCGTTGTCGCCGGCAGCCCCGACGCGGCCCATGGAGCCGACCATGTCATGGCGGCCCAGGGCGTGAACGAATTTCCGGCTTCGAAATTGACTGCCGCGGTCGCTGTGAACCACACAGCCGGCGACATCACCGCGGCGCGCCACCGCACTACTGAGGGCCTGGGTGGCTAGTCGGGACTTCATCCGCGAGTCGATGGAGTAGCCGACGATGCGGTTGGAGAACACGTCTTTGATCGCACAGACGTAGAGCTTGCCCTCGCCGGTGCGGTGTTCAGTAATATCGGCCAACCACAACCGATTCGGCGCATCAGCGGTGAAATCCCGGCCCACCAGATCGTCATGGACCGGTGGGCCAACCTTGCCGTTCTTGCCGCGCTTGCGTTTGCCGAACGCACTCCACCAACCGTTGTGCGAGCAGATCCGCCACGCGGTCCGCTCGGCCATCGGCAGGCCGGCGTCGCCGGCCTCGGCCACCAGGAACCGGTAGCCGAACTCCGGATCGTCGCGATGGGCATCGAACAAGGCGTTGGCCCGATGCGCCTCGACGTACTCGGCGTCGGTGACCGGATTGGCCAGCCATCGGTAGTAGGGCTGGCGGGCGAGCTTGAGGACCCGGCACGTCACCGCGACAGGGATCCCGTCGGCGGCGAGCTCTTTCACGAGCGGGTAAAGCCTTTTCCCGGCAGATTGGACTGCGACAGATAGGCCGCGGCTCGGCGCAGGACTTCGTTCTCCTGCTCCAACAGCTTGATTCGGCGGCGGGCATCCCGCAGCTCCGCCGATTCGCTGGTACTGGTGCCCGGCCTGACACCGTCATCGACGTCGGCTTGACGCATCCACTTCGACAGGGTCATCGGGTGCACCCCGAAGTCAGCGGCGATCTGCTCAAGGGTGATGCCGTCGTCACGGTTGCGGGCGACCCGAACGACGTCGTCACGAAACTCACGGGGATACGGCCTGGGCACAATGACATCCTTCCAGCCCACCCCACAGGGGCAAGCCATCTCAGGTGTCACCTACTCGTGCAGCAGACCC
>LQPB01000005.1 GCA_002102225.1 Mycobacterium interjectum
CACCGGCGCCGCACCCAGCAGGGCGACCGGGTTGACCAGGCGGCGCCGTTCTTCGTCGCATACGGAGCACGATTCGATGTGGCGGGTGATCCGTTTGCGCATCAGCACGCTGAAGCGCCCGTCCCAGCCCGCCAGGATCGTGCCCAGCTCGGCGCACTTGTCGGCCGTGTGTTGGGCGCGGCGCGCGACCAGCAGCGCACCCAACGACGTCTCGATGGTGACCCGCAGGCGCGACACCATCTTGTTGGCGGTGCCGGGGCTGACCTCTAGCGCGTTGGCCAGTTCGGGTCCGTCCAAACCGTGCCGATAGGCCAGCTCCAGAACCATGCGGTCGCGGTCGCCGAGCCCACCGGCGGCCTCGGCGACGAGGTTGGCCAGCTCGTTGCGCGCGGCCAGCGTCTCCGGCCCCGCATCGTGCGACGCCGCGTCGGGGAGTTCGTCGGAGGCCTGCTCGCGCCGGCGGTTTTTGATGCAGCGCAGCGTCTCGTTGCGGGCAATGGCGTACAACCACGGGCGCAGCCGGTCGGGCTCGCGCAACTTGGGCAGCTGGGTTACGGCGACGCAGAAGACGTCCTGTACGCAGTCGGCGGCGGAGTCGCGATCGCGCACCATGCCGACACAGAAGTCGTGCAGGCGGTCGGCGTAACGGTCGTAGATCATGGCAAACGCGTGGCGATCGCCCGTCGCGGCCGCGCGGGCCAACTCCGCGTCGCTGACGATGTCCCAGTTGGATAGTGCGCTCGTCACGTCGCTTTCCCAGCCGATGAGGCGTCGGTGCCCCTCGCAGAACCGGCGCTGCGAATAATTGTGCGCGCACAGCGGTCAAATAGCACGAGAAATTCCAGCTCCGTGGTGGATGCATGCGAGGACAGGATCGAAACCAGCCTCATCCAGGCCTGCGACCTCATTTGCAGACTCCCTGCACGAGGTGGTGCGGCGGCAGGCACAACGACGGCGGCGGCGGTGGCGGCGGCAGCTTCGGGGGTGCCGGCAGCGGCGGCAGCTTCGGGGGCGGGGGCAGCGGCGGCAGCGAAGGTGGGGGCGGTAGCTGCGGCGGCGGCGGGCGG
>LQPB01000006.1 GCA_002102225.1 Mycobacterium interjectum
GCCACCGGCCCCGCCGGTGCCCCCGGTTCCACCTGCCCCCCCGGTACCACCGGGTGCGGCGCCGCCGGCGCCGGCGTTACCCCCGCTACCGCCCTGGCCGCCCTGTCCGCCGATTACGCCGGAGTCGTTGCTGGAGCCGCCATTACCGCCGGCACCTCCCTGACCGGCGGCGCCGCCGTGGCCGCCGGTTCCGGCGTTACCCGCTCCCGTGCCGGCGGCGCCGCCATCGCCTCCGCCGCCGCCGTCGCCGCCGGTGCCACCGGTGCCGCCGGGACCACCGGTGCCGCCAGACTGCGCACCGGCGTCGGGCGCCCCGGCGCCGCCCTTGCCGCCCTGGCCGCCTTGTCCGCCGGTACCACCGGTGCCGTTGGTGCCCCCGGCACCGGCGCCGCCGCCGGCCCCGCCCTTGCCGCCATGGCCGCCCGCGGTGCCGTCGCCGCCGGCGGCGCCGGTGGTGCCGGTCGCATTGGCGCCCGCCTTCCCGGCCCCGCCCGTGCCGCCGGTGCCGCCGGTGCCGCCGGTGCCGGTGTGGCCGTCGGCGCCCGCGCTGCCCCCGGCGCCGCTGCCGGTGCCCGCGTCTCCGCCCTGCCCGCCCGCTCCGGCATCCCCGCCGGTGCCGCCGTCGCCGCCGGTACCGGCGCCGACGCCCGTGTCAGCCGCCCCGGCGCCGCCCTGCCCGCCCTGTCCGCCGCGGCCGCCGAGCCCGCCGGCCCCGCCGTCGCCGTTGGTGCCGCTGATACCGGCGGTGCCGCCCGTGCCGCCCTGGCCACCGTTGCCGCCCTGGCCGGCGTTGCCGCCGGTCGCGCCCTGGCCGTTGTTCGTCCCCGCGATGCCGGTTCCGCTATTGCCGCCCGCCCCGCCCTGGCCGCCTTGGCCGCCTTGACCGCCGTTGCCGGAGGCGGCTTGGCCGCCGAAGCCGCTGCCGCCTGCGCCGCCATTGCCACCGGTGCCACCGGTGTACCCCTGGCCGCCGTCGCCGCCGACGGCGCCGGGGGTGGCGCTGTTGTCTGTGCCAGCGGTGCCTTGGGCGCCGGTGCCGCCTTGGCCGCCGTTGCCGCCCTGGCCGGCCGCGCCCTGGTGGCCGCCGTTGCCGGTGCCGGATTGGCCGCCGGCCCCGCCCTGACCGCCGTTGCCGCCGGTGGCGCCCTGGCCGTTGTTGGTGCCGGCGATCCCAGAGCCACCCTGGCCGCCGTTACCGCCCTGCCCGCCGGTGCCGCCGTTGCCGGCGGTGCCGGAGGCGGCTTGGCCGCCCAAGCCGCTGCCGCCCGCGCCGGCGTTGCCGCCGGTGCCCCCGGTGCCGCCGGTGCCGCCGTCACCGCCGGCCACCCCGGGGTGCCCGGTGATGCCGCTGTTGTCGGTGCCCGCGGTGCCCTGGGCGCCGGTGCCGCCTTGGCCGCCGTTGCCGCCCTGGCCACCCGCGCCCTGCTGCCCAGCGCTGCCGGTGCCGGTCTGCCCGCCGGCCCCGCCCTGGCCGCCGTTGCCGCCGACGGCGCCCTGGCCGTTGTTGGTGCCGCTGATGCCGGCGCCGCCAGCACCGCCGTCACCGCCTTGGCCGCCGGTGCCGCCGTCGCCGGCGGTGCCGGAGGCGGCTTGGCCACCCAAGCCGTTGCCGCCGGCGCCGGCGTTGCCGCCGGTGCCCCCGGTGGCGCCGGTCCCGCCGTCGCCGCCGGCCTGCCCGGGCGTGGCGCTGTTGTCTGCGCCGAGGCCGCCCTTGGCGCCGGTGCCGCCGGTGCCGCCGTTGCCGCCCTGGCCGCCCGCGCCCTGGTGGCCGCCGCTGCCGGTTCCGGATTGACCGCCGGCCCCGCCCTGGCCACCGTTGCCGCCGGCCGCGCCCTGCCCGCTATTCGTTCCGGCAATCCCGGCGCCGCCGTCGCCGCCGGTGCCACCCTGACCGCCTTGGCCGCCATTGCCGGCCGTGCCCGAGGCAGCTGGGCCGCCAAAGCCGCTGCCGCCGGCACCGCTGTTGCCGCCGGTACCCCCGGTGCCGCCGGTACCACCGGTGCCGCCGGCGAGCCCGGCGATGGCGCTGTTGTCGACGCCAAGATCGCCGTGCGCGCCGGTGCCACCAACACCGCCGTTGCCACCCTGGCCGCCCACTCCTTGCTGACCGCCGACGCCGGCGCCGGCTAGGCCGCCGGCCCCACCCTGACCGCCTGCACCGCCGGCCGCGCCCTGCCCGCTGTTCACCCCGGCGATGCCGCCACCGCCGGCGCCGCCACCGGGGCCCTGCCCGCCTTGGCCGCCGGTGCCCGCCGTGCCCTGCAGG
>LQPB01000007.1 GCA_002102225.1 Mycobacterium interjectum
CCGCCGTGGCCGCCGGTGCCGCCGGCCGCGCCGGAGCCGCCGGTCCCGCCGTTGCCGAACAGCAGGCCGCCGGGCGCGCCGGCGGCCCCCGTGCCGGGAGCCCCGTTGGCGCCGTTGCCGATCAGCGGGTGGCCGGTGGCCGCCTGGACGGGCGCGTTGATCGCGTTGAGGGCCTGCTGCTGCAGGGTGTGCAGCGGGTTGGCGCTGGCGGGGGCGTTGAAGCCGTCCAGGCCCAGCAGCTGACCGGCGATGCCGCCGGCGCCGGTCGTGCCCCGCACCTGGCCGAGGCCGCCGTTGCCGCCGTTGCCGCCGTCGCCGATCAACATGCCGTTGCCACCGGCTCCGCCCGCACCGCCAGTGCTGCTGGTGGCGCCCTGGCCGGTGCCGCCGTTACCGCCGTTGCCGCCGTCGCCGATGAGGCCCGACCTGCCCCCGGCCCCGCCGGCCCCGCCTTGAGAGGTCAGGCCGTCTCCGCCGGTTCCGCCGGCGCCCCCGGAGCCGGTGAGCATGCCGGCGGCGCCGCCGGCCCCGCCGCGCCCGCCGGTCTGGGGGCCGAACCCGCCGTTGCCGCCCGCGCCGCCGTCGCCGAAGAGCAGGCCGGCGTTGCCGCCGGCCCCGCCGGCGCCGCCGATGCCGACCACCGGGGTGATGCTTTCGCCGCCGGCGCCGCCGGCGCCGCCCGCCGCGAGGCTGAGCATGCCGCCGGTGCCGCCGGTCCCGCTCACGCTGGTTCCGCCGAGCCCGCCGGCACCGCCGCTGGAGAACAGCCCGCCGTTGCCGCCGGCGCCCCCGTCGCCGCCGGGACGGGTGATGCTGTCGCTGCGCCCGCCAAGGCCGCCCGTCCCGGCCGCGCCGGAGAGCATGCCGGCGTTGCCGCCGGCCCCGCCGTTGCCGCCGGTTCCCGCGTCCGAGCTACCGCCGGTCCCGCCGGCGCCACCCGAGCCGAATAGTCCCGCCGACCCGCCGTGACCGCCGGTGCCGCCGGTGCCGCCCGCGGCCAAGGGGGTTCCGCCGGCGCCCCCGGCGCCGCCGTTGCCGATCAGCCCGCCGTTCCCGCCGTTCCCGCCGTTCCCGCCGTTGTTGCCGCCGCCGGTGCCGGATCCGCCGGCGCCGCCATTGCCGATCAACCAGCCGCCGTCCGTCCCGTTTTGTCCCGTCCCCGGGGCGCCGTTGACGCCGTTGCCGATCAGCGGGCGCCCGGTGGCGGCCTGGACCGGCGCGTTGACCGCGTCGAGCAGGCTCTGCAGCGGGGACACGTTGGCCGCCTCCGCGCCGGCAAACATCGCCCCGCCGGCGCTCATGGTCTGAACGAACTGCTGATGAAACGCCGCCGCGTCGGCGCTGAGCACCTGATAGGCCTGCGCGTGTCCGGAAAACAGCGACGCCAGCGCCGTGGACACCTCGTCGGCGCCGGCGGCCAGGATCGCGGTGGTCGGGGCCGCCGCGGCCGCATGGGCGGCGCTGAGCGCCGACCCGATGCTCTCCACATCCGCCGCGGCTGCCGCCACCACCTCGGGGGCCACTATTACAAACGACATCGCTGTCCTCCCGCTCGTCATCGAGCGTTCGGGCGGATGCGCGTCGCCGCCCATCCGGACGCTCGTCTGGAATCGAATTCAGGATCCGTGGGATGCGCCGACGAAACGTCGGTCAAAGCACGTAATCACGCACGGCGGGGGGTCGTAGATTCGCGCACCGGCGGTGCTTAGCGCTCAGCTGTGCTCAGCGCTCAGCTGTGGCCGGTGACTTCCTGGGCGAGTTGCACGCGGGAGCTGATGCCCAGCTTCGCGTACACGTGCGTGAGATGCGTCTGCACCGTGCGCCGGGAGATGAACAGCCGGGCGGCGATCTCGTTGTTGGCCAGCCCCTCGGCCACCAGCCGCGCGACGTCGCGCTCGGTCGGGGTGAGGGAGGCCCACCCGCTCGTCGGCCGCTTGCGCTCCCCGCGTCCGCGGCGCGCGTAGGCGATGGCCTCGTCCAGGGACAGCCCGGCTCCCTCCGCCCAGGCGCCGTCGAAGTCCTGCTCGCCCATGGCGTCGCGCAGCGCGGCGACCGTTCGCTCGTGGTCCGCGTCGTGGATGCGGAACCGGACCGCGCCGATTTGCCGGCGAATCTGGTCGGCCGCGCCGAAGAGCCGCGTCGCGTCGCGGTGGCTCAGGCCGTCCGCGGCCAGCCGCCCGAGGCACTCGAGGACGTCGGGGACGGCCAGATGCGCCTGGCACTCCGCGGCGCAGCCGAGCGCCTTGTGTGCGTCGCGCTCCGCTTGGTCGGGTTCGCCTTTGGCGATCGAGATGCGCGCCCGCGTGGTGAGCGCGCGGGCCAGGTGCCAGCCCGCCGACGCCGCGACCTGTTGGTCGGCCCAGCGTCGCGCCTCGATGAGATCACCGCGCGCCAGTGCCACGTCGGCCATCGGGTTGACGATCGCCGCGCCGAGCTCGCCCTGCGCGCTCAGGCGTTGCTGGGCGGCCTCGCACGCTTCGGTCGCCGCTTCCAGATCGCCGGCGGCCGCCGCCGCGGTCACCCGCACCGCATAGCTGAATCCCTCGTTGTAGGGCCAGAGATCGGCGGCGGCATCCAGTGATGCCTGGGCCGTGGCAGCGGCCGCGCCGGTATCGCCCTGGAAGGCGAGTGCGAGGCTGAGGCTCAGCCGGGCGCCCCACCTGAACAAGACGTCGTGTGCCGCGTCCGCATCGGCGGTCACCGCCTCGAATTGATCGACGGCCTTGGCCAGATCGCCCTTCATCATCTGCGCCAGGCCGAGGGTCCAGCGGCACGAGCGCGCGTGGAACCGGTCGCCGATCGCGTCGGCGAGCACGCAGCCCTCCTGGGAGGCCTCTTCGGCGGCGATCGGATCGCCCGCGTAGAACGCGCCGTTGGCCTGCCACGTCAGGATCTGCGTCAGCCGCCATTGGTCATCGAGCGAGCGGGCGATGCCGATCGCCTCGGCCAGGTACGGGCGGGCCGCGGCGGCGCTGTAGGAAGCGATCGCGCCGCAGGCCGTGAGCGCGCGCGCCAGCAGCGCGGGGTCATCGATCTCGCGGGCGATCGCCACGGCTTGCTGCGCCTGCTCGAGGTTGTCGCCGATGCTGCGCGACGCGTCGAGCACCGCCTTGTCGGCGAGCGCGCGACCGCGCACCACCGCCGAGATGTCGGGGTGCGGCGCGTCGTACGCGGTGAGAGTGGCGTCGAACCAGGCCAGCCCCTCCTGGATGCGGCCCCGCGTCTGCCACAGCGGTTGCAGCGACGACGTCAGCTCCAGCGCCTTTTCGATGTCACCTTTTTGGCGGCTCCATACGAACGCCGCCCGCAGGTTGTCGATCTCGATCTCGACCTGTTCGATGCGGCGCTGGTGGTCGGCGTCGGCGGCGCTGTCCAGCCGGGCGGCCAGCGCCGCGTAGTAGTCGCGGTGCCGCGCGTGCACCTCGTCGGCCTCCCCGGATTCGGCCAGCTTCGCCGCGGCGTAGTGGCGCACCGTCTCGAGGAGCCGGAAACGGGTGCGATCGCCGGCGTAATCGGCCACCACCAGCGACTTGTCCACCAACTGGGCGAGCCGGTCGAGAACCTGGTGCTGCTGCACCGGATCGGCGTCGCCGATAACGCGCGCGGCGTCGAGGTCGAAGCCGCCCCGGAACACCGCGAGCCTCCGGAACAGGATGCGCTCCGGCTCGCTCAGCAGCGCGTGGGACCAGTCGACCGACTCACCCAGTGTCTTCTTGCGCCGCGTCCCGGCCCGGGCGCCGGTCACCAGCCGGAAGCGGTTGCGCAGACCGTCGAGGATCTCGGTCAGCGACATCATCCGCACCCGCGCCGCGGCGAGCTCGATGCCCAGGGGCAGGCCGTCCACGCGAACGCAGATCTCGCGCACGGCGGCGCTGTCGTCGACGGCGATGCTGAAATCGGGCCGGGCCAGGCGCGCACGGTCGACGAAGAGCTCGATCGCCTCGTCGGCCAGCGACAGCGACGGCACCCGCCACGTCACCTCGCCGGCCACCCCGATCGGCTCGCGGCTCGTCGTCAGGATCGTCAGCTGCGGGCAGGCGCCCAGCAGCGCGACGGTCAATTCGGCGCACTCGTCGATCAGGTGCTCGCAATTGTCCAGGACCAACAGCACCGGACGCTCACCGAGGAACCGCGCCAGCGTCTCCGTCGCCGAGCGGCCGGGCTGGTCGGGGAGGCCGAGCGCCCGCATCGCCGCGACCGGCACCACCTCGGGGTCGGTGACCGGTGTCAGGTCGACAAACCAGACGTTGCCGTCGAACTCGGCGGCGGCCTGGGCGGCGACCTGCACGGCCAGCCGCGTCTTGCCGACACCGCCGGCGCCGGCCAGGGTCACCAGCCGGTTCTCGTAGAGGGCCTTGACGACGTCGTTGGTCAGGGTGACGCGACCCACGAACCGCGTCAGCTGCACCGGGAGGCCGTGCGGGACGACGCTTCCGGTGGTGCGCAGCGGCGGGAATTCGACGTCCAGGTCCGAGTGGCACAGCTGCGCCACCCGCTCGGGGCGCGGAAGGTCGCCGAGCTGGTGGGTGCCCAGATCGGCCAGCCAGGTGTCGGCCGGCAATTGGTCGATGACCAGGTCGCGGGTGATGCCCGAGAGCAGAATCTGGCCGCCGTGCGCCAGGTCGCGCAGGGCGGCCGCCCGCTCCGGGGTCGAGCCGACATACTCGCCGGCGTCTCCCAGCTGAACCTCACCGGTGTGCAGGCCGACGCGCAGCCGGATCGGCGCCAGCGGCGCCCGCTGCAACGCCACGGCACACGCCACCGCGTCGGTCGCGTGGGCGAAAGCGGCCAGGCAGCCGCCGCCCGCGCCCGCTGAGTCCGCCAGCACGCCGTCGTGGGCGGGGACGATCTCGGCGGCGGCGCGGTCCAGCCGCGCGAGCGCTTCCGTCGTTTGCTCCGGCTGGGTCTCCCACAGTCGCTCGGAGCCCTCGAAATCGGCGAGCAGCAGGGTCACCATTCCTGTGGGCATACGCTCCCTCACGCGATGGCCATGCCTTTTACATGACCGTAAATCCCCGCGCACACCAGTTTCGCTCATGCCAGCCACCAAGGGTCGAATACCAACCGAAAACTATTGAGGTCATCGGCGCGGCGGGGCCTACCGGCGGCCGCCCCGGGCACCCGGGCCGACCATTTGCCGGGGGCGGTCCTACGACCCCGCACCTTGCTGCATTTACGACCCCTCATGCTGAGTATCTACGCGATTCGGCCGACGTTAGTTCGACGCCGGACCCCGCATATTTGACTCGCTTGGAACAGAAGCCGGGACCGGAATCGCAATTCGCTGCGCTTTCACCGATCGCCCGGATGGCTTGGGAGCGGGAGGACGGCGATGTCGTACCTGATAGGGACCCCGACGGCGCCGACGGCGGCGTCAGCGGATCGGGCGGACGTGCGCGTTGCGCTGGGCGCGGCAAACGCGGCGGCCCCGACGACTCCGGCTCCTTCGACGGGGCCGAGGCGCTTTCGGGTTTCTGCCCCTCACGGCGAAGGACGGTTGTGATGCATTTCTTGGTGCTGCCGCCGGAGATCAATTCGGCACGGATGTATCTGGGTGCGGGGCCGGGTCCGATGCTGGAGGCGGCGGCGGCCTGGGAGGGCCTGGCCGGTGAGCTGGGTTCGGCGGCGAGCTCCTTCGGCTCGGTGACGTCGGGGCTGGCGGGCGCGGCCTGGCAGGGAGCGGCGGCGGCCGCGATGGCCGGGGCGGCCGCGCCGTATGTGGGATGGCTCTCGGCCGCGGCGGCGCAGGCGCAGGGCGCGGCCGGCCAGGCGCGGGCGGCGGCGTCGGCTTTTGAGGCCGCGGTGTCCGCGACGGTGCATCCGGGGGTGGTGGCGGCCAATCGCAACCAGCTGGTGTCGCTGGTGCGGTCAAACCTGTTCGGGTTCAACGCCCCCGCGATCGCGGCGGCCGAGGCGCAGTACGAGCAGATGTGGGCCGCCGACGTGTCGGCCATGGTGGGGTATCACGGTGGGGCGGCGGCGGTGGCCGCGCAGTTGACGCCGATGCAGCAGGCGCTGGCGAGCCTGCCCGGCCCGCTCGGTCAAGTGCAGGCGGCCCTGGCGAACCTCGGTGGGGGAAACGCGGGCGGCGGCAACGTGGGCGGCGGCAACCGGGGCGACCAAAACCTGGGCAGCGGCAACAACGGCAGCCAGAACGTCGGCAGCGGCAATATCGGCAGCACCAACGTCGGCAACGGCAACAACGGCATCAGCAACATCGGCAGCGGCAACCGGGGCAACCAAAATCTGGGCGCCGGAAACGCGGGCAACAACAACACCGGCTTCGGGAACGCCGGCCTCGGGAACGTCGGCAGCGGAAACCTCGGCAACACCAACGTCGGCAGCGGAAATCTGGGCAGCGGCAGCATCGGCAGCGGGAACCGCGGCGACTCCAACATGGGCATCGGGAACCGCGGCAGCAACAACGTCGGCATCGCCAACACCGGCAGCCACAACTTCGGCTTCGGCAACACGGGCAACAACGACATCGGCTTCGGGCTCACCGGCGACAACCAGATCGGTTTCGGCGGGCTGAACTCGGGCACCGGGAACATCGGCTTCGGCAACTCGGGCACCGGCAACATCGGCTTCTTCAACTCCGGCACCGGCAACGTCGGCCTCTTCAACTCCGGCAATCACAGCTTCGGTTTCGAGAACTCGGGCAGCTTCAACACCGGGTTCACCAACTCGGGCCAGGGCAACACCGGCTTTTTGAACAGCGGCTTCAGCAACTTCGGTGTCGGCAACGGCGGGTCGAACAACATGGGGATGTTGAACGGCGGTTCGCAGAACTTCGGAATGGGCAACTCCGGTTTCCAGAACACCGGCAGCGGCAACGCGGGCTCCCTCAACACCGGGGACTTCAACGCGGGCGACATCAACACCGGTTGGGGCAACGCGGGTTCCAGCAACACGGGCGGCTTCGACTCCGGCAACCTGAACACCGGTTTCGGCAGCGCGATCACCCCGGTCGGCGTCAAGAACTCGGGATTCGGCACCACCGGCCTCGATTCGTCGGGCTTCTTCAACTCCGGCGGCGACACCTCCGGGTTCCAGAACACCGGCCTTGCCTTCGAGTCGGGCTTCGGTAACTCGGGCAACGGCAACAACGTCGGGATCAACAACGCGGGCAGTTTCCTGGCCGGCATCGGGAACACGGGCTTCGACAACATCGGCATCGGCAACTCGAACGTCTTCAACTCGGGTATCGGCAACTCCGGCAACGACGACTCGGGCTTCTTCAACAAGCGCGACGCGCAGTCGGGCTTCTTCCAGTAAAGGATTGTGATGCCGGACTTTTCGTTGCTGCCACCGGAGATCAACTCGGCCCGGATGTACGCCGGGGCTGGGGCCGGCCCCTTGTTCACGGCCGCGACGGCCTGGGACGGGTTGGCCGCCGACCTGCGGGCGTCGGCCACGTCGTTCAATTCGGTGATCTCGGCTCTGATCGGCGGCCCGTGGTCGGGCCCGGCGTCCGAGGCGATGGTGGGCGCGGCGGCGCCGTACGTGTCGTGGCTGGCCGCGTCGGCGGCACAGGCCGAGGTGGCGGCGGCGCAGGCGCGGGCGGCGGCCACGGCGTTCGAGGCGGCGCAGACCCTGACCGTGCACCCGGCCGCCGTCGCGGCGAATCGCACGCAGCTGATGACGTTGGTGGCGACCAACTTTCTGGGCCAGAACACGCCGGCGATCGCGGTCACCGAGCTCCACTATGTGGAGATGTGGGCGCAGGACGTCGCCGCGATGGTCGGCTACCACTCGGGGGCGATGTCGGTGGCGGCGGCGTTGCCGCCGTTTGCGGCGCCGCCGATCAGCCTGATGGGCTTGGCGGCCCCGGTGGTGCAGTGGGCCGCGGACGCGGCGCCGAGCGTGGTGACCGCCTTGCAGTCGCTGCTTTCCGGGGCGCCGCTGCAATCGCTGTCGTCGGTGGCGCAGGTCGCGACCCTCCCGATCAGCATGCTGATGTCCCCGATCATGTCGCTGGCACAGGGCGCCAACGCCGGCACCGCCGGACTGGCCAACGCCGCGACGGTCGGGGCGGACGTCCCGAAGTTTGTCGGCAGCACCGCCCCGGAAATGAAGCCGTTCGGCGCAGCAGCGGGGCTGGGGCCGGCCGCGTCGGCGGGCTTGGGCAACGCCCGGCTGGTGGGCTCGCTGTCGGTGCCCCCGACGTGGCAGGGATCGACGCCGGCCGGCTTGGTCAGTGCGGCCGTGTCCGGGCTGGGCGGCGAAATGCCCGGCGCCGCAGCGGGAATCGGTCCCGGCGCGGGCGGCGTGCCGATGATGCCGATGCCGATGGGCGGTATGGGCGGCGCGGGAATGCCGGGCGTGATGTTGGGCCGCGGCGGCGCGAGCCCGCACGTACTGCAGTCGCGGCCCAGCGTGGTGCCGCGCGTCGGGGTCGGATAGGGCGGGGGTGAGCGGTCGGGCTTTTCGGATCCGCCGCCGACTGTCATGCGGCGGCACGTGATCGGACAGTAATTCACTTGTTGAAAGGAGACCGTGGTGACCACACGGTTCATGACCGACCCGGATGCGATGCGGGCGATGGCGGGCCGGTTCGAGGTGCACGCGCAGACGGTTGAGGACGAGGCACGCCGGATGTGGGTGTCGTCGCTGAACATCTCGGGCGCGGGATGGAGTGGGGCGGCCCAGGCGACGTCCTACGACACGATGGGGCAGATGAATCAGGCGTTCCGCAACATCGTGAACATGTTGCACGGCGTCCGCGACGGCCTGGTTCGGGACGCCAACAACTACGAGCAGCAAGAGCAGGCCTCGCAGCAGGTTCTGGGCAGTCAGGGGATTTCACGATGACGATCAATTATCAGTTCGGTGACGTCGACGCCCATGGCGCGCTGATCCGCGCCCAGGCGGCCTCACTGGAAGCCGAGCACCAGGCCATCGTGCGGGATGTGTTGGCGGCGGGGGATTTCTGGGGAGGCGCCGGCTCGGTGGCCTGCCAGGAGTTCATCACGCAGCTGGGCCGCAACTTTCAGGCGATCTACGAGCAGGCCAACGCGCACGGCGCCAAGGTGCAGTCCGCGGGCAGCAACATGGCCAGCACCGATTCGGCGGTGGGCTCAAGCTGGGCCTGACCGGAGCCGCGGCGCAAGGGATTTGGCGACCCGTTCCACGACGGGTCGCCATCTCTTGTGTGCCCTGAGGAGGAGATATGACGTTGTGGGACAAGGTGGTGCGGGGGTGCGGCGCCGCGTGTCAGGTGTTGTCTCGCGTGGCGTTGCTCTATGGGATCGGCTTCACCGGAAACGTCGCGGTTCCACGAAGTATTGATCACGCGGTGGCGGCACCGCCTGGCAATGCGATCCTGATCGATCTGTTGCTGCTTGGCCTGTTCGCGTTTCAGTACCACGTCATGGCGCGGCCGACCGAACGCGGCGCCGACGCGCTGTTCGGGAGCCTTGCCCTGTTCCTGCTGTATTGGCAATGGCGCACGTTGCCGGCCTTGATGTGGGATGTGCCATCACCGGCGGCCCGGCTGGGTCCACGCGTCGTGTTCTGGCTGGGGTGGGCGATCGTCGTGTTCGGAGCGAACGGCATCCGGCGCTTCGACTGCTTCGAGCTGCGGATCAGGTACTTCATGTGGCGTGAAAGGCATTATCCACGGCGCGGATTCGTCTTTCGGCTGCTGCGCTGGCCGGCCCGGCACCCGCTCATGTTCGGCTTCGTCATCGCGTTGTGGGCCACGCCGGTGATGACGTCCGGGCACCTGCTCCTCGCGGTCGCTGCGACCGGATTCACCGTGGCGGTCGTGCGGGGAGAAGAACACGGCTCGCGGCGGCGGTCGGCGCTCGCCGCCACGGTCATCGCCGAACTGTCCGGGACGGTGTTTCCGGCGCTGCGGCGCGCGACCGTGTTCCCGGGGATCCGCTAGACCGGAGTCGCCGCCGCGGCGGCGGTGTCGGCCGTCATCACTTCGGCCGCCGCCCGCTCGCCGGAGCGGATCGCACCGTCTACCCACCCGCACATGATCGCCGAGCTCTCCGTGCCGGCCCAGTGCACGCGACCGCAGGGCTCGCGCAGGGTGTACCCGAATTCGGTCAGCACCCCGGTTGGGGCGTGGCTGATCATGCCGCCACCGGAGTAGCGCTCGGTAGTCCAGTTCTGCTCGTGGAATTCCAGCGGCGCATTGGCCTTGCCGCCGAACCGGTCGATGAGCTCGCCGATGATCACCGCTTTCCGGTCGGCCTCATCCATTTTCGTCAGCCGACGCGCGGCCGGTCCCTCGGTGATCACGCACATGATCCCGGGATCCGCGGTGTTCGTGCACGCGTCGATGGTGAGCGTCGCGGGCGTCCCGGGCGCGGCCGACTGGCCGCACAATCCGTCCGCGCGCCAAAACGGCTCGTCGTAGATGATCGAGATCTTGATGACCGAGCCGCCTGGCATGCGCTGATGCAGAAGCGCCCGATCCACGGGCAAAAGCGGCTCGTAGACAATCGAACTGGCGATGGCGAGCGGGATCGCCACGATCGCGCGCCGTGCCCGCACTGTCAAGCCGTCCGCGGTGACGGTCACGCCGTCGGCGTCCTGGGCGATCTGGCGAACGGGTCGCGAAAGGTGCAGCGCGCCACCGAGTTCGGCGACAATCGATCGATAGATGGCGCCCATCCCCCCGACCGGTCGGGCGTCCTGGGCGCCGCCCTCGCTGGAGATGACGAAGGTGGGCCCGCCGCCCGATCCCATCTGCTGCAGCGCCCACAGCAGCGAAGTCTCCGACCCGGCCGAGGTGTACACGCCGGACAGGGCCATGTCCAGCATCTCGCGGGCGGCCTTGGACATGGTGTTCTTCTCGATCCATTCCCCGAGGCTGATGCGGTCCCACTCGGCGGCGCGCTTCGCCTCCCACGGTGCTTCGCGCGGAATGGATTTGCACATCTTCTCGATCGACATCAGGCCGATGCCGAGGTTGGTGACCGCCCACGGGCTCATCGACCAGGGAATGGTGCCGCCGTAGCGGTGCTTCTTGCCGTCGACGATCATCATCGCGTCGCCGTCGTTGTGCTGCTTGTATTCCGGCACGCCGAACTCGTCCATCAACGCGTAGATGCGATCCTGGCCCGGACCGATCCAGGCGCCGCCTCTGTCGATCCAGGTGCCGTCGTCGCGAGTGACGGTGAACGTGCGACCGCCGACCCGGTCGCGCGCCTCCAGCAAGGCCACCGAGCGGCCGGCCTGCTTTAACCGCAGGGCGGCGGTCAGACCCGCGAACCCGGCCCCGACCACGCAGTAATCGACATCTGACACGACTGGCTCCTCACGTGGAGTTCGCGGCCCGCCCCAAGCAGCAAACTACACCGATCGCACCACCGGTTGTAGCGTGTTCACCCGGATTTCTCGGGTGATTCAAATCGATTGACGCGGCTGCCGTCGTCCCGGCGAAGCCGTTGTCTCGCCGGGCGAGGCGGCAAAGCCCTTGCCGCGCTTTGCCGTTGGCGGTCACAGGTGGTGGGCTTGATTGCCGCCGCGGCGTTTGGCGGTGTACATCGCGCTGTCTGCGACGTCGATGAGCTTTTCGATGAGCCCGGGGACGTCGGAGATGCCCATCGGGGGAAGTTCGGCGGTGGCCGTACCGATGCTGGCGGTCAGTCCTTGAGGGAGCGCGGCGATGACGGCGCCCAACTGCTCCGAGATGGGCTCGGCGTTCGGCGAGGAGGCGGTGGTGGCGATCAGAAACTCTTCGCCGCCGGCGCGGCAAAGCACCGCTGTCGGTGCCACGTGCTGCCGCAGCGCGTGGGCGACGGCGATCAGCGCGCGGTCGCCCGCCGCGTGCCCGAACGTGTCGTTGATCCGTTTGAACGCGTCGAGGTCGATCATGATCATCGTCAGATGGGTGTCGTCGCCGCGTGGATCGCCGAGTCTCCTGGTGAGTGCGGCGATGAACCCGCGGCGGTTGAACAACCCCGTCAGCGCGTCTTCGTCGGCGCGCTCCGCGTAGGTCCCCATGGCCCGCGACATCCCCCGCATCGCCAGCGGGAAGGCCAGGTTGAGCGTGGCGATCACCCAGAACGCGGCGAGCCCGGTTCCGATGTCGGACTCGCGAGCCACGTGCACCCCGGTCGCGCCGGAAACGGTTGCCGCCAAGGCGGCGCTGAAGGCCAGAAACTTGTTGCTGTGGAAGAGGGCGACATAGCCGCTATTGGTGGCCATAGCGCAGCAACCGACGGCCGCCAGCGCGGCGGTGGGCTGGGTCAGGCTCCACGCCGCAATGCAGGTGCCGGCGACAACTCCGAAAATTTCCGATTGGACCCGGGTCGGCCACCGCGTCAGCCAGAAGAAGCTGACCGCGACGACGAAGACCGCGGCCGCCGCGTCGATGAGCACCACCTCGGCGGTGGGCCGATGGGTGCTGAGCATGGTGGTCACCGGGACGAGCGCCGATATCGAGGAGATGACGGCGAGGCTCCACTGTGTCGCGCGAAGCAGCCCGCGCTCGCGCAGGACGGCGGTGATCCAGTCGAACTGATCGGGCTGACCCACCCACGACGCGAATCGGGACACGCTGAGCACCTCCTTCCAGGAGATAGCTCAGCATCAAACGGCGATCGGCGAAGCAAATGTGCCAAATCGGCGAAGCTCTCAGGGTCGCGAGTCCACCCGTCACCGGTTTGCCCTCCCGCCCCAAGATCGGGACGGTCGCCGTCTAGTCCGAGGCGGCGGCGATGGTGGCCGACCGGATCATCGACGCCGCCCGTCGGCGCCGTGGCCGTGCCATGAAGGCGAATTCGCTCACGATGTCGTGATGCTTCGATCGGGGCTTCTGAACCAAGCGATTTCTTAAAGAGCCCGCGAGTTCCACCGCATTTCCTGCCCGTCACCCCGTCGGCGACGAGTTGAAGGTGTTCATGAGTATGACTGCCGCGACAAACGCGATGATCAAAATCGCAACGAAAATCACCGCAACGGTGCTCAACAGCTTCAGTAGCACACCCTGAATTCTGTTGTACAAGTTGAGTAGTTGACTCTGGACACTGTCGAGCAAGTTGGCCGCCTGACCCGGCAAGGCGCCGGCAGCGCGACCAATTGAGTCCGCAATCGCGCCGAACGGCTGCATCGAGGCGACGTTGGTGGCCTCGGCGCCGGCATACGCGTTCGCGCTCGCGGTCAGGTGTTGGACAAACTGATCGTGGAACGCCGTCGCCTGCCCGGCCAGCGCCTGATAGTCCCGGGCGTACTGGGAGAACAGGTGGGCAACGCCGGTCGATACCTCGTCCCTGGCGGCGGACTGCACCGCCAGGGTCGGGGCGGCCGCCACCGCATGGGCCGCGTCGAGGTTCGAAACGATCGTTGCCAAATCCGTTGCTGCCGAGGTCATTGCCTCGGGCGCCGCGGTCACACCCAACATTTCTGCCTCCTCAGGCCGTGGAGTCGGCGACGACGGCTTACCCAGCATGCAACCGCGCGATCGGTCAGGCCCGCGTAGTGGTGTACTCCATTTTTTATGGACACGTGTCCATCGAGATAATCGTTGGTGATGATCGTGCATACGGTCCGGGCGCGGCGCAGCGCCGAGGACTTCCCCCGTGGCGAGCACCTGGCCGCCAAGATCGCCGGCGTCGCCGCCGATCCGGTCGCCGTCGAGCCAGAAACCGCGGAGATGGTGGCCAACCGGATCATCGACAACGCCGCCGTCAGCGCGGCGGCGGTGCTGCGCCGGCCCGTCGCGGTGGCTCGCCGGCAGGCGCTGTCCCATCCCCGGCGGCCGGGGGCGGGGGTCTTCGGTGTCGCCGGCGCCTACTCGGCGGAATGGGCGGCATGGGCCAACGGCGTCGCGGTGCGCGAGCTCGACTTCCACGACACATTCCTGGCCGCGGAATACTCCCACCCCGCCGACAACATCCCCCGCTCGTCGCGGTGGCGCAGCACCTCGGCGTGCGCGGCGCCGACCTGGTCCGCGGCGTGGCCACCGCGTACGAGGTCCAGATCGACCTGGCCCGCGGAATCTGCCTGCACGAGCACAAGATTGACCACGTCGCGCATCTCGGGCCCTCGGTGGCCGCCGGCATCGGCACCATGCTGCGGCTGGACACCGAGACCATCTACCAGGCGATCGGGCAGGCGCTGCACCTGACCACCAGCACCCGCCAATCCCGCAAGGGCTCGATCTCGAGCTGGAAGGCGTTCGCGCCGGCGCATGCCGGGAAGACGGCCATCGAGGCGGTGGACCGGGCGATGCGCGGCGAACGGTCGCCGGCCCCGATCTGGGAGGGCGAGGACGGGGTGATCGCCCGGCTGTTGGGTGGGCCCGGGCGCGAATATCGCGTGCGCTTGCCCGCTCCCGGCGAACCCAAGCGCGCCATCCTGGACAGCTACACCAAGGAGCACTCGGCGGAGTACCAGAGCCAGGCGCCGATCGACCTGGCCCGGCGGCTGCGGCAACGGATCGGCGACCTCGACCAGGTCGCGGCCATCGTGCTGCACACCAGCAATCACACCCACGTGGTCATCGGGACCGGATCCGGAGATCCGCAGAAGTTCGACCCCGACGCGTCACGCGAAACGCTCGACCACTCGCTGCCGTACATCTTCGCCGTCGCGCTGCAGGACGGCACGTGGCACCACGAGCGCTCCTACGCTCCGGAGCGCGCGCACCGGGCGGACACCGTCGAACTGTGGCGCAAGATCTCCACCGTCGAGGACCCGGAGTGGACGCGCCGCTACCACGCGTTGGATCCGGCGGAGAAGGCGTTCGGGGCCCGCGCCGAGGTGACGCTCACCAGCGGCGAGGTGATCCGCGACGAGCTGGCCGTGGCCGACGCCCACCCGTTGGGCGCCCGCCCCTTCCGCCGGCCGCAGTACGTGCAGAAGTTCACCGAGCTGGCCGACGGTGTGGTGGACCCGGCTGAGCAGCGCAGGTTCCTGTCTGCAGTGGACGCCCTGGCCGAGCTTGAGACGGTCGAGGCGCTGAACGTGGTGATCGACCCGCGGCTGCTGGGCCGCGCGCCGGCGATCCCGCCGGGCATCTTCGGCTGAGTTAGGTTGCCCCGCCCCGGCTTTGGTTGTGAATCCTGGGCGACGTCGCCCGGCGTGTCGCCGCCCTGGGCGCACACGCAAAGCCGTCAGCGCACACTCGAGCGGCGCGGCTGCGAGGAGGGTAGCCGCCGACCTACATGCGTTCGAGGTTTCGGAATTCGTCGGTCCCGAACCAATGAGCTTGGAGATCCGCCGTGGCCTGATTAACGTCAGCCGGGCTGATCTTGTTCGCGATCTCCCACAGCCCGTAGTAAGCCCAGCCGTTTCCGGGAAAAGTTCCCGTCGGGATTTGGTCGGGATCGGCGCGCGGGAGCTTATTCAAGCTCTCCAACAGCAGCTGCTTGGCCGTGTCCAGATCGTGTCGGGCCGAATCCGCCCTCCGGATCAGGACGGAGGCCAGGGTTTGGCGCGCGGGATAGAGCCATACGGGAAGCTCCTTGTACGGCAGGGCGTCCTGGATCGTCCTGGCCCGGTCCGCATGGTTAAACGCGTCGTCCCAATTGGCGTTCAAGGCAGCAGTCCGCGCCTGCCTCAGCTCGTCCAGGATCGCGGCCAGACAGAGGCCCTTGTAATTTCTGGGGAGTTGGACGGCGGTCGCGGGGGGATTGCAGTTCTCGTTCTTTTCGCCCTTGCCGGATGCCTTCTGACGATACTTTGCGAGGTCGCTGCCGAATGTGCCGGCCCATTTACTGGAACGATTTCCGTCCCAGATATCCGCCATCAGCTGCGTGTAGTCATAGGCAAGATTGGCGAGCGGCTGCTGGTCGAAAGAATCCGGTTTCCGGAAGTTACGGATATCCCCTGTGCTGGAGAAATTCATCCTTGAGAGGTAATAGATAGTCAGGTATCTGTCTGCGGCGCTTCCCTTCCCATGGCCGGGCGCCGAATCGAACAGCTTCTCCGCATAAGGGTTGACGTCCTGAGTGTCGCCGCTCAACACCGCGGCGGCGAGCAGGAAATGAATATTGTGGAGGTAATAGTCATACTTGTAACGATCACTGTCCGGGCGATATAAATCCTCCTTGGCAAGATACGATTCGTCCGCCTCGATGGCTTTTTTGTTGGCCCAGATTGCGTCCTGCATCTCCCCGAGCCGGTAATAGATGTGCGACGGCATGTGGACCAGGTGACCTGCGTTCGGGGCCAAGGACGCCAGCAGGCCCGCATATGGTTTCGCCTTGCCCGGCGTGCGTGATCCCTCCATCAGGTGGACGTACCAGTGGATGGGCCCTTCGTTTTGCGGGTACCGGCCGAAGTCCAAAGCCTTCTCGAGAGAATCGCGTGCCTCCTTGAGCGGCCCGCTCCACTGGGCGATCGGATTTCCGTTTTCGTCCCAGTAATTCCAGGGCGTCAGGTTCATGGCCGAATCGGCGAAAAGCGTGATGACATTGGGGTCGCCGCCGCCGAATTCGTCAAGCACTCTTTTCATGCCTCGGTAATAGGCTTGGTTGCGAACCCCCTGGCATTGCTTCACGTCCTTGACAGCGCAATCCTGGTAGCGCTCGAACAAAGCTCGGATGAATCCCCAGTCTTTCGGACTCGGATCCGCATCTATGGCGCGGTGGAGGGCCTCTCTCGCGGCCTTTCGGTCAGGCTCGGATTGCTCTGGCATATTGATGTCTACGCCAAGCGGCAGCGCTTGGGCCCAGTAGCACGCCGAGCAACGAATGCCAGCATTCTCGGCCTCATCGGCGGCCGCGCGAAACGCCCGATAAGATTCGCGGTTGTTGAACGCGTAAAAGAATTGTAGGCCCTGATCGAAATACGATTGGCCGGCCGGCACGGGCCAATGCGCGGTTCCGACGAAGGGGTACAACGGCGGCGGCGACGGATCATCTGCGCTCAGATTGGATAAGGCACAGGCCTGGGTCGGCTTTTTCGCCGTCTGCATGTCGTCCATGCCCTGGTTGTCCGCATCCGTGTCGGCGGCGGGTTGCGTCGTCGTCTCCTGAGACGGGCCTGGACAGGCATCTGCCCGCTCGGAAGGCGAACAGCATGATGCAACGGTGAAAACAACGATAATCGCCACTGCCGACAGTCTGCTCCGAAATAGTTTGAGCATGACTTCCCTCGTAGCAGAACAATCTTGCGGGCAAGCTCATTGAGACGAAGGCATCTTATTCCGCAGCGAGTCGCCGCGCCACGATATATCCGCATGGCTTTCCGGCGACGACGCTAAGGGGTGGAGGGCCCGCCGTACTGCCACACCAGGCTGTGGTCGCCGGTCATGGTCGGGTTGCACCACATCGTCCGGCCGTTCGCGTCATGGGTGGTGGAGTGCAGCGCCGTGCACGCGTCGCCGGGCGTGGGCGGGTCGGCCCGGGCGACCCCGCCGCCGGCCACCGACGCGACGGCGGCAATCAGCGCCGCGACGAGGAAGCGAAGTCTGTTCATGGTGGAGTCTCCTAGCGACTTCACGGTATCCGGGCATTAACGCCCAGGCAAAGGATTCTTTGCCCCCATCCAAGCCACGCGCCTAGAACGCGTTCTAATCTGTCAAACCATGGGATTTCTCAAACCCGAGCTGCCGCAGCTTGACATGGAGGAATGGAACAAGGGCACCCGCAGCGAGAAGATCCGTCCGATGGCCCGGCACTGGGCCGAGGTGGGCTTCGGCACGCCGGTCGCGCTGCACCTGTTCTACGTCCTCAAGATCCTGCTCTACATCCTGGGCGGGTGGCTGTTCGCCTCGGCCACCAAGGGACTCGGCGGGTTCACCAACGTCGCGCACTGGTGGTCCGAGCCGATCGTCTTCGAGAAGGTCGTGCTCTACACGATGCTGTTCGAGGTGGTCGGCCTCGGTTGCGGCTTCGGGCCGTTGAACAACCGGTTCTTCCCGCCGCTGGGCTCGATCCTGTACTGGATGCGGTTCGGCACCATCCGGCTGCCACCGTGGCCGGATCGCGTTCCCCTCACCAAGGGCAGCGCCCGCCGGCCGGTGGACGTCTTCCTGTACGCGGCGCTGCTGGTGATGACGTTGTGGGCGTTGTTCTCCGACGGCACCGGCCCGGTGCCGGAGCTGGGCACCACGGTGGGGCTGCTGCCGACGTGGCAGATCGTGTGGATTCTGCTGTTCCTCGGCCTGGCGGGGCTGCGCGACAAGGTGATCTTCCTGGCCGCGCGCGGCGAGGTGTACGCGACGATGGCGGTGACCTTCCTGCTCGGCGGCCCCGACATGATCGTCGGGTCCAAGGTGGTGTTCCTGGTCATCTGGATGGGGGCTGCGACCTCGAAGCTCAACAAGCACTTCCCGTTCGTGATCTCCACGATGATGTCCAACAACCCGTTGGTGCGGCCCCGCTGGCTGAAACGGCGGTTCTTCGAGCACTTCCCCGACGACCTGCGCCCCGGCCGGCTGTCGCGGTTCGTGGCCCACGTGAGCACCGCCATCGAGATGCTGGTGCCGCTGCCGCTGTTCTTCTGCCACGGCGGCTGGCCGACGACGGTGGCCGCCGTCGTGATGGTGTGCTTTCACCTCGGCATCCTCGTATCGATCCCGATGGGCGTGCCGCTGGAGTGGAACGTTTTCATGATCTTCGGGGTGCTGTCGCTGTTCGTCGCGCACGCCCGCCTGGGGCTGACCGACCTGAAACATCCGGTGCTGGTCGCGATCCTGTTCGTCGTGATCGCGGGAATCGTGGTGCTGGGCAACATGTTTCCGCGCAAAATCTCCTTCCTGCCGGGGATGCGCTACTACGCCGGTAACTGGGACACCACGCTGTGGTGCATCAAGGGATCGGCCAACGAGAAGATCGGACGGGGCATCATCGCGATCGCGAGCATGCCGCAGGCCCAGCTGGAGCGGTTCTACGGCAGCCCGGAGGCCGCCCAGATACCGATCTTCATGGGGTACGCGTTCCGCGGGTTCAACACCCACGGCCGGGCGCTGTTCACGCTGGCCCACCGCGCCATGGCGGGGCAGAACGAGGACGACTACGTCATCACCGACGGCGAACGGATCTGCAGCACCGCGATCGGCTGGAACTTCGGCGACGGCCACATGCACAACGAGCAGCTCATCACCGCCATGCAGCAGCGTTGCCACTTCGAGCCCGGTGAGGTGCGCGTGGTGCTGCTCGACGCGCAGCCCATCCACAAACAGACCCAGGCCTATCGGCTGGTGGACGCCGCGACCGGCGAGTTCGAGCGCGGCATCGTGCGGGTCGCCGACATGGTGACACGGCAGCCCTGGGCCGACGACGTGCCGGTCCAGGTCCTCGATTAACTGCCGCTCGCAGGGCTAGGCCCCCGCCCGCACCTCCTGCGCCGCGGCGACCATGTTGCGCAGCGACGCGGTCACCTCGTCGGCGTTGCGCGTCTTCAGGCCGCAGTCGGGGTTGACCCAAAGTCGTTGCGGCGGGACGGCTCTCAGCGCCGCGCGCAGCGACTCGGCCATCTCCGCGGCGCTCGGCACCCGCGGTGAGTGGATGTCGTAGACGCCCGGTCCCACGCTGTTGGCGAAGCCGACGGAGTTCAGGTCGTCGAGCACCTCCATGTGCGAACGCGCCGCCTCGATGGACGTGACGTCGGCGTCCAGGTCGGCGATGGCCCCGATCACCTCGCCGAACTCCGAGTAGCACAGGTGGGTGTGGATCTGCGTCGCGTCGGCGACGCCGGAGGTGGCCAGGCGGAAAGCCCCTACGGCCCAACGCAAATAGTCCTCCTGCTGGGCGCGGCGCAGCGGCAGCAGCTCGCGCAACGCGGGCTCGTCGACCTGGATGACGGCGATCCCGGCGGCCTGCAGGTCCACGGTCTCGTCGCGAATGGCCAGCGCCACCTGGTTGGCGGTGTCGGCCAGCGGCTGGTCGTCGCGGACGAACGACCAGGCCAGGATCGTGACGGGCCCGGTCAACATGCCCTTCACCGGCTTGTCGGTCAGGGACTGGGCGTAGGTGATCCACTCGACGGTCATCGGGTGCGGTCGCGACACGTCGCCGTAGAGGATCGGCGGGCGCACGCAGCGGCTGCCGTAGCTCTGTACCCAGCCGTTCTGCGTGGCGAAGAACCCCTGTAGCTGCTCGGCGAAGTACTGCACCATGTCGTTGCGCTCGGGCTCGCCGTGCACCAGCACGTCGAGGCCGAGCTCCTCCTGCAACTTGATGACGTCCGCGATCTCCTGGCGCATCTTGGCGACGTACCCGGCCTCATCGATCTCGCCGGCCCGAAACGCCGCGCGCGCCTTGCGGATCGCGGAGGTCTGTGGGTAGGAGCCGATGGTCGTGGTGGGCAGCGGCGGCAGGTGCAGCCGCGCCTCCTGGCTGGCCCGGCGCTGCTCTGCGTCGCCGCGGTGCGCACCCGACGCGACGATCGAGTCGATGCGCGCCCGAATCTGACCGTTGTGCAGCCGCGGATCGCCCTTGCGGGAGGCCACCGCCGCGTTGGACGCCGCGATGTCGTCGGCGACGGCGTCGCGTCCGTCGCGCAGCGCCCGCGCGAGGGTGACGACCTCACCCACCTTTTCGGCCCCGAACGCCAGCCAGCTGCGCAGGTTGTCATCGAGATCGGTTTCGGGCTCCAGCGAATACGGCACGTGCATCGTGGAGCACGAGGTCGAAACCGCGATGTCCGCCGCCGAACCCCGTAGGGTGGCCAGCTTGCCCAGCGCCGCCTCCAGATCGGTGCGCCACACGTTGCGCCCGTCGACGACGCCGGCCACGAGCAGCTTGGTGGACAGTTCCGGGATGCCCGCGACCGCGGTGTCCGCGCCGGCGACCAGGTCGACGCCGATCGCCTCGACGGGCGTGCGGGCCAGCCCCGCCAGCGAGGCGCCGGGGTCGCCGAAATAGGTGGCGACGTAGCTGGCGGGCCGGTTGCTCACCGCACCCAGCGCGTTGTACGCCGCCTCGGCCAGCGCGGGCGCGTCGGGGGAGATGTCGGTGACCAGCGCGGGCTCGTCGAACTGCACCCACCGCGCTCCACTGTCGGCGAGCAAACCGAGCAGCTCCGAGTAGATCGGCACCAGCTCTTCAAGCCGCTCGATCGGTGCGCCGCCGCCGTTGACGGCCTTGCTCAGCAGCAGGAAGGTGATGGGCCCGATGACGACCGGGCGCGCGGGAATCCCTTGCTGCAGCGCCTCCTTCAGTTCGGAGAGCACCTTGTCGGGGTTCAGCGAAAACTTGGTGGCGGGTTCGATCTCGGGAACCAGGTAGTGGTAGTTGGTGTCGAACCACTTCGTCATCTCCAGCGGCGCGACATCGGGGTTGCCACGGGCCACGGCGAAGTAGCGGTCCAGATCGTCGGAAACCCGCGTGGCCCTGGCCGGCAGCGCGCCGAGCATCACCGCCGTGTCGAGCATCTGGTCGTAATACGAGAAGGTGTTCACCGGGACCGAGTCCAGGCCGGCGGCGGCCAGCGCGGACCACGTGTCGCGGCGCAGACCGGCGGCGACGGATTCCAGCTCGGCCCGACTGGTCCGGCCGGCCCAGTAACCCTCGGTGGCGCGCTTGAGTTCGCGCTTCGGGCCGATGCGCGCGGAGCCGGTAACCGTGGCGGTGAATGGTTGAGAGGTGATCACTTTGTCGTCCTAACACTCGACGGGTGGTTCACCGCCGCCGGACGCGCAGCCGAAGCAACGACCGAACGCCCATTCCACGAGGCGATGAGCCGCCGGACGCGGCGCGCCCGGCACAGCCGGCAGGTCTTCGGACTCGCAGGCGCGCACCGGGCGGTGCTCCTACTGGCCGTCGCTTCCCAATCTTTCGATCAGTGCGTGTGACGGCGGTCGTTCCTGCTCACCGCTGCGGGACAGTCCCGGACTTCCACCGGGTTCCCTCTCGCGGGGCATGCGTAACCTGCCCCGCTCGATGCCGGCGCCACGGTTGCGGCGACGGCAGACCAGCTGCGCAGCGGAGTCTACCGCGTCGACCGTCGCGGTGAAGGCCGTCAAGTACTGCGCGGGACCGTCCGCGCTGATACAAATGCTCTCACCGCTAGAAAAGGAATCCCACCATGAAGACGAGACTGTTGATGGCCACGTTCGGCGCTGCGGCGGCCTTGGCCGCCGGTGCGCTCGGGGCCGCGCCGTCGGCCTCGGCCGACAGCGACTTTTGCAACTCGCTCCCGCCCAAGGACGCTCGCGATTGCAACTGTGGCTTCAATTTCGCCCCCGGTAGTCCGGAGTTTCAGCAATGTATGTCGGGGAAGGCGCCTGCGCCGGGTCCCGCGCAACCGTAGGCAGCCGGCACTAAGCCCTCGGCGCCAGCGGCAGCTGCGGCAGCCACAGCGAGCTCTCGGTCCGCGGGAACCCGGCCGTCGGCCGGAAACCGGGAACCAGCCCGATATGCCCGGCCCGGTCGACCCACTCCTCAACCAGCACGCGCAACACCTGCCGGACGATGTGACCGCCACGGCACCGCATCGACCCCGCGCCCAGACTCCAATGCCGGTGCGCCCTAACGCCAATCACCAGATCATCGGTGGACATGGCGTCGCTGCCGTCCCGCTGCACCGCGGCGATGCACAACATCACCACCATGCCGGCCGGCAGCTCGACGGCACCGACGGTCGTCGGCTGGGTCGTAAAGCGTTGGCAGCCCTGCACCATCGGCTCCAACCGGAGGACCTCTTCGACGAACCCGCCGATCAGCTCAGGCTGACGTCGAAGCAGGTCGCTCAATTCGGGCAGGCGTGCCAACTCGAGCAGGTGCGAGCCGGCGTGTTTGAACAGGTTGCGGCAGGCCTCGGCGAAGACGTGGCCGGACTGGCCGGCAAGGTGCCCGGCGGGCAACAACCTCAGGCGCGCCACGATGTCGAAAAGGGCGGCGGCCATCGGCGCGGTCACATCGGCCACCGCGTCACCCCCACCAGCGGCGACGAAACGATCGATCAGCGCGGCGGCGATCGGACGCATTGCCGCCGCAATGTCGTGAGCTGATTTCGGCGCGAAGAGCTGCTGGTGGACCTCGAGATCGCGGTTGGGCACAGCGCGTGCGCGATCCATTCTCGGATCGTCCAGATGCGCCAACACTTCTTCTCGCCCCACGACAAACACCCAGTTGGCCACCGGATCTCGCAAAACCGGACCGGCCTGTCGCGCCAGGTGCCAACCCAAGCCGCGGTCCGTGCTGAGGGCGGTTCCCGCCTCGGCCGGAAAGACCGGGCAGTCGGCGAGCTTCATGTGCCCAGTGCTTCGGCGATGGGGGTGTCACCGTTGTTGAAGTCGATGGTTCGCCCGACGGTCGAGTCGTCCGCGAGTGCGGCCGCCGCGACGAGGGCGACGTCGGCGCGCGAGACCTCGCCCTTGCCCTGGCCCAAGGCGATGCGTCCGGTGGCCGGCTCCAGCGTCAGACGGCCCGGTCCCAGCACGGTCCACTGCAGGCCGCTGGCCCGCAGGTGCGCATCGGCGGCCGCCTTGGCCTCCGCGTAGGGGAAGAACGAATTGCCCTCGGGCACTCCGTGATCCGGCCCTGCACCAAAGTAGGACACCATCACGAACCGCTTGACGCCCGCCCGCGCGGCGGCATCGATCACCCGGATCGCGGCGTCGCGGTCGACGGCGTAGGTGCGCGCGGGGTTACCGCCGCCAGCTCCCGCGGAGAAGACGACCGCGTCGTGACCGGCCAGCAGGCCGGCCAGCGCGTCGGTGTCGAGCCGCTCGATGTCGGCCACTACGGGTGTCGCGCCGGTCGCGGTGACGTCGTCGGCGTGGCCGGGGTTGCGGAACACCGAACTCACCTGGTCGCCGCGGTCGGTCAAGATGCGAGCTAGCTGCAGTGCCACCTTGCCGTGGCCGCCGATGACGACGATCCGTGCCATACCAACCGAAGGTACCGGCGTGCCTGCTATTTAGAGCTTCACCCGGCCCATGATCAGGTCGATGATCGGCTTGCCGGGCGGGTACGCGCCGGTCAGCGAGGCCATCGTGTGGCCGTAGTCCACCAGCAGCGTGATCCCGTTGATGCCGAACGCGGCGGCGCTGTTCAGGAACGCCATCACATCGCCCATTTGCTCCGGGGTGTGCACCTTGGAGCCGGTCTCGTCGCGGTAGTCCTGCGCGAAGGTGAGCCAGAGGTCGGCATTGGCCTGGGCCAGCGGGGTGTCGGTGGGACCCGGGCAGATCGCGTTGATCCGGATGCCCTTCTTCAGCAGCGGGTAGCCCTGCGTCGCCACGTAGGCGTTGACGACCTTCTTGGAAAAGCCGTAGTGGATGATGCCTTCCGACTCGTGCGCCTTGACCCACTCTTGCGCCGAAGCGAAGTCCGGCGTGGCGAGGAACTCGGTCAGCAGCTCCAGGTCGTTCTCCCAGCCCATGCCCGCGACCGAGGAGATGAAGCAGATCGCCGAGCCCGACGGAAGCTGGTTCTTCTCGAGCAGGCGTCCGATGAGGTGGCGGTGGCCGATGAAGTTGATCGCCATCAGGTCGGTCGTCCCGTCGGCGATGCCGGCGGCCGAGAACAGCGCGTGGATCGGACCGTCCAACTGCTCGATCGCGGCGTCGATCGAGGCGGGGTCGCGGAGGTCCACCTGGATGGACTTGGCGACGTCGTAGTTCACCGGCGCGTAGTCCATCACGATGACTTCGGCGCCGAGCTCGGCCGCCGACTTGGCCGCCGCCGCGCCCATCCCGGTGGCGCCGCCAACAACGAGAGCCCGTTTGCCGTCGTAGCGCAACCGATCGACGATAGTCATGGAAATCCCCTTCTCGTTCACTGCCAATCAGGTTCTAACCGCCCAACTGTATGGGTAACAGTTATTAGGTTCAATACCTAACTGCCCCGAACCGCGGCTCCGCGCAGGACCGTGTCGCGGACATGCACCAGCGCCGCACGTTTCCCGACGGCGCGCAGGATGTTCTCCGGTATCCACTGCAGGCCGATGACGCAGCGTGCCAGCATCGTGATGGACGGGGCGTCGATGCTGATCTCTCCCGACCGGATACCTTCGGAGAGCAGCGATTTCATCTGCCGAAGCCGGGTGGCGTAGAGCCAACCGGGGTTGGGTGTGTTCGGCGGGGATTGCCGCATCCAGGCCAGCTGAATCCTGAACTCGTCGGGATACCGGTCCAGCGCGTTGACGTTGACCCAGCTCAGGGCGTCGAGTTTCTCGACGACCGTGGAGTCCGAGCGCAGCACGCCGACCCACCCGGCCTCGACTTTCCTCCCGAAGGATTCCATGATCGAGGCGAGGAGTTCGTCCTTGGACCCGATCACCCGATAGACCGTTCCGGTGCCCAGGCCGGCCGCGGCGGCGATGTCCCTGATGGTCGTGACCTCATACCCTTTGCGGCCGAACTCCGTTCGTGCGACCGCGAGGACGCGGGCCGCCTTGTCGTCGGGGTCCACTTCGCCGTCGTCGGCCCACGTGTCGATGACGGCGCGCGCGGCCGCGAAGGCCTTGGACCGATCCAAGGCGGCGTCGGTCGGCGGCTTGGCGGCCAGGCCGTCCAAGATGATTCGGCACAGCAGCCGGGCCACCTGGTCGGGTGGGGCGGTGTGCCGCATGACGGCGAGCCCGACCTGCAGCATCGTCTGGCAGATCCGGTCGGCCAGCGTGGGCAGGTCGATGTCGGGTTTGATGTAGCCGCTCCACCTGCCCGCGCGCAGCGTCTGCAGCATCGCCTCCTGCACCGCGTTGGGCGCCTCCCGGGTCAGCTTCATCAGCTCCGGGTCGTCGTTCGGCCCCTCGTAGAACGACATCTGCAGCGCGGCGCCGTGCCGCGCGGCGCAGTGGGCGATCGCCGACCCCAGCTCGACGATCTTCTCCGAAGCCGGTCGTGCGTCCGGTTCATCCAGCCGCGCCTGCGCGGTCTGCCCGATCCGGTTCAGATCGTCCTGGTAGCGGCGGATCAGCTCGACGAGGATCGCCTCTTTGGACTCGAAATGGTGATACAGGCTGCCCGGGAGAATGCCTGCCGCGTCGGCGATCTCCTGCAAAGACGTGCGCAATCCGGACGACGCGATCAACGACGCCGCGGTCTGCAGGATCTCGGTTCGGCGCGTGCCGGGATCGTCGGCGGCGCCGACGCGCAACGGCTCCGCTTTCGCCATGATCAGCGGGGTGCAGATCCGGACGATTGCGGCTTCGCGGACATGCGCATTCGTCCTCTCGCGCGAACCAAATGTTTGTTAGAGGCTATCAGACCCTGGTAAAGCGAATTCGCTGTACAAAGCGCCGAAACCCCCATTCTAGAGCGCGGGTCCCGCCCAGCCGTCGCGCACGACCACCTCGTCGACGGGGCGCCGGGGGGCCGGGGAAAAGGTGCGCCCGGCGCGAAGGCGCGCCACCGGCAGCAGGCAGCCCTGCGTGTAGCCCTCCGGGATGCCGAGCAGCCGGCGGACCTCGGCCTCGCGGTGCAGGTGCAGCGTCGTGATGCAGGTCCCGTATCCGCGGGTGTGCAGGGCGAGCTGAAAGTTCCACACCGCCGGGAAGATCGAGCCGTACAGCGTCGCCTGATGAAAGGACTCGTCGCCGTCGACGCGGGGCAGGTAGGGCTCGTAGCAAGGGATTACCAGCAGCGGCACGTTCGCCATGTTCTCGACCAACCACTCCGTCGATGACATGATGCGGCTTTCCGGAGTGCCGGCCGGCAGCAGGTCGGCGAGCAGCTGCCCACCCACCCGCAGCAGGTAAGCCTCGCGGTACAGCTCGGCGATCTGGGCCCGCAACGAGGGATCGGCGATCACCAGCCACCGCCAGGACTGTTGGTTGGAGCCGTTGGCCGCCTGCAATCCGATGCGCAGGCAATCCTTGATGTCCCCGAGGTCGACGGGGGCCTGCACGTCGAGCGACTTGCGCGCCGACGGTGTCGCGGTGAGTAGGTACTCGATGTCCATCATCGTTGGCCTCCCTTGGCAAGGCGCGCACCAAGTTCCGTGAGATAGCGGTCCGGCCCCCCGAGGAGTCCGCTCCAGCTGAGCAGGCGCTTGAGATAGAGATGAGCGTCGTGCTCCCAGGTGTAGCCGATGCCGCCGAACACCTGGATGGCGGTGTCTCCCACGGAGGCCAGCCGCCCGGCGAACGCCTTGGCCCGCAATGCGGACAGGTGGCGCTCCTCGGAGCCGGCGTTGTCGGCCGCCCACAGCGCGTGGATGACACCGCTGCGGGCGAGCTCGACGGTCTCGTACATGTCGACACAGAGGTGCTGGACCGCTTGGAAAGAACCGATGACCTGACCGAATTGCTTTCTGACTTTTGCGTATTCGATGGCCAGGTCCATCACTGCGCGCGCCGCGCCGAGCGCGTCGGCGGCCGTCGCGATGAGCACGTCATCGACGACGGCGGCAACGGCATCCGACGACGCCGTGGCCAGCCGGTGCGCGGGCGCGCCGTCGAGTCCGACCCGGAAGCGCTTGCGGGTCTGGTCGATTCCGGGCTCGGGCATCACCGAAATTCCGGCGGAGTCGGTCCTTACCGCGAAAAGCCCAGTGTCCGCTCGGTCCCGGGCCAGCACGAGCACGGTGTCGGTCGCCGCCGCGTCGGGCACGCCCGGGATCTCACCCCGCAGGACGGTGTCGCGGTCCTGCCCGGTCGCCTCGACGCAGGCGTTGTCCGGCTCCAAGAAGCCGACGGTGGCGATGGTGGTCCCGTCGGCGATCCCGGCCAGAATCGTTGCGGCACTGTCATCGTCGCGGAGCCGTGTCAGCGCGCGCGCCGCGGCGACCGCGGTCGACAACCAGGGGCCCGGGTGCAGCGCGGCGCCCAGCTCTTCGGCGACGACGCCGGCCTCGACCATCGTCATCCCGGCGCCGCCGTGTTCCTCCGGCACCAGCAGCCCGGTGATCCCGAGGTCGGCCAGGGCGCTCCAGACAGGTTGGTCGACGCCGGTCGGATCGTCGAGCAGCTCGCGCACGTGTCCCGAAATCGGTGCCTTCTCAGCGAGAAAGCGCCGCGTGGTGTCGCGCAGCGCCGCCTGCTCGTCGGTGAGTTCGAGGTTCATTTCCGCGGCAGCCCGAGCACTCGCTGCGCGGTGATGTTCTTGTTGATCTGGGTCGTTCCGCCCGCGATGGTCAGCGAACGCGAGGTGAGGCGGTAGTTGGCCCACGGGGCGCCAACGCCGCCGGTGCCGAGCACGTCGAAGGCCAGGCCGGCCATGTCCTGCCCGATCTCACCCCACACGGTCTTGGCGAGGCTGGCCGACGCGAACGGGTCGCCGCCATGCAGCGTCGCCGAGATCGACCGCTGGCAGAGCACTTCGAGATACTTGATGCGGACGGCGATTTCGCCGAGGCGCCGCAGCGTCACCGGATCGTCGAGCGCTCCGGCGTCGGCCTTGGCGATGTCGTCCACCAGTTCTTCCAGCCTTACCTGCATCTCCGCGTACAGCCGTGCCGCCCCGGCGCGCTCGTGGCCGAGCGTGGTGGTCGCCACTTGCCAGCCCGCGTTGAGCGGGCCCAGCAGTGCGTCGGCGGGCACCCGCACGTCGTGAAAGAACACCTCGGCGAAATCGGTGTCGCCGTTGAGCGTGACGAGCGGGCGGACCTCGATGCCGGGCAGTGCCATGTCCACGATGAGGCAGGAGATCCCCTTGTGCTTGGGGGCGTCGGGATCGGTGCGCACGTACAGCTGACACCAGTGCGCCCGATGCCCCAGCGAGGTCCAGATCTTCTGGCCGTTGACGACGAAGTCGTCACCGTCGCGCACCGCGCGGGTGCGCAGGGCGGCGAGGTCCGATCCCGCTTCGGGCTCCGACATGCCCTGGCACCAGATGTCGTCGGCGCGCATCATGCGGGGGAGCAGCGTTGCCTTCTGGTCTTCGGTGCCGTACTGCATGATGGCGGGGGCGATGTTGTTCATCCCAATGACGTTGAGCGGCATCGGTGCCCGCGCGCGGGTGGTCTCCTCGGTGTAGACCAGCTGTTCGAGAACGGTCGCACCGCGGCCGCCGTACTCGCGCGGCCAGGAGACCGCGGCCCACCCGGCGTCGGCCATCGTCGCGCTCCAGGCCCGCAGCAGCTCGATTGCCGCGTCGTCGCGCCCCGCGGGCCTGCGCGCGGCCACCAGCTCGTCGGTCAGGTTCGCCGAGAGCCAGTCGCGCAGCTCGGTGCGGAATTGTTCCACTTCCGCGGGGTAGGAGAAGTCCATTTTTTCGGACACTACGTTGGAGCAGATATTAGGTCAACTAGGCACTCGGCCGCCGCGCGGTTCGGGGAACGCGACGTCCGCGTCGTCGGGCATGGCGCTGATGCCCCGCCGCGCGCACACCTCCAGCACCTCGTCGACGATCGACGTCGGCACCATGAACTTCTCCGTGGACGAGATCTCCTCGAGGTGCGCCTGGATGTCTTCGGCGGTCGGCTGGCCGTCGGCGTCGGCCAGCCAGCCTTCGGTGAGCCCGACGAACACCCGCGCGTAGCGCCCGGCGGCGGCCGAATAGTTCCGGTGGGTGAACGTGCAGGCGGAGCTGGCCAGGAAGGTCACCAGCGGCACGACGAGTTCGGGCCGGATGGCCTGCATGAAGCCGGATTCGGCGAGAAACTTCTCGTCGCCGACGGTCTCGGTGACCATGCGCGAGAAGCCAGTGGGCATAACGGAATTGGCGAGGATTCCGTGCGCCTCGCCTTCGATCGCGATCACGTTGGTCAAGCCGACCAGGCCGGCCTTGGCCGCGGCGTAATGGGCCTCCATCGGCTGACCGAAGATGCCGGCGGACGACGAGATGAACACGAACCTCCCGCCGCCGTTCTTCTGCATGGCGCGATACGCGGGCTGGGCGAGATAAAAGCCGCCGTCCAGGTGCACGCGCAGCATGCGGGTCCACTCGTCGGCCGAGAGGGCTTCGAACGGCGTGCTGCCGAAGATTCCGGCGTTGCTGACCACCGCATCGAGGCGGCCGAACGCGCCCACCGCCGCGTCGACGATCGCCTGGCCGCCCGCGGGGCTGTCCACCGAGTCATGCGAGGCGATGGCCGTGCCGCCCGCCGTCGTGATCTCGGCGACCACGTCGTCGGCGACGCGGGAGTCGGCGCCCTCGCCGCGCATCGACCCGCCGAGGTCGTTGACCACCACCGCGGCCCCGCGGCGCGCCAGGTCCAGTGCGTAAAGGCGGCCGAGTCCACGACCGGCGCCGGTGACGACCGCCACCCGGCCGGTGAAGTCAATCATGATGGGCTCCTGACTAATCGACGGCCGAGTTGATTGACTGCCCTGAGGCCGGACTCTACGGTGGAACAGATATTTGGTCAAAAGTGTCGGTGGTTCGGAGGTTGAGCGTGGGGGACGACGCTCGTGCCGGGCGGCTGCAGGCCCTGGGCATGTTCGCTTCCGCGCTGGCGGGCCGCGCCACGGCGGTCGCCGAGCTGCGACCGGGCGAACCGCCGTGGACGGACGGCCAGACGATCTACGTCGATGCCGCGATGCCGGGGCGCGCGCAGCTCGAGTCGGTTGCCGTGCAGGCATCGATGATCGCGGCGGGCAGCCTGGACCCCGGCGCCGTGCGTCCCCTGGTCCGGCACCCCCGGTTGGCGCGGCGTTACCTGGCGGTCGAGGGCCACCGCGCGCTGGTCGCCACCGGCGACCTGCTCCCGCGCGCGTTGGCGTCGCTGGGCGACCGCGAGATCGCGAGCCGCAGCGACTCGCCCGCCGCGTCGTTGCGGATCGCCAAGGCGCGGGCGAGGATCGACGACCCGGCGGCCGGCTTCGGCGTGATCCGTGCGGCGAAGGTGCTGTCGGCGTGCCGCGCGGCCGAACGACAGGACCCGGCGAATCCCGGGCACGTCCCGCGTGGCCGCGCCGCGCAGGAACTGGCGGAGCTTGCCGACGGCGAGACCGACGATTCCGACGATCCAGACCTGTTCACCAGCCCGGTGGGCGGGGGTGGCTTCATCGGTAAGTGGTTGAAGAAGATGTTGTCTTCACAGAGGAAGAAGTCGCGCAGCAGCGGCGGCGGACCGCCGGGCGCGGACACGCCGACGCATCGCACGAACTCGGGAATCCGCGGCTCGCACGCCGTGTCGTCGCTCGCGTCGGCCCCGCGCGAGGACATCAGCGACGAGGAAGCGGAGGCGGCCGCGGACGGAGTGAGATATCCGGAATGGGACGCCGGGCGCAAGGGCTACCGGCCCGCGTGGTGCACCGTGCGCGAGGTCGAGCCGGCGATCAAAGCGCAGGCGACCCAGGAAATCGAAGCCGCGATCGGCGTGCGACGGCCGCTGTCACGGCTCGGGATGGGGCTGCACCGCCGCCACCGTCAGCCGCAGGGCGACGACATCGACATCGACGCCGCGGTGGAGGCTCGCGTCGAGGTGCGGGCCGGGTCGGTCCCCGACGAGGCCGTCTACCTCGACAGCCTGCGCCGCCGCCGGGACCTGTCGGTGCTGCTCCTGCTCGACGTGTCGGGCTCGGCGGGCGAGGCCGGAACGCTGGGCCGCACGGTGCACCAGCAACAGCGCGCGGCGGTCGCCAATCTCACCGTCGCACTGCATGACCTGGGCGACCGGGTCGCCTTGTACGCCTACTACTCGCAGGGCCGGCAGGCGGTCAGCATGATTCCCGTCAAACGGTTCGACGACCACCTCGACTCCCGCGTCATGCGGCGGCTCAACAGCCTGGAACCCGGCGCGTACTCCCGCCTCGGTGCGGCCATCCGGCACGGCTCGGCGGTCTTGGAGGCGCGCGGCGGAACGGCGCGGCGACTGCTGGTGGTGCTGTCCGACGGACTCGCCTACGACCACGGGTACGAACGGGCCTACGGTGCCGCGGACGCGCGGCGCGCCCTGACCGAGGCCCGCCGGCGCGGGACCGGCTGTGTGTGCCTGACGATCGGTGCGGGGACGGACGTGCAATCGCTGCGCAGGGTGTTCGGCAGCACCGCGCACGCCACCATTGCGCGCCCGGATCAGCTCGCCGGCGTCGTGGGCCCGCTGTTCCGGTCGGCCCTGCGCTCGGCGGAGGTCCGCCGCCGGCCGCGCGCCGCCGCACCCGTCGTCGGGCGTTGAAACAAACATCTGTTCCGGATAGGCTCAATCGAGATCGGAAGGGAAGCTATGGCCAACGAGCCCGGGGTAGCTCACCGGAATGGCGTGGCCCCCGAGGCGCACAGCGTGCGGCCCTACTACCAGGCGATCGGCAACGAGGAAGCCATTTTCAAGGCCGCCTACCGCCAGGGCCTGTCGCTGGTTTTGAAGGGGCCGACGGGGTGCGGCAAGACCCGCTTCGTCGAGGCGATGGCCTACGACCTGGGCCGGCCGCTGATCACCGTCGCCTGCCATGACGACCTCACCACCGCCGACCTGGTCGGCCGGTACCTGTTGCAAGGCGACGAGACGGTGTGGGTGGACGGCCCGCTGACCCGCGCGGTGCGGGAGGGCGCGATCTGCTACCTGGACGAAGTGGTGGAGGCCCGACAGGACACCACCGTGGTGCTGCACCCGCTCGCGGACCACCGGCGCCAGCTGCCCATCGAGCGGCTCGGCGTCACGTTGGACGCCGCGCCCGGGTTCGGCCTGGTGGTGTCCTACAACCCGGGCTACCAGAGCGTCCTCAAGGATCTCAAGGATTCGACACGCCAGCGGATGGTCGCCCTCGAATTCGGTTTTCCCGCAGCCGATGTCGAGGAGGGGATCGTTGCGCACGAGTCGGGCGTCGACGCGGCCACCGCGGCCGAGCTGGTGCGTCTCGGGCAGGCCATCCGCCGGCTGGAAACCGGCGGGTTGCGTGAGGTCGCGTCGACGCGCGTGCTGATCGCGGCGGGCAGGCTCGTCGCGGAGGGCCTGACCATGCACGAGGCCGCCCGGGCGGCGATCGCCGGGCCGCTCACCGACGACGTCGCCGTGGGCGAGGCGCTGGGCGAGATGATCGCGATCTATCTGGGTGGCGTGGGTGGTTGATTGACGCTGCGTGCGGACCACCGCTAGTGTCCGAACAAATATTAGGTTTTTACCGGAGGCCGGATGTCCTACGAAAGCAGTGCGGAGCCGATCAAGGTCGGCTACCTGATGGATTTCATGCTCCCGCCGGGCTTTCCGGAAGAGTTGCTGGCGAGTTTCACGCGGTGCTTCGACCTCATCTTCGAAGAAGCCCGTGAACAGGGCCTCATCGATCGCCCGGTGCAGATGATCTACCGCGAGGTGGAGGGGTTGCCCAAGGGATCGGTCAAGGCGGTGATCGATGCCTTCGGGCAGCTCGTCGACGAGGGCTGCCTGGTGGTGTTCGGCCCGCACATCACCGACAACTGCGTGCCCACCCGCGAGGCGATCGAGGAACGGTTCAGGGTGCCGGCGATCAGCGTCACCGGCACCGACGACTGGCTGGGCGAATGGACGTTCGCGTTTCCGCAGGGCTCCATGACCGACGAGCCGATCTTCATCGCCGATTTGGTCGCCAAACGCGGGCTCACCGAAATCGGGGTGCTGGTCGAGCAGAGCCTGATCGGCGAGAGCTACCTGAAAAACCTGCGAAGCGCGTGCCGGCGCAAGGGGATTCGCATCGTCGCCGAGGTGGCGATTGCGCAGACCGCGCAGGACATCGACGAGGCCGTGCGCACCCTGCACGACGCGAAGGCCGAGGCGATAGTGCACCTGGGTTTCGGCTTCGGGATCGTGTTCATCAATCCGGCGCTTGAGGCCGTCGATTGGGACCCACCGCGCTTCACCACCACGGCCTTCCAGAACGCGTGGGTGAATCCGATCATGTGGAAAGCGTTCATGGGCTGGGTGGGGGTCGACCAGTACGACGAGGCGAACCGGCTCGGCCAGGAGTTCCTCGACCGTTACGCGACGAAATACGACGGCAGCCGCCCCGAGTACTGCGTGCCGGTGGTCAACCGCGACGTCGCCGCCACGTTGGTGCGCGCGTTTGCCGACGCTCATCCGCTCAGTCCGCGCGGCGTCAAGGAGGCCCTGGAACGGGTGAAGATGATGCCCGCCGCCTCGGGCGCGCCCGGCACCCGGGTGTCGTTCGGCAAGTGGACGCGGCGGGCCTGGATGGGCGCCGGCTACCTGGTGGCCCGGACCCTCGATGCCGACGGCGTCAACTCGCATCTGGTCGACCGCTTCGGAGAGGACGGCTGATGTCTACGGAACAATCCACACCGGCCGTCGTGGACGAGAAGCCGCCGGCCCGACACCAAGGTGAGAAGCGCGGCTGGGGCGGCTGGGTCGCCGGCGCCGCCCTGGCGGCGTTCGCGCTCTTCTTCATCGTGAACTGCCGCGTCGCGCTCGACCCGCGCGTCGCCAATCCCAACGTGCAGGGCCGGCCGCGGCCCGTGAAGTTCGTCTTCGGGCTGGACTACATCACCTTCCTGCAGATCTCGACCGTGATCATGCTGCTGGTGCTGCTCGTGGTGTTCATCAGGGGCTGGCGCCGCAACCCGGGCAGCCCGGTCATGCTGATGTTCCTGTGCACCACGTTGATCGTGTGGCAGGACCCGATCATGAACTGGTCCCCGTTCGCGGTTTACAACCCCGACCTCATCCACTGGCCGGAGTCCTGGCCCCTGGTGTCGCTGTCGCCGACCGTCGAGCCCTTCGTCGTATTCGGTTACGTCACTTTCTATTTCGGGCCGTACTTCCCGGCGATCTGGATCCTGCGCAAACTGCAGGCGCGCAAGGGTCCCGAGGCCTTCGTGTCGCGACACCCACTGGTCAGCCTGGGCGTGCTGACCTGTGCCATCGGTTTCGTCTTCGATGCCTGGCTGGAGATCCAGCTGGTCCACATGGGGATGTACATCTACTCGCAGGTGATTCCGTGGGGCTCGGTGTTCACCGGCACCACATTCCAGTTCCCGTTGATCTGGGAGTCGTTCTCGGTGACGTTCGTGATGGTGCCGGCGGCGATCCTTTGCTACCGCGACGACACCGGAAAGTCGGTGGCGGAGAAGCTCGCCGCGAAGGCCAGGATCTTCCCCGGCCGTCCCGTGCTGGGCACGTTCCTGGTGATGTTCGCGATCATCAACGTGTCCTACTTCGCCTACGGCGCATGGTTCGCCGTCATCAAGGCCACCAAAGCGGCGACCTCGGTGGCCTGCCCATGGCCCTACCCGGAGGCCAAAGTCTATGACCCGCAGGGGTTTTACGAGAAGGCCGGCGCCCAGGGGCCGTACTCGGTCGGCATCTGGTCGACCTGGATGAGTGGCCAGCCGAACGGGCGGCCCCAGGTCGACCCGCCACCACCGGGTGCGGGTGCGTGCGCTGCCACGGCCAACAATGGCTGAGCCGCGCACCGTTGTCATCACCGGCGCGTCCCGCGGACTGGGCTTCGCGTCGGCCGTGCGTCTGTATCGAGAAGGGTGGCGCGTGGTCGCGGCCATGCGCACCCCCGACCGCGGGCTGCCGCTGCTACGCGAAGCCACCGGATCACAAGGGGCCGCCCACGACGATCGGCTCATCGGTGTCCAGCTCGACCTGACGGATGCCGCCTCGATTTCCGCGGCTGCCAAGGCGATCGAGGAAGCCGTCGCCGCCCCCTACGCTCTGGTGCACAACGCAGGAATCTCCGCGGCGGGAGTGGTGGAGGAAACCGACATGGCGTTGTGGCAGAGGATGTTCGCCACCAGCGTCGTGGGCCCCGTCGCGCTCACTCAGGCCCTGCTGCCCTCGATGCGGGCCGCGGGCGAGGGCCGAATCGTATTGGTGTCCAGCGCGGCCGGCGTGCGCGGGCAGCCGGCCACCGCGCCGTACTCGGCGGCCAAGGGGGCGCTGGAGCGGTGGGGCGAATCCATGGCGTGCGAGATCGCGCCCTTCGGTCTCGGCGTCACCGTCCTGGTCGCCGGGATGTACGACACCGAGATCATCACCGACGCGGGCACCACCGATAATCGCGATCTCGGCGGCCCCTACGCCCGGATCCACGCCACCATGAACACGCGCGGGCGCTTCGCGATGAAGCTGGGCCGGCCGCCGCAGCGGTACACCGACGGCCTGCTCAAGGCGCTGGATGACAGGGCGGCGTTCCGCCGCCGCGGGGTTGGTTCAGACGCTTCGATGTTGTTGGTGCTCAACAGGATTCTGCCGGCGTCGGGCATGCACCAGGTGTCGCGGATCGTGCTCGGCATACCGAGGCAGGGCTCGATGCGGGGCGGGGCGTGGCCGTTGACGACAACCCAAAAGGCGATGGTGCTTGTCGCGCGGGTTCTCCCCGCGCCGGTGCTGCAGCGCTTGGCGTCGCTGGCGGCGAAGCGCCGCAAGGGGAGTGAGGAGTAGGCGATGGAACAGCTTTTCGACGACCTCGAGGACTTCGGCGCCTTCGATGACGCGATATCCGGTGACGTGCGCGACCCGTACACCGAATTGGCGCGGCTGCGCCGTGAGGAACCGGTGCAGCGCCTCGAAACGTCGGGGGCGCTTCCGCACGAGGAATCGCTGCCGATGTTCATCGTGTATCGCCACGAGGATGTCCAGCAGATGTTGCGCGACAACGAGACGTTTTCCTCGGCGGCCGTCATCGCGGCGTTCGGCCCGGTGCTGGGTGAAGGGGTCATGCTCGGCATGGACGAACCCGTGCACGGCCGGCTGCGCTCCTTGGTGTCAAAGGCGTTCTCGCAGAAGTCGTTGGCGCGCTGGCAGGACGAGTTGGTCGGCCGCGTGGCCAACAGCCTGATCGACAACTTCGCGCCGCATGGCAAAGCGGATCTGGTGAAGGAGTTCACCTTCGACTATCCCAGCCAGATCATCGCGGGCCTGCTGGGCTTGCCGGAAAAGGACTACCCACAGTTCCAGCGGTGGTCGATTTCGCTGCTGAGCTGGTTGATGAATCCGGAGCGGGGCCTGGCGGCCTCGGCCGCCCTGTGCGACTACTTCGCCCCGATACTCGAGGCCCGCCGCGCCGAGCCGAAGGACGATCTGATCAGCGCGCTCGGTGCGGCCGAGATCGACGGGCAAAAGCTCGCGGACGAAGAGATCTTCTCCTTCCTTCGGCTGCTGTTGCCTGCCGGCGTGGAGACGACCTACCGGGCCCTGGGCAGCCTGCTGTTGGCGCTGCTGTCGAACCCCGCGCAGTTGGACGCCATCCGCGCGGACCGGTCGCTGCTGCCGCAGGCGATCGAGGAGGGGGTGCGGTGGGAACCGCCGCTGCTGACCATCACCCGGGTCGCCACCCGCGACACCGAGCTCGGCGGGGTGGCGATCCCGGCCGGCGCGACGGTGATGCCGATGCTGGGCGCGGCGAACCGGCAAGAAGATCGCTATCCCGAGCCGGACACGTTCAACATCCACCGGCAGCAACGGCCGAATCTGGCCTGGGGGCACGGCGTGCACGTCTGCCTCGGCATGCACCTGGCGCGCCTGGAGATGCGGACCGCGGTCAACCTGCTGCTCGACCGGCTGCCGAACCTGCGGCTCGACCCCGACGGCGATGACCCGCACGTCCGCGGGCAGGTTTTCCGCTCGCCGACCTCGGTGCCGGTGCTGTTTGACCCGCAGTAACCAGCCCCGCAGCGTTTGCACCTTGCCAATCGGCTAGGTTGCGGTAAGGCTCTCTGTAGCCCCCTCAACGACTCAGAAGAGAGTGACAAACATGACCGAGGCTGTAAAGGTCCGCTTCGAGCCCAAGATGATGATCGACGGCAAGCTCGTCGAGGGTCAGGCCGGCACGTTCACGAACATCAACCCCGCGACCGAGGAGCCGCTCGGCGAGGTCGCGGACGCGTCGAAGGAGGACATGCACCGGGCCATCGACGCCGCCCGGCGCGCCTTCGACGAGACCGACTGGTCCACCAACCGTGAGCTGCGCAAGCGCTGCCTGTTGCAGCTGCACGAGGCCATCGAATCCGAGAAGGAGGAGCTGCGCGAGGAGCTCATCCTCGAGGTCGGCTCCCCCCGGGCGATCACGTTCGGCCCGCAGCTGGACGCTCCACTGGAAGACGGGCTGAAGTACCCCGCGCGGCTGATCGACGAGTACGCCTGGGAGACCGACCTCGGCGACAAGGTGATCAGCCTGACCGGGACGCTGACCACCCGCAAGGTGTGGCGGGAACCCGTGGGCGTCGTCGGCGCGATCGTGCCGTGGAACTTCCCGTTCGAGGTCACCCTCAACAAGCTCGGCCAGGCGCTGGGCACCGGCAACACCGTGGTGCTCAAGCCGGCGCCCAACACGCCGTTCAACGCGACCCGCCTGGGCAGGCTGATCGCCGAGAAGACCGACATCCCGGCGGGTGTCGTCAACGTCGTCACCGCGTCGGATCACTTTGTCGGCGAAGAGCTCACGCTGTCGCCGAAGGTGGACCTCATCTCGTTCACCGGTTCCACCGTGGTCGGCCAGCGGATCATGGAAAAGGGCGCGGCGACCATGAAGCGGCTGTTCCTCGAACTCGGCGGCAAGTCGGCGACCATCGTGCTCGAAGACGCCGATTTCGGAATGGCCTGCGCGATCGGCATCGCGCCGTGCATGCACGCCGGGCAGGGCTGTGCCAACCCCACCCGGATGCTGCTGCCGCGGTCCCGCTACGACGAGGGTGTGGCGATCCTCAAGAGCATCTACGAGAACGTCACGTGCGGCGACCCGCAGGACCCCGGAACACTGTGCGGCCCGGTGATCTCGGAGGTGCAGCGCAACCGCGTGATGGGCTACATCCGCAAGGGCGTCGAGGAGGGCGCCACCGCGCTGGTCGGCGGTCCGGACGCGCCCACCGGCTTCGACAAGGGATTCTTCGTCAGGCCAACGCTTTTCACCGACGTCGACAACTCCATGACCATCGCCCAGGAGGAGATCTTCGGCCCGGTGCTGTCCGTCATCCCGTTCGACGACGAGGAGGACGCGATCCGGATCGCCAACGACAGCAAGTACGGATTGGCCGGCAACGTGATGTCGGGCTCGCTGGAGCACTCGCTGGCGGTGGCCCGCCGGATCCGGGCCGGCTTCATGGGCGTCAACGGCGGCGCCCCGTACGGCGCCGACACCCCGTTCGGCGGTTACAAGTACAGCGGGGTCGGTCGCCAGAACGGCGTCGCCGGCTTCGACCAGTACACCGAGATCAAGTCGGTGGGGTACCCGGCCGGCTAGGGGTTGCGCCGCGGCGCACGCGGCCAATCGGCGACTTTCGAATGCGGTATCACATGCGCTATCGCGTTCGCGGATGGTGTGATGGTCGGCTCTCGGTACGGGTGGGACCCCGGCCATCGCCCGTCCAACCCCTTGGTTGACAATCGACGCAAGGCCCACACGTCAAAGGAGACACCACCATGCCTGAAGCCGTCATCGTCGAGGCAGTCCGCTCACCACTCGGCAAGCGCAACGGAAGCCTGTCGGGGGTGCACCCGGCCGACCTGTCCGCGCAGGTCCTCAACGGCCTGGTCGACAAGGCCGGCATCGATCCGGGAATCGTCGACGACGTCATCTGGGGCTGCGTCATGCAGGCCGGTGAGCAGGCCCTCGACATCGGCCGCACCGCGCTGCTGGCCGCCGGCTGGCCCGAGACCGTGCCGGGCGTGACCGTCGACCGCCAGTGTGGGTCGAGCCAGCAGTCCATCCACTTCGCCGCGGCGGGCGTGGTCGCCGGACACTACGACGTCGTCGTCGCCGGCGGTGTCGAGTCGATGTCACGAACGCCGATGGGATCGTCGCTGGCCGGTGGCGGCAACCCTTACCCGCAGGCCTTCAAGGACCGCTACCACAAGACGCCCAACCAGGGCCTCGGTGCCGAGATGATCGCCGAGCAGTGGGGGTTCGATCGACTCGCGCTCGATGAGTTCTCGCTGGGGTCCCACGAAAAGGCCGCCGCCGCACAGGATTCCGGTGCGTTCGACGACCAGATCGTCGGCATCAATGTGACCGATGGTCACGAAAAAACAACAGTGCTCAAGGACGAGGGCATCCGCCGCGGCACCCCGATGGAGAAGATGGCATCGCTGAAGCCGGCGTTCAAGGAGGACGGGGTGATCCATGCCGGCAACTCCTCGCAGATCACCGACGGTTCGGCCGCACTTCTTTTCATGTCGGCAGAGAAGGCCAGGGAACTGGGCCTCACGCCGATCGCCAAGGTGCACACCGCGGTACTGGCCGGCGCCGACCCGGTGATCATGCTGACCGCGCCCATCCCGGCGACGCAGAAGGCGCTCAAGAAGTCCGGCCTGTCGATCGATGATATCGGGGCCTATGAGGTCAACGAGGCGTTCGCGCCCGTCCCGCTGGCATGGCTGAAAGACATTGGGGCCGACGAGAAGAAGCTCAACCCCCACGGCGGCGCCATCGCGCTGGGCCACCCGCTCGGCGGCTCGGGGGCGCGGCTGATGACCACGCTGCTCTACCACATGCGCGACAAGGGAATCCGCTACGGCCTGCAGACGATGTGCGAGGGCGGTGGCCAGGCCAACGCCACCATCGTGGAACTCTTGTGACCCAAGGGGATAACGACCCGCCCGGGGCTCTGGTCGAGCTTCGCGCCAACGTGATGGTCATTACCATCAACCGGCCGGAAGCCCGCAACGCGGTCAACGCCGCCGTCAGCATCGCCGTCGGGGACGCGCTGGAGCAGGCGCAGCACGACCCCGACGTGCGGGCGGTGGTCATCACCGGCGCCGGCGACAAGTCGTTTTGCGCCGGCGCGGACCTCAAGGCGATCTCGCGCCGGGAGAACCTGTATCACCCGGAGCACGGCGAGTGGGGATTCGCCGGCTACGTGCACCACTTCATCGACAAGCCCACGATCGCCGCGGTCAACGGCACCGCGCTGGGCGGCGGCACGGAACTCGCGCTGGCCAGCGACCTGGTGGTCGCCGACGAACGGGCCACGTTCGGGTTGCCCGAGGTCAAACGCGGACTGATCGCCGCCGCCGGCGGCGTCTTCCGGATCATGGACCACCTGCCCCGCAAGGTGGCGATGGAGCTGCTGATGACCGGCGAGCCGATCACCGCGGCCGACGCCCTCGAATGGGGCCTGATCAACCGGGTCGTCGGTCAGGGTGAGGTGCTGGACGCCGCGCTGGCCCTGGCCGCCCGCGTGACGGTCAACGCGCCGCTGTCGGTGCAGGCCAGCAAGCGCATCGCCTACGGGGTCGACGACGGCGTCATCGTGGGCGACGAGCCGGGCTGGGAGCGCACCGTGCGCGAAATGCGTTCCCTGATCAGGTCCGAGGACGCCAAGGAGGGACCCCTGGCGTTCGCCGAGAAGCGGGAACCGGTCTGGCAGGCGCGCTAGCTAACGCGCCAGGATGTTGACCGCGCCGCCGAACACGGCGGGCAGCATCGCGGCCGCCGGCACGATCGCCCGGCGCGCCACGGCCGGCGCGCTGCCCAACACCACCGCCCGGGTGAGCAGCCGGTAGCTGCGGGTGACCCGGTGCCAGGCGGCCTCGTACGACGATGGCGCGTCGCTGACGATGGCGTCGACCGCCGCGGCCGCCTGCTTGACCGCCAGGCTGATGCCCTCGCCGGTCAGCGCGTCCTCGTATCCGGCCGCGTCGCCGACCAGCAGCACCCGGCCCGCCACGCGGCGGGACACTACCTGACGCAGCGGGCCGCAGCCGCGGGCCTGCCCGCGGCCGGCGCCCTTCAGGTGCTCGGCCAGCCACGGGAACCAGGCCAGGTCAGGCCGCCCCCCGGACAGGATCGCCACGCCGACCAGGTCGGGCTCCACCGGCGTCACGTACGCCTCGCCCCATCGGGACCAGTGCACCTCGACGAACTCCGACCAGGCCGGCACCTTGAAGTGCCACCGCACGCCGTGGCGGCGCGGTTTTCCGGCCGTGGCCTTGACGCCGACCGCGCGCCGCACCGCCGAGTGCAGCCCGTCGGCGCCCACCAACCATTTCGCGCGCACACCCGCGGCCGTCACGCCGTGCGCGTCCTGCTCGACGCTGGTCACCCGCGCCCGAATCCACTCGGTGTCTTGCTCTTTGGCCCGCGCCGCCAGCGCGGCGTGCAAGGTGGTGCGCCGCACGCCCCGGCCGGGCCCGCCGCGAAACAGCGCCTCGGCGCGGCGATGCTCGCTGACGTAGGCGATGCCGCGAAAGGGCATGCCGGCCGGGTCCACCCCGAGCTCCGTCAGCTCGGCCAAACCGCCGGGCATCAGGCCCTCCCCGCACGCCTTGTCGATGGGGCCCTCGCGCGGTTCGGCCACGATCACCGAAAGCCCAAGCCGCCGAGCGTGTAACGCCGTCGCGAGGCCGCCGGGACCACCCCCGACGATCAGCAGATCGGTGTCGTAGGTCATGACGTGTAGCCCAGGGCCGAGTTCTCCACGTGCAGGCGCACGCCGAGCAGCATCGCGTTGGCCAGCGTGAAAATGGCCGCGGTCAGCCACGCCGTGTGCACCAGCGGTAGCGCGAACCCCTCGGCCACCACCGCAACGTAGTTGGGATGGTGCAGCCATCGGTAGGGGCCCTCCCGCACCAACGGCGCGTTCGGCAGCACGATCACCCGGGTGTTCCACCGTTGCCCCAGCGTCGTGATGCACCACCAGCGCAGCACCTGGCTCAGCACCGCGATGGCCAGCATCGGCCAGCCCAGCCACGGGATGAACGGTCGGTGCAGCGCCCACGGCTCGATGAGGCAGCCGAGCAGCAGCGCGGTATGCAAGACGACCATCACCGGATAATGGGCGTGGCCAAATTCCTTGGCGCCCTGGGCAAAAGACCATCGCGCGTTGCGCTTGGACACCAGCAGCTCCGCCACCCGTTCGATGGCGACCGCGAGGATCAGCAGGTAATACATAGCTCTGACCGGCCCTACCAGCTCAGCAGGACGAATTCGGCGGAGAAGCCCGGTCCCATCGCGATCATCAGCCCGATCGAACCCGGCGACGGTGGGTCGGCCATGGTGGCGTGCAGTATATCAAGTACCGAAACCGACGAGAGGTTTCCGTTGTTGCGCAACGAATTTCTGGTGAACTCGAGCGCATCTGGCGGCAGCTCCAGCACGTCTTCGACCGCGTCGATCACCTTCGGGCCGGCGGCGTGCAACAACCATGTCGAGACGTCCGCGGTGGCCAGCCCGTGGTCGGCCAGGAACGCGCGGACGTCGTCGCCCAGGAATTTCTCGACGATGGTCGAGATCTCGGCGGACAAGACGATGCCGAACCCGTTGCTGCCGATGTTCCAGCCCAGCACGTCCTCGGTGTCGGGGTAGGTCAGGCTGCGGGTGGCCAGCACCTGCGGCCCGGCCGCGCCCCGGTCGGCTCCGGTCGCGACGACGACCCCGGCGCCGTCCCCAAACAAGCTGGAAGCGACCAGGTTTGGGATCGAATTGTCCTGCCGCTGAACGGTCAGCGAGCACAGCTCGACCGCCAGAAGCGCCGCCACCTCGTTGGGGAACGCGCGCAGGTAGTCGTGCACGCGGGCCATGCCGGCCGCGCCGGCCACGCAACCCAGGCCGAACAACGGGATGCGTTTGACGTCCTGGCGTAGCCCGATCCGCGTCGCCAGCCGCGCCTCCAGCGACGGCACGGACAACCCGGTAACCGTCGTCGAGAAGACGGCGTCGACCTCCGACGGCTGGAGCTTCGCCTGGTCCAGCGCGGCAAGCATCGCCTGCTCGGCCAGGTCGAGGGCGATTTCGATGTAGGCGTCGTTCGCCTCGGTGAAGCCGCTCAGCTTGCCGTACCGCGACAGCGGCAGCGCGGTGTTCCTGAACTCCACCCCACTGCTGAGCGCAAAACGCCGGAACTCCGGGCCGGCGAAGTCGGTCAGTGCCCCGATGGTTTCGTCCTGCGTGTAGCGGTTGGGCGGGAATGTGACGGCTACGCCCGCAACGGACGGCCCCGCTGTTGGTCTGTCGATGTGCACGCGCGTTGAAGCGCCCCCGATTATCTCCTCCATGCCGGGGTCACGGTGCGCACGCCGCATCGGTTCAAAAGTCTGGCTAGTGTCGGGGTATGCGTGTTTTGGTCACCGGTGCCACCGGCTACGTCGGATCGCGCCTGGTCACTGCGCTGCTGGGGGAGGGGCATCAGGTCGTGACGGCCACCCGAAACCCGGAGCGCCTCAAGCGTTTAGGTTGGTTCGACGATGTAATCCCGGTCACCCTCGACGCGTCCGATCCGGCGTCGGTGCGGGCGGGCCTGGCCGCCGCTGGCCCGGTGGACGTGCTGTATTACCTGGTGCACGCCATCGGCCAGCCCGGCTTCCGCGACGCGGACAACGCCGCGGCCCACAACGTCGCGGTGGCGGCCCGGGACGCCGGGGTGGGGCGCATCGTCTACCTGGGCGGGTTCGTGCCCGCCGACGAGGCGCTGTCCGAGCACCTGACCAGCCGGGCCGAGGTGGCCGAGGCCCTGACGGTCGAGGACGGCCCCGAGCTGGTGTGGCTGGGCGCGGCGATCATCATCGGCGCCGGGTCGACGTCGTTCGAGATGATGCGGTACGTGGGGGACCGCTTCCCGCTCATTCCGATACCGAACTGGATGGACAACCCGATCGACCCGATCTCGATCCGCGACGTGCTGCACTACCTCGTCGCCGCGGCGGACCCCGGCCGGGTGCCCGCGGGCGCGTACGACATTTCCGGGCCGACCACCACCACCTACCGGGGCTTGCTCAGGTCGTACGCGCGCGTCTCGGGCAGGTGGCATGCCCCCCTACCGGTGGGCAGGATCGACCCCGGCCTGGCATCGCTGGTCACCGGCGTCGCGCTGCCGGTGCCCCCGGGGCTTGCCGCGGACCTCGTCGAGTCGCTCGACCATCCGATGGTGGCGTCGGTCAGCGGGCTGCGCGACCGGGTGCCCGACCCGCCCGGGGGGCTGCTCGGCGTCGAGGACGCCATCGCCCTGGCGCTGGCCGGGTCGAGGCGCCGCCCGAAACCCGTCAACGCGCTGATCGATCCGCACGACCTGGCCGACAGCGACCCCGCCTGGACCGGCGGCGACGCCCTGCGCATCCGGCGGGTCGCCCGCGTGATCACCCCGCGCGTCGCCCGGCCCACCCTGCGGTTGATTAACAGTGTCCCCGGCCCGCTCGCCGGCGCGCTGCGCACCGGCCTCGACATCCTGTTCGCGTTGAACGCGAAGGTCCGTCCGGCATGAGCCAGTCGACCGCCCCGTACCGCGCCACCGCCTTGTCCGAGTTGCGCCGCGCGATCACCAATGTGGCTGTGCCCCATAACGAGTCGCCGGGCGTGGTGCGGCGCCGCCGCGTCGTCGTCGCCATCACGTTGGTGATCGGAGCGGTGGTGCTCGGCTTTTCGCTGCGCCGCCACCCGGGCGAGTCGAGCTTCTACTGGCTGACCCTGGTGCTGGCGGCGGTATGGCTCGCCGGCGGATTCCTGTCGGGCCCGCTGCACCTGGGTGGGATCTGTTGGCGCGGACGCAACCAGCGCCCCGTCATCACCGGGACGACCGTCGGCCTACTGCTCGGCGGGGTGTTCATCGTGGGCGGGCTGATCACCCGGGAGATACCGCCCGTAGCGGAATTGATCACCCGGGTGCTGCTCTACGCCCACCACGGGTGGTATCCGGTGATCGTGGTGATCACCCTCGTCAACGGCATCGCCGAGGAGATCTTCTTTCGCGGCGCGCTCTACACCGCGCTGGGCCGGCACCGCCCGGTGGTGATATCGACGCTGCTGTACATCTGCGCGACCCTGGCCAGCGGCAACCCGATGCTGGGGTTCGCCGCGGTGATCCTCGGGACGGTGTGCGCGCTGGAACGCCGGGCCAGCGGCGGGGTGTTGGCACCGGTGCTCACCCACCTGGTGTGGGGCCTCATCATGGTGCTCGCGCTGCCCCCGTTGTTCGGCGTCTGAGCGCTCACGCGGCGTCGCGCGCCAAGGCGCGCAGCGCCGCGGCGAATACGGGCCGCAACCCAACCCAGTACAGCCGCCCCGGAAGGCCGCGTGGCACAAAGGTCGCCCGCTGCGTGTATCGGGCGCCCCCGCCGTCGTCGCGCGGCGCGACGCCGATCTCGAGCCACCCCTGGCCCACCGAGCTCGGCCCGGAGCTCAGTCGCAGCGCGTGGCCGGGTTCCCGCTCCTCGACGACCCAGCTTTTGAAGAGGCGGCTTCGGGCGACCCCGGCCTCGACGGCCCGCCACACATCGCCGGGTTCCGCGGCGGTCTCGGCCGTGCGCACGTCGGTGTGGATGATCTCCCCGGCCCAGTGCGGGTCACTGGGCAGCGGCTCGGCGGGGTCCGACCGCAGCGAGTCCCAGGTGGCGGGCTCGAGTCCGCGCGTCCCGCGGTCGAGCGCCAATTCGACGGCGCGGCGGTAGCCCGTCAGGCCGCCCGCCGGCGGCTCGATGATGGCGTCGATGTCCGAATTGCGCATCACCGCATCGCATTCCAGCGATTCGATCAGCGGGCGGGCCAGCCCGGGCGGGATCGGCGTGACGGCCCCGATCCACAGGCTGGCGATCGTCGGGGTCAGGAAGGGCAGCACGACCAGGTAGCGCCTCCCGAGGCCCGCGACCTCGGCGTACACGCGCATCATGTCGCCGTACTCGAGGACGTCGGGTCCGCCGATGTCCCAGGTCCGCGACTTCGGCACCGGCGCCGTCGCCGCGGCGACGAGGTAGTGGAGCACGTCGCGCACCGCGATCGGCTGAATCTTGTTGTGCACCCACTTCGGCGTGGTCATCAGGGGCAACCGGTCGGTGAGGTGGCGGATCAGCTCGAAGGACGCGGAACCCGAGCCGATGACCACCCCGGCCTGCAGTACCACCGTCTCGATGCCGGAGTCGATGAGGACCTCGCCGACGGCCGCGCGCGATTCGAGGTGCTCGGACAGCTTGGTGCCCTCGGGATGCAGCCCGCTCAGATACACCACCCGTCGCACCCCGGTTCGGCGTGCGGCGGTCACCACGTTGCGCACGGCCCGGTCTTCCTCGGCGGCGAAGTCCTTGGAGGTGCCCATCGAGTGGACCAGGTAGTAGACGACGTCGATCCCCTCGAACGCCGCGATCAGCGACTCGACGTCGCCGAGGTCGCCGCGCGCCACCTCCGCCCATTCGCGCCACGGCACGTCGGCCAGCTTGTCCGGGTTGCGCGCCAGGGCGCGAACGGCGTGGCCCTCGTCGAGCAATCGGGGTACCAGTCGGGCACCGATGTAGCCGGTCGCCCCGGTGACCAGGCAGCGCACCATCGACCCTCCCGTTCCTCAGGTTTTATTCGGAACCAACATGAGGAAGGATTGCCGGTTCTGGCCGCGGTAAGCCTGTCAGTCGTCGGTGAAGTTGGGGGCGCGGCGCTCCTGGAAAGCCGTGGTGCCCTCCTTGAAGTCATGCGAGACCAGCAGCCGCGACTGCCCTTCGTATTCACGGTCCAGGGCGGCGTCCAACTCGGTGAGCGTGGCCGCGTTGATGGCCTGCTTGGTCCTGGCGAAAGCCACCGCCGGGCCCGCCAACAACCGGGCGATCACCTTGTCCACCTCGGCCTCGAAATCGTCCGCCGGATAGACCGCGCTGACCAGCCCCCAGGACAGGGCCTCGGTGGCGGGCAATCGGTCGGGCAGCAGCGCCATCCGCATCGCCCGGATCCGGCCGACCGCGGCCGCGATCAGCGCCGACGCGCCGCCGTCGGGCATCAAACCGATCTTGGTGAAGGCGAGCATGAAAAACGCCTTGTCGGAAGCCAATACGACATCACAGGCCAGGGCGATGGAAACTCCCACGCCGGCCGCCGGCCCCTGAACCACCGCGACCACCGGGTGCGGCACCGCGGCGATGGCCCGCACCAGCCGGTTGATCTCCAACACGATTTCGTCCGGCGGGACGCCGCCGCTGCCGGCCATGTCGTCGGCGCTGATGCCCGCCCCGGAACTGAAGCCGCGGCCCGCGCCGCCCAGTCGCACCACCCGGACCGCGGGGTCGGTGGCCGCGCGTTCCAACGCGTCGGCGATCCCGGTGATCACCCGGATCGTCAGGGAGTTCAGGCTGTCGGGGCGGTTGATGGTCACCGAGAGCACGCCGTCGGTCAGCGTGACGTCGAGACCAGCAACCGGTGCGAGCGTGGCGATTCCAGAATCCGGCATGCGCCTCAGAGTAGGTGACCGGGCTGCGCGACCGTCGAGTGCGGCTGAGAAGATGCCAACGACGTCAAAGCGGACGAAGGGGCAACAACATGGCGGGACCGTTGCGAGGACTGCGCGTAGTCGAGCTGGCCGGCATCGGGCCCGGCCCACATGCCGCGATGATCCTGGGTGATCTGGGCGCCGACGTGGTGCGCATCGACCGGCCCTCGAAGGGACCCGGTGGCGTGGCGAAGGACGCCATGAGCCGCAACCGCCGCATCGTGACCGCCGACCTCAAGTCCGACGAGGGCCGCGAACTCGTGCTCAGGCTTGTCGCGAAGGCCGACGTTTTGATCGAGGGCTACCGTCCCGGCGTCACCGAGCGGCTCGGGCTGGGCCCCGAGGACTGCGCGAAGGTCAACGACCGACTGGTCTACGCCCGGATGACCGGCTGGGGTCAGACCGGCCCGCGCAGCCAGCAGGCGGGCCACGACATCAACTACATCTCGCTGAACGGGATCCTGCACGCCATCGGCCGGGCCAACGAGCGGCCGGTGCCGCCGCTGAACCTGGTCGGTGACTTCGGCGGCGGCTCGATGTTCCTGTTGGTCGGCATCCTGTCCGCGTTGTGGGAGCGGCAGAGCTCCGGCAAGGGGCAGGTCATCGACGCCGCGATGGTCGACGGTTCCAGCGTGCTCATCCAGATGATGTGGCAGATGCGCGCCTCGGGGATGTGGACCGACGTGCGCGGCACCAACATGCTCGACGGCGGCGCGCCCTACTACGACACCTACGAGTGCGCCGACGGCCGCTATGTTGCGGTCGGCGCCATCGAGCCGCAGTTCTACGCTGCCATGCTCGCCGGGCTGGGCCTGGACGGCGCCGACCTGCCGCCCCAAAACGACGTCACCCGGTGGCCCGAGCTGCGGGCGATACTGACCGAGAAGTTCGCCGGCCACGACCGCGACCACTGGGCGAAGGTGTTCGCCGACTCCGACGCCTGCGTGACGCCGGTGCTGGCCTTCGGCGAGGTGCAGACCGAGCCGCACATCACCGAGCGCGACACCTTCTACGAGGTGGACGGGGCCCTGCAGCCGTTGCCCGCGCCGCGGTTCTCCAGGACCGCGCCGGGCACGCCGCGCCCGGCCGCGCCGGCGACCACCATCGAATCCGTGCTCGAGGACTGGGTATAGTCCCCAACCAACTGGTTGGCTGGACGTGAGGGAAGGACACGCATGGAGATCAAAGACGCCGTAGCCGTGGTCACCGGGGGAGCGTCGGGCCTGGGCCTGGCCACCACCAAGCGGCTGCTGGACGCCGGGGCGCAGGTGGTGGTGATCGACCTCCGCGGTGCAGAGGCGGTCCGCGAGCTCGGCGACCGGGCGCGTTTCGCGGAGGCCGACGTCACCGACGAGGCCGCCGTCGCCGCCGCGCTCGACGTGGCCGAGTCGCTGGGCCCGCTGCGCATCAACGTCAACTGTGCCGGCATCGGCAACGCCATCAAGACGCTGTCCAAGGACGGCCCGTTTCCGCTGGACGCGTTCAAGAAGGTGGTCGGGGTCAACCTGATCGGCACGTTCAACGTGCTGCGGCTGGCCGCCGAGCGCATCGCCAAGACGGAGCCGGTCGGTGAAGAGCGCGGCGTCATCATCAACACCGCCTCGGTCGCCGCGTTCGAGGGACAGATCGGCCAGGCCGCCTACTCGGCGTCCAAGGGCGGCGTCGTCGGCATGACGCTACCGATCGCACGCGACCTGTCGCGCGAACTGATCCGGGTGGTGACGATCGCGCCGGGGTTGTTCAAGACCCCGCTGCTCGGCTCGTTGCCCGAGGAGGCGCAGAAGTCGCTGGGCAAGCAGGTTCCGCACCCGGCCCGGCTGGGTGACCCCGACGAGTACGGCGCGCTTGCCGTCCACATCATCGAGAACCCCATGCTCAACGGCGAGGTCATCCGCCTCGACGGCGCCATCCGCATGGCCCCGCGCTAGTTCCGATGGTGGCGACCCGCTTCGCCCGGCTGCGCGGGGGTGCCCCCAGCGCCCGGCTACGCCGCGCTCGCGATCGCCACTAGACGGGCAAACGAAAGCCCCCCGCGGTGAGCGGGGGGCTTTCGTTCGTAAGCAAGACCAGTGGCTATCGACGGAACCATCGACTGACGGCGGGTTCGGCCATGAGGAGCCGCGCTAATACGCTCATGACGGTCAGCTCGCCGTCTGCAGCGGGTGCCAGTCTTCGAGCTGCTCCGAGGTCTCGCCTTCCACCAGCATGTCGCCGTGGTAGAGGGCTTCAAAGTCAGCCTTGATGACGTCTGCGCTTGAGTCGTCGATCCACATGACACTGAGCGTATGGGCCGCCTCTAAGGATTTATTGAGTCACGATTCGGAAAATGGTGGCAATTTACCGGCGGGTAGGTTTCCGGCGGGTAGGTGGGGTTGTGGCCCCCCTGAGCGGCTTGGTTGTGGACCACTCGCCTCGCCGCACCGTGAGTGCCGCACGGGTTTGAACCATCCGGCCGCGCCGAACCGTACTACTAGGTAAGGTTGTTTTACACCTGTCAGTTATCGCTGATAAGTTACCGCGGATAGGGGGCGGCCTGCCTGGCCGGCCGGCGGTGGGAGGACCGGGGAATATGCTGCAAGCGATCGCGCGATTGGCCATAGCGGCGCCACGAAGAATCATCGCGATCGCGGTCCTGGTCTTCATCGGTGCCGCCGTCTTCGGCCTACCCGTGGCCAAGAGCCTGTCCCCGGGTGGCTTCCAAGACCCGAACTCGGAATCGGCCCACGCCATCGGGATCCTGACCGACAAGTTCGGGCAGAGCGGCCAGCAGATGCTGATCATGGTGACGTCGCCCGCGGGCGCCAACAGCGAACGGGCCCGCAAGGTGGGCACCGATCTCGCCCGCGATGTGCAGGGCTCGCCGCTGGTGTACAACGTGACCACGGCCTGGACCGCGCCGCCGCAGGCCGCCGCGGACCTGATCAGCAAGGACGGTAAGTCGGGGCTGATCGTGATCAACCTCAAGGGCGGCGAGAACTTCGCGCAGAGCAACGCCCAGACCCTGGCGGACCAATTCGTCCACGACCGCGACGGCGTCACCGTCCGCGCCGGCGGGCCGGCGATGCAATACGCCCAGATCAACAAGCAGAACCAGGAAGACCTGGTGGTCATGGAGATGATCGCGCTGCCGCTGAGCTTCCTGGTGCTGATCTGGGTGTTCGGTGGGCTGCTGGCGGCGGCGCTGCCGATGGCGCTCGGGGCGCTGGCCGTCGTCGGCTCGATGACGGTGCTGCGGCTCATCACCTTCACCACCGAGGTGTCGATCTTCGCGCTGAACCTGAGCACCGCCCTGGGCTTGGCGCTGGCCATCGACTACACGCTGCTGATCGTCAGCCGCTACCGCGACGAGTTGGCCGAGGGCAGCGATCCCCATGAGGCGCTGATCCGGACCATGGCCACCTCGGGCCGCACGGTGCTGTTCTCCGCGGTCACCGTGGCGTTGTCGATGGTGGCGACGGTGGCGTTCCCGATGTACTTCCTGAAGTCGTTCGCCTATGCCGGCGTGGCCACCGTCGCGTTCGTCGCCATCGCGTCCATCGTGGTGACGCCGGCCGCGATCGTGCTGTTGGGCGCCCGGCTGGACTCGCTGGACGTGCGCCGGCTGATCCGCCACGCCCTGCGCCGGCCCGACCCGCTGCACCGGCCGGTCGAGCAGTGGTTCTGGTACCGGTCCAGCAAGTTCGTCATGCGCCGCTGGGCGCCGATCGGCCTGGGCGTGATGGCTCTGCTGCTGTTGCTCGGGCTGCCGTTCTTCTCGGTCAAGTGGGGTTTTCCCGACGACCGGGTGCTGCCCAAGTCGGCGTCGTCGCATCAGGTCGGCGACGAGCTGCGGACCGGTTTCGCGCACGACTCCGCGACCGCCGTTCCCGTCGTCGTCCCCGACGTCCGTGGATTGAGCCCGGCGGCGCTGGACAACTACGCCGCCGAACTTTCGCGGGTCCCCGACGTATCGGGCGTGTCGGCGCCGGGCGGCGCCTTCGTCGGCGGAAACAAGGTGGGACCACCTGCCGCGGCCACCGGGCTGGCCGACGGCAGCGCCTTTTTGACCGTGAGCAGCAACGCGCCGTTGTTTACGCAGGCCAATGACACTCAGCTCAGGCGGTTGCACGAGGTGCCCGGTCCGGGCGGTCGATCGGTGGAAATGGGCGGGGTCGCCCAGGTCAACCGGGACAGCGTCGATGCGGTGACGGACCGGCTCCCGCTGGTGCTGGGCCTGATGGCCGCGGTGACGTTCGTGCTGCTGTTCCTGCTCACCGGCAGCGTGGTGCTGCCGCTGAAGGCGCTGATGTGCAACGTGCTGTCGCTGAGCGCGGCCTTCGGTGCGCTGGTGTGGATTTTCCAGGACGGCCATCTCGGCGCGCTGTGGACGACTCCGAGCGGGACGCTGGTGGCCAACATGCCGGTGCTGCTGTTCTGCATCGCCTTTGGGCTGTCGATGGACTACGAGGTGTTCCTGATCTCCCGGATCCGGGAGTACTGGCTGCAGTACCGGCCGCAACAGGCGACGGCGCAGGAGGCGCACGCCGCCAACGACGAGGCGGTGGCGCACGGCGTCGCCCGCACCGGCCGGGTGATCACCGCGGCGGCGTTGGTGATGTCGATGTCGTTCGCGGCGCTGATCGCCGCCCACGTCTCGTTCATGCGGATGTTCGGCCTCGGCCTGACCCTGGCCGTGTTCGCGGACGCGACCCTGGTGCGGATGGTCCTGGTGCCGGCGTTCATGCACGTGATGGGCCGCTGGAACTGGTGGGCGCCAAAGCCTTTGGTGTGGCTGCACGAGCGGTTCGGCATCACCGAGGCACCCTCCGAGGTGGCCGTGCACGCCGAGCCGGCCGCGGAGGCCGTGCAGCACAACGGGCGCCCGGTCCGGGAGTCGGTGACCAATATTGGTTGACGTGTCGGTGGAGGGTCTGCGTCGCGCACGTGCCCCCCGTGGTTCCGGCGAGCGGCTTCACGACGAGATATTGTCGGCGGCCACGGAGCTCCTGGTGGAAACCGGCCACGCCCGTTCGGTGTCGATTCGTTCGGTGGCTCAGCGCGTCGGCGTCACCCCGCCGTCGATCTATCTGCATTTCGCCGACAAGGACGCCCTGCTGGACGCGGTGTGTGCGCGCTACTTCGAAAAGCTGGACCCGGAGATGCGGCGGCTGGCCGGCGAGCACACCTCGCCGGTTGAGGTGCTGCGCGCCCAGGGGCTGGCCTATATCCGGTTCGCGGTGGCAACCCCGGGGTTGTACCGGATCGCCACGATGGGCGAGTGGCGCTCGGGGAGCAGCGTCGATGCGACCCTGAACGGCTCGGCGTTCAAGCACATCCGCGCCACCGTGCAGAGGCTGATGGATGACGGCACCTACCGCCCGGGCGACCCGACCACCGTCGCCTTGGAGCTCTGGAGCGCCCTGCACGGGGTGGCGGCCATGCTGATCGCCAAGCCACACTTGCCGTTCGGTGATGCCGAGGCGTTCGCGGACCGGGTGCTGTCATCGGTATTCTGCGGGCAATTGGTGATGGGGTACTGCGGTCGGGACGCCACACCGCAAAGGTTGGCGGCATGGGTCGCGACGCATCGGCCGCAGGAGGGCACTCGGATATGACGCAGGTAGTGGAGTCCACGCTCGACCATCCGTTCTTCGCGCGCATCTGGCCCTTGGTCGCGGCCCACGAGGCGCCGGCGGTGCGGGCCCTTCGCCGCGAGAACGTGGCCGGCGTGTCGGGCCGCGTGCTGGAAATCGGCGCGGGCGCCGGGACGAACTTCGCCAACTATCCGTCTTCGGTCGAGAAGGTGATCGCGGTCGAGCCGGAGCGGCGGCTGGCCGTCCACGCGCGCGCCGCGGCCGCCGCTGCGCCGGTGCCGGTCGAGGTCATCGGGCAGACCGCCGAGGCGTTCAGCGACCAGGAGCCGTTTGACGTCGTGGTGTGCTCGCTGGTCCTGTGCTCGGTGCGCGACCCGGCCGGCGTGCTGCAGCGGATTTACTCGTTGCTGCGCCCGGGTGGGGAGCTGCGTTTTCTCGAGCACGTGGCGAGCGCCGGCGGGCGGGGACGCGTGCAGCGGTTCGCCGATGCGACGTTGTGGCCGAGGCTGTTCGGCAACTGCCACACCCACCGCGACACCGAGCGCGCCATTATCGACGCGGGGTTCCTGATGGACACGTCGCGGCGGGAGTGGACGCTGCCGCTGTGGGCGCCGTTGCCGGTGTCGGAATTGGCGCTGGGCCGGGCGCGCCGTCCCTAGGTTTTCGGCGCCGAGACTGCGCTCAGCGCGTGCTTCGGTGGGCAAAGCGCGATCTGTGCGCAGGCTCGGCGAGGGTCTACTTCAGCAGCGCCGGCAACCGCTGCAACAGCTCGGGCAGCGCCTGGCTGGCACCCTCGCGGATGCTGATCGTCGCGCTGCGCGTCAGCGGCGTTGGCTCGGGATTGACCTCGACGACGACGGTGCCGCGGGACAGGGCCAGGTCCGGCAGGCCGGCCGCCGGGTAGACGATCGCCGAGGTACCCACCACCACCATCACGTCGGCGGTTTGCGTCGCCTCGACCGCGCGCTGCCACGGCTCGTCGGGCAGCGCCTCACCGAACCACACGATGTCGGGCCGGATCAGGCCGCCGCAGTGACACACCGGGGGTTCGACCTCCAGCGCCCGCTCCGCCATCCGCGGGAGCGGCCCGGTGTAGTCCATATCGCAACGGTCGCAACGGAATTCGAAAAGACTTCCGTGCAGGTGGTGCACCGCGGTGCTGCCGGCGCGCTCGTGCAGGTCGTCGACGTTCTGGGTGACGACGGTGACCTCGGCGTGGTCTTGCCAGGCGGCGATCGCGCGATGCCCGGCGTTGGGTTCGACGTCGGCGACCAGGTAGTGCCGCCACAGATACCAGCCCCAGACCCGTTCGGGATTCTTGTGCCACCCTTGCGTGCTGGACAGCTCGTAGGGATCGAAACGGGCCCACAGTCCGTTCTTGTCGTCACGGAAGGTGGGCACTCCGCTTTCCGCGGAGATCCCCGCGCCGCTGAGCACAGTTACTCGCATCCCACAAACATAGTCGTGGTTGGGACATACTGAAGACGTGGAGCTGCGGGATTGGCTGAAGGTCGATGTGAAGGCGGGCAAACCCCTGTTTGACCAGCTCAGGACCCAGGTCATCGACGGGGTCCGGGCCGGCGCGTTGCCGCCCGGTTCCCGCCTCCCGACGGTGCGGGACCTGGCGGGTCAGCTGGGGGTCGCGGCAAACACGGTGGCCCGCGCCTATCGCGAGCTCGAGTCCGCGGCGATCGTCGAAACGCGCGGGCGCTTCGGCACTTTCATCTCCCGCTTCGATCCGACCGACGCGGCGATGGCCGCCGCCGCCAAGGAGTACGTCGACGTGGCCAAGGCGTTGGGGCTGACCAAGTCCGACGCGATGCGCTATCTGACCAACGTGCCGGACGACTGAGCGCCCTTGCCGCGCCGGGTGTTAGCGCAACACCTTGGCCAGGGTGCGCAGGTTGCGGGTCGTCGTCGAGGATTTGTAGCGCGTCTTGCCCATGGTCTTGCCGATCGTGCTGTCCAGCGTGCTGCCTTTGGGAACCTGCCAATACAGAACGCCGTCACCGCGGGCGATCCTCTCGTCCGCGCCGGTGTCCTTGTCCAGCCCGGCGAGCTCGTCAAGCACGGCGGGATCGGCGACGAAGGTGACGTAGGACTGATACTCCTCGACCTCGCGCTCGAACGGATACGCGTCGACGACGGCACGCACCGTGGCGAGGTCGTACACCAGCACCCACGCGTCGTAGCCGAACCTCTCGCGCAGCGTGGCTTCGGCCTTCTTGCGCACCTCAGTAACCCCAGCCGCCCCGGCCGGCGAGTCCAGCAACACGTTGCCGCTGGCCAATATCGTGCGGACCTTAGTGAACCCGGCCTCGGTCAACGCACCCGCGACGTCGGCCATCTTGAGGTTGACGCCGCCGACGTTGACGCCGCGCAGGAATGCCGCATATGTGGTCATGCCCCGATTCCACCACGACGTAGGCTTTCTCCCATGGGACGCCAAGTCTTCGACGACAAACTGTTGGCCGTGATCAGTGGGAACTCCCTCGGGGTGCTGGCCACCATCAAGCGCGACGGGCGGCCCCAGCTCTCGAACGTGAGCTATCACTTCGACCCGCGGGAGATGGTGGTGCGGGTGTCCATCACGGAGCCCCGTGCCAAGACCCGCAACCTGCGCCGCGACCCGCGGGCTTCGATCCTGGTCGACGCCGACGACGGATGGTCCTATGCCGTCGCCGAGGGCACCGCGGAACTGACGCCCCCGGCGGCCGCGCCCGACGATGACACCGTTGAGGCGCTGATTGCCTTGTATCGCAACATCGCCGGTGAGCATCCGGACTGGGACGACTATCGGCAGGCGATGGTCACCGACCGTCGGGTGGTGATGACGCTGCGCATCTCGCACGTCTACGGCATGCCGCCGGGCAAGCGATAAAACCACAAGCCAGGCCGGGCCGGGCAGGCTAGGCTGCCGGTATGGCCGAATCGAACCCCCAGAACGAGGACGACACGAAGCGCAAGTTCCGTGAAGCCCTTGACCGTAAGAAGGCCAAGTCGGCGGGCGTATCCGATCACAAAGACGGCGGCGACAAGCACTCGCGGGCGCACGGTCCGGTGGAGAGCCGCCGCGAGTTCCGCCGCAAGAGCGGGTGATTCAAGGGCAATCGGCGCGGGCCGTCCGTGTGGTGGTCAGTGATGATGGTGAATATGCCCCGTGGCGATCGCCCATACGAACCACGCGAAAAACACCGTCGTAGCAACGACTATCAACGCGCCGAACGCGATCCCGAGCACCTTCATGAGCTTTTCTTCGCTGTCGAGCGCACCCGAGGCGTACTCGTCGACCGCGAGGGTCCCCAAGCCGAATGTCTCGACGAGGCTGCCCCATTCGGCGTCCGTGACCACGTAGATGGGTCGGCGTTCGACCCGATCGAGGCGATACGCCTGGTCCAAATCAAGTGGCCGTGCCTTTCGGCCCCAGGCATACCGGAACTGGTGACCGGTCCAAGTTGAGACGCGCATCGGCAGAATTCCGATTCTCACGTCCAGCGCGCCGGGCGACTCGAGGAGCAGCAGCGGCTGCTTGTACAGCTTCCTGTTGGATTCCGACGAGTGGTCCACGGGTGCGTAAATCCCCGGCGTCGCGGTGACCTCCCGAATCGCTGCGCGCTTGATCACCGCCTTGCTGGCCGGGTCAACGATCGAGACCGAATCTTCGCCCACGTCGATGGCCAGCAGCGGTTGCTCGGCGAACGTCCTGACCGCGTCGTCTTGGAGCGCGCGCTGCTTATAGCTGAACCCATCCGGGTTGGCGAACAGCAGGTAGCGGGTGGTTTCCGCCGGTTCGTCTGGCAGGCTCACCCCGAAAGAATCCCACCTCAGGGTTGGGGCGGCGCGAACAGACCGATCGATGGGTCGGCCCGGCCCGGCCGGCCGCGCAGGCTCCCTCGGGTGCTGGGGTGTCCGAAGTCCACTTGGGACGGGTCGTTTCGGTATGCCCAGTCCGCCACGATGGTGCGTTGGCTGAACTTCCAGCGGCCGTCGTGTTTGGCGTACTCGTCCAGGTACCGGCCGCCGATGATGACGTCGGAGTCGTGGTCGGGGCCGGCGAAGGTGTGAAACACCAGGCAGTAGATCTCACCGCGGGCGGTGTCGCCGTCGATCGTGAAGTTCGTCGTGGTGATGTTGTGTTGGGAGACACGCACATACGGTTCCGCCGCCCGCAGCTGCGCGATGAACTCTTCGACGCCGCCCGTCGAGAACGAGCCGTGCGCGTCGGTCGCGTCGGGGTGGTAGAGATCCCGCAGCGCGTCATAGTCGGCGCGGTCGACGGCCCGGCAGTAGGCATTGACGAGCTGATGCAATTCGTCCCGGGCGAGCAGCAGTGTCAATCCGGCTTCATCGACCACCGCGCCACGATAACCCGGCGTTGCGGTGGTCGGTATCGAACCGAGGGGTGCCGGTCGTAGGGTGTTCAGCGGAAGGAAGGTCGTTGACAGTGAAACTCTGCCTCGCTCAAGACCCGGCCGCCGACGCGCTGCTGGACGACGACCCGTTCGCGTTGCTTGTCGGCATGCTCCTGGACCAACAGGTCCCGTTCGAGACGGCCTTCGCCGGCCCGAAGAAGATCGCGGACCGGATGGGCGGCTTGGACGCCGCCCGGATCGCCGACTACGACCCGGACAAGTTCGCCGCGGTGTGCTCGGAAAGGCCTGCGGTGCATCGGTTCCCGGGATCGATGGCCAAGCGCATCCAGGCCCTGGCGCAGATCATCGTGGATCGCTACGACGGTGACGCGGCCGGGTTGTGGACGGCCGGTGCGCCCGACGGGCACGAACTGCTGCGGCGGCTCAAGGGGCTGCCCGGTTTCGGCGAGCAGAAGGCCAAGATCTTCCTGGCGCTGCTCGGCAAGCAGTACGGCGTGACGCCGGCGGGCTGGCGGGAGGCGGCCGGTGACTTCGGCAAGGCCGGAACCCACCTGTCCGTCGCGGATATCGTCGACGCGCAGTCCCTCGGGAAGGTGCGGTCGTACAAAAAGCAGATGAAAGCAGCAGCGAAGGGAAAGGCGGCACCGTGAAGACACACATTACGTGTCCCTGTGGCGAAGCCATCGTCGGCAAGGACGAGGACGAACTGGTCGAACTGACGCAGTCCCACCTCGCCAGTGCCCACCCGGGCCTCGAGTACGACCGCGACGCCATCTTGTTCATGGCGTACTAGTCAGCCGCCGCGCGTGTCCGACAGCTGACGCAGCACGCGCAGGAACACGCGACGGTCATCGGCCGATAGCGTTGCGAGCCAGCGCTCTTCGCCGCGCTGAATGTCTTGTTGCGCGGCGTTTTTCGCGGTCCGGCCGGCCTCGGTCAGCGCAAGCAGCCGCACCCGGCGGTCGTCGGGGTCGGGGCGGCGCTCGATAAAACCTCGGCTTTGCAACTCGTCGAGGGTGGGGATGATGCGGGTCTTGTCGGCGCCGATCGCCTCCGCGAGCGCCGCCTGGCTGCGGACCGGCGAGCGATCAAGCGCACTCAGCACGACGTAGCCCCACATCGACAACCCATGCGCCTCCAGCACGGGCAGCTCGGCGGCGATCATCTCCCGAACCAGCGGCCCCATCATCGCGGCGAGATCGGGCCGCCGTGACGTCGGTGCCATGGTGGAAGCGTAGCCGTTGACAGATAATATGCATGTGCATATCGTATGCAGATGAATACTATTCCCGACGTCCGCTCCTTCCACCGAATCGCCGTGCAGGCGTCCGTCGACGCCGTCACGGCGATCACTCGCGACGATCTGCGCCGGCCGACGCCCTGCGCGGGCTGGAACCTGCACGACCTGCTCTCCCACATGACCGTGCAGCATCATGGGTTCGCCGCGGCCGCGCGAGGGGGCGGGGACAGCGCGGCCATCTGGGCGCCGGACCGGGTGGGCGACGCCGTAGCGGCCGATCCCGCCGGCACCTACGCCGCGGCCGCCGCCGACGTGCTCGATGCGTTCGCCGCGGACGGGGTGCTCGACGCGGCGTTCTCGTTGCCCGAGTTCGGTCCCGGGGCGAGTTTTCCCGGCGCGGTCGCGATCGGCTTCCACTTTGTCGACTACGTGGTGCACGGCTGGGATGTCGCCCGCAGCGTCGGTGCCCCATTCGCGCTCCCCGACGACGTTGTGGCCGCCGCGCTACCGCTGGTGTTCGTCGTTCCGGATGGCGACTACCGCACCACCGACGGCGCACCGTTCGGGCCGGCCGTGGCCGCGCCCGGCGGCGCAACCGACCTCGACCGCATTCTCAGCCACCTCGGCCGCACGCCCGACTGGCAACCCCGCACCGGGTCAGCCGCCTAGGGCACCACCGTCGAGCCGATGGTGGGCATGAACTGGCACTGCTTTTCCTTGGTGGTGACCTGTCCGAAGATCGTCGACATGATGCTGCCCGAGCCGGTGTCCACGATCGCCGTCAGCGTCGTCGGACCGTCGCCGTTGATGTCGGTGCGCGGCTTGAGGGTGACCGTTCCGGACTTGCCGGTGGTCAGATTCACCCAGGTGACGTTCAACGGCAGCTTCTGCACCTCGGCGGGCCCCGGCGTGCCGACCGCGGTGAACACATAGGCGGTCTGGCCGGGCCCGGGTCCCGGCGTCGGAATCTTGGCCGGGCCCGCCACCGACAGGGCGGTCGCGATCGCACTACTGCCGTCCGCAAGGCAATTGGTGCCGATTGAGGGATACATGAAGTCCTGCGTGGGCGGGGCGTCCGGGCCGAAATCGGGCGACGCGGCGGGCGCGGCGCCCGGCGCGGGGGCCGGTGCCGGTGCCGGCGCGGGAGCCGGCGCGGCGACGGGCGCGGGAGCGGGTGGGGCGGCCGCAACGGGCTCGGCGGATCCGGGTGCGGGCGCGGCGGCGGGTGCGGGCGCCGGCGCCGCGGCTGGGCCGGGACCGGCGGCATGAGCCGGATCGATGCCCGGCGGCAGGTGTGACTGGAAGCCGGGCTCGATGCCGGCCGGCGGAACGTGTTGCACCGGCGCGGTGTCGGGCGGGGTGGCGACGCCCGGCCCGGGCGCCGGCGCACCGGGAACCGGCGAGCCCGGCTCGGCCACAAAGTGGTTCACCGACGCCGCAACGTTTTTGGCCTCGTTGGGTGCCGTCGGGCTGTGGGTGAAAGCCTGCGCGGCGGCCATCAGCAGCTGAGTCGCCTGCCCGGGGTTGCTGGCCGCCTGCTGGATGATCGGGCTCAGCTCCGAAAGCGCCGGCAGGCCCGGCAGTTGCTGGCTGGTGTTCGCCTGCGGTGTCGGCAGCGGCGCCGCCGGGTCGGCCGCCGCGCTCGGGCAGAACCCGAGCGCGGCAGCCGACGCCGTGATGACAGCGGCCAACCCTGTGGACAGATTCCGAGTGCTTACCACGATGCCCTCCGGTCTAGGTTGTGGTTTTGCCGATTAACGGGATGCTCAGGGGATCGCCGAGAGCAGCGGCGCCATCGGGTTGGTGAGCGACGGCAGGGTCGCCGCCGGTGCGGCCGGTGCGGCCGGGGCCGCCGGGGCCGCCGGAGCCTGCCCGGTGGCGAGCGCCGTCAGGTCCTGCGGAAGCGTCAGCTGCGCGGGCACGCTGACCGGCAGGCCGGACGGCAGCGCCGGCATGTCGACCTTCGCCTGGGGGAGCTGCGGGGCCGGGGGCGTCGCGGGCGCCGCCGGTGCCGACAACCCGGGGATGGCCGGCAGGCCCGGGATCGACGGTGCGGCCGGGGCGGCGGGTGCCGCCGGCGCCTGCTGGGTCAGGCCCGGGATCGCGCCGAGGCCCGGGATCGCCGACGTCGCCGACGGAGCCGTGGGCGCGGCGGGCGGGGCGAGCCCCGGGATCGAGCCGAGTCCCGGGATCGCCGACGTGGGCGCCGACGGCGCTACGGGCGAGGTCGCCGAGGGCAACCCGGGAAAGGTGACGCCGGGAGCGGCCGGGGCCGCCGGGGGCGTCGCGCCGAGCGCGGTCGCGAGGTTTTGCAGGATCTGGGGCGCGTTGGCCGCCGAACTGATCAGCTGCTGCGGGATGTTCGGCACGGGCGGGGCCGGCACGGGGTCGGCGTGGGCGATACCGCCCGTCAGTAGGGCGGCGGACGATCCGACTACGACGGCGGTCGCTCGCAAATAGGTCCAAATGGTTGGCATGACTCTCCCTGGTGATCGACGACGGGTCCGCGGCCGAAGTTACTTTGATACTGGTGTGACTCAAGTGACACGTGTGGCATTTATTCGATCGTTACCGATACGAGTGACGGTGGTGACCGGGCGGGGCCGCGATCGCTAAAGTCGGGCAAATAGACACCACCTCAACCGCCGCCCCTGCGGTTCCCCTCCACCGGCGGCTGGCGGGCCCGCTTCAGGCGGCCGCGCCGGCGCTGCTGGCCGTGAGCGTCCTGGCGCGGCTGGCCTGGACCTACCTGGTGCCCAACGGCGCGAACTTCGTCGACCTGCACGTCTACCTCGGCGGCGCGGCCGCGATCGACCATCCCGGCACGCTGTACAGCTACGTGTACGCCGACCAGACCCCCGACTTCCCGCTGCCGTTCACCTATCCGCCGTTCGCGGCGGTCGTCTTCTACCCGCTGCACCTGTTGCCCTTCGGCCCGGTCGCTTTCCTGTGGCAGGTCGCGACGATGGCCGCGTTGTACGGCGCGATCCGGGTCAGCCAGCGCATCATGGGTGTCCCCGCCGACGCCGGTCAGCGCGTGGCGATGTTGTGGACGGCGGTCACCCTCTGGATCGAGCCGCTGCGCAGCACGTTCGACTACGGGCAGGTCAACGTGCTGCTCATGCTGGCGGTTCTGTGGGCGGTCGCCAGCTCGCGGTGGTGGCTATCGGGGCTGCTGGTCGGCGTGGCGGCCGGGATCAAGCTGACGCCGGCGATTGCGGGCGTCTACCTCGTCGGCGTCCGGCGCTGGGGCGCGGCCGCGTTCTCGGCGCTCGTGTTCCTGGCGACCATCGGCGTGTCGGCCCTGGTGGTAGGGGAGCAGACGCGCTACTACTTCACCAAGCTGCTGGGCGACGCGCACCGCATCGGGCCCATCGCCACCTCGATCAATCAGTCCTGGCGCGGCGGCATCTCCCGGATCCTCGGCCATGACGCCGGCTTCGGACCGCCGGTCCTGGCCGCCATCGCCGTCACGGCCGTGCTGGCCCTGCTGGCCTGGCGGGCGCTCGACGGGTCCGATCGGCTGGGCAGGTTGCTGGTGGTCGAGTTGTTCGGGCTGTTGCTCTCGCCGATCTCCTGGTCGCACCACTGGGTCTGGTTGGTGCCGCTGATGGTTTGGGCGATTCACGGGCCACCGCGCGAGCGGCCGGGCGCCCGCCTCGTGGGGTGGGGCTGGCTGGTGCTCACGCTCATCGGGGTGCCGTGGCTGCTGCTCTTCGCCCAACCGACCATCTGGCAGATCAGCCGGCCGTGGTATTTGGCCTGGGCCGGGCTGGCCTACATCGCGGCGGCGGTGGCGACGCTGATCTGGGTCGCGGCCACCGGCCGGCGCGAGGCCGGCTCGACGGACTAGTCGCCGACGATCCCGTCGATGTCGCGCGCCATGTCGACGTCATGCTGCGTGATTCCGCCCGCGGAATGCGTGACCAAGGCGAAAGTCACGGTCCGCCAACGGATATCGATGTCCGGGTGATGGTCCTTGCTCTCGGCGTGCTCGGCCACCCGGCGCACCGCGTCGATGCCGTCGAGAAACGTCGGGAACTTGATCGACCGGCGCAGGGCGCCTCCGGAGCGCTCCCATCCGTTGAGTTCGGGCAGTGCGGCGTCTACTTGCTCATCCGTTAACACAGCCATACCCCGACGGTATACCGTCACTGGCCATGCCGACCCAGATCGTCGTCGCCGCAGCGGTCCTCTGCGGCCCCGCGGTACTTCTCGCGCAGCGCGTCCGGCCGCCGGAGCTGGCCGGCCGCTGGGAACTGCCCGGCGGCAAGGTCGCGCCCGGCGAAACCGAGCCCGACGCGCTGGCCCGTGAGCTGGTCGAGGAGTTGGGCCTGCAACGCGGCGACATCGCGGTGGGCGAGCGCCTGGGCGCCGACATCGCGCTGAATGAGCAGACGACGCTGCGGGCCTATCGGGTTCGGCTGCTGCGCGGGGAACCGCGCCCGCGCGACCACCAGGCGTTGCGCTGGGTCACCGCGGCGGAACTGCACGAGGTCGACTGGGTGCCCGCGGATCGCGGCTGGCTGGAGGACCTGGCCAAAGCGCTGTGAGCGGGCTCATAACGAGTCCACAGGCTGCATGCAGGCAACCTACAGCGCCATCGCAGCAGACACGCGTGAAATCGGAACGTACAAGCCCCGAAAAACCGTAACGTCGATTTGCATGCCGGAAGCGATCCCGATGCCAGTTCGGACGGTGTGGCCCTGGCCGCCATGCCGGGCCGCGCTTCGCCGTGTCGAGACAACGCGGACTGACGGCACCGGTTTTCCCTAACGCGCGCGCGGGCGGGTTTCGAGCGCTCGAACCCGACGGCGGGTTTCGACGTGGATCTACTAGGAGGCTTTTCTTGACCGTGACACCTCACGTTGGTGGACCGCTCGAGGAGCTACTGGAACGCAGTGGGCGATTCTTCACGCCGGGCGAGTTCTCCCCCGATTTGCGCACCGTCACCAGGCGGGGTGGCCGCGAAGGCGACGTCTTCTACCGCGATAGGTGGAGCCACGACAAGGTGGTCCGGTCCACGCACGGGGTGAACTGCACCGGATCGTGCTCATGGAAGATCTACGTCAAGGACGGGATCATCACCTGGGAAACCCAGCAGACCGACTATCCGTCGGTGGGCCCGGACCGGCCCGAATACGAGCCGCGCGGTTGCCCGCGGGGTGCGTCGTTCTCCTGGTACAGCTACTCGCCGACCCGGGTGCGTTACCCCTACGCCCGCGGTGTGCTGGTCGAGATGTTTCGGGAGGCCAAGGCGCGGCTGGGGGACCCCGTGCTGGCCTGGGCCGACATTCAGGCCGACCCGGAGCGCCGTCGCCGCTACCAGCGGGCGCGCGGCAAGGGCGGGCTGGTGCGGGTCAGTTGGGCCGAGGCCACCGAACTGATCGCGGCGGCCCACGTGCACACCATCAAGACCTACGGCCCCGACCGGGTCGCCGGCTTCTCGCCGATCCCGGCGATGTCAATGGTGTCCTACACCGCCGGCTCACGGTTCTACGAGTTGATCGGCGGCGCCATGACGTCGTTCTACGACTGGTATGCCGATCTTCCGGTGGCATCGCCGCAGGTGTTCGGCGACCAGACCGATGTGCCCGAGTCCGGGGACTGGTGGGACGCAGCGTATTTGATGATGTGGGGTTCCAACGTCCCGATCACCCGAACCCCCGACGCGCATTGGATGGCCGAGGCCCGCTACCGCGGCACCAAGGTGGTGACCGTCAGCCCCGACTACGCCGACAACACCAAGTTCGCCGACGAATGGATGCCGTGCGCCGCCGGCACCGACGGGGCGCTGGCGATGGCGATGGGCCACGTGATCCTGTCGGAATGCTATGTGCACAACCAGGTTCCGTTCTTCATCGACTTCGCGCGCCGCTACACCGACCTGCCGTTTTTGATCAAGCTCGAACAACGCGGCGACATGCTGGTGCCCGGAAAAAATCTCACGGCCGCGGACATCGGCGAGGCGGTCGAGAATGCCGCGCTCAAGCCGGCGGTGTTTGACGAGGCCACGAATTCCGTTGTGGTGCCTCAGGGCTCGCTGGGGTTCCGTTACGGCGAGGACGGAGTCGGGAAGTGGAACCTCGACCTCGGCGACCTGACGCCGGCGCTGAGTGTCCTCGGGACCGACGACACCGCGCTGGTCCACCTGCCCAGTTTCGACACCGTGAACGGCGAGGGCGGCACGCTGGCGCGCGGGGTGCCGGTGCGCCGCGTCGGTAAACATTTGGTGTGCACCGTATTCGACCTCCTCCTCGCCCAGTACGGGGTGGCGCGCCCCGGGCTGCCCGGCGACTGGCCCACCGGCTACGACGACCCGACCCACCAGAACACCCCGGCCTGGCAGGAGCCCATCACCGGCGTGTCGGCCGGGCAGGCGATCCGCGTGGCCAAGGAATTCGCCCGCAGCGCAGAGGAATCCGGCGGGCGCTCGATGATCATCATGGGTGGCGGGATCTGCCACTGGTTCCATAGCGACGCGATCTACCGTGCCGTGCTGGCGCTGTTGATGCTGACCGGATCGATGGGCCGCAACGGCGGCGGATGGGCGCACTACGTCGGCCAGGAAAAAGTCCGTCCGCTCACCGGCTTTCAGACCATGGCGATGGCCACCGACTGGTCCCGCCCGCCGCGGCAGGTGCCCGGGGCCTCGTACTGGTACGCGCACACCGATCAATGGCGCTACGACGGGTACGGCGCCGACAAGCTCGCCAGCCCGGTGGGCCGCGGCAGGTTTGCGGGCAAGCACACGATCGACCTGCTGGCCTCGTCGGTGGCGATGGGCTGGAGCCCGTTCTACCCGCAGTTCGACCGGTCCAGCCTCGAAGTCGCCGACGAGGCGCGCGCCTCAGGCCGCGACGCCGCCGAGTACGTCGCCGAGCAGCTCGGCCGGCGCACGCTCAAGCTCGCCGTGACCGATCCCGACAACCCCGTCAATTGGCCGCGGGTGCTTACCGTTTGGCGGGCCAACCTGATCGGCTCGTCGGGCAAGGGCGGCGAGTATTTCCTGCGTCATCTGCTGGGGACCGATTCGAACGCGCAGGCGCAGCCGGCGGAGGACGGGGTGCGCCCCGTCGACGTGACGTGTGACGGCGAGATCCCCGAGGGCAAGCTCGATCTGATGATGTCGATCGATTTCCGGATGACCTCGACGACGTTGGTTTCCGATGTGGTGCTGCCGGCCGCGACCTGGTACGAGAAGGCGGACCTGTCCAGCACCGACATGCACCCCTACGTGCACGCGTTCAGCGCCGCCACCGACCCGCCCTGGGAAACCCGCTCGGACTTCGACGCTTTCGGTGCCATCGCCCGCGCGTTCAGCGCGATGGCCAAGGACCATCTGGGCACCCGCAGTGACGTGGTGCTCACCGCGCTGCAGCACGACACCCCCGACGCGATGGCCTATCCCGACGGCACGGAGCGGGACTGGCTGCGGGGCGGCACCACGCCGGTGCCGGGGCGCACGATGGCCAAAGTCACCGTGGTGGAACGCGATTACGCCGCCATCTATGACAAGTGGCTCACCCTTGGCCCGCTCGTCGACCAGTTCGGGGTCACCACCAAGGGCGTCACGGTCCATCCCTTCCGGGAGGTCGAGGAATTGGCCGCCCGGTTCGGCGTGATGAATTCCGGTGTGGCGGCGGGCCGCCCGGCCATCACGACGGCCAATCGGATGGCCGACGTGCTGCTGCTGCTCTCGGGGACGACCAATGGCCGGCTGGCCGTCGAAGGGTTCCGGGAGCTGGAGAAGCGCACGGGTCAGCGGCTGGCGCACCTGGCCGAGGGCAGCGAGGAGCGCCGCATCACCTACGCCGACACCCAGGCTCGCCCGGTCCCGGTGATCACCAGCCCGGAATGGTCGGGCAGCGAGACCGGCGGACGCCGCTACGCGCCGTTCACGATCAACATCGAGAACCTCAAGCCGTTCCACACGCTCACCGGGCGGATGCACTTCTACCTGGCGCACGACTGGGTGGAGGAGCTCGGCGAGCACCTTCCCGTCTTTCGCCCGCCGCTGGACATGACCCGCCTGTTCGGCCAGCCGGAGCTGGGCCCCACCCCGGACGGTGCGGGCGGCGTCGGCCTTACCGTGCGTTATCTGACCCCGCACTCGAAGTGGTCGTTCCACTCCACCTACCAGGACAACCTGTACATGTTGTCGCTGTCCCGCGGCGGCCCGACGATGTGGATGAGCCCGGGCGACGCGGCGAAAATCGGAGTGCGCGACAACGATTGGGTCGAGGCGGTAAACGTCAACGGAATCTACGTGTGCCGGGCGATCGTCAGCCACCGGATGCCCGACGGCGTGGTCTACGTCTACCACGTCCAGGAGCGCACCGTCGACACCCCGCGCACCGAGGCCAACAACAAGCGCGGCGGCAACCACAACGCGCTGACCCGGGTGCGCATCAAGCCCAGCCACCTCGCCGGTGGCTACGCCCAGCATTCGTTCGCGTTCAACTACCTGGGCCCGACCGGAAATCAGCGCGACGAGGTGACGGTGGTGCGGCGCCGCAGCCAGGAGGTGACGTACTAGATGAAAGTCATGGCGCAACTGGCGATGGTGATGAACCTCGACAAGTGCATTGGCTGCCACACCTGCTCGGTCACCTGCAAGCAGGCCTGGACCAACCGCGGCGGCACCGAGTACGTGTGGTTCAACAACGTTGAAACCCGCCCGGGGCAAGGCTATCCGCGCACCTACGAGGACCAGGACCGCTGGCGCGGCGGCTGGATCCGGGACAAGAAGGGCCGGCTGCGGTTGCGCGACGGCGGTCGCATCAGCAAGCTGCTGCGGATCTTCGCCAACCCCAAGCTGCCCACCATCGACGAGTACTACGAGCCGTGGACCTACGACTACGAGAACCTGACGACCGCCCCGGCGGGAGACACCTTCCCCACGGCCGCCCCGAGGAGCATGATCACCGGCGAGCCGATGAAGGTGTCGTGGGGTCCCAACTGGGACGACAACCTGGCCGGCTCGCCCGAAATCCTCTCGGGGGACCCGATTCTGAAGAAGGTCAGCGACGAGGTCACCCTCAAGCTCGAAGAGACCTTCATGTTCTACCTGCCCCGCATCTGCGAGCACTGCCTCAACCCGTCGTGCGTGGCGTCCTGCCCGTCGGGTGCGATGTACAAGCGCAGCGAGGATGGGATCGTGCTCGTCGATCAGGACCGCTGCCGCGGCTGGCGGATGTGCGTGTCCGGATGTCCTTACAAGAAGGTCTATTTCAACCACAAGACCGGTAAGGCCGAGAAGTGCACGCTGTGCTACCCGCGCATCGAGGTCGGCCTGCCGACCATCTGCTCGGAGACGTGCGTCGGACGGCTGCGCTACCTCGGGCTGGTGCTCTACGACGCCGACCGGGTGCTCGAGGCCGCGTCGGTGGAAGACGACAAAGACCTCTACGAGGCGCAGCGCCGGATCCTGTTGGACCCCAGCGATCCCGAGGTCATCGCCGCCGCGCGCGCCGAGGGCATCGCCGACGAGTGGATCGAGGCCGCGCAGCGCTCCCCGGTGTACGCGCTGATCAACAAGTTCCGGGTGGCGCTGCCGTTGCACCCGGAGTACCGGACCATGCCGATGGTCTGGTACATCCCGCCGCTGTCGCCGGTGGTGGATGCCGTCAGCCGCGACGGGCACGATGGCGAGGAGCTGGGCAACCTGTTCGGCGCGCTGGACGCGCTGCGCATCCCGATGCAATACCTGGCCGAACTGTTCACCGCCGGCGACACACGCGTGGTCGAGGGCGTGTTGCGCCGGCTGGCCGCGATGCGTTCCTACATGCGCGACATCAACCTCGGCCGGGAGACTCAGCCCCACATACCGCACGCCGTCGGCATGACCGAAGAAGAGATCTACGACATGTACCGGCTGCTCGCGATCGCCAAATACGAAGAGCGGTACGTCATTCCGACCGCCTTCAGCCCGCAGGCCCGGGATCTGGAGGAGATGGGCTGCTCGTTGTCGGGGGAGGGCGGTCCGGGCATGTACGAGTCCGGTCCGTTCGGCGAGGGCAGCGGGGCCCCGGTGCCGGTGGCGGTGGAGACGTTCCACGCCCTCAAACACCGCCAGCGCTCCGAAGACGGTGAGCCCGCCGATCGCCGCTCGCGGGTCAACCTGCTCAACTGGGACGGCAACGGCGCGCCGGCGGGCCTGTTCCCCGAGTCCGAGCCGGTGCAGCGATGAGGCTGCTGGGCCAGGTCCGGGAACGCTCGGGCAACCGGACGATGCGGGACCGGCTGGTATGGCAGGCGGCGTCGCTGCTGCTCGCCTACCCGGACTCCCACCTGGCCGAGCGGCTCGACACCGTCGACGAATTCTTGGACCACCTCGGCGGACCGGCGGCGTCGCTGCTTGGCCGGACTGCCTCGGCCCTGCGCGCCCTCGAGCCGATGGCCGCCGCGACGGGCTACGTGGAGACCTTCGACATGCGCCGGCGCAACACCATGTATCTGACCTATTGGACGGCCGGGGACACCCGCAACCGCGGGCGCGCGATGTTGGCCTTCGCCACCGCCTACCGCGACGCGGGCGTCGAACCGCCCCGCGCCGAGGCGCCGGATTACCTGCCCGTCGTCCTCGAATTCGCCGCCACCGTCGACCCGGACGTCGGGCGCCGCCTGCTGACCGAGCACCGCGTCCCGATCGACGTGTTGCGGGACGCCCTGGCGGACGCCAAGTCGCCTTACCAGCACACCATCGCCGCGGTCTGCGAGACGCTGCCCGGCGCCACCGACCAGGAGGCGCGCCGGGCGCAGCGACTGGCTCAGGCCGGACCTCCCACGGAAGCCGTTGGGCTGCAACCGTTTACCTTGACAGTCCCGCCGAAGCGCACCACGGGAGTCTGACTTGGTACACATGAAGTTGATCGAAATCTTCTGGGACGACGTGCCTTACGTCGTGCTGGCGGCCGCCGCCGTCGGCACCTGGTGGCGCTACCGCTACGACAAGTTCGGCTGGACCACCCGTTCGTCGCAGATCTACGAGTCGAAGTTGTTGTCGATCGGCAGCCCGCTCTTCCATTTCGGCAGCCTGGCGGTGATCATGGGCCACGTCATGGGCCTGTTCGTCCCGGAATCGTGGACCCGCGCGGTCGGGATGAGCGATCACATCTATCACCTGCAGGCGCTGCTGCTCGGCGTGCCCGCCGGTTTCGCCACGCTGATCGGCATCGGGCTGTTGATCTACCGGCGGCGCACCCACGGCGCGGTCTTCCTGGCCACCACCCGCAACGACAAGCTGATGTATTTGGTGCTCGTATGCGCATTGGTGGCGGGGCTGTGCTGCACCTTGGCCGGCGCTACGCACTTCGGCGAGCTGCACGACTACCGCCAGAAGGTGTCCGTGTGGTTCCGGTCGATCTGGCTGCTGGATCCGCGCGGGGACCTGATGGCGCACGCGGCGTTCTACTACCAGATACACGTGGTGATCGCGCTGGCGCTGTTCGCCCTGTGGCCGTTCACCCGGCTGGTGCACGCGTTCAGCGCCCCGATCGCCTACCTCTTCCGGCCCTACATCGTCTACCGCAGCCGCGACGTGGCCGACACACACGAGCTGATCGGGTCGGCGCCGCGCCGCCGCGGCTGGTAGGGCCGCCCGACGATTTGGTGTGCAACCTGGGCTTTGGGTGTGCACCCAAGGTGACGACACGCCGACCCGGCGCACCGCCACCGCACGCTCGGCGCCGCCACCGCACGCTCGGCGCCGCCCATCCATGTGTCAGCGGGCGCGCGTCGGCCAGTTCGCTATCTGAGGCGCCCGCTGCCAGAATCACCGACGTGCCATTCCGCAACGTCGCCATCGTCGCCCACGTCGACCACGGGAAAACCACCCTGGTCGACGCGATGCTGCGGCAGTCCGGGGCGCTGCACCACCGCGGCGACGACACCCAGGAACGCATCATGGACAGCGGTGACCTGGAGAAGGAAAAGGGCATCACCATCCTGGCCAAGAACACCGCCGTGCACCGCCACAACCCCGACGGCACCGTCACCGTGATCAACGTCATCGACACCCCCGGCCACGCCGACTTCGGCGGCGAGGTGGAGCGCGGGCTGTCCATGGTGGACGGGGTGCTGCTGCTGGTCGACGCGTCCGAGGGCCCCTTGCCGCAGACGCGGTTCGTGCTGCGCAAGGCGCTGACCGCGCACCTTCCCGTCATCCTCGTGGTCAACAAGACCGACCGGCCCGACGCCCGCATCGCCGAAGTCGTCGAAGCCAGCCACGACCTGCTGCTCGACGTCGCGTCCGACCTGGACGACGAGGCGGCCAAGGCCGCCGAGCATGCCCTCGGCCTGCCGACGCTGTACGCGTCGGGCCGCGCGGGCATCGCGAGCACCGAAGCACCGGCCGATGGCGAGGCGCCGGCGGGCGACAACCTCGACCCGCTCTTCGACGTGCTGATGGAGCACATCCCGCCACCGTCGGGGGACCCGGAGGCGCCGCTGCAGGCGTTGGTGACCAACCTCGACGCGTCGGCCTTCCTCGGGCGCCTCGCCCTGATCCGCATCTACAACGGCAAGCTGCGCAAGGGCCAGCAGGTCGCCTGGATGCGCGAGGTCGACGGGGTGCCGGTCATCACCAGCGCCAAGATCACCGAGTTGCTCGCCACCGAGGGCGTCGAGCGCAGCCCCACCGACGAGGCGATCGCCGGCGACATCGTGGCCGTGGCCGGCCTGCCGGAGATCATGATCGGCGACACCCTGGCCGACCCCGACCACGCGCACGCGCTGCCGCGCATCACCGTCGACGAGCCGGCGATCTCGGTGACCATCGGCACGAACACCTCGCCGCTGGCCGGCAAGGTCTCCGGTCACAAGCTGACCGCGCGGATGGTCCGCAACCGGCTGGACACCGAGCTGGTCGGCAACGTGTCGATCCGGGTGGTCGACATCGGCCGGCCCGACGCCTGGGAGGTGCAGGGCCGCGGCGAGCTCGCCCTGGCCGTGTTGGTCGAGCAGATGCGCCGGGAGGGCTTCGAGTTGACGGTGGGCAAGCCCCAGGTGGTCACCAAGACCATCGACGGTCAGCTGCACGAACCGTTCGAGGCGATGACGATCGACTGCCCCGAGGAGTTCGTCGGCGCGATCACCCAGTTGATGGCCGGCCGCAAGGGCCGCATGGAGGAGATGACCAACCACGCGGCGGGCTGGGTCCGGATGGACTTCATCGTGCCCAGCCGCGGCCTGATCGGCTTCCGCACTGACTTCCTCACCCTCACCCGCGGCACCGGCATCGCCAACGCCGTGTTCGACGGCTATCGCCCGTGGGCGGGGGAGATCCGGGCCCGCCACACCGGCTCGCTGGTATCCGACCGGTCGGGCACCATCACGCCGTTCGCGCTCATCCAGCTCGCCGACCGGGGCCAGTTCTTCGTCGAGCCCGGGCAGGACACCTACGAGGGCATGGTCGTCGGAATCAACCCGCGCGCAGAGGATCTCGACGTCAACGTGACCCGCGAGAAGAAGCTGACCAACATGCGGTCGTCGACCGCGGACGTCATCGAGACGCTGGCCAAGCCGCTCGAGCTCGACCTGGAACAGGCCATGGAGTTCTGCGCGCAAGACGAGTGCGTCGAGGTGACCCCCGAGATCGTGCGGGTGCGCAAGGTGGAGCTGGACGCCACGACCCGGGCTCGCAGCCGCGCGCGGGCCAAGGCCCGGGGTTAGCGGCGCGTGGTCCGGCGGGCCGCTGGGCGCCTGCTCGATACCCTGATGGGCGTGCCGAGACCAGCCCGCCGCCTTTTCCTGACGGTCGGCGCGGTCGTCTCGCTGTTCGGGCTGGTGCTGGCCGCGTGCACGGTCAACCCGCCGCCGGCGCCGCAGAGCACCGACACACCCCATAATTCGGCGCCGCCGCCGCAGCGGCCGACGCAGATCATCATGGGCATCGACTCGATCGGCGCCGGGTTCAACCCCCATCTGCTTTCAGACCTGTCGCCGGTGAACGCGGCGATCAGCGCGCTGGTGCTGCCCAGCGCGTTTCGGCCGGTGCCCGACCCCAACACCCCGACGGGCTCGCGCTGGGAGATGGACCCCACCCTGTTGGTCTCCGCCGAGGTGACCAACCAAAACCCGTTCACGGTCACCTACAAGATCCGGCCCGAGGCCCAGTGGACCGACAACGCCCCGATCGCCGCCGACGACTTCTGGTACCTGTGGCGGCAGATGGTCAGCCAGCCCGGTGTGGTCGACCCGGCCGGATACGACCTGATCACCGGCGTGCAGTCGCTCGAGGGCGGCAAGCAGGCCGTGGTCACCTTCGCGCAGCCGTATCCGGCCTGGAAGGAACTGTTCAGCAACATCCTGCCGGCGCACATCATCAAGGACGTGCCGGGCGGTTTCCTCGCCGGGCTGGCCCGCACGCTGCCCGTCACCGGCGGCCAGTTCCGGGTGGAGAGCATCGACCCGCAGCGCGACGAGATCCTGATCGCCCGCAACGACCGCTACTGGGGCCCGCCCGCCAAACCCGCGCTGATCCTCTTCCGCCGTGCCGGCGCGCCGGCCGCGCTGGCCGATTCGGTGCGCAACGGCGACACGCAGGTGGCCCAGGTACACGGCGGATCGGCGGCCTTTGCCCAGCTCTCGGCAATCCCGGATGTGCGGACCGCCCGGATCGTGACGCCCCGGGTCATGCAGCTCACGCTGCGCGCCGGCGAGTCGAAGCTGGCCGATGCGCAGGTCCGCAAGGCGATCCTGGGCCTGCTCGACGTCGACCTGCTGGCGGCCGTGGGTGCGGGCAGCGACAACACCGTCACGCTGGACCAGGCCCAGATCCGCTCGCCGAGCGACCCCGGCTACGAGCCGACGGCGCCGCCCGCCATGACCACCCCGGCGGCGCTGGCGCTGCTGTCGGCGTCCGGCTATCAGATCGAGACCAACCCGTCGGCGTCGCCGTCGCCCACCCCGGCGAGCACCGGGCCGCCGGAGGTCATTCGCGGCCGGATCAGCAAGGACGGCCAGCCGCTGTCGCTGGCCATCGGGGTGGCGGCGAATGACCCGACCTCGGTCGCGGTGGCCAACACGGCCGCCGACCAGTTGCGCAACGTCGGCATCGACGCGACGGTGCTGGCGCTGGACCCGGTGACGCTGTACCGCGACGCGCTGACCAACAATCAGGTGGACGCGATCGTCGGCTGGCATCAGGCCGGGGGAAACCTGGCGACGCTGCTGGCCTCCCGCTACGGATGCCCCGCGCTGCAGACGACGACGGTCTCGCCGTCGAGCACGCCGACCACCACACCGGCCGCGGGCCCGCCGCCCGGCGGACCGGGCACCACGGCCGCGACGTCGCCGGTGACGCCGACCCCGGCGCCGCCGGCCCCCTCAAC
>LQPB01000008.1 GCA_002102225.1 Mycobacterium interjectum
GTCGGCGGCCAGCGGGCTCACCAACAGCGTGGTCACGCCGGCCTCGGCGAAGGCGGCCAGGCGCTCGGCGACGTAGCCGCGGGGGCCGACGAGCGACATCCCGCGCACCAGTTCGTCGGGCACCAGGGCGATGGCCTCGCCCTTGCGGCCCGACAGGTAAAGCTCCTGAATCCGGTCGGCGACCTCGCCGAACCCGTAGCGGGTGGCCAGGCTGTGATAGAAGTTGCGGCCCTTGGCTCCCATGCCGCCCAAATAGAGGGCCAGCTGCGGCTTGACCCAGGCCAGTCGCTCTTCGACGTTGTCGCCGATGGCCAGCGATGCGTGCACCATGACATCGAGGGGGCCCAGCGCCGGGTCCCGTTTGGCGGCCCCGGCGGCCAGCGCCTCGCCCCACACCAGGTGGGCCTTCTCCGGAAGGTAGAAGACGGGCTGCCAGCCCTCGGCGATCTCGGCGGTGAGTTCGACGTTCTTGGGGCCCAGCGCAGCGATGGAGATCGGAATGCGTTCGCGCACAGGGTGATTGATCAGGTGCAGCGCCTTGCCCAGGCCCGTTCCGCGGTCGGCGGGCAGCGGGATCTGGTAGTGCTTGCCGGCGTACTGCACCCGTTCGCGACGCCACACCTGCCGGCAGATCTCCACGATCTCGCGGGTGCGGCCCAGCGGGGCGTCGAACTCGACGCCGTGGAATCCCTCCATCACCTGGGGCCCCGACGTGCCGATCCCGAGCCGAAATCGCCCGCCGGACACGAAATCCAGGCCGGCGGCGGTCATCGCCAGCAGCGACGGCGTGCGGATGTAGATGGGAAACACCCCCGACGCCAGCTCGACGGTGCTGGTCTTGGCGGCCAGATACCCGAGCTGGCTGACGGCGTCGAAGGAATACGCCTCGGCGACCACCGCGACGTCGATACCGGCCTTTTCGAGTTCCACGATGCGGTCGACGCCTTCGTGAAACCCACCCGAGTAGTCCAGAGCGATCCCGATTCGCATCCATGACAGATACCACTGGGCCCATCTGCGGTGTCCAGGCGGGCGGCCGAGCCGATCGGCATCGGGACGATCCACAATGACCAGTGCCGGGAGCCGAGGCGCTCACCGCGCGCGCCTACTTGAGCAGCGCGACGACCTTTTCTTCGAGGGCGATCGGCTCGGCCCCGGGATCGACCGGATCGGTCCGCGGCAGCTTCGCGTCCGGATCGGCGAAGGCGCGGTAGGTCTTGTCCCCGCCCAGCGCGTAGAGCAGATAGCCGGTCAGCAGCGCCCGGACCGAGCGCTGCGTGCGCCGGTCGGGACCGGCCAGCCCGACCACCTGGGACAGTCGGCGGCCCTCGACCAGCCCGCCGGGCTCGGCCTTGTGCACGACGCGCAGCGTCGCGGCCTCCCACGCGGCGTCCAGCGCCAGGGCGTTGGAGTTCAGCGATTTCGGGTCCCCCGGCGAGGTCAGGATCAACCCGGGGACCTTCAGCGTCGCGGCGGGCTGCTCGGCCGGGGGAGTGGTGACCGACGGGAAGAGCGCCGCCACGGCCGCGGGCTTGTCGGGCATGCCAGCCGCGGCGAACACGGCCGCCGAGCCGCCGAAACCGTGGCCCACCACCCCGAGCTTGGCGGGATGCACGCTGATGTTGCCGGGCCCCAGCCGCACCCCGGCGACGATGTCGAGGGTGGTGCCGAGGTCGAAGGCCAGGTTCAGCACCGAAGGCGCCAGGCCCCGCTGGGTATCGGGCGCCCCGGCCACGATGCCCCACGACGCCAGGTGCTCGAGCAGGCCCGCGTAGCGGGCGGCGCCGGCGAGCCAGTCGTGGCCGAACGCCACGCCCGGCAGATTGAGCCCCGCCTCGGGCGTGTACACCACGCCCGGCGAACCGGCGAAGGCCAGGTCACCGCGCAAAACGCGGTGCGGGCCACGGCGGCTGAGGGCTGCGACGAGCTTCCGGATCCGAGCCACCCGTCGACGTTAGCGCATGGCCCCGCTAGGCCGTGACCTCGATGACACCCACCCGCCACAGCGCCGCGTACAGGTGGCGCAGCGGGATGCTCAGCAAACGCGAGGCCGCGTCCACCATCGGGTCGCCCCCGGCGACCGGCTGGCGAGGGGCCCGCTTCGGCGCGGGCGCCACGGTCGGCCGCGGCGCGGCGGCGGCGGTCACCACTTCGTCGAACAGAACAGCGGTCATGATTCCCTCCTGAAGATCTTTACGGGTCGTTCACCGACTCCCGGAATTCCGTTATTAACGTTTGCTAGATGGTCATTTGCGTGAGGTTTACGAATAGTTGAACTATTGGCGCTGGCCGGTATTGAAAATTCGATCGAAGGATTACCGGCCGGATTTTCGGCGCCGCACGGTCGCGTAAAACCCTTGTACTACAGGGAGATCCGCCGGTAGAGGCCGAGCGTCACCCCCGTTATTCTCTCCGCTGGCCGCGGGTTGTTGCCAGCTGTTACCCGACATTTCGCAGTGTAAGCGGGAGGGTTGCTGAATGGCGGACGGCAATGGGAACGTCACGAATACATCGGGTGAAATAAACGGCGACCGTGTGTGACTACGGTGTGAATGCATCGCTGCGGTCCTTCCCCTGCCGGTTTCGCTGACCACAGCGTCCCGCCCGCCGCTGGAGGGATCCTCAACGAATTCTTGGCGTCGTGGGCGCGGTGTATCCGCAGGTCGGGCCCGTGCTGGCGGGCCAGGCCCGATCGCTGCACTACCCTGTTCAGGATGTGCGGGATTGTCGGCTACGTCGGGCACCGCCCGGCCTGCGAGGTCGTCATGGACGCGCTGCGCCGGATGGAGTACCGCGGCTACGACTCATCGGGGCTCGCTCTGGTCGACGGCCAGGGCAAACTCACCGTCCGGCGTCGCGCCGGCCGGCTGGCCAACCTGGAAGAGGCGGTGGCCGAGATGGCCCCGGCGTCCAAGGCGGGCACCACCGGCCTCGGCCACACCCGCTGGGCCACCCACGGCCGTCCCACCGACCGCAACGCGCACCCGCACCGCGACGCCGCCGGCAAGATCGCCGTCGTCCACAACGGGATCATCGAGAACTTCCCGGCGCTGCGCCACGAGTTGGAGGCGGCCGGCGTGGAGTTCGCCAGCGACACCGACACCGAGGTGGCGGTGCACCTGGTGGCCCAGGCCTACCGCCACGGCGAGACCGCGGGTGACTTCGTGGCCTCGGTGCTGGCGGTGCTGCGCCGGCTCGAGGGCCACTTCACCCTGGTGTTCGCCAACGCCGACGAGCCGGGCACCATCGTGGCGGCCCGCC
>LQPB01000009.1 GCA_002102225.1 Mycobacterium interjectum
ATCTGCCCCGGCCCCAACGCCTCTGGCGCCTCCACGGCCACCAGCGCCAAGTTGGCCAAATCACCCTTGCGGGTGGTCCCCAACTGCCAATCGGGCCCATCCGGCGCCGCCAGGAGCGAGGTGCGGGCCAGCCGCGCAATGTGCACGCCACCGTGGCGCAGGGCCAGCTGCGCCTCACCGGCCGGTCGCGCCGCCGCGATCACCGCCAGCTTCTCCTCGCTGGCCGCCGAGCCATCGATGTCGAGCAACGTGATGCGCTCGGGATGCTCGTTCTGCGCGGTGTGAATCAGCGCCCAGGCCGCCGCGTGCGCCGGATCCGGAACGCGGTCAAAAGCGCTCACGCCGACCGCACTTCGGGTGACGACCACCAGGTGGGCGTGGGCGGCATCGGTCCGGGCCAGCCAACCCTGCAACTGAGCCAACACGTCGCGGGTCAGGGTGTGGGCGCGCCGCAGCGGATCGGACTCGTCGGCGTGCGGCAGCGGCCAGATCACCACCTCCGGGGGCGCGGTCACCGAGGCAAGGTCCTTATCCACCCACACCGGTGGTTGGCCCCCCGAGGGACCGGCCAGCTCCGGCGCCGGCGGCCAGGTCAGCTCGAACAGGCTGTCGGACAGCCCGGCCATCGAAGGCCGGCCGATCTGGTCGGAGACCGCCCGCAACGTCAACGCGCCGATGGTGATCACCGGCGCGCCGGTGGGGTCGGTGGCGCGCAGCTCGAACGTGTCCTCGCCGGTGCGGGTCAGCTGCACGTGCAGCTGGCTGGCGGCGGTGGCATGCAGGGTGACCCCGGTGAACGCGTACGGCACCCGCAGCGACGCCGGGTCCGCCCCGTCGGTGCGGTCCAACACGGCGGCCAACGGGTGCAGGGCGGCGTCGAGAAGGGCGGGGTGGATGCCGTAGCCGGCGACATCGGTCCCGGCGGGCAACGCCACCTCGGCGTAGACGACGTCGGGCCGGGCCGGGTCGGTGCCGATGCCCCGCACCGACCGGAACGGACCGCCGTAGCGGTAGCCCCGCTGGGCCAGCCCGTCGTAGAAATCGTCCTGGTCGAGCGCCTCCACCCCCGACGACGGCGTGGCCGGGGCGCCGGCGGTGGGCTGATCGGCGCTGAGCGCACCACTGGCGTGCAGGGTCCACGCGTCGGCAAGCTGACCGCCGGTGCGCGAGTGCACGGTGAATGGGCGCCGCCCCTGCTCGTCGAGCGGTTGCACCAGGATCTGCAGGTCGGCCGGGGCCTGCTCCGACAGCGTCAGCGCGGTATGCAGGACCAGCTCGTCGATCGTCGGGCAGCCCGCCAGCTCACCGGCGCGCAGGAGCACCTCGACGAACCCGGTCGCCGGGAACAGCACGGTGTCGTTGACCTGATGGCCGGCCAGCCAGCCCTGTGCGGCGGTCGACAGCCGCCCGCTGACCATGATCTGGTCTTGGTCGGCCAGCCCGACGACGGCGCCCAACAGGGGGTGTTCGGCGCGGTCCAGGCCGAGCCCGGTGGCGTCGCCGGTCGGGGCGGGGGCCAGCCAGTAGCGGCGGTGCTCGAAGGGGTAGGTGGGCAGGGCGACCGCGTGCGCGTGGGGGTATAGCGCCGACCAGGAGGGGCTGTGGCCGTGGTTGTGCAGCTGGGCCAGCGCGGTGGCCAGGCTGTCCCGATCGGGGCGATCGCGGTGCAGCGTGATGACCACCGACGACTGGGTGCGCCCGGCGGCCTGCGCCAGGGTGTCGGTGATCGCCGGGGCCAGCACCGGGTGCGGGGACAGCTCCACAAACGTGCACTCGCCGACGCCCAGGCGCTCGACTACCCGGCCGTGGAAGGCGACCGGCTCGCGCAGGTTCCGATACCAGTAGTCGGCGCCCATCGTGGTGGTGTCCAGCGGATCGGCCGAAAGTGCTTGTCCCACGGTGGAATACAGCGGGATGCGCGCCGGTACTGGAGTCAGGCCGGCCAGACCGGCCAGCAGGCGCTCACGTGCCGGTTCCACTTGAGCGGAGTGCGAGGCGTAGTCGACGGCGATGTGGCGGATGTGCAGGCCGTCGCGCTCACCGGCGGCGGTGAACTCCTGCAGCGCGGTGGGGTCGCCGCTGATGATGGTGTGCGAGGGGCCGTTGATCGCCGCGATGCTCAGCGCCTCGCCCCAGGGTTGCAGGCGTGGCTGCAGGTGTTCGGCGTCCAGCAGCACCGAGGCCATGCCGCCGCTGCCGCGCAGGTCGCTGAGCGCCTGGCTGCGCAGCGCCACCACCTTGACCGCCTCGGGCAACGGCAGCACCCCGGCGATATACGCGGCCGCGATCTCGCCCTGGGAGTGACCGATCACCGCGTCGGGAACGATGCCGTAGCCGGCCAGCACCTCGGCCAGCGAGACCATCATGGTGAACAACACGGGCTGCACCACGTCGACTCGGTCCAGCGCCGGCGCCGACGGGTCCTGCAGCAGCACATCCCGCACCGACCAGTCGGCAAACGGGCGCAACGCCTCGTCACAGGCGTCCACGGTGGCGGCGAACACGCGGTGGTTCTCATAAAGCTCACGCCCCATGCCCGGGTACTGGGCGCCCTGACCGGGCAACACGAACACGGTCTTGCCGCGCAGGTGGGCGAGGTAATGATGCTGGGTCAGCTGCGGGTGCGGCTGGCCGCTACGCAGGGCATCCAGCGCCTCCAGCAGGTCGTCGCGCGGGTTGGCGCTATCTGCCGCGGCGGTGATGACCGCCCGGTGGGAGTGGTGGGTGCGGGTGGCGCCCAGGCTGTAGGCCACGTCGGTCAGATCCAGGTCAGGACGAGAGGCCAGGTGCTGGCGCAGCCGAGCGGCCTGCGCGCTCAACGCCGCGGGGGTGCGCGCCGAGACCGGCCACATCCCCAACCCGAAGTGCACACCGTCGTCGGTCTGTTCGGCCGGTTCGATCGGCGGGGCTTGTTGGAGGATGACGTGCGCGTTGGTACCGCTGATCCCGAACGAGGACACCGCCGCGGTGCGCGGGTGATCGGCGTGCGGCCATGGCACCGGCTCGGTGAGCAGGCGCACCGTGCCGGCCGACCAGTCGACGTGCGGGCTGGGGTGATCGACGTTGAGCGTCGGGGGCAGGGTGTCGTGATTGAGGGCCTCGATCATCTTGATCATTCCGGCAACCCCGGCGGCGGCCTGGGTGTGACCGATGTTGGATTTGATCGAGCCCAGCCACAACGGGTGCTGCGCGTCGCGCGCGGTGCCGTAGGTGGCGATCAAGGCGCCCGCCTCGATCGGATCGCCCAGCGTGGTGCCGGTGCCATGGGCCTCCACGACGTCGACCTCATCGAGCCCGATGCCGGCGTTGGCCGCCGCCTGGGTGATGACCCGTTGTTGGGCGGGCCCGTTGGGGGCGGTCAGCCCGTTGGAGGCGCCGTCCTGGTTGATCGCCGAGCCGGCGATGACCGCCAGCACCGGGTGGTGGTTGCGCTCAGCGTCGCTGAGCCGCTCCAGCACCAGCACCGCGGCCCCCTCACCCCAGCCGGTGCCATCGGCGTTGGCGGAGAAGGCTTTACACCGCCCGTCGGCGGCCAGCCCGCGCTGGCGGGCGAACTCGGTGAACACCGAGGGTGTCGTCATCACCGTGGCACCACCGGCGAGGGCGAGAGCCGACTCGCCGTTGCGCAGGGACTGACACGCCAAATGCGTGGCCACCAACGACGACGAGCAGGCGGTGTCGATGGTGATGGCGGGGCCTTGCAACCCCAGTGCGTAGGCGACGCGCCCGGAAGCGACGCTGGTGGACAGGCCGGTCAGCGCGTAGCCCTCCACTCCGTCGGAACCGCCCGCGCCGTAGGACTGTGACCATGCCCCGACGAACACCCCGGTCTGCGAGCGCGCCAAACCGGCCGGGTCAATGCGGGCGGTTTCCAACGCTTCCCAGCACACCTCCAGCAGCAGCCGCTGCTGCGGGTCCATGGTTTGGGCCTCGCGCGCCGAGATGCCAAAAAACTCCGCATCAAACTCGGCCGCCTCCGCCAAGAACCCCCCCGCGCGGGTGTAGGTCTTGCCCACCGCATCGGGGTCGGGATCGAACAACTCCGCCAGGTTCCAGCCCCGATCGGCCGGGAACTCTCCCAGCGCATCCACCCCACCGGCCACCAGATCCCACAGCGCCGCCGGGGAATCCACCCCACCGGGGAACCGACACGCCATGCCCACCACCGCAATCGGCTCGTCCGTCTCCGCCCGCGCCCCCGCCTGCGGAGCCGCCGCGACCGGCCCGCTCAGCAGCCGGCCCAGGTGCGCGGCCAGCTCGTCCGGGGTGGGATAGTCGAACGCCAGCGTGGGCGGCAACTCCAGCTTTGTTTCGGTCTTGAGCCGGTCCAGCAACTCGGTCGCTTTCACCGAGTCGAACCCCAGGTCCTGGAACGACCACTCGGGATTGATGTCCTGGGGGCTGGAATTGCCCAATACCGTTGCCACCTGCGTGCACACCACGCCGACCAGCAGGTCATGTTGCTGCTGGCGCAGCGTGCCGAGGCGTTGCGACCAATCCGAGTCGGGCTCGGCGCCCGCGCCGGCGTCCTCGGCCACGCGCGGTTCCGGCCGGCGGGCCGGCTCGTCCCAGCGGGTGAACTCGTTGCGCAAGTAGCGCTGCAGGGAATCCCGCCGCCTGACCTTGCCGCTGGTGGTGAGCGGAATCGAATGAGGCGGCACCAGAACGAGATCCGCGACGCTTAGCTCATGCGCCCTCGATATCGCCGCGGTGATCTGGCGCCTGACGGCGCCCAGCCGGTGCGCGGCCTCTTCCGGATCACCGCCGGCCTTGAATTCGACGATGGTGACCAGCTTTTCGACGCCGTCGTCGTCGGGAACCGCGATCGCCACGACGCGGCCCGCGGTGATTTCCTGGATCGTCGCCTCGATGTCGTCGGGGGCGTGGTTGCGCCCGTAGACGATCAGGAGGTCCTTGATGCGGCCGACGATGAACATTTCGTCGTCGGAGAAGAAGCCGAGGTCTCCGGTTCTCAGCCACGGCGCTTCGGGCGTCCCGGCCGACGGATTGACAAGCGTTGCGCCGAAGGTGCGTTCGGTCTCTTGCGGTTTCTGCCAGTAGCCGGAACAGACGTTGTCGCCGTGCACCCAGATCTCACCGACCGTTCCCGGCGGACACTCGATGCTGGTCTCAGGGTCGACGATGCGGACCTGCTGCGTCTTCGGCATGCCGTAACTGACCAGCGGTATGCCTTCTCCGCTGGCGCATCGCACCGCGTCACCGGCGGTCAATTTCTCGGATTCGAAGAAAACGGTCGCCGGCGGCAGACCGGTTTCCAGTGTGGCCACCAAGAGCGTGGCTTCGGCTAGCCCGTACGAGGGCCGCAACGCCTCGGGGCGAAGGTTGAAGCGGGCGAACCGCTCGGCGAAGCGCCGCAGCGTCGGGGGGTTGACGCGTTCGGCGCCGTTGAGGATGTTGCGCACACCGCCGAGGTCAAGCCCGGCCAGGTCGTCGTCCGATGTTTTCCGCGCCGCCAATTCGAAAGCGATGTTCGGCCCTGCCGAAAACGCGTGCGGGTTGCTCGCCAGCAGCTGCATCCAGCGCGCCGGTCGCTGCAGGAACGCCGGCGGGCTGGTGAGCACGGTGCGAAATCCCGCCATGATGGGGAAACAAATGCTCAGGACCAGGCCCATGTCGTGGAAGAACGGCAGCCACGACACCACCGTGGTGTCCGGCGGGGCGATCCCGTCCTCGTAGTAGGAGGACATGATCTGTTGGCAGTTGACCTGAATGTTCTTGTGCGAAACCACGACTCCGGCCGGCGTGCGGGTGGAGCCGGAGGTGTATTGCAAATGGGCGACGCTCGGCAGGTTCTCGGCCTCGGTGACCGATCCCGGCTCGGAGTCAAGGTCGAGCAGATCGACCTCGACGAGGGATGGCGCGCGCTCGCCGGGCTTCGACTGGATGTACTCGGCGATGTCGCCCGCGACGGGGGAGGTCGTCAGGATGGACGACGGCGACGCGTCCAGCAGGACCGAGCTGACCCGCTCGTCGCCCGCGCCGCGCAGCGGCAGCGGCAGCGGGACCGCGATCTGACCGGCCTGCAGCGCGCCCAGGAAGCCGAGAAGGTACTCGAGTCCTTGCGGCGCCAATATCACGGCGCGGTCGCCGTTTGAGCCGCAAGCTTTCAGCGCCCGTGCGACGTTCAGCGTGCGCCGATACAGCTGTGACCACGTCAGACTTTCCGCGACCCCCGCCGGGTCCTGCTCGTAGTCGACGTAGGTGAACGCCGTCTCATCGGGCCGCAGCAGGGCCCGCTCGCGCAGCACAGCGGGGATCGAAGACTCAATCACAGCGCTTGACGATACCCATGAACCGGCAGGGCGTCGGCGAAACCGGCGCAGCCGAGAACAAGCCGCCGTCGGCGGGCCCCGCGCCGTCGTGACATGGTGCCGAATATGGCCGTTTTCGCAACGTGGCGTTGCGTGAATAGGAGGCGCTCACTCGACATCAAAGATGTTGCAGGACAACGGTTATCTGCCTGGCAGGTGGAGCTTGATGACCTCGATCAGGTGACGCCCGACATCATCAAGTGGGTCGGTCGACTGGGTCGCGAGCGCGAGGAGGACGGCGCCTTCGATGCCGGCGACGGTCAATGTCGCCAACGAGCGGGCGCTGTCACCGTCGGCACCCGACCTGACCAGCCGGTCGGCGAGGATCGTCTGCCACTGTTCAACGGCCGCACGGGCCGCCCGGGCGGCCGCCGGCGCGTCAGTTCGACCGAGGATCGCCGCGACGATCGGGCATCCCGCTTGCATCTGCGTCCCACTCAGCTGGGCTTTCCATTCATCGATGAAGACCTGGACCGCCTGGGCGGGGTCGCCCTCGTCGTCCGCTGACCGGATCACCGCGGTCAGCTCCTCTCCCGCCAGGCGGGTGGCTTCGGCGATGAGTTCCGCTTTGCCGCCGGGAAAGTTCAGGTAGACGGTCCGGCGGGCGACTCCGCTGTCCTCCAGCAGCGCGTTGAGGCCGGTTCCGGCGACACCCCGCCGTCGCACCAATCCCGTCACACTGGCGATGAGGGCATCCCGTGCCGACATATTCGCCGCCTTTCGTCGCAATTCAGGGTTGAACTATACCAATCGGTCTACTAGCCTGAGGCCATGAGGAGCACCAACGAGCAAAAGACGCTGCGAAAGTTCCGCAGGGAACGCGCGATCGGGCGCTATCTGCTCAACCCGACCGTGAAGGGGTTGAGCGCACTCGGGGTGCGCACCACCATGGCCACCGAGCTGGAAACCATCGGCCGCAAGACCGGCCAGGCACGCCGGGTCCCGGTGTCGGCCCAATTCGACGACGGCGGCGCGTGGGTGATCTGCCAGCACGGCACCCGCTCGGGCTGGGGCAGAAACATCACCGACAACCCGAAAGTCCGTATGCGACAGGGCAATCAGTGGCGCGCCGGGGTCGCGACATTCAGGCCGGACGACGACGTCGTCGCGCGCGCCCGCAAGTTCGGACGACTCGCGGCCAGGATGGTCAAGGCGCTGGAAACGACCCCGGTGTCGGTGCGGATCGACTTCACCGACTAGGTCTGATGGTGGCGACCCGCCACTAAATTAACTACGCGCCTGGCGCGTACTGCCAGACCGCGTCGTGGCTCCCCTCCGCCGTCGGGTTGCACCACATCGTGCGCCCGGCGGCGTCGCGGGCGGTGGCGTTCCGCACGGAGCACGGGTGGCCCGCGGCCGGAAGGTTGAAGTAAGCGACTGCCATACCGATCGCGATGATGATTGCGGTGGCCGATGAGACCATCGCCAACCGGAGGAATCCGAGTTTCCTGTTCGCTTTCTTCTCCGCCGTGGTGCGCATAGGTGCTCCTCCCGTCAGTTGCCGCATCGATCTGCTCGTGAACTGAGCTTCGGCAGGAAGGCTTGAGGGATTCTCAATGGATCCTTGGCGGGCGTTTGGGCCGGTGAGCGCGCCAAGTACCGTTACCCCGATGAGCGAGTCCGACCCCGTCCTGTACCGCGTCGACGCTCGCGTCGCGCTCATCACCGTCAACGACCCGGATCGGCGCAACGCGTTCACCGACGAGATGTCTGCGCGGCTGCGCGAGGCCGTGGAACGGGCGGAATCCGACCCCCAGGTGCACGCCGTCGTGGTCACCGGCGCGGGCAAGGCGTTTTGCGCCGGCGCCGACCTCAGCGCCCTGGGCGCCGCCGGTAGCGGCGCGGCGGAGACGGGGCTGCGGCGCATCTACGACGGCTTCATGGCCGTCGGCAATTGCCGGCTGCCCACGATCGCCGCGGTCAACGGGGCGGCCGTCGGCGCGGGTCTCAACCTGGCGCTGGCGGCGGACGTGCGCATCGCTGGGCCCGGCGCGTTGTTCGACGCCCGTTTCCAAAAGCTGGGGCTTCATCCCGGCGGGGGCGCGACATGGATGCTGCAACGCGCGGTGGGTCCCCAGGTCGCGCGCGCGGCCCTGCTGTTCGGGATGCGCTTCGACGCCGAATCGGCCGTGGGGCACGGGTTAGCGCTCAGCGTCGCCGACGACCCCGTCGCCGCGGCGCTCGAGCTTGCCGCCGGTCCCGCGGCCGCTCCCCGCGAGGTGGTGCTGGCGACCAAGGCGACGATGCGGGCCACGATCAACCCGGGGTCGGTGGACACCGAACAACACGACCTCGCCATGCGCGCGGAGCTCGGCCCGCAGGCGTACTCCATCCAATCACCGGAATTCGCAAGCAGATTGGCCGCGGCGCGACGTCGTTAGACCCGGACTGAGCGCGACACCGCCACCACGCACACGACACGCCGACTCGGGTCGCCGTCGGTTAAGTCTCGGCGAGCACCGCGCCGGCCGCTAGCTCACGGGGTCACCCGCGCAGTGGGTGTGGTCTTTCAGGACCGTTCCTCCGGCGGAGTTGGCGACTGCGGCCGCCTCCGCGTCGCCACGCGTGGGACCCCAACCGCCGAAGTATCTGGTGTGCGCGGGAGGCATGGCGATGGCGACGCAACCGCCTTGCCCGCTGGCCAACAGGCGACAGTCGCTGATTGTCTTGCGGCACGCCGACATCACATTTTTTTCTGCGTCGGCTTGGCTGGTTCCTCCGCTGACCTGGATCTGGCCTGTGGAGTCCGATATCGCCATTGCGATCCACGGGTCGTCGGCCTGGGCGAGCGGCGTTGCCGCAAATGTGATGCCAATCGCGATCGCCGCCGCTGCTGGTGTCTTCATGGCGCCTCCCCGCCCCTAGGCCTTAGCGCTGCGCCGCAGTGGCGCAGATCAACACGAAGAAACGATTCTCCCCCGTCGCCGCCTCCGGCGCGACAGCAACGACCCGACCGCCCTCGCTGAGCTGCACTAATGCCACCGCGAACCGGCGCCAAATCGCGGGGAGGCGGACCTGGGGCGCACCAACATGGTCAATGGGTACTGGACACTTTCAACAATCAAAATTGCGCCGACGGAACACTTACATCGTGCCGGCCCGCGGCCACCCGCCGGGACACCGAAACCGACCAGATCCGGATCAAACAGGCTTCATCTCCTGACGCCTACAGGTCCAGCAGGGCGGTCTCGGGCGACTCGATCAGATCCCTCAGCTCGCAGACGAACCGCGCCACCTGTGCGCCGTCCGCGACGCGGTGGTCGAACACGCATGTCAGCGCCATCGTCGAGCGCACGGCAACCTCGCCGCCGACGACCACGGGCCGCGGCCTGATCGCGCCCATGCCCAGGATGGCGGCTTCGGGGTGGTTGATCACCGGCACGCCGTCGTCCACGCCGAGCGCCCCGAAGTTCGACACGGTGAAGGTGGAGCCCGTCAGTTCGGCGGGCGTCAGGGTGCCCTGGCGCGCGCCTTTGATCAATTCCGCCGTCCGGCAGGCCAACTCGCGCGTGGTCAGTTGCTGCGCGTCGGCGATCACCGGCACCAGCAGCCCACGCTCGGTGGCCGCACCGAACCCCAGATGCACGCCCCGATGGACGTGCACCTGAGGGCCTTCGGGCGAGTCGACCCACGTCGAGTTCAGAATCGCGTTGTGTCCCAGGGCGATAACGAGCAGCCGCAGCGTGAGCACGAACGGCGTGATGTCGGGATCCGCGGAACGGTCGCTCAATCGCAGCAGCGCGGTGCAATCCACGTCGACGCCGGCTTTCGCGGCCGGGATCTGCCGATGGGACAGCGCCATCTTCTCCGCCATCCTGGCGTGCACGCCGCGGACCGGCCGAATCTCATCCGCCGTGCCGTGCGCGGCCGCCAACACGTCCGCACGGGTGATGACCTCATCGCTGTCGCGCCGCAGCGAAGCGAGATCGACCGCGAGCTCCTTGGCCAGCTTGCGCACCGGCGGCGCGGCGAGCGGGCGCCCGGTCCGCCGGCTGGCGTCGATGCCCGCGTCGGCGCCGTAGCCGACCAGCGTGGGCACCGCGGCCTGGCCGGGCGCGGTGTCAATGCGGACCAGCACCGCACCGACCTTGAGCACATCGCCTTCGGCGCCGTTGGTTTCGACGATCCGCCCGGCATACGGGCTCGGGATCTCCACCTCGGCCTTGGCGGTCTCCACCGAACACAACACCTGGTTGAGCTCGACGTCGGCGCCGACCTCGACATACCAGCACGACACCGTCACCTCCTCGAGTCCCTCGCCAAGGTCGGGAACCCGGAACGACGCCACCCGGTCGTCGGCACTCATGGCAGGCTCAGCGCGCGCTCGACGCAGTCCAGCAGCCGGTCGGGCCCCGGCAACCACAATCCCTCCAACCGCGCCGGCGGGTAGGGCGTGTCAAAACCGCAGGCGCGCAATACCGGCGCCTCCAGCTCGTAGAACATCTCCTCCTGGATGCGCGCGGCCAGGCCGGCCCCGTAGCCGAGGCTGCGCGGTCCCTCGTGCAACACCACGCAGCGGCCGGTCCGATGAATCGAGGCGGCCACGGTGTCGAAGTCCAGCGGGACCAGCGACCGCAGGTCGATGACCTCCAGGCTCCAATCGCGTTGGCGTTGCGCCTCTTCCGCAGCGGCGACGGCGGTGTTCACCAGGCTGCCGTACGTCACGACGGTGACGTCGCGGCCGGGCCGGCGCACCATGGCCTGCCCGATGGGCGGTTCGGGCCGAACGGTGTCAACCTCGCCGCGCCCCTGGTAGCGCCGCTTCGGTTCCAGGTACATCACCGGGTCGGGGCAGGCGATGGAGTGGCGCAGCAGCCAGTAGGCATCGGCCGGGCTGGACGGCACCACCACCTTCAAACCGGCGGTGTGCGCCCAATAGGACTCGGTGGAGTCCGAATGATGCTCGGCCGCACCGATTCCCCCGAAAGACGGGATCCGGACGGTGACCGGCATGTTGATCTCGCCCCGGGTGCGGGTGCGGTACTTCGCCAGATGGCTGACCACCTGATCGAACGCCGGGTAGGAGAATCCGTCGAACTGAATCTCGGGCACCGGCACGAACCCGCGCAGCGCCAGGCCGACCGCGATGCCGATGATGGCGGATTCGGCCAGCGGCGTGTCGAAACAGCGTGCCTCACCGAACTTTTCGGCCAGGCCCTCGGTGACCCGGAACACCCCGCCCTCGACCGAGACGTCCTCGCCGAACACCAGGACCCGATCGTCGGCGGCCATCGCGTCGTGCAGCGCGCGGTTGAGCGCCTGCACCATGGTCAACGGCTGCGCGACAAGCGCGTCGCGGGCCGGCACGGCGGGACGGTCTTCGAGCTGGGTCATTCGAGCCGCCCCAACTCGGCCCGCAGCTGCTGGCGCTGCGCCTGCAAGCCGGGCGTGATCTCGGCGTACACGGCGGTGAACACCTCGTCGACGTCGAAGTCGGGCGCGTCGAACACGGCGTCGCGCAATTCGGCCCGCATCCGCTTCGCCCGCGCGGCGACCCGCTCCTCCAGCCGTTCCGACCACAGCCCCTGGCCCCGCAAGTAGGCACGGTAACGCGGGATCGGGTCCAGCGCAGCCCACCGATCCACTTCGTCCTGCGTGCGGTAACGGCTGGGATCATCGGAAGTGGTGTGCGGGCCGAGCCGGTAGGTGACCGCCTCGACCAACGTCGGGCCACCACCGGCGCGGGCGCGGGCGGCGGCCTCGGCCATCACCGCGTAGCACGCCAGGACGTCGTTGCCGTCCACCCTTATCCCGGGCATCCCATAGCCAATCGCCTTGTGCGCGAGGGAGGGTGCGGCGGTCTGTTTGGACACCGGCACCGAAATCGCCCACTGGTTGTTCTGCACATAGAACACACAGGGCGCGACGAACACGGCCGCGAAGTTCAGCGCCTCGTGCACGTCGCCCTCGCTGGTGGCACCGTCGCCGAGGAACGCCACCGTCACCGAATCCTCGCCCAGGCGCTGCGCGGCCATCGCCGCGCCGACGGCGTGCAAGGTCTGGGTGCCGATCGGAATCGACATCGGGGCACAGCATTTCTTGGTGAAATCCAGTCCGCCGTGCCACGTCCCGCGCCACGCCGCCCCGACGTGGCCGGGCGGGATGCCGCGCACCAGATACGCGCCGAGCTCGCGGTATTGAGGAAACAGCCAGTCCGTCTTGCGCAGGCAGGCGGCGGCCCCGACCTGCGCGGCTTCCTGGCCGCGGCAGGAGGCGAACAGCGCCAATTGCCCCTGGCGCTTCAGGTTGACGAACTCGGTGTCCAGCTCGCGCGTGACCACCATCATCTCGTAGAGCCAGCACAGGGTCTCCGGCGGAAGGCCCCGGGCGTAACGACTTTCGGACGTCGGGGTGCCGTCGGCGGCGATCAGTTGCACCGGATCGAGGTCGACGGTCATCGGCGTCTGAGACACATCCGCCATACCGCCTCCTTGGCGATCGCCAGCTAACCCCCATTATGCGCTCAAATACCAAGACGCCGCGTTGATCACGGCCGTGGCGGAAACGTGTCGCGCCCTAGCCGGACGCGGACTCCCCCGCCCGCCGCAGCAACATCGCGGCGTGCTTGAGCACCGGCGAATCGACCATCTGTCCTTCGAAGGCGAACACCCCGCGTTCGGACCGCGCCGCCGCCAACACCCTGCGTGCCCAGTCCAGCTTTTCCTCGGTGGGGCGGTAGGCCTCGCGCACGACCGCGACCTGGCTGGGATGGATGCAGACGGTCGCGTCGAACCCCACGGCGACGGCGTCATCGGCCTCGGCCCGCAGGCCCTCGATGTCCCGGATGTCCAAATGCACCGCGTCGAGCGCGATGCGGTCGAACGCCGACGCCGCGAGCAGGGTCGCCGACCGGACGTGCCGGGCGACGTCGCGATAGGTGCCGTCGGCCAGCCGGCTGGAGCTGCCGCCGAGCGTCGCCACCAGGTCCTCGGCGCCCCACATCAGGGCGGCGGTGCCCTCGGCCGCGGCGATCTCGGCGACGAACACCGCGCCGCGCGGGGTCTCGATCAGCGCGACGACGTCGCGCGGCGCCAGCGCGCTCACCTGCGCGGCCGATTCGGTCTTGGAGAGCATCACCGTCGTGTAGGCGGTGCCGGCCAGGGCGTCCAGGTCGCGAGAGTACTCGTCGGTGTCCGCCCCGTTGACCCGCACCACGGTGCGCTCGGGATCCAGCGGGGTCTCCCGCAGCGCCTTGCGCGCGGCCGGCTTGTCCGCCTCGGCCACGCCGTCCTCGAGGTCGAGGATCACCACGTCGGCGGCCGCGGCGGCCTTGGCGAAACGCTCGGGGCGGTCGGCCGGGCAGAACAGCCAGCCGGGTCCGGCGGCGCGCAGGTCCATCAGGACTCCTCGGTGTCTGGCCGCTTCTGCACCAGCGTGGTCCGGACCGCGCGCGCCACCACGTCGCCGTGTTGGTTGCGACCGGTGTGCTCGAGGGTGACGATGCCTTCGCCCGGCCGGCTCTTCGACTCACGCTTGTCGGTGCACACGGTCTCGGCGTACAGGGTGTCGCCGTGGAAGACGGGCTTGGGGAACGACACCTCGGAGAAGCCGAGGTTGGCGACGATGGTGCCGAGCGTAAGCTGCGCCACCGACAATCCCACCAGCGTGGAGAGGGTGAACATCGAGTTCACCAGCCGCTCGCCCCGAAAGCCGGGCTGCTCGGCGGCCCATGCCGCGTCGAGGTGCAGCGACTGGGTGTTCATCGTCAGCGTGGTGAACAACACGTTGTCGGCCTCGGTGACGGTGCGGCCGGGCCGGTGCAGGTAGGTCGTGCCGACCTCGAACTCCTCAAACCACAAGCCCCGCTGGATAACCGACTTGCCGTCCGGTTCGCTCACGACAGCCCCAGCGATCGCGCGATGAGCATCAGTTGCACCTCGGTGGTCCCCTCCCCGATCTCCAGGATCTTGCTGTCGCGGTAGTGGCGCGCCACCGGATATTCGTTCATGAAGCCGTAGCCGCCGTGGATCTGGGTGGCGTCGCGGGCGTTGTCCATGGCGGCCTCGGAGGAGACCATCTTCGCGATCGCCGCCTCCTTCTTGAAGGGCTTGCCCGCCAACATCTTCGCGGCGGCCTCGTAGTATGCCGTGCGGGCCACGTGCGCGCGGGCCTCCATCCGGGCGATCTTGAAGCTGATCGCCTGATACGAGCCGATCGGCTGGCCGAACGACTGGCGTTCCTTGGCGTACTTGACGCTTTCGTCGACGCAGCCCTGCGCGGCCCCCGTCGCCAGCGCGGCGATCGCGATGCGGCCCTCGTCCAGGATGGACAGGAAGTTGGCGTAGCCGGTCCCGCGGGCGCCCAGCAGGTTCTCCTCGGGGACGCGGGCGTCGGCGAAGGTCAGCGGGTGGGTGTCCGACGCGTTCCAGCCCACCTTGTTGTAGACCGGTTCGACGGTGAAACCCGGTGTGCCGCTGGGCACGATGATCGTCGAGATCTCCTTCTTGTCCCCGGCGAGGCTTCCCGTGACCGCGGTGACGGTGACCAGTGAGGTGATGTCGGTGCCGGAGTTGGTGATGAATTGCTTGGTGCCGTTGATCACCCATTCGCCGTCGTCGAGGCGGGCGGTGGTGCGGGTGGCGCCCGCGTCGGAGCCGGCGCCCGGTTCGGTGAGCCCGAACCCGGCCAGCGCCCGGCCGGCGGTGAGGTCTGGCAGCCATTTCCGCTTCTGCTCCTCGGTGCCGAACCGGTAGATCGGCATCGCGCCCAGGCCGACGCCGGCCTCCAGCGTGATCGCCACCGACTGGTCGACCTTGCCGAGCTCCTCGAGCGCCAGCGCCAGCGCGAAGTAGTCGCCGCCCATCCCGCCGTACTCCTCAGGGAAGGGCAGCCCGAACAAGCCCATCTCGCCCATCTTGGCGACGACCTCGTACGGGAAGCTGTGCTCCTCATCGTGTTTGGCCGACACCGGCGCGACGACGGTGCGCGCGAAGTCGGCCACCGTGTCGCGAAGGTCCTCGTATTCCTTGGGCAGCGTCCCCGCGGTAATGGATGTCGTCATGTCTCGTCCTTGCTCTCTTCACTCAGCCGGGCCAGCACTTGGTCCACCGTCACCTGATCGCCGACGGAGACCAGCACCTCCACCCGCCCCGAAACCGGTGCGGCCAGCGAATGTTCCATCTTCATCGCCTCGACGACCACCACCACGTCGCCCTCGGCGACCTCGGCGCCGGATTCGGCCTGCACGGCGATCACGTTGCCGGGCATCGGGCTGACGATCTCGGCTTGGCGCGCCCCGGTGGCGCGGTGGATCTTGTGCTCCTCGGCCTCGCGCAGGTGCCAGGCTCCGCGCTCGTCGGCGATCCACAGGTGCCGGTCGGCCTCGGCCCACCGGTATTCGCGCCGCAGCCCGTCCAGCGTCACGCTCATCCGCGCGCCGTCGACTTCCGCACTGGCGGGGCGGATTTCGCCGTCGCCGACCTGCACCCTGGCCGCGTCGGGGGGCCCCCACACCGACACCGTCTCGCTGCGCAGCGGGGTCTGCATGTCGGTGCGCACCGGTGCGGCGCCGCCGCCGACCCGCCATCCCGTCGGCGCCGCCCAGGGGTTGCCTCGGGCGCGGCGGTCCAGAGCCCACTGGCGGTAGAGGCCGCCGGCGGCGAGCACGTCGTCGGGCGCCGGGGCCGGTGCGAAGTCCGCCAGTCGCTCGTCCAGCAACGCGGTGTCCAGGTCGCCGGCGCGCACCCGCTCGTCAGCGAGCAGGAACCGCAGGAATTCGAGATTGGTTTGCACGCCGAGGATCATCGTGTGCGCCAGGGCCCGATCGAGTTTGGCGAGCGCCTCGTCGCGATCGCCCCCGCGGGCGATCACCTTGCTCAGCATCGGGTCATAGTCGCTGCCGACCAGCGTGCCGGGCAGCAGCGACGAGTCCACCCGCACGCCGTCACCCGACGGTTCGAACACCTGCAGCACCCGGCCGCCGGTGGGCAGGAACCCTCGCGCCGGGTCTTCGGCGTAGACGCGGGCCTCGATCGCGTGGCCGCGCAATTCGATGTCGTCCTGGGCGAATCCGAGCTTTTCACCGGCGGCCACGCGCAGCTGCCACTCGACCAGGTCCAGGCCGGTGACCGCCTCGGTGACCGGATGTTCCACCTGCAGCCGGGTGTTCATCTCCATGAAGAAGAACTCGTCGGGTCGGTCCGCGGAGACGATGAATTCCACCGTGCCGGCACCGACGTAGTCGACGCTGCGGGCAGTATTGCAGGCGGCGGCGCCGATCCTTGCACGCGTCTCGGCGTCGAGCAGCGGCGAGGGCGCCTCCTCGATGACCTTCTGGTGGCGGCGCTGCAGGCTGCACTCGCGCTCGCCCAGGTGGACCACGTTGCCGTGGGTGTCGGCGAGCACCTGCACCTCGATGTGCCGGGGCCGCAAGACAAACCGCTCCAAAAACAGCGTGTCGTCACCGAACGACGAGCCGGCCTCGCGTCGGGCGCTGACCAGCGCCTCGCGCAGCCGCGCCGGATCGTCCACCAGGTGCATGCCCTTGCCGCCGCCGCCGGCCGACGGCTTGATCAACACCGGGTAGCCGACCTCTTCGGCCGCCGCGACGAGTTCATCGTCGGTCAGCCCGGGCTTGGCCACGCCCGGCACCACCGGCACATCGAAGGCGGCGACGGCGTTCTTGGCCGTGATCTTGTCGCCCATCACCTCGATCGCTCGCGCCGGCGGGCCCAGGAATACCACGCCGGCGCGCTCGCAGGCCGCGGCGAAATGCGCGTTCTCCGAAAGGAACCCATAGCCCGGGTGGATTGCCTGGGCGCCGGTGCGCGTCGCGGCGTCGATGACCTTGTCGATATCGAGGTAGCTCTCGCGCGCCGCGGCGGGGCCCAGGCGCACGGCCGTGTCGGCCTCGAAGACGTGACGCGCGGAGGCGTCGGGGTCGCTGTACACCGCGACCGATCGGATGCCGAGGCGGCGCAGGGTGCGGATCACGCGCACGGCGATCTCACCCCGGTTGGCCACTAATACGGTGTCGAACATCGCCTCACATCCGGAATACGCCGTAGGAGACCGGGTCCAGCGGCGCGTGGGCGCACGCCGAAAGGGCCAGGCCCAGAACCGTTCTGGTATCCGCCGGGTCGATGATGCCGTCGTCCCAGAGCCGCGCCGTGGAATAGTAGGGGTTGCCCTGGTCCTCATACTGCTGGCGGATGGGCGCCTTGAACGCCTCCTCGTCCTCGGCCGACCACGGTGTGCCCGCCGCGGTCAGCTGCTCGCCGCGCACGGTCGCGAGCACCGACGCGGCCTGCTCGCCGCCCATCACCGAGATGCGGGCGTTGGGCCACATCCACAGGAAGCGCGGCGAATACGCCCGCCCGCACATCGAATAGTTGCCCGCGCCATAGGACCCGCCGATCACGACGGTCAGCTTGGGCACCCGCGCGCAGGCCACCGCCGTGACCATCTTGGCGCCGTGCTTGGCGATGCCGCCCGCCTCGTAATCGCGGCCGACCATGAACCCGGCGATGTTCTGCAAAAACAGCAGCGGGATCTTGCGCTTGTCGCACAGCTCGATGAAATGCGCGCCCTTCAAGGCGGATTCGCTGAACAGCACGCCGTTGTTGGCGACGATGCCGACGGGATGGCCGTGGATGTGCGCGAAGACGGTCACCAGCGTCTTGCCGTAGTTGGCCTTGAATTCGCTGAATTCGCTGCCGTCGACCAGCCGCACGATGACCTCGTGCACGTCGTAGGGGACGCGCGGGTCCGGCGGCACGACGTCGTAGAGCTCGGACTGCGCATGCTTGGGCTCGATCGAGGGCTGCACCTCCCACTGGTCGGCGTCACGCGGACCGAAGGTGGCCGCGATCGAGCGCACGATGCGCAGCGCGTCCTCGTCGTCGTCGGCGAGGTGGTCGGTGACGCCGGAAACCCGCGAATGCAGGTCGCCGCCGCCGAGTTCCTCGGCCGAGACGATCTCGCCGGTTGCGGCTTTGACCAGCGGCGGGCCCCCAAGGAAGATGGTGCCCTGCTCGCGGACGATCACGGCCTCGTCGCTCATCGCCGGCACGTAGGCGCCGCCGGCCGTGCACGAGCCCAGAACGGCGGCCACCTGCGGGATTTCCTTGGCGCTCATGGTCGCCTGGTTATAGAAGATCCGACCGAAATGCTCGCGGTCGGGGAAGACCTCGTCCTGGCGCGGCAAAAAGGCGCCGCCGGAGTCCACCAGGTAGATGCACGGCAGCCGATTCTGCAGCGCCACCTCCTGCGCGCGCAGATGCTTCTTGACCGTCATCGGGTAGTAGGTGCCGCCCTTGACGGTCGCGTCGTTGGCGACGATCACACACTCGCGCCCCGACACCCGACCGATTCCGGTGATGATCCCGGCCCCCGGGGACTCGTCGTCGTACATGCCGTTGGCGGCCAGCGGGGACAGCTCCAGAAACGGGCTGCCCGGGTCGAGCAGGCGATCCACCCGCTCGCGGGGCAGCAGCTTGCCGCGGCTGACGTGGCGTTCCCGCGCGCGCTCGTTGCCGCCCAATGCCGCGGCCGCCAGCTTGGCGTTCAATTCGGCAACCAGCATTCGGTGCTCATCGGCGAACGACGGCGCGGTTCTGACGGCGGTGCTCATGCGTGCCTCCCGGTCAGCGCAAGGGGCGGTTCGGTTTTGGCCAGCACCTCGTCGACGGAGACCTCGGGGGCCGTCTCGACGAGGTGCAGGCCGTCGTCGCACACGTCGATGACGGCGAGGTCGGTGATGATGCGGTCGACGCAGCCCACGCCGGTCAGCGGAAGGGTGCACCGCTCAACAACTTTCGGGGTGCCGTCCCGCGCGGTGTGCTCCATCATCACGATCACCTTACGGGCGCCGTGCACCAGGTCCATCGCGCCGCCCATGCCCTTGACCATCTTGCCGGGGATCATCCAGTTGGCCAGGTCGCCGGTGGCCGAAACCTGCATCGCCCCAAGCACCGCGACGTCGAGGTGCCCGCCGCGGATGATCCCGAACGAGGCCGAGGAGCCGAAGAACGCCGCGCCCGGCATCGTCGTGACCGTCTCCTTGCCCGCGTTGATCAGGTCCGCGTCGACGTCCTCGGCCCGCGGATACGGCCCGACGCCGAGTATCCCGTTCTCGGAGTGGACGACGACGGTGACGCCGTCGGGGATGTGGTTGGGGATCAGGGTGGGCATGCCGATGCCGAGGTTGACGTATTGGCCGTCCTCGAATTCGGCGGCCACCCGGGCGGCCAGACCTTCCCTGCTCCAGCTCACGGGCGCACCGTGACCTTCTCGATCGGCTTTTCGGGATCGGGCACGTGCACGACCCGGTGCACGAACACGCCCGGGGTGTGCACCGCGGCCGGGTCGATCTCCCCGGGCTCGACGAGGTGCTCGACCTCGGCGATGGTGATCCTGCCGGCCGTCGCGCAGTCCGGATTGAAGTTGGCGGCGGCCGCCCGGTAGACCAGGTTGCCGTGCCGGTCACCCTTCCAGGCGTGCACCAGCGCGAAGTCGGTGCGGATCGCGCGCTCGAGAACGTAGGTCACGCCGTCGAACTCGCGGGTCTCTTTCGGGGGCGACATCACCGCCACCGCACCGGAGGCGTCGTAGCGCCACGGCAGGCCGCCGTCGGCGACCGGCGTGCCGACCCCCGCGGGCGTGTAGAACGCGGGGATCCCCGCGCCACCGGCGCGCAGCCGCTCCGCCAGCGTGCCCTGCGGGGTGAGCTCCACCTCGAGTTCGCCGGCGAGGAACTGGCGGGCGAACTCCTTGTTGTCACCGACGTACGACGCGACGGCCCGGCGAATTCGCTTGTGGTGCAACAACGCTTCCAGCCCGACACCGTAGCCGCCGCAATTGTTGGACACCGTTTCCAGGTCGCGGACGCCGCTGTCGACCAGCGCCGCGATCAGCGCCTCGGGGATGCCGCAAAACCCGAACCCCCCGACCGCCAAAGACGACCCGTCGGTTATGTCGGCGACCGCTTCGGCGGCGGTCGCCACCACCTTGTCCATCGCCGCAGCAGCCTCCAATTTCAGTTAATCTTCATTAACTGGGCCGAGAATACCATCGCCCACACCACCGAGTCCAGGGCGGCCGGCGGCGCTCACCCCTGGTCACGCAGGTACTCGATCGCCTGGGCGCGCATCTCACTCTTGCGGACCTTGCCGGTGACCGTCATCGGGAATTCGTCGACGATGCGCAGGTAGCGCGGAATCTTGAAGTGCGCGATCCGCCCGGCGCAGAACTCCCGCAGGTCCTCGAGGGTCAGCGGCGGCGACGCGCCGCGCAGCATCACCACCGCCATGACCTCCTCGCCGTAGCGCGGATCTGGCACCCCAATCACGTGGGCGTCGACGATATCGGGATGGGTGTGCAAGAACTCCTCGATCTCACGCGGGGAGATGTTTTCGCCACCGCGGACGATCAGATCCTTGATCCGGCCGGTGATCTGGACGTATCCGCACTCGTCCATGACGGCCAGATCGCCGGTGTGCATCCAGCCATCGGCATCGATGACCTCGGCGGTCCGCTCGGGGTCGTTCCAATAGCCGGCCATCACCGAGTAGCCCCGCGTGCAGAGCTCTCCGGCCACCCCGCGCGGCACGGTCCGGCCGCTCGCCGGGTCCACCACCTTGACCTCGAGATGCGGCCCCACCCGGCCCACGGTGCCGACGCGCCGTTCCACCGGATCGTCGGTGCGCGTCTGGGTCGACACCGGGCTGGTTTCCGTCATGCCGTAACAGATCGAGACGCCCGGCATGTGCATGCGTTCGATCACCTTGCGCATCACCTCGACCGGGCACGGCGAGCCCGCCATGATGCCGGTGCGCAGGCTGCTCAGGTCGTAGTCGTCGAATTCGGGCAGGGCGAGCTCGCCGATGAACATCGTAGGGACGCCGTAGAGGCTGGTGCACCGTTCCGCCTGCACCGCGCGCAGGGTGGCGCCGGGATCGAAGCCGGGCGACGGGATCACCATGCAGGCGCCGTGACTGGTGGCCGCCAGGTTGCCCATCACCATGCCGAAGCAGTGATAGAAGGGCACCGGGATACAGATCCGATCCCGTGCGGTGTAGCCGAGCAGCTCGCCCACCAGGTAGCCGTTGTTGAGGATGTTGCGATGGCTCAGCGTCGCCGCCTTCGGGTATCCCGTTGTGCCCGAGGTGTATTGGACGTTGATCGGATCGCGGTGATCCAGCGCCGCCGCGATCTGTGCCAGCGCCACCGGGTCGGCCTCGGCGCCGGCCAGCTCCCCCCAGCGGTCGCCGTCCAGGAGCACCACGTCGCCCAGCTCGGGGCAGCGCGGCGCCACCTCGTCCAGCAGGGCGGCGTAGTCCGCGTCCCTGAACCGCCGGGCCGCGACCACCATCGCGACACCGGACTGCGCTAGCGCATACTCCAATTCGCGCGCCCGGTAGGCGGGGTTGAGGGTCACCAGGATGGCGCCGATCTCCGCGGTCGCGTACTGGACGAGCACCCACTCCCACCGGTTGGGCGCCCAGATGCCGACCCGATCCCCGACCCCGATCCCGGCCCGCACCAACCCCGTCGCCAGCCGCCGCACGGCGACCAGCAGTTCGGCGTAGTTCCAGCGTCGCCCCGCGACGACGTCGACGAGCGCGTCGCGCTGCGCGTGCTTCGCGGCCGTGGCCGCCAGGTTGGCCCCGATCGTCGTCTCGAGCAGCCGGGGCTCGCTCGGACCCCGCTCGTACGAAAGGTTTGCCACGGCGCCTCCGGGTGGTTCGGTTATCAACCTAAACCACGAGCAACCCGTGCTAAGTTAGTGACGATTAACCGAACGGGCGAGACGGAGGGCGGTCATGACCACGTCCGCGCCGGAGCCCGACGCCCCCAATCGCCGCAGCCGCTTGAAATCCGACCGGCGCCTGCAACTCCTGTCGGCCGCCGAGCGCTTGTTCGCCGAGCGCGGTTTCCTCGCGGTGCGCCTGGAAGACATCGGCGCCGCCGCGGGGGTGAGCGGTCCGGCGATCTATCGGCACTTCCCCAACAAGGAGTCGATGCTGGTCGAGTTGCTCGTCGGGATCAGCACCCGGCTGCTGGCCGGTGCCCGGAACGCGCGGGCCCGCAACACCGACGCGGCCGCCGCTCTGAACGAGCTGATCGACTTCCACCTCGACTTCGCGCTGGGCGAACCCGACCTGATCCGCATCCAGGACCGCGACCTGGCGCACCTGCCGGAGTCGGCCGAGAAGCAGGTGCGCAAGGCGCAGCGCCAATACGTCGAGGTCTGGGTGGGTGTGCTGCGCGAGCTCAACCCCAAGCTGGCCGAAGCCGACGCCCGGCTGACGGCCCACGCGATATTCGGTTTGCTCAACTCGACGCCGCACAGCATGAAGGCGCCCGACGATTCGCGCGCCAAGCTCACCGGTGCGGCGCGATCACGTGCCGTCATGCGGGCGATGACGGTTGCCGCGCTGCAAGCCGGCAATCAGTGCCCCTGAGTCGCGCCCCTTCAGGAGAGTCCCCGCCGGGGTGCCCGGTTTAGGTACCCTTGCAACCCATGAGGTGGACATGAACGATCCACGTCGAACCGAGCGGTTTAGTCCCCCTCTACCGGGATCGGGACCGGCCGGGCCGCATGGTTTGCCCTATCCGCCGCCCGCCGACCCCGCATACGCTGACCAGGCCGGACCTTATGCGCCGACGTACGGCGGATACGGCCCGCAGTGGGCGTCCAACATCAACGACACCAAACAGCTGCCGGCGTACTGGCAGCAGGAGCTGCCCCCGTCGGGCGAAGCGCCAATCGAGGGCGTGACACCGCCGCCGCCCGGCGGCCCGAGGTCACCGCGCTGGCTGTGGTTGGGCGCCGGGGCCGCGGTGCTCCTGGTCGTCGCGCTGGTGATCGCGCTGATCCTGGCCAACGACGCGATCAAGAACCAGACCGCCGTCCCGCCGCTGCCCGCGATGCCCGGGTCGAGCGAGGAGCAGACCCCGACGCCGACCCCGTCGACGCGGACGTCGCCGCCGTCGCGCACGCTCCGGCCGCTGCCGCCACCGACCGCCTCGGGCCCGCCCACCGAGACCACCGGCCCGGGGGTGATGCAGGACGTGGTCTACAGCGTCACCGGGGAAGGCCGCGCCATCAGCGTCGTCTACATCGGCACCGGCGACGTCGTGCAGACCGAGTTCAACGTCGTGCTGCCCTGGACCAAAGAGGTGAGCCTGTCGAAGTCGGCGCTGCACCCGGCAAACGTCACGGTCGTCAACTTCGGCCACAACGTCACCTGCTCGGTGACCGTCGATGGGGTTCAGCTGAGCCAGCGGTCCGGGGCCGGACTGACGATCTGCGACGCGCGGGGTTCGTGACGACCGCGGGAGGGCTGAGTAGCCCACCGCGCCGAACGTGCACGTACGGCGGAAAACCGGTCGAAATCTCGCCGTGAGAGCACGTTGGGCGACTTGACGCCTCCCGACACTAGGCCTGCGCGGGCTGCTCGGCGCGCGCCGGCACCCGAACCACCAGCATCGCCAGCAGTCCGGCGACCAGCACCAGGCAGATCCCGCCGATGCCGGCGCGCACGGCGCCGAACGCGTCGACGAAGACGGAGAACAGCCACGGCGCCACGAACGCGACGGCCCGCCCGGTCATCGTGTAGAGGCCGAACGCGACGCCCTCCCCGCCGTCCTTCGCCAACTGCAACAACAGGGCGCGCGACGACGCGAGCGACGGGCCGACGAACACGGCCAACAGCAGCCCGCACGCCCAGAAGGCGTGCGCACCGGACACCGCCATCAACGTGACCGACACGGCGACGAGCGCGACCAGCGACCCCACGATCACCGGTTTGGATCCGATCCGGTGGTCGACGAACCCGCCGATGACCGCGCCCAGCGCGGCCACCACGCTCGCCGCCACCCCGAACACCACCACGTCGCCCTGAGACAGGCCGTACACGCTGACCCCGAGCACGGCGCCGAAGCCGAAGATCGCTGCCAGCCCGTCCCGGAACAGCGCGCTGGCCCCCAGGAAGTAGACCAGGTTGCGGTTGCGGCGCCATTCCGCGCTCACCTCTGCCCACAGCTTGCGATAACCGCCCAGCATGCTCACCGGGGACGACGTCTCGCCGGAGTCCGGCAGCCGGTGGGCGACAAACAACAACGGCAGCGCCAGCACCGCAAACCATGCCGCGGTCAGCAGCATCGCCGTCCGGACGTAGAGCCCGTCATGGACCGGCACGCGCAGCAGCCCGCGCACCGGGCCGGTGCCGGAGATGAAGCCGAAATAGACCAGGAGCAAAAGGACCACGCTGCCGGTAAAGCCTGAGGCCGCACCCAGGCCGGAGATGCGCCCGGCCGTCTGCGGCGTCGAGACCTGACGCAGCATGGCGTTGTAGGGAACACCGGCGAGATCACCGCACGCGGCCGTGGCCGACAGCAGCACCAGGCCCGCCCACAGATAGCTGGGCTCGTCGCGGATCAGGAACATCGCGCTGGTCGACGCGACCGCGAGACCGCTCAAGACCGTCAACACCACCCGCCGACGGTGCGGGGCTTCCACCCACACCCCGACGACCGGCGCCAACACCGCGATGGTCAACCCCGCGACCGCGAGCGAGCGACCGAGCCAACTCGCCGGTGACGTGCCACCGGACATCCCCGCACCCACGGTGCCGGTCAGGTAGACCGAGAAGACGAAGGTCGCCACGATGGCGTTCATGCCGAGGGAGCCACAGTCCCACAGCGCCCACGCCGCCACCTGCGATGGCACGGGTGTGGCCGGACGCTGACTCATGCCCCGCACTGTATAAGTGCGGCGCCTGTCTACCATTGGCCGCATGCCGGTGCCAGCTCCCAGTCCCGACGCGCGCGCCGTTGTCACCGGGGCTTCGCAAAACATCGGCGAAGCGCTGGCCACCGAGCTGGCCGCGCGCGGCCACAGCCTGATCGTCACCGCGCGACGCGAAGAGCTGCTCAACGACCTGGCCGCACGGCTGGCCGACAAGTACGGGGTGGCCGTCGACGTGCGGCCCGCCGACCTGGCCGACCCGGCCGAACGGGCCAAGCTGTGCGACGAATTGGCCGCCCGCCCCATCTCGATCCTGTGCGCCAACGCCGGTACCGCGACGTTCGGTCCGGTCACGGGCCTCGACCCGGCGGGCGAAAAGGCCCAGGTGCAGCTGAATGCCGTTGCGGTGCACGACCTTACGCTGGCGGTGCTGCCGGGCATGGTCGAGCGCGGGGCCGGCGGCATCCTGATTTCCGGCTCGGCGGCCGGCAATTCGCCGATCCCCTACAACGCCACCTACGCGGCCACCAAGGCGTTCGCCAACACCTTCAGCGAATCGTTGCGCGGTGAGCTGCGCGGCTCGGGCGTGCACGTCACGCTGCTGGCGCCGGGCCCGGTGCGCACCGATCTGCCCGATGACGCCGAACGGTCGCTGGTCGAAAAGCTGGTCCCGGATTTTCTGTGGATCTCGACCGAGCACACCGCCCAGATCTCGCTGGATGCCTTGGAGCGCAACAAGATGCGCGTCGTGCCGGGGCTGACGTCCAAGGCGATGTCGGTGGCCAGCGGGTACGCCCCTCGCGCGATCGTGGCGCCGATCGTGGGCAGCTTCTACAAGAAGCTCGGCGGCGGGTAGGCGTTACTTCCGGCGATTACGGCCGCCACCGCCGAACTTGGCCTTGATAATTTCGCGTATCCCCATGTTTACGGCGCTTTGCACCTCACGGTCGTGCCACAACCTTTCTAACAAGCTTGGCCCCTTTGGTTCCGTCGGCTCGACCGGCGCCGGCATCGGCGGGGGCACGGAGTCAGCCGGCACCGGCGGATAGCCGGACTGGGCCCGCGGAGCTTGCGGGACGGCCTGGGGCTGCGCCGGTTGTTCGATCGTTTGGCCGTACTTCGCCTGCAGCGGACTGGCTTTGGCCGCGGCGGTGATTGCGTCGGTGCCGACCGAGGCCATCAGCGACCGCGGCACCCGCATGCGGGTCCACGCGACCGGCGTTGGTGCGCCCTTCTCGGACAGCACGGTGACGACGGCCTCGCCGATTCCGAGCGAGGTCAGCGCCGACTCCAGGTCGTACACATCGGTTTTCGGGTAGGTGCGGACGGTCTTGGACAGCGCGGCCTGGTCGTCGGGTGTGAACGCCCGCAGCGCGTGCTGGATGCGCGCGCCCAGCTGGGACAGCACGTCGTTGGGGATGTCGGTGGGCAGCTGCGTGCAGAAGAACACCCCGACGCCCTTGGAGCGGATCAGCTTGACGGTCTGCTCCACCTGCTCGAGGAAGGCCTTGGACGCATCGGCGAACAACAGGTGTGCCTCGTCGAAAAAGAAGACCAGGTTGGGCTTGTCGACGTCGCCGACCTCGGGCAGCTTGGCGTACAGGTCGGCCAGCAGCCACATCAAAAAGGTGGAGAAGATGACGGGACGCACCGACTGACCGCTGAATTCGAGCAACGAGATGGTGCCCTGCCCGTTTTCGACGCGCAGAAGATCCTGGGGATCGAGCTTCGGCTCGCCGAAGAACGTGTCCCCGCCCTCGCCGGCGAGGTTGACGAGCGCCCGCAGGATGACCCCGGCCGTCGTCGACGACACCCCGCCCAGATCTTTCAGATCGGCCTTACCCTCGTCGCTCGCCAGGTGGCTGATGACGCCGCGCAGATCGCCCAGGGTGACCAGCGGACGCCCCGCCTGCTGGGCCCAATGGAAGATCAGCCCCAGCGTCGACTCCTGAGTGGCGTTGAGCCCCAACACTTTCGACAACAACACCGGGCCGAAGCTGGCCACCGTCGCGCGCACCGGCACGCCCACTCCCCCGGTACCAAGCGACAAGAACTCCACCGGGAACCCGGTCGGCTGCCAGTTGTCCCCGGTGTCCTTCGCCCGCGCGGCGGTCTTGTCGTTGGCCTCGCCCGGCCGGGCCAGACCGGACAGGTCGCCTTTGACGTCGGCCATCAACACCGCCACGCCCGCGGCGCTGAGCTGTTCGGCGATCAGTTGCAGCGTCTTGGTCTTGCCGGTTCCCGTCGCGCCGGCCACCAGGCCGTGCCGGTTGACGGTCGCCAGCGGGATGCGGATCTGCGCGGTCGGGTCCACCAGGCCGTCGACGACGACCGTGCCCAATTCCAGCGCCTGGCCCGCGACGGCGTAGCCGCTCGCGATTCGCTGTGCGGGTGTCGCCGCCGATTCCGTGGTCATCGCGCTCGCCCCTCTTCCCGGTCGCAACGCTCACAGTACTTCGCCAGGGCAGGCGGGGGCAGGACCAGCGCGGGCCCGGCGCACGCATACGCTGAGCGCTGTGCGCGACGAATTGGTGTGGATCGACTGCGAAATGACCGGGCTCGACTTGAGCTCGGACAAGCTGATCGAGATCGCGGTCCTGGTCACCGACGCCGAGCTGAACGTGCTCGGCGACGGGGTGGACGTGGTGATCCACGCCGACGACGCCGCGCTGTCGTCGATGATCGAGGTGGTCACCGAAATGCACTCGCGCTCGGGGCTGATCGACGAGGTCAGGGCCTCCACCATCGACCTGGCGACCGCCGAGGCGATGGTGCTGGACTACATCACCCCGCACGTGAAGCAACCCAAGACCGCGCCCCTGGCGGGCAACTCGATCGCCACGGATCGGTCCTTCATCACCCGCGACATGCCAAAGCTCGACTCATACCTGCATTACCGGATGATCGACGTCAGCTCGATCAAGGAACTGTGCCGGCGCTGGTATCCGCGCATCTACTACGGCCAGCCAGTCAAGGGCCTCACGCACCGCGCGCTGGCCGACATCCACGAATCCATCCGCGAACTGCAGTACTACCGGCGGACCGCGTTCGTGCCGCCGCCGGGTCCGTCCACCAGCGAAATCGAGATCGTGGTCGGCGATCTTGCAGGCCCACAGAACGCAACCGGAACAATCGATTCGGACACCGAGCCCCCCACCGGCTAGTATCGGTGGTCGCCGCTCGTTGGCCCAGCTATGGATGCCGGCTGGCGGCAATGGTGGCTGTAGTTCAGTTGGTAGAGCACCAGGTTGTGATCCTGGGTGTCGCGGGTTCGAGTCCCGTCAGCCACCCCACAGGTCAGAGGGTATTTTTGCCCTCTGACCTTTTTTCTTTCGACGAGTGTCGTGCGATTAGCGTGCTACATGCGCTTCGGCATGGATAGGTACTACGCGAGCTACGTGCTACTAGGGAACTATCTCTGCAACATGGAGAAAAGATACCTGACCTGCAACGACAGTTTCGGACCCAACTACCGTGGCAGCACTGACCTGCATCGATTGGACCGAGATACCATCGCATTACGGGATCGACGAGTCAGCCCCCGGAGTCATCCTTACCGGCATGCACAGCCACAACGGGGCACACCTCCCCACGCAACCAACCATCAAACAAACCGCAGCGTTCTTCGGAGTCGATGAGAAAACGATCCGCCGCTGGATTTCGCAGCGCCGACTCACTGCATATCGCATTGGGCCGCGCCTCATCCGGGTTGATCGCGAGTCAATCCTCAAGCTGGCCAGCCCGATTGGCGCCGCAGTATGAAGATTCCCAGCAGTATCGAGGATGCCACCCTTGACCTAAAGGGCTTAGGTGAGCTGATCACCGCTTCTGAGTGGAAGCGCGCGGCCATCGTGTGGGCGTTCACGGAGGATCGCAAGCCGGGTCGGAAATCTGCCACATCTGGCAGATTGTCTGCAGTTGAACTTGCTTCGCAAGGGATCGCTGGATTGACGTCTCACACCTCTGTCACCAAGTACCGCAAGGCATGGGCGAAAGCCATTGCCGATGGCGTAGCTACAGATGTCAAGCCTGGCGACGTGATCGAACTCCCTGCCGTCGAGTGGCAGACCTACTTCACCCCTGTCGACCGCGAAGTAACCGGCCAGGACGGCAACACCCACGAGCGCCAGGAGCGCGAGTGGAATCCACCTCCAGGGGCCCCATTGGGTAACGATAGGGCATCAGCATCTCTGTTGTGCGACTCGGATGACTTTCCAAGCACTCTCAAGCTTGTTGGCAAGAACATCAACAACCTCCTTGCCGCATACACGTTGAATCTAACGCAGATTGAACAGGTGGAAGGCCTTCTCCACAAAACCCTACGTACGCTTGGCAAGCGGAAAGCGGAACTCAATCCGCCGATGCCCAAGCTGGGCGACAAGCCGGGTAGGAAACAGACTCCCGCCGTAGAGCCGTGGGATGAATCTTCTTGGCAGCCTGAGAAGATCAACGAGTCTAAGCGCCTCGTGAAGCTCAATGACATGATGTGGAACACTCTCGATGGCCTCGACGATACCGAGGGTGAAATGCTGAAGCGCATCGGCAAGTCAATCCTCGACTTCATTGAAGATGAGAACAAGGTCCGTGGCGTGGCGCGATTGATGCATTCAGTTATTGAATTCGCCTCTGTCTACAAGTCGAAGAGGCGCTAATGGCTAGCGATCTTCGGCGGGTGGGTGTGGCGTAGTGCAACACAACTACTTCGGCATGCACTATCAGGCCGTCTGGCGGGAGCGCGCCGCAAGCCGCGCCGCCAACCCGGCGATGCCCCTGTGGATTCGCGTTGCATCGCTGGCCTTCGGATGCCACCGCCGGAACGGCCACGCCAACTTCCAGCCTGGTGAGATCGCCGAGATCCTCGGGACGCCCGGCGCGCCCCTCTCGGCGGCATCCGTGAGCAACGCAATCAAGCTCGCGAAGAACGCCGGATGGATCGCCGACGAGTCCAACGCAAAGTGTCTGGTTGTGCCGCCACATGCCATCGTGGGCGGGCCTGGTGAAGCTACGGCGCGATGCCTGATTCACGGGGCAACTTCACGTGGTTCACGTCGCACGTGAACTCACTTTACGTCACACGTGAAATCGAAACGTCCTGACCAGCGGTTTTATCCGCATGCTTTATTGATTCTTATAAAGGGCCTCTCCAATGACGGCCCATTATCCCCTCTTCCCAAGGAGGAACCCATGCCTGAATTCCTGACGCTTGAAGACCTAGCTGGTGTGTTGCATGCGCCCGTGGGGACCCTGCGGCACTGGCGCCAAACCGGGTACGGTCCCAGATCCGCCAAGATTGGCCGGCGGGTGCTTTACCGGCGCAGCGACGTTGAAACCTGGCTTGAAGCAGCCTTTTCCGGCGACGAGTGAACATTGTCAATGGTTCTGAGTAACTGAACAAGTAAAGTTAAATGTATCTGAATGCTGCCGAAAAGAGCCGGCAAGTAAGCACTGCCAAGGGACTTGGACCCAAAAGCATGCTACCTTTAAGGAGTACGAAGTGTGCCCGAATATAGTCAGCGACCGCCTTCGTCGTCAGTTGACAGCACACAAGCAATCAGACGGCGACGTGATAATCCGCTGGCCCCACGGCATGTTGGTCCTCAGCCAAGCTGAAGTAAACCGCATCTATGCCGTCACGAATGAGCGACCCCATATCCTGCGCTTTCCAGCAACCAACGAGCGCGGCGACTTCCTCTCTGACGAATGACTGAACGCGCTGTCGACTTCTACGACGAATCGTCGAACGCCTATGTTGACTGGGCCATCCGGTTTGAAGACTTAGCAGTGGCGTTCCCACGACGCGGAAGGCCCGGAGTCAGCTACCAGCGGTGCGAGTGGGATGGTTGGGAAGTGAATTGCCTGCTTTATCGCGACGAATCAGGTCATCTGTCGGGAGTCCACCTGCACTATCCGCGGCAGGTCGGGGAGTCAAAAGCACCGGGCGTATCGCCAGGCTACACGGAAACCCTTGTCCGGGCGGATCAGCGCCATAAAGGCATCGGCACATTACTTCTAGGCATGGCCGTGCTTCGCTTCGGTGTCGATCTGGAACGGCAGCGCTACACGCGCGCAGGCTATGCACTGGCGACCCGCGTCCGGGAGATTTTGCGGACGCGAAGCCCCTACTACTCGGTTGCGTTCACACTCGATGCGTGCCGAAGCAACCAACAGAAGCTCGTGGCGACGGTGCTAAATGGCCCAGCAAAGCCCCTCAGCGCCCCACTGACGAGCTAATGACACCAGCGCCGGTAAATGGATACACGCGAGCTTTTTGCCCTACTCAAGCGCGCTGAGGACGACCCCGGCGCCCAAGCTGCCATCACCCAAGCACTTTCCACAAACCCTGGCCTTGTCATCGAGGCGTGGGACACGATCTGGTCGACGGAGTGGAACGGCAACGCATGGGTGCCCAGAGGGCACGATGGAGGCTTTCATCTCATCGGCAATCGGATATGGGTGTGGGCATTTCGCCAAGCGGGCTTCCGCGAAGCCTTAGGCAACGGCGCGGACATCGACGAGATCAGGCCAGCCGACCTCCCGGACGACGCAATTTTGGTCTACCGGGGCTGTCCGCAACATCGACGCTTCGGAATGTCTTGGTCATCCATCTACTCGATAGCAAAGGCTTATTCGACCTGTAATGCTGGCGGTCAGCGCCACTGCGGGAATGTCTACGCCCATTGGGCTTATCCTTGCGAATTGCTGGCACACGTCTACAAGACCGAGAAGTCCGCCAAGTGGCCACACAATATCGACGTGTGGGACGAATACATCATCGACCCTGAATACCTAAATGATGAAGTTGTCAGGCCGATCAATGTCGCCCCAGGTAACTATGCCGCGATCTACGCAATGTATGCCAAAGCGAATACCCCTACGAGCTTCGCGCTCCTATGAAGGCGTTAGCGTAATGATGACGTTAGCGTAATGATGGTTGCCGGCCCCATGCAAAAGCTGGCCGACATGGATCGATCCCCACGGGGAGCGATTACTAGCCGCATTACAGGAACATGCAGAAGCCGCCTAGACCCTGTACAACCTGCGGTAAGCCGGCTGTACGCAATGGACGCTGCCGAGCCCACGACCGGCAAGCTGAGAAGCGCCGCGGTTCGTCGACAGAACGCGGATATGGCCCGCGGCATGAGAATGTCTTTCGAGCCTATGTCCTTCAGCGTGACCCGATATGCGTATGGGAGGGTTGCGATATGCCAGCAACCCATGCAGACCACCACCCATTGACCAGACGCCAGCTCGTGAGGCAGGGCCTAGACCCAGATGACCCTCAATACGGCCGGGGACTGTGCGAGCACCACCATAACAGTTGGACCGCATCACAACCGCGTAGCTGAGGGTCAACCTAGACGCCCCACCTATTAGGCGTGCGTAAACAAAGCACCTTTTGATATGAGTACTGCACTACTGAACCCCATAGACTGTAACCGCCCTGTGTGGTGGTGGTGTATGGAGTGTGCTGTACCCATGATCGACCACCAGTATGATGATCGATAGACTCCAGCGGTTTGTATCGTGGTGTGGCAGTTGATGATTGAGTGTTGCGCCCGAGTCGAATTCCTTTGTCTCTCAGTGGGTTTAGAGAGGGGAGGGGGTGGGTCGAAATCCCTGCCGCGCGCCCTCGCTCCGACCGTTCCGGCTCGATCTCGTGCGAACCACGTTTTCGGAAAATGTGGGCGAAATCCCAAGGGAAAACCCAACTTTCGGGCATCTCCCACACTTCAAATCCGTTATGCAACAACAACTTTAAGAGAAGGAGCATCGCTTGAACGACGCCTTCGTGAAGCACCTCGGTGGAAACCATTACGAGATCACCATGTTCGACAACGGCAGGTTTGGCCGTCAAGTCATTGAGCTGAGCGACGCTCATACCCTGCTGACCGTTCAGACCTGCGTTTCCATCTTCAAGCAATTTCTTCGCTCTCCTGGCCCTGAACGGCTTCTGTGAGCATATGCGCTGCGGCCGACGCCGGCCACAACTTCGCGCGGCACATGTTCACAATCATGGAGGGTCGGAGGCCCAACCCGAACGAGCTTCTAGTGGCCGCTAGCAGCTTTCTAGATACCGCCCAAGGCGAAGGTACCGCTGGGCTGGAAATTGCCCGGAGAATGGCATTCCGGGCGCTAGATTGGGCCGTGTTCGAACGGCCTGACGATTACGATCGACTTCTCCGTGCTATCCACTTGTTTCGGATGCACGCTGAACTTACCAATCATTAGACTTCGGGGTTTGCGTTCTCCCGCGCTCGGGCCCGCTCTAGCCGCACGAAAGTCCCGCTAGACCCGGCCTCAATTGCCGCAGACGCAACAACCTCAAACCGGCGAGTCGGTTACCCCCGGCACGCCAACTCAGCGCCTCTCTGGCCGCCCATTTGCAAAATGGCCCGCTAAGAGTTTGGTGCGCCCGGCCCGCAAGACCACCGTTCGCGACGGTCGCTCGTGCCGCCCGGTTAGCAAATGCCGCAAGGCAATACATCTAACCAATTGAAAGACAATTGAAAAACAAAATGAATACAACACTCATTTCCGCCAAGCGGGCGCAGCTCGACGCCGAAGCCGCGGAAATCGATGCCGCCCTTAACCGGGCCATCGAAACAAAGAATTACGCCGAACTTGACGACCTTGAAAAGCGCATTAATGCGATTAGTGAGGCCCGCAAGGATCTCGACGAACAGCAGGCTATTGACCCGCGTTTGGCGGCTGTAGCGACCTATGGCGGTGACTTGAGCACTAAGGGGCTGCGTGCGCCCAGTGAGGGCACTCCGGTCTCTGAGCATTTCGACCAGAATGGCCGCCGCATCACCACCCTGGGACGCGATGTAAACCCGTTTGTCATCGACGAGCGCACCCTTGATCTGGTGTCGAAGTCGTTGGACTCCGGGCCTGCCTTCCAGGTCAAGCTGTTCAGAGATGGTGCGATAACCAAGGATTTCAACACCGTTGAACCGCTGCTGCCGGCTGAGCTTATGCCGGGCTTGGTCGAAAGAATCCACGAGCCGAGAATTGCTGATCTGCTTCCTACCGTTACTTCCAGCACGCTGAAGTACGAGTTCATCAGTGACAACACGACGAGTAACACCGTTACTGGTATTACCGCCGAGGGTTCTGCCGCCCCCGATGCCGTATTGACGTTTGGTGAAACCACTTTGACCACGCAGGCAATTAAATGCACGTTCGGTGCGAGTTATGAAACGCTTTCAGATCGCCCATCGCTTTTGGGCTACCTGACAGCTGAAGTTTTTAAACAGTTCTCCGACGAGGAAAACAACCTTCTACTGAATGGCACCTCGGGTATTGTTGGGCTGACTCAAACCCCGGGCATCACTACGGTTGCGGTCCCGGGGACTCTACCGACTGGCGCGAACACCTTCGACTACGTAATTTCCACTATTGACGCCATGCGGGTGTCTAGGTCGCTGGCCGTGGCGGATAAAGCCTTTGTGCATCCGTCCACTTTCCATGCGCTGATCGCGCAGAATAAGGATACGCTCGGTCGTTGGTTATCCACCCCGGACCCGACGACTGAAATCATTGAGCGTATTTTCGGTGTCAAGGTTTATCTGTCGACCGCTGTCACGGCGGGCGAAATGGTATTCATCGATACAGATCGTTTTGGATTCGTGGTTTTGCGTGAGGGTTTGCGCCTGCTGTCACCCGGCTACAACGCCAGCGATTACTCGGAGTTCCTGCAAAGGTGGGCCGTCATCGAGCGGCTGAACCTGGCTGTTGTCCGGCCGACTGCCGTGGGGCTGTTGACCGGCCTTCCGACCTCGTTCGCGGTCTGATGACGGCATTCGGTTTCGGCTTCGATCCGCGCGTACCCACTGCCGACACGGGCGAGTTTCCTGGATATGTCAACCCTCGGGACTCGGTAGTGGCTGACGAGTCGGTGATATTCGTAGGCACCACCGAGGACACCGCCCCGGACAAGCCGGTAAGCGACAAGCGACGTGGCCGCCGCCGCGGTCCCGACGTTCTGCAAGCGTGACGAATGCTGACGAAACGCGCAAACGCGGCAATCGTCGGCGACGATTCCGGCGAATTCGACATGATCCTCTCAAACGGCGCCCTAGACCGGGACGGCGAAAGGCTCTTGCCTGAGAAGTGGAAACAGCCACTCCCCGAACGCATCTCGATCAACGTCAACCACTCGAAAGATGTCTCCGACATCGTGGGTAGTGGAGAACCGTTCATCGACGACGAGGGCAACCTTCGGGTGCGGGGGACGTTCGCTTCCACGCCGGCCGCCCAACACATTCGCCAGCTCGTGGCCGAAGGCCATCTGTCTCATGTGTCTGTGGAGTTCCTTCGCCACCGCGGCGGCGAGAACGAACTTGTTGCAGGTGCATTTGTGAACGTTCCATCAAACCCGACGGCCCGCGTTCTGACGGCGAAGGCAGCGAAGGCGGCCTTCGAGGAACAGCTCGACGGCATCCTGTTGGCTGACGACACGCTGGTGCAGGCCATCCATGACGCCTGCTGCCACCTCGGCGCCCAATGTGTCATCCCTGCCGTTGACCCCGATCCGGGCGACGATGACGGTGCGAATAAGGCGATGGCCTTGCTGCTGCGCACCAGGGCTATTCGCAACTAAAGATTCTGAGGTGTCCTACACCTTGGATCACCCAGGGGAATGCCGGGGCTTTGCCTTTGCCCCGGCATTCCCCCTCTCAAACTTTCCACACTTCGCCTTTGCCGCGCCTTCCACGGCAGCGCAGGCGAACTGGCGCGGTCGTGTTTCGAGTTACACCCCTCCCGCGCGAAGGTGTACGCTTTGGCGCGGGCCTGAATAGCTACCGACTCCGCCAGCCCAGGGGCTGGACTCTTCATTTTTGTTGGTCTCGCCTCGGCACAAGCTTATTCATCTAAAGTTCGCGTATAAACCTCAAATGCTCAGTCGCATAAGCGTATTCAAAATCTCCAACTCGATACCGACGGTCGTTGGGTAGCCGCTCTGCGACATACTCCGGACGTTCCAGCTTGTCCGAGTCGCTCGCGAGCGTAACCAAGTAACGCTTGCCCATTGCCTGCCTTTCTTCGCGTTTCGTTTCCTAGCCGGATCGAAGCTACTTCGACTTCTTCCTCGGCGTTTGCTTCGCCGCCTCACGTAGGGCGGCGCCGGCGACACTCCGCTCTTGTTTTGTTGACCCCTTAGCCGCTAGTTGCCTGGCGGCCTCACTCGCTACCCGCGGGCTTGTTCCGCGCTTTGGAGAAGCCGCCCCTTGCTTGCTTGCCATCAATTTTCTCCGATTCGTCAGAGTCCCGGCCTTCCCCGCCGAGGGTGTCCACGTTGGACGCCATATCGAACATACGTCCGACCTCCCGGCAATCCTCAGCGACACGCCGTAACCCGCTCGATCACAATCGAGAGGTTTGGGCGGGTAAAGTCGTACAGCCCGTCTTACGGTCGGGTCGTACTCCCCCACCGCTATCCCTACTGAGTTCCGTGAATTTGCGCGGGGCGGTTTCTTCGGCCCTCTTTATCTGTCGAACCTCGGGCAGTATGCATCAATCCCATCGAAGACACTCTTGGCCGCCAACTCGTAGCCCAGGTCTGGATACCTCGAAGCGATCTCATCGATGATGCCCCGAACGCTCATCTCACCACTGATCAACCGCCGACAATCTGAGTGCGCATTCGCCAATATCTCGGCCTTGTTCGTTACCGTGATGCCGTCACCCGCTAGCAATTTCCAAAGCTGCTGTTCTGCGTCTGGCCCTGGTTGCACCGTCGGCATTGGCCGCTGCACAGGTATCCCTTTGACGGCGGCCCCGTTGTGCGCCGGCCAACTGAGCGCCATAAGGATGGCCGCTGCTACACCGATGGCGAGCGCAACGGCGATAACGAGGGGGACGATCCGGCCGTCGAGTCGGCGCGAGCGCATGGCGGGACTGTCGTCCTGCCATGCGCCCCACGCGTAACCGATTTCTGTTGACACGGCGGCGTCTCCCGCTGCATGGGTGGCGGCGGCAACGGTCTCGTCGCTCATGATCTCACGCGTTGAGCGTCAATGGCGGCGCTACACAACTCGCCCGCAAGCCACATCGCGTCTCCCGGTTGAAGGCCGCCATCGGCAACTCGGTGCTTTAGCTCATCGATGAGCTGGAACGACGATGCGTATTCAATGTACATGTTCACTGTTCCTCCTTGTTCGCCCTCCCTGGGCTATAGGCTATCCCTGTCAAATTGATTGCGCTACAGGAGATTTCGGTTCAAATCAACCGGATAAGGGGCGCGATCACCGTTTGCGGTCCGCTCCAACCGGATGCGGAACTCATGACCCATATCCGGCCAACTCCGACAGCTTTTGGGCTATAGCCACGTCCCTCTCTTGGGCCGCGATTTGGTACCGCATGGCCATCGCGGGAGTGGTGTGCCCAATGCGGCTCATCAACTCCTTGGTGGTCGCACCCGCCTGGGCTGCCAACGTCGCACCTACATGCCGCAGGTCATGGACACGCATATCCGGCTTACCCACGCTTGCGAAGCCGTTCTTCACCGTCTTGGTGAATGCAGTCTTCGACAGCCGTCCACCCCGCGTCGTCGTGAATACGAACGACTCCGGTCCTTTCATCGTGTGTTGGCGCATGTGCGCCTTCAACATCTCGGCGACGTGCGGAGGTGCCGTAACGTCGCGAATACCGGCGTCTGTCTTCGGTGGCCCGACGACCAATTTCTTACCGACAATCGTCGCGGCCCTGCGGATCTTGAGCACCATGTGCTCTCCGCTTACATGAACGTCTTTGCGGCGAAGTTCGATCAACTCCCCAAACCTCAACCCGCACCATGCCGCCACAGCCACCGCGGCTCGGTAATGCTCGGGCACCTTCTCGGCCACCTTCACCAGCTCGGCCGGCGTAAGGGCTTGGACCTCACGAGGCCTGGGCGCACGACCCGCTGTCTTGACCTGGCAAGGGTTCTCCGTGATGACCTTGTCCTCGATGGCCGTATTGAAGATCGTCTTCAACAGCTGATATGCGTGGGTGTTGCGGGTAGGCGTCTCCTTACCCAGCGCGACCCACCACGCGCGCACGGCCACCGGCGTGACGGTGCTGAGGATTTCGTCCCCGAGTTGCGGCAAGATCCGGCTATTGAGCAGGGACCGATACAGGGCGTGTGTCTTAGGTGCTAGGTCGCGCTGAGACAGCCACCCCTCGGCGAAGTCACGCAAAGTGACGCCTACCGCGGCCCTCGCCTCCACCCGGCTCCTCGGCGGCGTCCAGTTTCCCTGGTCGATTAGCTTGCGCTCGTCGCGCAGCCAAGCCTCCGCATCCATCATCGCCGAGAACGTGCGGGGCGCTGTGTAACGCCGGCCGTCGTCGTGGACGTAGCTCGCCTGTATGTAACCGCTGGGGAGCTTGCGCACGTAGCCCCAGGAACGCCGACGCGCCTTACGTGTCCGTGCTGCCATGCGATCAGCGTACTCTCGTGCTATTAGCGTGCGATAACTGTTCCAGAACGTGCCTGGTTATCAGGTACTTTGTCCAGCTGTGTCCCTGGCGTCCGCTGCCCAGAACTAGCTGTTTAGCTGCTGCAACGGCGCGTTTCTACCCTCAGGTTGTGATCCTGGATGTCGCGGGTTCGAGTCCCGTCAGCCACCCCACTGGTCGGCGGACCCGTCGGCGCGTCTATCCCGGCGCCAGCGGCCTTTTCAGGGTGCAGACGATGCTCCACTCGAAATAGTGATCGCCGCCTTCGTCATACTCCTTGAACCGGCGCGCGACCTGGCTGCGCTGCACCGAGGAGCCCACGATCTCCCAGCCCTGTTCCCCGTAGGTTTTCGACTGACGACTCGCCTCGTCGATCACCGCCGGCAGGGACTCGTTCGTGTAGTGGACGAAACGGGTTTCCCACCGCTGCGGATACCAATTTCCGTCGGACGCCAGCCACCACCCTGGCCCGGGCGAAGCAGTATTCATGGCCGGGCACCCTACGCCCCTCAGGTCGCGCTCACATGAATGAAAAGTAACGGGCGTCGTGCCTAGCTGATGTTGGCGTTGCCGGCCTTCCACACCGGCCAGGGCACGTTCCAGTCCCCGAGCCCCTCGGTGCCCGGCAGCGTCGGCCCCACGGTGTGCACGACCTCGACGATGTCGCCGCTCTTGCTGTGGTCGTAATACCACTCCGCGTTGCTCGGGCTCACGTTCAAACACCCATGGCTGGTATTGGTGTGGCCCTGGGCGCCCACCGACCAGGGCGCGGAGTGCACGAACACCCCGCTGTAGGAAAGCTGCGTGGCCCATTCGACGTCGGTGCGATACCCGTTGGGCGAGTTGACCGGAACCCCGTAGGTCGACGAATCCATGATGATGTGCTTGAACCGCCCACCCACGATGTAGATCCCGTTGGCGGTGGGGGTGCTGTCCTTGCCCATCGAGGTCGGCATGGTCCTGACGACTTCCCCGTTGACCCGCACGGTCACCATCTTGGTGGTGTCGTCGGCGGTGGAGATGACCTCGTCGCCAATGGTGAAGTGCGCCTTGACGTTGTCCTCGCCGAACATCCCGTCGCCCAGATCGGCGCCGTAGGTGTTCACCGCCACATCGACGGCGGTGCCGGGCTTCCAGAAACGCTCTGGGCGCCAACGCACTTCGCGATTGTTCAGCCAGTAGAACGCGCCCTCGACGGGCGGGTTGGTGGTGATGACGATCGCCTTCTGCGCCGCGGCGCGGTCGGCGATGTTCTCGTCGAATCGGATCGCCACCGGCTCGCCGATGCCGACCACCTCGCCGTCACCGGGGCTGACGTAGGGCATCGTCAGATGGGCCGGCGAACTGGTCTGGAAGGTCATCTGGCGGGTCGCGGCGCCGCCCAGCCCCAGCGCCTTCACGCTGAGCGTGTAGCGCCTGTTGTAGCCCAGCTGCTCGGTCGTCGACCAGTGCAGCCCGTCGGGGCTGAGCTGACCGCCGATCGAGCGCCCGCTCTCGTTCACCATGGTGACCGACCCCAGCACGCCGTCGGCGACGCTCACCGTCACCGGCGCATCCACGGTCACGCCGACGGCGCCGTCGTTCACCGAGGAGGTCAGCTTGGGAACCAGCAGGTCGGCAAACGGAGTGCCCTTGTCGAAGATGACCTTCGCCGGCGCGGCGGTGTGGTTGCCGCTACAGGCAACGCCGACGACAGCAAACACGACCATGGCGGCAACCAGCCACGGTCGGTGTCCGCGCAAAGGCGTCATCAAGCGACCTTTCAAATTCGATCGGCATAGTGTGGTCACCGCTGACCAGAAACAGTGGAAGCATTGTAATGGGTTTTCGGCCGCCCACAATGCGACATTGGCGGCGCGGTTGTCCGGTGTCTACGCCGGTTGGCCAACCGCGGTTCGGCGCCGCGCCTCGGCCCCATCACGTGTGACCGCGGCCTCGACGCGCGCGAGTTTGACGACGGCCGCCGTCGCCGCCAGCCCGGCGATCACCAGCGACATCATCCCCGCGCGACCGGTATTCAGCGTCTCGCCGAGGACGACGACACCCAGCACCGCCGCCACGACGGGCTGCGCCACCTGCAGAGTGGGCATCGACGCGGTCAAGGGCCCCGCCTGAAACGCCGCCTGGCTCCACACCACACCGCCGACCGCGGCCAGAATGCACGCGTAGAGCTCGGGGGTGCGGGACGCCGCCCAGCCGCCGTCGCCGAGCCGGGCGACGACCTCCTTGGCCAGCACCGCGAAGACCCCCCACAGCGATCCCGAGACGAACGCAAACAACGCGGCGGCCAGGGCGCCTCCCCGAATGCGGCCGACCACGAGGCACGCCAGCAACAGCGGCGCCAGCACGGCGGCCACGGCCACCCAGGCGCCCAGCGATGCGCCGGACCGACCGGGCTGCGGGTTGCCGACGATGACGATGACGATGACCGCCGCCGTGAGCAGGCCGGCCCAGATCCACTCGCCTCCGGTCACCTTGCGGTGCCACGCCCTGGCATTGAGGGGCAGCGCGAACAGCAGCGCCTGCACCAGCAGCACCGAACCACGCCCCAGCGCGGCCGCCTGCAACGCGATGCTCGCCGCCAGCAGCAGTGCGCCCCACCACCACCGCAGGTCGCGCAGCAGCTTGGCGATCAATGCGACGTGGCCGACGGACCGGTCGGTGATGCCGTGTGCCGCCCGTTGCTGCAGCACGTCACCGGTGGCGATGCACAGCGCGGAAGCCAGCGCCAGCAGCGCGGCGGGGTATGCGCCGGCCATCACGGTGCCTCTAACAGGGAAAACACGGCGACCGCGACGGTGCACCACGGCACCGCGACGGCAAGCCGGGTGATTCCTCGCAGCATCGCGTATCCCTATACCCGAAAGCGGGCGCTTGAACGCCCCACGTCGCCGGGGCTCACCGCGGCTAAGTTTGGCGATCCGACACCCGGGTATCGAAACCGAAACGGCACCTCAGTAGGCGGATTGGACAAGCGATGAACGCGACGGACGACGCCATCACGATCAGGCACCCCACCGAAAAAGACTGGCAGGCGGTCTATGAGAACCAGGCTCGCACGTTCGGGGATCCGGTCGACCCGCGCGCCGTGGAAGCGTGGAAACGCCGGGTGGAACTCGAGGACATCTTGGTCGCCGAGGATGCTTCCGATCCCGAGCATCCCAACCTGGTGGGGACGTCCATCATCTACCGCGCGCGGCTCACGGTGCCCGGCGGTGGGAGCCTGCGAGCCGCGTGGCTGACGATGATCGCGGTCGCGTCGACGCATCAGGGGACCGGGATATGGGCGCAGCTCAGCGCCCAGGGACTGGGGAAGCTGCTGGAGCGCGGCTACCCGATCGTCTGCGGCGTCCCGACGCAGACCGCCATGTACGACGGTTTTGGCGCCGGGGTGGCGAGCTACACGCACTCCTACTGCATCGACCGCCGCTTCGCCAAGCTGCGTGACGCACCGCGCGGGAACCGGGCCCGCGAAGTCAACGCCGACGAGGCACGGCGCCTGCTGCCGGAGATATACGAACGATGGTGCGTGGTGACCAGCGGCGCGGTGGAGCGCGACGAAGCCTGGTGGGCGGACTTTTTGGAGGACAGGCCCACCCAGCGGGGCAACGGATCCGCGCTGAACTTCACCGTCCATCCGGACGGATTCCTGGCTTACCGCGTCATCGGTGCGGGCAAACACGCTTTCCGGCCGCCGTTCGGGTCGGTGATCGTCGAGGACTTCTTTGCCATCACCGACGACGCTCACAGCGAGCTGCTCCAGACCCTGTTGGCGTTGGAAATGTTCGACCACATCGAGATAGACCTGCCGGTCGACGATCCGCTGCCGCTCAAGCTGCGCGACCAGCGTGCCGCGCCCACCACCGGGATGAGCGATTTCCTGTGGGTGCGGATCAACGACGTGCCCGAAGTGCTTGGTGCGCGGGTGTACTCCGCCGACACCGACCTGGTGCTGGACGTCACAGACCCGCTCAATCTCGCCGGCGGGCGGTTCCTGCTCCAGACCCGTGACGGCACGGGCAAATGCACACCGCACGACGGGCCCGCGGACGTCGAAATCGGTCTGGCCGAATTGGCGACGCTCTACATGGGGGCGCACCGCGCGTCCCAACTGCGACGGGCCGACCGCATCACCGAACTGCGCCCCGGCGTGCTGTGCGACCTGGATGCCGCATTCGCGACCGAGCGGGCGCCCTACTGCAGAACGCTTTTTTGACGTCCCCGCACAGAAATCGCGCGTCGCTCGCCAGCTATCCTGGACGACATCGGGATTTCGCTTGGCGGCAGGACGCCTGTTATTGTCGCGTACGCGGTCTCGGCCGTACACGGCGCCGTTAGCTCAGTTGGTAGAGCAGCTGACTCTTAATCAGCGGGTCCGGGGTTCGAAACCCTGACGGCGCACTCACAGCAGAATGGGCGCACCTCACCGGCGCGCACGACCCGTAATCGTTACCTTTGCGGGCCCGGGGCTACCGCGTGTCGCGGCTGGTGCAGCAGTGCACGAACGAGTGGGCGCGGTCCGACGGAGCGAAGCATCTGGCTGGCTGGGCGGACCCGTACCCGCTTGGGCCACCAGAACCAGCGTCCCATCACCGTCATGATCGACGGCGTGATGAGCGATCGCACGACGAAGGTGTCGAACATCAGGCCGATGCCGATCGTGGTGCCGAATTGGCCGATCGCCCGCAGATCGCTGGTGATCATCGTGGCCATGGTGACGGCGAACACCAGACCGGCCGCGGTCACGACCGGGCCGGTGAGACCCATCCCACGGATGAGTCCCGTTTTCAGGCCGGCCCCGATCTCCTCTTCGATTCGGGACACCAGCATCAAGTTGTAATCCGATCCGACGGCCAAGAGTACTATCAACGCGAATTCGGTTGCGACCCAGTGCAACTGGAAGTTGAGCAGGTGCTGCCAGATCAACGTCGAGAACCCGAAGGCGGCCCCCAGCGACATCACGATCGTGCCGACGATGACGCCCGCAGCGACCAAGGCGCGGGTGACGATCACCATGATGATGAAGATGAGCAGGATCGAGGCCACTGCGGCGATCAGCAGGTCGTACTTGGCGCCGTTGGCGATGTCGTAAAACGTTGCGGCCGTGCCGCCGAGGTAGATGTCGGCGTTTTGCAGCGAGGTGAGTTTCAGTGCCTCCTTGGCCGCATTGCGCTCCTTATCGACCGACGAGATTCCTTCCGTCGTCGCCGGGTCCACCGAGTGGGTGATGATGAACCGAGCAGCCTTGCCGTCCGGCGACACCATCAAGCTCAACCCCAGTTGGAAGTCCGGATTCTGGAAGATTTCGGGGGGCAGGTAGAACAGGCTCTCGATCTGAGAGTCGTTGAAGGACTTGCCCATCACGGCGTTCGTGTCGGTCAGTCGGTCGAACTGATCGACCAGGTTGTCGAACGTGCTGTAGATGGTCAGAGTCGTATCGCGGATCGCCTTTGTGACGGCGATATTCTCAGGGATGATCGCCAGCAATTCGCGCGTCGCCGTAGCCGTCTGATTGAGGTCGCCGGTGAGAGCGTGGAACTTTTCGGCCAGTTGATCGAAACCGTCGAGGGCGTCGAACAGGCTTCGTAGCGACCAGCAAATGGGGATGTCGTAGCAGTGCCTCTCCCAGTAGAAGTAACTGCGAATCGGTCTCCAGAAGTCGTCGAAATCCGCGATGTGGTCCCGGATTTCGTCCGTGATGGCCGCCGTCTCCCCCGTCGTTTTCGAGCTGTCGTCCGCGGCGTTCGCGAGTTTCTGGGTCACCGCGTACTGGCGCTCCAACAGGGTGATCTGGGTGTCGAGGAAGCCGGTGATCTTCTTGATGTCGCCGACGCGGTCCTTGAGGTAGTTCAGGTTGCTGCGGATCGGCGCGGTTTGCACACTGAGCTGGAACGGAACGGATCCATCTTGAATCGGCGGCCCAAGAGGTCTGGTGATGCTCTGCACCCGTTCGATGCCGGGCACCCGGAAGATGGCTCCGGCAATCTTGTCCAGGACGAGCATGTCGGTGGGATTGCGCAGATCGTGGTCCGATTCGATCATCAACAGGTCGGGGTTCAGCCGGGCCTGGGTGAAGTGTCGATCGGCCGCGTCGTACGCCTGAACCGAGGACGCACTCTTCGGTAGGTAGTACAGGTCGTTGTAGCGCGGGTTGAAGCCCGACAATCCCAGGGCGCCGACAATCGCCAGGATGACGGCGGTGGCCAGGATGGGTGCCGGCCAGCGCACGATGGCCGTCGCCAGGCGGCGCCACCGGGTGTAGTTGAATTTTCGCTTCGGATCGAATAGGCCGAAGCCGCTCGCGAACGCGATCAGCGCCGGTGTCAGGGTCACCCCGGCGGCCACCACCACCAGCAGACCGATCGCGCACGGATACGCCAACGAACTGAAGTAGGGCAGCCGAGTGAAATGCAGACAGGCCAGCGCCCCGACGATCGTCAAACCCGAGCCCAGCACCACCTTGGTGACCCCGGCGAAGGTGTCGTAGTAGGCGGCTTCGCGGTCCAGTCCCCGCTCCCGGGCCTCCTGGTAGCGCCCCACCATGAATATCGCGTAGTCGGTCCCGGCCGCGATGGCCAGCGCCGTCAGCATATTGACGGCAAACGTCGACAGGCCCATGATGCCGGTGTCGCCCAGCAGCGCAACCACGCCCCGGCCGGTGGCCAGTCCGACGAACAGAATCACCATCGTCAGCAGCACGGTGCCGATGGATCGATAAACGAACGTCAGCATGATCGCGATGATGATGACGGTGATGATCGTCATCTTGAACAGGCTCGCGTTACCCACCACGATCGTGTCGTCCGTCAGGGCTCCCTGACCCGCCACGTAGGCCTTCACCCCCGGCGGCGGCTTGGAGTCCTCAACGATCTTGCGAACCGCGTCAACCGACTTGTCGCCGACGGCCCCGCCCTGGTCGCCGCGCAGGTTGACCTGGACGTAGGCGGACTTGTGGTCGTAGCTCTCGACACCGGAGGCCGTAAACCGCTGCCCCCAGAAGTCGAGCGCATGCTCGACGTGTTTGGTGTCCTGCTTCAGCTTTCGGACCAGATCGTCGTAATACCGGTGAGCGTCCTGGTCAAGAGGTTTGTCACCGATGAGGGTCACCAGGACGAGGTTGTCGGAGTCGTACTCCTTGAATTTCTCCCCGATGTGCTTCATCCCCGTCACCGAAGGCGCGTCGGATGGCGAGAGCGGCACCGAGACGTCCTCGGCCACCTTCTCCAACTGCGGGACGAAGACGTTGACACCGACCGCGATCAGCAGCCAGATCAGGACGATCGGCAGCGCGAGGACGCGGACGGCGTGGGCCACTCGTGGCTTGTGCTCAACTTCCCGCGCGACGGGGATTTCGTCTGTGTCGCTGCTGTCGCTGGTGTCGTTGGTCACGCCGATTTGTCCAAGCAGGAGACCTGCGCATCGCGCGTGTTGACCTGTTGTTGATCGACCAATTTGCCGTCGACGGTGATCCGGCAGCCGATAGAGGCGCTGTCACCTTGGGCGACCACGTAGGCGAAGATGCCGGGCATCTCGGCGACAATCGTCTGCGACCACGGCAACGTGGTGAAGTTGGCCTTGTGCGGTTGTGCGTCCGCATCCATCCAGTTGACGACGCCCGTCGTCCCCGGCGGTCCCAGGACTTCGTAGATGGCGGTCTTGGCCGCATACGGCGGGGTCGCATCCCGGGGATCGGGCTTGGGCAGGCCGGGCCCTGGGAAGACCCCGTTGAGTCGGCCCACGGCAACACCGCCGATGATCAGTGCCACGATGACCACCAGCGGAACCCATGCCCGCTTCAGAAGCGTCAACACCGTCCCCCCGACTAGGAGTGTGCGACGAACTTAGGTTAAGGCACCTCGTCTCGTCGCGCTTGCCGTCGGTGGCCAACGCCATTTCTGCCGAGTTAATTCCGACGGTGCGCGGTCGCCTCGGCGCCGCGCGTCGGCCCGGCCGCAACTGCACCACTCGTGTATCCACCCGATCAGGTTGCTGGGCGACGACGTGACGTCAGGGTGGGTTACTGGCGCGCGGACAGCAGTGAACAACGCTCGGCAGCGCGATGCCCACGGTCGCATCGTGGGGCGAAAGCCCCGGAGACGATTGTTCGAGTCGGAGACATGGAAGCGATATGCACTGCATGCAATTTCGCCGTAAGGCTCCGATTTACTTTCTGTTGGCCTCGCGCCCATCAACCTCGTTGAGATGGCCGCGCGGTCGTGTCGAATCGTGGCAATGGCGAGGACCACGACGACTGAATTGGTTTCATAAGTAATTAACTCGTGGGGCGAAGATGTCTTGCGAAATGTCGAGTGTTCGAACGGGTCTGATACCTGCACCGATTCGGCGCAATGGCGCGTACCCTGACCGACATGGCTACCAAGACCAAGGTCAAGACCTGCGTGCATTGCGGCCACACGTTCGATCCGAACGACCGACGGCGTGATCTGTCCGATCCGGACTGGCTTCCGGCGGCATCAATTTATTGTTCGCATGAATGCAGTGACCGGTTCCATTGCGATATGGCACATTCCTGCTCGACCCACGTGAAAGAAAAGGCTCGTCGCGAAGCCGCCAAGGCCGCACGATAATCCGCGCTTCCACCAGACCCGTCGACCCGCCAATTCCTGTGACCAATTGGCTATTGAAGGCGTAATTGCCGCAGGCCGGAGGTCGGGTTCGAAACCCTGACGGCGCACCGATCTCATATGCCCGCGCGATAGCGGCCGCTGCCGGTAGTTTCTTCTGCGTCGAAGGAGCTGCACATGGGGTTCATCCGTCCCAACCTGCCCGTCGTCGACGTCGTCGAGTGGAGCAAACGGCCGCGCGCCGAGCGGATCGTGCCGATGGCACGCCACATCGCCGAGAACGGGTTCGGCACCCCGCTGGTGATGCACCTGATGTACGGCGTCAAGATCGCGCTGTACGTCCTCGGCGGCTGGGTGTTCGCGTGGTCGACGAAGGGCATCGGCGGCTTCACCGACGTGGGCACGTGGTGGTCCGAGCCGATCGTGTTCCAGAAGGCCGTCCTCTACACCATGCTGTTCGAGGTCGTCGGCCTCGGTTGCTGTTTCGGCCCGCTGGCCGGGCGCTACTTCCCACCGATGGGCTCGATCCTGTATTGGCTGCGGCCCGGCACCATCCGGTTGCCACCCTGGCCGGGCAAGGTGCCGCTGACCAACGGCAACGACCGAACCCCGTTCGACGCGTTGCTCTACGGCGCCCTGCTGGTGCTGCTCGTTATCGCGCTGGTGTCGGACGGGACCGGCCCAATCCCGGCCCTGGACACGGCAATTGGCGTGCTGCCGCGGTGGCAGACCATCGCTGTCCTGGCCGTCCTCGCGGCGATCAGCCTGCGTGACAAGGTGATCTTCCTGGCCGCCCGCGGCGAGGTCTACGCGCCGCTGGCGCTGGCGTTCCTGTTTTCCGGGGCGGACATCATCGTCGGGGCCAAGGTGGTCTTCATGGTGATCTGGCTGGGCGCCGCTACCTCCAAGCTCACCCGGCACTTCCCGTTCGTCATCTCGACGATGCTGGCGAACAACCCGTTCATCCCCAGCGGAATCCTCAAGCGGTCGCTGTTCAAGCGCTATCCGGATGACTTGCGGCCCAGCGCATTAGCGGGTGTCATCGCCCACTTCTCGACCGCGGTGGAGGGGCTGGTGCCGCTGGTGTTGTTCTTCTCCCACGGCGGCTGGCCGACCGCCATCGCCGCGTTCGTGATGATCGTGTTTCACCTCAACATCCTGCTGGCCTTCCCGATGGGCGTGCCGCTGGAGTGGAACGTGTTCATGATCTTCGGGGTGCTGTCGCTGTTCGTTGCCCACGCGCCGCTGGGGCTGTCGAGCGTCGACAACCCACTGCCCGTAGCCATTCTGTTCGCGGTGCTCGCCGGCACCGTCGTGGTCGGAAACCTGTACCCGCGCAAGGTTTCCTTCCTGCCGGGCATGCGGTACTACGCCGGCAACTGGGATACCACGCTGTGGTGCGTCAAGCCCTCGGTCGACGACAAATTCCGCACCGGGGCCCGCGCGCTGGGCCCGATGCAGCACCTGCAACTCGAGCGCCTCTACGGGTCCAAGGAAGAAACCCTGGTCCCGCTGCACCTCGCCATGGCGTTCCGCGGGATGAACACCCACGGGCGCGCGCTGTTCACCCTCGTGCATCGCGCGCTGGCCGGCTACGACGAGGACGACTACAACATCTGCGAGGGCGAAGTCCTCTGCTCGATGGTGCTGGGCTGGAATTTCGGCGACGGGCACATGCACAACGAGTGCCTCGTCGAGGCCCTACAGCAGCGCTGCGGGTTCGAGCCCGGCGAGGTGCGGGTGGTGATCCTCGACGCGCAACCCATCCACCGCCAGCGGCAGGAATACCGGCTCGTCGACGCCGCGACCGGTGAGTTCGAGCGCGGCTACATCGACGTCGTCGACATGGTCACCACCCAGCCCTTGGCCGACGACCTTCCCGTGCACGTCCAGAGCGGCGCCCGCGCCGGCCAGGCCTAGCTGTCAGCGGTCCCGGACCCGGCGCACCACCACGATCACGACGACCGAGGAAATCCCGACCAGCGACGCGATCACCACGGGCTTCTTCACGAATTCGACCGCCCGCGCCCTCAGGTCGTCGGCGAGGCGGCGAGGGTTGGCGCGCTCGGCAAGCGAATCGACGGTGGCCGCCAGCTGGTCGCGGGCGACGTCGATGTCCCGCTTGATGGCCTCGGGGTCCCGGTCCGCCACGTGTCTGTCCTCCCAGTCCGCCTATGCACCTGAGGCACTACCCTAGATCAGCCGGCGATAACCCCGACGCGGCGGTGAACAGAAAGGACTCACGTTGACCGAGACCACGCGGCTCGCCCCGGGCGACAAAGCCCCCTCCTTCAGCCTGCCCGACGCCGACGGCAACGCGGTGTCGCTGGCCGACTACAAGGGGCGCCGCGTCATCGTGTACTTCTACCCGGCCGCCTCCACACCCGGATGCACCAAGCAGGCCTGCGACTTTCGCGACAACCTCCGCGACCTCAACGACGCCGGCGTCGCCGTGGTGGGCATCTCCCCCGACAAGCCGGAGAAGCTGGCCAAGTTCCGCGACGCCGAGAAGCTGACGTTTCCGCTGCTGTCCGATCCCGACCGCAAGGTGCTCACGGCCTGGGGCGCTTACGGCGAAAAGCAGATGTACGGCAAGACCGTCACCGGCGTGATCCGCTCGACGTTCCTGGTCGACGAGCAGGGCAAGATCGCCGTCGCCCAGTACAACGTCAAGGCCACCGGCCACGTCGCCAAACTCCGGCGCGACCTGTCCCTCTAGGCCAGGCCCGCCAGCAGCAGCGCCTCGGCGACCGCCGCGCGTTCCAGCACGCCCAGGTGCAGGCTCTCGTTGATGCTGTGCGCCTGCGTCGCGGGGTCTTCGACGCCGGTGACGAGGATCTTCGCCTGCGGGAACGCGGCCGCGAACTCCGCGATGAAGGGGATCGAGCCGCCCATGCCCATGTCGATCGGCTCGACGCCCCACGCCTGCCGGAACGCCGCCCGCGCGGCGTCGTACACGGGGCCGCTGGCATCGATGGCGTAGGCCTCGCCGACGTCGCCGCGGGTGACAGTGACCCGCGCGCCCCACGGCGCATGCTCTTGCAGATGCGACGTCAACGCGTCCAGGTGTGCCTCGGCGTCGCCGCCGGGCGCGACCCGCATGCTGATCTTCGCGCGGGCCCGCGGGATCAGCGTGTTCGACGCTTTGTCGATGGGCGTGGTGTCGATGCCGATCACGGTGATCGCGGGTTTGGCCCAGAGCCGCTGCGGCACCGAGCCCGAGCCGATTTCGGACACCCCCTCCAGCAGGCCAGAGTCGGCGCGTACCCGCTCGGGTGGGTAATCCACCGCGGCCGCGGTACTTTCGTGCAGGCCGGCGACGGCCACGTTGCCGTCGTCGTCGTGCAGGCTGGCCAGCAGCCGCACCAGCACGCTTAGCGCGTCGGGCACCACGCCACCCCAGATACCGGAGTGCAGGCCGTGGTCGAGCGTGGCCACCTCGACGACGCAGTCGACCAGGCCGCGCAGCGAAACCGTCAGGGCGGGAACGTCGGTGCTCCAGTTGTCGGAGTCGGCGATGACGATCACGTCGGCGGCCAGCGCGTCGCGGTGCGCGGCGAGCAACCGGCCCAGTGACGGCGAGCCGGATTCCTCCTCCCCCTCGACGAATACCGTGACGCCCACCGGCGGTTGGCCGCCGTGCGCCCGAAATGCCGTCAGATGCGTTGCGATGCCGGCCTTGTCGTCGGCGCTGCCACGGCCGTAGAGCCGCCCGTCGCGCTCGGTGGGCTCGAATGGCGGCGACGCCCACTGGCCGCGGTCACCCTCGGGCTGCACGTCGTGATGGGCATACAGCAGCACCGTCGGCGCGCCGGGCGGCGCCGGATGCCGCGCGATGACCGCCGGCGCCCCACCCTCGCTGACGATGTTCACCTCGCCAAAACCCGCCTGCGACAACAGGTCCGCCACCGCCCGCGCGCTGCGGTGCACCTGGTCGCGCCGGGCCGGGTCGGCCCACACCGATTCGATGCGCACCAGGTCCTCGAGGTCGCGGCGCACCGCCGGCAACACCTCGCGCACGCGCTCGGCTATCGCGCGAGCAGACGCAGAATCGCGTAGGTCGGGGGGATTTTGTGCGATTTTGTGTCTGCTCGCGCTCAAGGGGTCTCCAGGATGGCCACGGCGGCCGCGGTATCCCCCTCGTGCGTCAGCGACACGTGGATCGTCACGTCGGCCAGGTGTTTGGCGATGTCGCCGGTCAACCGCACCCGCGGTCGGCCCCACATGTCGGTGACCACCTCGATGTCGCGGTGGATGTCCTCCGGCAGCATGGGCCGTTGGGCGAACCGCGAGCCCGACCACGCCTTGATCACCGCCTCCTTGGCGGCCCATCGGGCGGCCAAGTGACGCGCCGCCGACGAACTCTTGTCGGAGGCGTCGCGGCGCTCACCCGGCGTGAACGTCTCGGCGAAGACGGTGCCCGGCTGGTCGACCTGCTCGGCGAAATCGGGAATGGAGACGACATCGATCCCCACTCCGACTATGCCCATGGCTGGCCAGGTTATCGGATGGCCGACATCATCGGATAAAAGCCTCGTCTTCACCGAGCCGGGCGGCCGGATTCAGCAGCATCGCCGCCTCCTGGCGCTTCTCCGGCGCATCGTGGTCGAAGCGACGGTCCGGCGGCCGCTGGTACATCGGCGGGCCACCGGCGATGGCCGAAACCAGCCTGCGCTGACCGGCCAGCAGGCGGGCCTCCGCGCGCCGCTGGTAGTCGACGCGCTGATCGGCATCCAGCGCGGCGATGAACGCCTGCGGGTGCACCAGCGCCACCAGGCCGGACACGTGCCCGAACCCGAGGCTCGTCAGCATCCCCGCCTTGAGCGGGAACTTCTCGCCGAGCCGCAGCGTTTCTCGCACCCACACGAAGTGGGCGGAGCCGGCCAGCTCGTCGTCGACGCAGTCCAGGCTGCGGTTGGGCGGAATCACCCCGTCGCGCAGCATCTGGCACAGGCCCATCATCTGGAAGACCGCCGCGCCGCCCTTGGCGTGGCCGGTGAGGCTCTTCTGCGACACCACGAACAGCGGCGCGCCCTCGGAGCGGCCCAGCGCGTCCGCCAGCCGCTCGTGCAGCTCGGTCTCGTTGGGGTCGTTGGCCAGCGTCGACGTGTCGTGCTTGGAGATCACCGCGACGTCGTCGGCGCCCACGCCAAGCTTGGCCAGCGCGCGCGCCAGCGGCGAGTCCTTACCGCCGCGGCCCGCTCCCAGCGCCCCCAGGCCCGGCGCCGGGATCGAGGTGTGCACACCGTCACCGAAGGACTGCGCGAAGGCCACCACCGCCAGCACCGGCAACCCCATCTTGAGCGCCAGGTCACCGCGCGCCAGCAGGATGGTGCCGCCACCCTGGGCCTCGACGAAGCCGAGCCGGCGCCGGTCGTTGGGCCGCGAGAACTTCGAGTCGTGGATGCCCCGCCCGCGCATCATCCCGGTGTCGGCGGTGGCCGCCATGTCACCGAAGCCGATGATGCCTTCCAGCGTGAGGTCGTCGATGCCGCCGGCGACCACCATTTCGGCCTTGCCGAGCCGGATCTTGTCGACGCCCTCCTCGACCGACACCGCTGCGGTTGCGCACGCGGCGACGGGGTGAATCATCGCGCCGTAGCTGCCGATGTAGGACTGGACCACGTGCGCGGCAACGATATTGGGCAACACCTCTTGGAAGATGTCGTTCGGCTTGTTACGGCCCAACAGGTTCCCGTGGTACATCGTCTGCATCGACGTGCCACCGCCCATGCCGGTGCCCATGGTGTTGGCGACCATGCTCGGGTGGACGTAGCGCATCACCTCGGCCGGGCTGAACCCGGCGGACAGGAAGGCGTCGACGGTCGCGACGATGTTCCACACCGCAAGGCGGTCAATGGAACTCGCCATGTCGGGGCTGATGCCCCACACCGTCGGGTCGAATCCGGTTGGCACCTGGCCGCCGACCACCCGCGACAGCTTGGTCTTTCGCGGCACCCGGATCTCGGTGCCGGCCTTGCGGATGACCTGCCAGTCGCTCGAGTCGGGCACCGGCCGGATGATCGTGTGCTCCGGGTCGAACTCGGCGAAGGCCCGCGCGTCGGCTTCCGACGACACCGCAAACGCGAAGTCCTTCTCCAGGAACACCGACACCAGCAGCGGCGACGCGTGATCGGGGTCGATCGCGCCGTCGTCGACGAATTCGCGGATGCCGCAGCGCTCCACCACGGTGTCGTGGTAGCGCTCGACCAGCTCCGACTCGTCGACCAGCTCGCCGGATTCGGTGTCGTACCAACCGGGTTGGGGGTCGTCTTCCCAGCGGATCAACCCGGTGGTCCACGCCAGCTCGAGGACGCCGGCGGCCGACAGCTCGTTGTCGACCTCCATTTCGAAGCGGGTGCGCGACGAACCGTACGGACCGAGTTCGGCGCCGCCGACGATCACGACCAGGTCGGCCGGGTCGACGTCGAGGTCGTCCCAGTGCGGGGGTGGCGCCGGCTTGAATCCGCGGGGCGGCGACGGCAGCGCCGCGATGGTGCCCTCGGCCGGCCCGTCATCCGCGGCGGCCTCGGTCGACATTTCCTCGCGCGCCTTGGCGGCCAGCTCGGCCATGTCCAGCTGGGCGTCGCCCAGCCCGCCGGTCAGGTCGGCCTCGATCGGCTTGCTCGCGGCGGCCACCTTGGATTCCACGTCGCACAGGGCCAGCAGCATGGCGGCCATCTCGTCGGTGGAGTAGGTGGTGACCCCCGCGTCCTCGACGGCATCGACGATGGCGTCGTTGTGGCCCATCAGCCCGGTGCCGCGGGTCCAACCGATCAGCGCGTGCGCCAGGCTCACCCGGGCCGCCCACGACGACTCGGCGTGCCAACGGCTCACCAGCGCGTCCAGCGCCGACTTGGCCTCACCGTAGGCGCCGTCGCCGCCGAACATCCCGCGGTTCGGCGAGCCGGGCAGCACCACGTGCAGCCGCGACGCGATGTCGCGTTCGGCGCCGATCTTCGACAGGCCGCCGATCAGCCGCTGCACGGCCCACAACAGCACCTTCATCTCCATCTCGGAGCGCGAACCGGCCTCCGACAGGTCCCCGACCACACGCGGCGCGGCGAACGGGAACAGCAGCGTCGGGGTCTGCGCGTCCTTGATGTGGATCGATTGCGGCCCAAGGCTTTCGGTCTGCTCGGTGCCGACCCATTCGACCAGGGCGTCGATGTCGGAGTAGGACGCCATGTTGGCCGCCACCACCCACAGCGCGGCGCCGTAGCGGGCGTGGTCGCGGTACAGCCCGCGGTAGAAGGCCAGCCGCTCGTCGTCGAGCTTCGACGTGGTCGCGATGACGGTCGCACCGCCGTCGAGCAGCCGCGCCACCACCGACGCCGCGATCGAGCCCTTGGAAGCCCCTGTCACCACCGCGGTTTCGCCGCTGTAGGGGCCGGGGCTCGGATTCTCGGCGCCCGCGGCGATGCGGCCGTAGAGCGACGCGTGGATCTGGCGGCCGGCGGCCAGCGACTTGCCCTGCCACCAGGTGGCCTGGGTGGCGACGACGTGTCCGGTGCCCTCGAACCGCTCGGAGAGCCGAGCCCAGTCGGAGTCGATGTCACCGTCGTCGGTCAGCCACAGCTTGACGAGGTCCTCGCGGGCGCTGGCCCAGCGGTCGTCGAACACGACGGCCTTCTTGGCGTCGAACACCGGTGCCACCAAACGCGGCCAGTCCGCGCCCAATTCGGCGGTGACCAGGTCGATGAGCTCGGCGTCGGTGGCCGCCGGCGACGCGCTGACCGGATTGTCGTGGCCCAGCTGGCCCAGGATCAGCCGGGCCGCGGAGGCGAGCACACCGTCGCGACCGGTGATCTGATCGGTGAACTCGCTCAGCGCGGCGGCGTCGATGGTCGCGCCACCGCCACCGCCGGCCGACGGCAGCGCCACCGAGATGCCGCGGCGCGCGGCGACCGCGGCGACCGCGGCGTCGATGACCCTGTCCACGGATGCGGCGTCGGCCAGCGCGCCCTCGTGCAGGTGGCCCATCGGGCCCCCGCGGACGCTGGTGCCCTCGCGGGTGCCCAGCGCGACCTCCACCGTGACGTGCTTGACCCAGCCGTCGCCGAGTTCCCAGGCCTTATTGACCCGGTCGGCGATGGCGGCCGGGCGCTTGCCCGACGGGCCGAGCACCGTGCGCAGCTGGTCGTTGATGGCGTCGGAAAGCACCGGGCCGTAGGGCTTGTAGGTGCGAGCCAGCTTGGTGACCTGGGACCGCAACCCGGCCAGGTCGGCCTCGGCGGCGCCGTCGATGGCGCCCAGGTTCAGCTCCGAACCGAGGTCCACCAGCAGCTGGTTGCGCCGCGACGACGCGCCGTCGGTGATGGACTCGATGGAGTCGAGTTCCTCGATCTGGTCGATGCGCATCTTGGCCGACAGCGCGATGAGCGCCAGGGTGGCGTCGGCGGCGTCGAACGCGATGTCGTCGGGCCTCGGAGCCCCCGACGGCGCCGTCGGCGCGGGCGCCGTTGCGGCTGCGGCGGTTTCGGGTGCGTCGGCCGCAGGAGCATCGGCCACGTCCTCCTCCGGCTCCGGCTCGGGGTCGGTGTCGGTGGCGAACAGCACGGCGACGTCGCGCTCGGCGTTGAGCACTTCCACTGTGCTGTGGGCGTATTCGGGCAGCTTCAGGGTGTTGGTGGCCAGCCCCGCGACGGTCGGCGACGACTTGACGCCGATCTCGACGAACCGCTCCACGCCCAGACCGCCCGCGGCCTCCTCGATGAACAGCAGGTCCTGGGTCTCGATCCAGCGCACCGGGCTGGCGAACTGCCATGCCAGCAGCTCGATGAAGACGATGCGCGTCATTTCAACCGGCCGCTCGCGGCGCCAGGTGTCATAGTCGGCCAGAATCTCGTCGAGCGGCTCGGCGGGCACCAGATCCCGTATTTCCTGGATGAAGTCACGGTCCAGCGTGAACGGCCGCGGCACGAGGTTGGGAATGTAACGCCCGACGATGATTTCGGGATCCTTGTCGCGTGGCACGAGCCGTTCCAGCGACCGGCGGAACTCGGCCACACCCACCCGCAACACCCGCGAATGGAAGGGCACGTCGATGCCCGGTATCAGGATGAACGAACGCCGCCCGCCGCTGAGTTCGCGGCGCCGCTCCACCTCGGCCTCCAAGGCCTCCAGACCGCGCACCGTGCCGGCGATCGCGTACTGCGAGCCGCGCAGGTTGTAGTTGACGATCTCGAGGAATTCACCTGTGCTCTCGGCGATTCCGGCCACGAACGCCGGAACCTCGTCGTCGGCAAGGTCGATCTGCGAGGGTCGGATGGCCGCCAACCGGTAGTTCGAGCGGCCCAGCTCGTCGCGGGGCACGATGTCGTGCATCTTGGAGCCGCGGTGGAACACCGCCTCCAACAGCGCCTCGAGTTCGAAGATGCCGGTGACGCAAGCCAGCGCGGTGTACTCGCCGACGGAGTGGCCGCAGGCAATCGCGCCCTCGACGAAGGCGCCCTGCTCGCGCATCTCGGCGACCTGCGCGGCGGCCACGGTGGCCATCGCGACCTGGGTGAACTGCGTCAGGTACAGCACGCCCTCGGGGTGGTTGTAGTGCACACCGCTGGCGATGATGCTGGTCGGGTTGTCGCGCACCACGTGCAGCACCGAGAAGCCCAGCGTCTCGCGGGTGTACTTGTCCGCGGCGTCCCACACCTTGCGGGCCGCCTTGGACCGGGCCCGCACCTCCATGCCCATGCCCTTGTGCTGGATGCCCTGGCCGGGGAAGGCGTAGACCGTCTTCGGGGCGGCCAGCCGGGCGGTCGCCGACATGACCAGGTCGGAGCCAACACGCGCGGCGACCTCCAAAACCTCTGCGCCCTGGTCGATTCCGACGCGGTCCACCCGGAAGTCGACCTCGTCGCCCGGGTGCACCATGCCCAGGAATCGCGCGGTCCAACCGATCAGCCGGGCGACGAGGTCGACTTCCGGGTGGACC
>LQPB01000010.1 GCA_002102225.1 Mycobacterium interjectum
GGCTGGCTCATCGGTAACGGCGGCGCGGGCGGGTCGGGCTCGACCGCCGGTGCCACCGGAAACAACGGCGCTACAGGCGGTTCCGGCGCGTCGGGCTAGCCGACGAGCGTGCGCACAATGACGCTCAATGCGGCGTGTCGATGTACAAACACGCACGCTCGCGGCCAAGGCGAAGGGGGCTGGCGGTTCCTAGCGGAACGCCGTGTCGAGGATCTCCTGCTGCTCGACCGCGTGCACCTTCGACGAACCGGACGACGGGGCCGACATCGCGCGGCGCGAAATCCGCTTGAGCCCGGTCAGCTTGTCCGGCAACAGCTCCGGCAGCTCCAGCCCGAATCGTGGCCACGCGCCCTGGTTGGCCGGCTCCTCCTGCACCCAGAAGAACTCCTCGGCCGCCGGGTAGCGGTCCAGCGTCTCGTTGAGCCGGCGCTTGGGCAGCGGGGCGAGCTGCTCGATGCGCACGATCGCGACGTCGTCGCGGTTTTCCTTGGCCTTGCGGGCCACCAGCTCGTAGTAGATCTTCCCACTGGTCAGCAGGATCCTTCGAACCGTGCTGCGATCGCCGACGCCGTCCTCGTAGGTGGGTTCCTCGAGCACCGAGCGGAACTTGATCTCGGTGAAATCCTTGATGTCGCTGACCGCCGCCTTGTTGCGCAGCATCGACTTCGGGGTGAACACGATCAGCGGACGCTGGATGCCGTCGAGGGCGTGGCGGCGCAACAGGTGGAAGTAGTTGGACGGCGTCGAGGGCATCGCGATGGTCATCGAACCCTCCGCCCACAGCTGCAGGAAGCGCTCGATGCGGCCGGAGGTGTGGTCGGGGCCCTGCCCCTCGTGGCCGTGCGGCAGCAGCAGCACCACGTTGGACAGCTGGCCCCACTTGGCCTCGCCGGAGCTGATGAACTCGTCGATGATCGACTGCGCGCCGTTGACGAAGTCGCCGAACTGCGCCTCCCACAACACGAGCGCATCCGGGTTGCCCACGGTGTAGCCGTACTCGAAGCCGACGGCGGCGTACTCCGACAGCGGTGAGTCGTAGACAAGGAACTTGCCTCCGGTGGGGGTGCCGTCGGGGTTCGTGGCGAGCAGCTGCAGCGGCGTGAACTCCTCGCCGGTGTGGCGGTCGATGATCACCGAGTGCCGCTGGGAGAAGGTGCCGCGCCGGGTGTCCTGCCCGGACAGTCGCACCAGCTTGCCCTCGGAGACCAGCGAGCCCAGCGCCAGCAGCTCGCCGAACGCCCAGTCGATCTTGCCCTCGTAGGCCATCTCGCGGCGCTTCTCCAGCACCGGCTGTACGCGCGGGTGCGTGGTGAATCCGTCGGGCACGGCCAAAAACGCGTCGCCGATGCGGGCCAGCAGCGACTTGTCCACCGCGGTAGCCAGGCCCGCGGGAACGGGCTGATCGGCCTCCACCGATTCGCTGGGCTGCACGCCGTGCTTCTCCAGGTCGCGGACCTCGTTGAACACCCGCTCCAGCTGGCCCTGGTAGTCGCGCAGCGCGTCCTCGGCCTCCTTCAGCGAGATGTCGCCGCGGCCGATCAGGGCCTCGGTGTAGCTCTTGCGGGCCCCGCGCTTGGTGTCGACGACGTCGTACATGTAGGGGTTGGTCATCGACGGGTCGTCGCCCTCGTTGTGGCCGCGACGCCGGTAGCACAGCATGTCGATGATGACGTCCTTGTGGAACTTCTGCCGGAAGTCCACGGCTAGGCGCGCCACCCACTCGCAGGCTTCCGGGTCGTCGCCGTTGACGTGAAAGATGGGTGCCCCCACCATCTTTGCGACGTCGGTGCAGTACTCGCTGGACCGGGAGAACTCCGGCGCGGTGGTGAACCCGATCTGGTTGTTGACGATGATGTGGATGGTGCCGCCGACGCGGTAGCCGGGCAGGTTCGCCAGGTTCAGCGTCTCGGCCACCACCCCCTGCCCGGCGAAGGCGGCGTCGCCGTGCAGCATCATCGGCACCACGGAGAAGGCCTTGTCGTCGCCGTCATCTTTGGAGCCGTGATCCAGCAGGTCCTGCTTGGCCCGCACCAGGCCCTCCAGCACCGGGTCCACCGCTTCCAGGTGCGACGGATTGGCGGTCAGCGACACCTGAATGTCGTTGTCGCCGAACATCTGTAGGTACACGCCGGTGGCGCCGAGGTGGTATTTGACGTCGCCGGAGCCGTGCGCCTGGGACGGGTTGAGGTTGCCCTCGAACTCGCTGAAAATCTGCGAGTAGGGCTTGCCGACGATGTTGGCCAACACGTTGAGCCGGCCGCGGTGCGGCATCCCGATGACCACTTCGTCGAGGCCGTGCTCGGCGCACTGGTCGATGGTCGCGTCCATCATGGGGATCACGCTTTCGGCGCCCTCCAGCGAGAAGCGCTTCTGCCCAACGTACTTGGTCTGCAGGAACGTCTCGAAGGCCTCCGCGGCGTTCAGCTTGCTCAGAATGTATTTCTGCTGGGCCACAGTCGGTTTGACGTGCTTGGTCTCGACCCGCTCCTGCAGCCACGCCTGCTGCTCGGGCTCGAGGATGTGGGTGTACTCGACCCCGATGTGGCGGCAGTAGGCGTCGCGCAGCAGGCCGAGCACGTCGCGCAGCTTCTTGTATTCACGACCGGCGAAGCCGTTGACCTTGAAGACGCGGTCGAGGTCCCACAGCGTCAGGCCGTGGTTGAGAATCTCCAGATCGGGGTGGCTGCGGAAACGGCTGGAATCCAGCCGCAGCGGGTCGATGTCGGCCATCAGGTGCCCGCGGTTGCGGTAGGCCGCGATGAGCTCCATCACCCGGGCGTTCTTGTCGACGATCGAGTCCGGGTTGTCGGTGCTCCAGCGCACCGGCAGGTACGGGTTGCCCAGCTCGCGGAAGATCTCGTCCCAGAACCCGTCGGAGAGCAGCATCTCGTGGATGACGCGCAGGAAGTCGCCGGACTCCGCGCCCTGGATGATGCGGTGGTCGTAGGTCGACGTGAGCGTGATCAGCTTCCCGATGCCCAGCTCGGCGATGCGCTCTTCGCTGGCCCCCTGGAACTCGGCGGGGTATTCCATGGCGCCGACCCCGATGATGGCGCCCTGGCCGGCCATCAGCCGGGGCACCGAGTGCACGGTGCCGATGGTGCCGGGGTTGGTCAGCGAAATCGTCACGCCCGCAAAGTCTTCGGCGGTCAGCTTGCCGTCGCGGGCGCGCCGCACGATGTCCTCGTAGGCGGTGACGAACTGCGCGAACCGCATGGTCTCGCAGCGCTTGATGCCGGCCACCACCAGGGAGCGCTTGCCGTCCTTGCCCTGCAGGTCGATGGCCAGGCCCAGATTGGTGTGGGCCGGGGTGACGGCGGTGGGCTTGCCGTCGACCTCGGCGTAGTGCCGGTTCAGGTTCGGGAACTGCTTGAGCGCCTGCACCAGCGCGTAGCCCAGCAGGTGGGTGAAGGAGATCTTGCCGCCGCGGGTGCGCTTGAGCTGGTTGTTGATGACGATCCGGTTGTCGATCATCAGCTTGGCCGGAATCGCCCGGACGCTGGTGGCCGTCGGCACGTCCAGCGACGCGGACATGTTCTTGACGACGGCCGCGGCCGCGCCGCGCAGCACCTGCACCTCGTCGCCTTCGGCCGGCGGGGGAGCGGTGGACACCTTGGCGGCCGGAGCGGGCGGCGCCGGGGCGGGCGCCGCGGCGCCGTTGCCACCGCTGGGCTTCGGCGGCTCCGGGACCGCGGGGGCGGTGGGCTTGGCTTCCGGGGCGGGGGCCGTTGCTTCCGTGGCCTGCCCGTCACCCACGTCGGCGGTGGGCTCGGGGTTGTAGTCGACCAGGAATTCGTGCCAGCTCGGGTCGACCGAAGAGGGGTCGTCGCGGAACTTGCGGTACATCTCCTCGACCAGCCATTCGTTTTGCCCGAATGGCGATATGTTGCTCACGGCCGCTGTTCGCCTCAATTCTTTTGCTCTGCAAGCGCTTTCCACACGCCTGCGACTCTCCCGCGCCCCAGGTAGTGGGGCACCTCACACCCGCGCCGGTCCCGGAACGTTTCCGCCCCAATAAAGGCTAACCTTTTGCCGGCGATCCGCGAGAGCGACCGGTGAGTGAACCGCTAGCCGGCCTCGTGAACCGGGGGCAACAACCGCAGCGTGCTCGGCCAGCGGCCGGGCGCGGGCCCGAACGCCTGGCGCGCGTTGGTGACGATCTTTTTGCCCACCATCCGGTTGCCGGCGCCGCCGATCACGGCGCCGATGCCGACCGGCAGCGCCTTGCCGAACATCAGCGCGCCCTTGCGCACGGTGTACCGCTTGACGAAGTACTTGAGCATCCGCGTGTTCAGCCGGCCCAGCGTCGGCAGCGGCAGCGACGCCATGCCCTCGGCCAGCCAGCCGCCCTGGGTGCGGCCCGGGCCGATCAACTCGCCGATCGCGCGGCGGCTGTCGTCGCCGACCAAGACGGCGAGCACCAGCGCGCGGCGTCGTTCCCGGTGGTCGGCCGGGATGTTGTACACCGCGGCCTTCGCCAGCACGAACAGGGCCGTGGCCTCGACGAAGAACACGGTCTCCCCGGCGCCGGCGGACACCGCCGCCAGCGTCCCGACCCCGGGGAACGTCGCGGCCGAACCGACCGCGGCCCCGCTGGCCGTCAGCGCCGCCAGGAAGCGCTTTTCCAGCTTGGCGTCGATTTCGGCGGGGCTGGCGGCCGGGTGGGCGCGCCGCAGCCTGGTGACGTACGCCTCGGCCGCGGGGCCGTGAATGCGCGTGCTGCGCTCGATGACCTGCGCCAATGCGCGCGCCGACGCCTTGGGCCGACCACCGTCGGCCGGCGCCTGGTCCGGCTTTGACGTGTGTGAAGCTCTGTTCCGTCGAGCCCGCATAGTGCCTCTCCTGGCCTTCCCCGCCGCATGGCGTCGTTTCCAGGCTAACCCCCCTTTGCCGAAACATAGGCCGGTCGCAAAGCCCAAGATGCCGGCCGATTGCCGCATCGGGATAATGCGGGCAGGGTGAGGTACCGGCCGTTTGTTTCCAGGGGGAGGCCACATGACCAGGGCGACGTCGAGTCGCGCCGACTTCATGACGCGGTGGAACTCCGCGATGGCTTCGAATTCGCCGGGCTCCGAAAATCCCTGGAACGCGCTTTGGGCGCTGATGGTCGGCTTCTTCATGATCATGGTCGACTCGACGATCGTCGTCATCGCCAACCCGACCATCAAGGCCGACCTGCACATCGGGTACGCCACGGTGGTCTGGGTGACCAGCGCCTACCTGCTGGGATATGGGGTCGTGTTGCTGGTGGCCGGGCGGCTCGGCGACCGGTTCGGGACCAAAAACCTCTACCTGATCGGGCTGGCCGTGTTCACCGCCGCATCGATGTGGTGCGGGTTGTCGGGCAGCGCCGCCATGCTGATCGCGGCCCGCGTGGTCCAGGGCGTCGGCGCCGGGGTGCTCACCCCGCAGACCTTGTCGACGATCACCAGGATTTTCCCGCCGGAGCGGCGTGGGGTGGCGGTGAGCCTGTGGGGTTCGACCGCGGGCGTGGCCACGCTGGTCGGGCCGCTGGCCGGCGGCGCCCTGGTCGACGGGCTGGGCTGGCAGTGGATCTTCTTCGTCAACGTCCCCATCGGCGTGGCCGGGCTGGCGCTGGCCGTGTGGCTGGTTCCCGTGCTGCCTACGCAGGCGCACCGGTTCGACCTGGTCGGCGTCGGGCTGTCCGGGGTGGGCATGTTCCTGATCGTGTTCGGGCTGCAGCAGGGCCAGGCCGGCCACTGGCAGCCCTGGGTCTGGGCGATGATCGTGGCCGGCGTCGGATTCATGTCGGTCTTCCTCTACTGGCAGGCCGTCAACACCCGGGAGCCGTTGATCCCGCTGCAGGTCTTCGCCGACCGGGACTTCACCGTGTGCAACGCCGGGGTCGCCATCACCTCCTTCGCGACCACGGCGGTGATGCTGCCGCTGCCGTTCTTTTTGCAGGCCGGGTGCGGACTGTCGCCGACGCGCTCGGCCCTGGTGATCGCGCCGATGGCGGTTGCGGGCGGTGTGCTGGCGCCGTTGGCGGGCCTGATCGTCGACAGGTACCACCCGCGCCCGGTGCTCGGCTTCGGCTTCTCGATGATGGCGATCGGGCTGACCTGGCTGTCGTTCGAGATGTCGCCGTCGACGCCGATCTGGCGGCTGCTGCTGCCGTTCGCGGTGATCGGCGTCGGGAGCGCGTTCGTGTGGGCGCCGCTAACGGCCACCGCGACGCGCAACCTGCCCGACGACCTGGCCGGGACGGGCTCGGCCGTGTACAACTCGGTGCGGCAGTTGGGGGCGGTTCTCGGCAGCGCGGGCATGGCCGCGTTCATGACGTGGCGGATCGGCGCCGAGATGCCGTCGGCCATGTCGGCGCCCGAGGACACCGCGTCGGCGCAGTTGCCCGAGTTCCTGCGCGCGCCGTTTTCCACCGCGATGTCGCAGTCGGTGCTCTTGCCCGCATTCGTCGCGTTGTTCGGCATCATCGCCGCGCTGTTCCTGGTCGGATTCGCCCGTTCGGCGGTGTCGGTCTGGGATGCGGCCGACGGGGGTGAGGTCGTTGACGACGATTATGACGACGACGAGTACGTCGAGTTCGTCTTGGTGCGCGAACCCGACGCCGGCCCCGCGGCGCTCGTGGGATCGGTCGGCTTTGCCCACAACGGTTCTCGTGGCCCCGGGGGCGAGGGCGGGAGGCCGCCGCGCCCGATGGTGTCGCCGGGTCACCGTTATCGTCCCGGTCCGGTCGAGGGTCCCACCGGCCACGGCCGGCACTCGTCGGGCAACTAGTCCCGCGTCAGCGCCAGGAATGCGCCCAGGTCAACCAGGCCCGCGGGCGTGCCGGGGAGATACTCGGTGAGCGATCGCGAGCGGACGATCACCGCGGCGTACTGCGCCCGGCTGACGGCGACGTTGAGGCGATTCCTGTTGAGCAGAAACGAGATTCCGCGTGGCACCACGTCCACCGACGACGCCGTCATCGAGACGAAAACCACCGGCGCCTGCCCGCCCTGGAACTTGTCGACGGTGCCCACCCGCACCGCGCCCAGCTCGGCGGAGTCCAGCCGCCGGCGAATCAGTGTCACCTGCGCGTTGTAGGGGGCCAGTACCAACACGTCGGAGGCGGCCAACGGCCGGCGGCCGCGCTCGTCGGTCCACGACCGGCCGAGGATTCGCGCGATCTGCGCGGCGATCGCGTCCGCTTCCTCGGGGCTCTCGGTCGAGTTGCCTTGGTGGGCGACGGTAATCACCTGCACGCCGGGCGGGTAGCCGTCGAGGTGACGCGCCGCGGCGCACTCGTGGGAGCGCAGCCTGCCCTCGTAGGACAGCGCGGACACGGCGGCGCAGACCGCCGGGTGCATGCGGTAGGAGCGGTCCAGGAAGTAGCCGTGTTCGTCGGGCAGCGTGCGCCGGCCGTCCACCAGCCAGTCGAGCGCCGACGTGTCGACCGGTTCCGGGTGCGTTCCCTGGCTGACCTGCGGCAGCTGCTGAGGGTCGCCGAGCAGTAGCAGATTGGCGGCCGCCGGCGCCACCGCGATGGTGTTGGCCAGGCAGAACTGGCCCGCCTCATCGATCACCAGCAGGTCCAGGGCGCCCGGTGGCACCCGGTTGGCATTGGCGAAATCCCAAGCGGTGCCGCCGATCACGCAGCCCTGGTTGTTTTCGATGAAGGCCGCGTACTCGCTGGACTCGATCTCTCGCCATCGGGGTGCGTCGTGGCCGGCGGGTTTCTTGGCGACCCGCGCCGGATCCAGGCCGGCGTCGATCACGCAGTCCAGCAGGTTCTCCACCGTGGCGTGGGACTGCGCCACCACGCCGACGCGCCATCCGTGCTCGGTGACCAAGTGTCCGATGACGCGCGCCGCGGTATGGGTCTTGCCCGTGCCCGGCGGGCCGTGCACCGCCAGGTACGAGCTGTCCAGATCGATTGCCGCGGAGGTGATGTCGGCCACGGCGTCGGCGCTGCGGGGCAGCGGGTTACCGCTGCGGGTGCGGGGCGCGCGGCGCAGCAGCAGGTCGGCGACGGCGGTGCGCGGTAGTCGCGGCAGCCCCGCGGCCACCTCAGCGGCGGTAGATTCGATCGAGTCCCTCAATGCTGTCGTGGGGATCGGTGGGCCGGGGGTGAGCGCGAACGGCAGTTGGTGAAAGGTGTTGCCGTCACTGCCGACTCTCTCGACGATGACGACCTCCGTGGGCACCGCCGGATCGTCGACCGCGACGACGTCGGCGCGGCCGGCCGCGCGCCGGTCCGGGTTATCGGTCATGCCGGGTGGGGCCGGGGGCTCGTAGAGGGCAAAGACGTTCGTCATCAGGTCGCCGCGTGCCAGCTGCCCGCTCAGCCGCACTTGTCGCCGCGGCTTGCGTGCGCGGGGCGGCGTGTGCCAGTCGGCGTCGATCGACGCCGACTCGGCGAGGAAGACGTCGCTATCGTCGGACCATTCCTCCACGGGGAAGTTCAGCCGGTCGAAATGTGCCCACCAGAACGGCTTGTCCTCGCGCCGGTGGTAGCCGCGGGCCGACGCCACCAGGGCCACGGTCGTCTGCTCGGGCGTGCGTTCGCCGACGCCGGCGGCGCCGGCGAACGTCGATAGGGCCATCGCCAGCCGGTCGCGGTCTTCGACGGTGTTGCCCTCCGGAACAGGTTGGGCGCCAACCGGTACGACGCCGGCCTCGTATGCGCGCAGCATCAGCCAGTTGCGCAGCTCGCGGGTCGAGCGGCAATCGTAGTGGTTGTAGTCCTCGATCTCCTTGAGCACGGATGCGGCGGCGTCGTGTTCGCCGGCGGCGCGCAGTTCGCAGTAGCGGGCGTAGGAGGTGATCGATTCGGCGGCCGTGGTGACGTCACCGGCGCGCAGCTGTGTGCCCATGTAGAGCGGTTCGAGCGCCTTGATGCTGAAAGACTCGGCGCCCACGCGAATGCTTTTGCGCACCAACGGATAAAGGTCGACCAGGGTGCCGCTGCGCAGCAGCTCGTCGACCTCGTCTTCGCCGACCCCGTACCGCCCGGCCAGCCGCAGCAGCGCGGTCTTCTCGTAGGGCGCGTAGTGGTAGATGTGCATGTTGGGCCGGCGCTTGCGGCGCTTCTTGACCATCGCCAGAAAGTCGGTGAGCGCCTGGCGCTCGCCCACCCGGTCGTGCGCCCACAGCGCGTGAAAGCTTCCCGTGGCGTCGAGGATGCCGAAGAGGTACTCGAGGCCCCAGTCGTGCGCATCGGCCGTCCACAGCGGGTCGCCCTCGAAGTCGAAGAACAGGTCACCGGGGTCCGGCTCGGGCAGCAGGGTCAGCGGCTGGGGATCGACGATCTCGAATTGCGGGATCCCGGTGTCACGTTGGCGCAGCTGCAGTTTGGCTTGCGCCGTCAGTTTGTCCAGCGCCGGGGGCCCGAGGCCGGGCACCGGGCCGGTATGGCCGGCCAGCGCGGGGATCGTGGTGACGCCGGCGTCGATGAGCTTGTCGCGCTGGGCGATTCGCATGCCGGCGACCAGCAGCAGGTCATCGGTGGCGCGCAGCTGCTCGGAGCACAACGGGCAGCGAAAGCAGGCGGCGACGCCGTCGTCGTCCCAGCGCACTGGGGCGCCCGCGGCATGGTGGGCATCCAGTAGCCGCTGCAAATGCGCGCGCTGCGAACGGTATACGGGAATCAGGTCACCGACGCGGTAGCGCACGACCGTGCCGTCGCCCAGTTCCAGTTCGGCCTCCGGGGCCACCGCGACGCCGGAGACGGCCAGCGCGTCGGCGTAGGCCGCCAGCTGCAGCAGGGCGGTGACCTTGGGCGAGCGCGCCAGCTTGGTGTCGGTAACCCGGTATCGCTCGTCGTCGAGAACCAGGAAGTCGGCGAACCCGGCGAAGCGCCCGTCGAACATCGCGGCCTGATACACCACCGGCGCGCCGGTGGCGATGGCGCGCCGGGTCGCCTCGGCCGCTGCCGTCAGCCCGGCGACGGTGTAGGCCGGGCGGCCGATGACCGCGACGCGCTCGCCGAACTCCTCGCGGAATCGGTCGAGGCGGCGTCGTTCGTGCTCGGTGCCGAGAGTGGCCGTGCGCGCGAGCAGTTCGTCCTCGACGCTGACCGAAGGACCCCAGCCGAGCTTCGCGTCGAAGTCCCTGAGCAGCGCGTACTCGCAGCGGGCGGCCGCCGCCAGATCCGACGCACTGTAGATGATCCTGCCGTCGGTGACGAACACAGCAGCCACAGTAGGTGAGGGGGCCGACACCGCGGCGGATCGGCGCGGCCGCGCGGTATTGGGCCGACCGCCCCCGACCCTTCGGGCCCACGAAGCGGTAACTTCAGCGGGTGATTACCGGGGCTTTTCTCGCCGAAGCGGCTTCGGTGGTGGACAACAAGCTCACGGTGTCCGGTGGCGTGCTGTCGAGCTTCAGGGTGGGGGACGACCGCGTCGCGCGGTTCATGCTGGTGGTGCTGACCCAGGTGGAGACCGATAGTCCGGTCGGATTGGTCGAAGTCGAGATCAGGCCCCCGACGGACGACGAGCCGCTCAGTATTGAGTACGAGCTGCCGGAGGCGGCCGCCGGGGGCGAAATCGGGTTCGCCTTCTTCGACATCGAAGTTCGCCTGCCCTCCAACGGCCGATGGGTGTTCGTGGTGACCGGTGGCGCGGGCGCGTTCTCGCTCCCGCTACAGGTGGGCGGCTGACGCGCTTCGCTGGCGCGGCCGGCCAGTGGCCGCTGACCGCCCGAGGCGCTGCGCCGCCGCGATGCCCCTCAGCCGCTGGGCTTGTTCGAGATGAGCTCGACGCCGCTGCCGTTCCACCGGAATTTCACCGTGGTGCTCAGGCCGATACCGCTGGGGTAGGTGAGCGCGACCGTGTCGCCGGTGGTTTGCGAGGGGTCCACTCCGTTGAACCCGTAGGTGTCGGGCACGCCTTGCGGGATGAACTGGCCGAGGTGAAAGAGCACCGCCCGGGTCGAGGGATTGCCCGCGTTGGTGTTGGCCTTGATGATCACCGCCGACAGCTGGGCGCACTCGTTGTAGTTGCCCGCCAGCGGCTCGGGGTTCCAGGCCTGCTGGCTGCGCGGATCACGTGGCAACTCGGAGACGACCTTTGCGATCGTGGGCGAGGCGAGGTTGACGGCGCACGGATCGGGCGCCGCGCTAGCGGGGGGCGGGGCGGCGGCCGGCGTCGGGGTGGCCGGGGCGGTAATGGACGCCGTCTCGCTGGTTGTTGTCGCCTGCGGCGTCTTGGCGACGGTCGAATCCCCGGAACCGCAGGCGGTCAAAGCCGAAGTAAAGACGACGGCGAGGCCCGTCAGCGCGCGATGAGTCAGCGAACACACACCGCGAAACCGTACCGTTATCGGGCCCGCCGGTGGGGCAGGCGTGGCCGAGGGCTCGCGGCGGTGTCGTTCACGTGGGCGGCAGCGGCCGTCGCGTGATGCTGGCTTCGGTGGCGTGGCGCCCGCGCTCCAGTTCGGGTTGGGCTGGCATCGCTGCCGCGGGGGCGACGTCGTCAGCGGTGCGTTGTCCATCCCGCTACCGGGTGCCCCGGCAAGCGCTGAAACGCCTGGTCGGGCGACGTCGCCGCAGGATACGCACGCCGCTGGCGGCAGTGCGTCAACGCGCCCGCGCCGCGACCACACCGTTGTATCGTCCCCAGGGGCTGCGCCGGCTCCCCTTGGTGACCCGCCACGCTCGGCTCCGCCGAGCTCGCGATCACCACGGGGCTCGATGGTGGTGACCCGCCACGCTCGGCTCCGCCGAGCTCGCGATCACCACTAGACTCCAGGTCCTGATGACCCTCCCCGACAGCCGCCCCGAGGCTGCCTCTCCCACGTTCGCCGACCTGCAGATTCACCCCGCGGTCCTGCGGGCGACCGCCGACGTCGGCTACGAGACGCCGACGGCCATCCAGGCGGCGACGATCCCGCCGCTGATGGCCGGATCCGACGTGGTCGGGCTGGCGCAGACCGGCACCGGCAAGACCGCGGCGTTCGCGATCCCTATCCTGTCCAAGATCGACGTCAAGAGCACCGCGACCCAGGCGCTGGTGCTGGCGCCCACCCGGGAGCTTGCCCTGCAGGTGGCCGAGGCGTTCAGCCGCTACGGCGCGCACCTGCCGCAGATCCACGTGCTGCCGATTTACGGCGGGTCTTCCTACGGGGTACAACTCGCCGGCCTCAAACGTGGCGCGCAGGTGGTGGTCGGCACCCCCGGCCGGGTCATCGACCACCTTGAACGCGGCACCCTGGACCTGTCCCACATCGACTACCTGGTGCTCGACGAGGCCGACGAGATGCTCACCATGGGCTTCGCCGAGGACGTCGAGCGCATCCTGTCCGAAACCCCGGAATACAAACAGGTCGCCCTGTTCTCGGCGACCATGCCGCCGGCCATTCGCAAGCTCACCAAGAAGTACCTGCACGACCCTTTCGAGGTCACCGCGAAGGCGAAAACCGCGACCGCCGAGAACATTTCGCAGCGCTACATCCAGGTCGCCGGACCCCGCAAGATGGACGCGCTGACCCGCGTCCTCGAGGTGGAGCCGTTCGAGGCGATGATCGTCTTCGTGCGCACCAAGCAGGCCACTGAGGAGGTCGCCGAAAAACTCAGGGCCCGAGGGTTTTCCGCGGCCGCCATCAACGGCGACATCCCGCAGGCACAAAGGGAGCGGACCATCGCCGCGCTCAAGGAGGGAGGCGCAAAGGGCATCGACATCCTGGTCGCCACCGACGTGGCAGCCAGAGGCCTTGACGTCGAACGGATCTCGCACGTCCTCAACTACGACATCCCGCACGACACCGAGTCCTACGTGCATCGCATCGGGCGCACCGGGCGGGCCGGGCGGTCCGGAACCGCGGTGCTGTTCGTCTCGCCGCGGGAGCGCCACCTGCTCAAGGCGATCGAAAAGGCGACGAGGCAAACGCTCACCGAGGCCGAACTCCCCACCGTCGAGGACGTCAACGCCCAACGCGTAACGAAGTTCGCGGACTCCATCACCGACGCGCTCGGCAGCCCCACGATCGAGCTATTCCGCAGGTTGGTCGAGGACTACGAGCGCGAGCACGACGTCCCGATGGCCGACATCGCCGCTGCGCTGGCGGTGCAGTCCCGCGATGGCGAGGCGTTCCTGATGGCGCCCGAACCGCCGCCCGAACGGCGCGAACGCAGGGAACGCCCCCAAACGACGAACGAAAGACCCAGGCAGCCAAGAAACTTCGCCACCTACCGGATCTCCGTGGGCAAGCGGCACAAGATCGGCCCCGGCGCGATCGTCGGCGCCATCGCCAACGAGGGCGGCCTGCACCGCAGCGACTTCGGCCACATCGCCATCGGACCGGACTTCTCGCTGGTCGAGCTGCCGGCCAAGCTGCCGAGGGCGACGCTGAAGAAGCTTGAGCAGACCCGCATCTCGGGCGTCCTGATCGACCTGCGCCCCGACCGCTCGCCCGCCAAGACCAAACCGCGCCGGAAACACGCCGGATGACGCTGTCGGAGGAACGGGACGCCCAGGGCGGGCTCGAGCAGGTCTCCCACGTCGACCGCGTCGCCTCCCTGACCGGCATCCGCGCCGTCGCCGCGCTCACCGTCGTCGGCACCCACGCGGCCTACACCACCGGCAAGTACACCCACGGCTACTGGGGCCTGGTCGGCTCCCGGCTGGAGATCGGCGTGCCGATCTTTTTCGTGCTGTCGGGCTTCCTGCTGTTCCGCCCGTGGGTGAAGTCGGCCGCCACCGGGGGACCGCCGCCGTCGCTGAGTCGCTATGCACGGCACCGGGTTCGGCGCATCATGCCCGCCTACCTGATCACCGTGCTGTTCGCCTACGTGCTGTACCACTTCCGCGAGGCGGGCCCGAACCCCGGGCACACGTGGCTGGGACTGGTGCGCAACCTGACGCTGACGCAGATCTACTGCAACGGCTACCTCGGCAAGTACCTGCACCAGGGCCTGACGCAGATGTGGAGCCTGGCGGTGGAGGCCTCCTTCTACGTCGTGCTACCGCTGCTGGCGTACCTGCTGCTGGTGCTGATCGCCCGGCGGCGCTGGCAGCCCAAGGTGATGCTGGCCGCCCTGGCGGGAATGGCGCTGATCAGCCCGGGGTGGTTGGTCCTGGTGCACACCGATCACTGGTTTCCCGACGGGGCCCGGCTGTGGCTGCCGACCTACCTGGCGTGGTTCCTCGCCGGCATGGCGCTGGCCGTGCTGCAGGCGATGAAGGTGCGTTGCTACGCGTTCATGGCCATCCCGCTGGCGATCGTGTGTTACTTCATCGCCTCGACGCCCATCGCCGGCGCGCCAACCACGTCGCCCGCGACGCTGAGCCAGGCCATCTTCAAGACGGTGTTCTACGCCGTGATCGCCGCGCTCGCGGTGGCGCCGCTGGCGTTGGGCAATCAGGGTGCGTATTCGCGGCTGCTGGCCAGCCGGCCGATGGTGTGGCTCGGTGAGATCTCTTACGAGATCTTCCTGATCCACCTCATCACGATGGAATTCGCGATGGTGTACGTCGTGCGGGCGCACGTCTACACCGGCTCGATGCTGTACCTGTTCATCGCGACGATGGTCATCACCATCCCCCTGGCCTGGCTGCTGCACCGTTTCACCCGGGTCAAGGACGGCTAGGTGGCCGGCGACGACGGGGATGGGGGGACGGCGCTTCATCCGCGGCTGACGCTGCTTGCGGTCTGCCTCGCGGTGTTCATGTTGCTCCTCGACATGACGATCGTCTCGGCCGCGCTCGCCAACATCCAGGCCACCCTGGGCGCCGACCTCAGCGGTTTGCAATGGGTGGTCGACGCGTACGCGCTGCCGATGGCCGGACTGCTGCTCACCGCCGCCACGTTGGGTGACCGACTCGGGCGGCGTCGGCTTTATCTGGCCGGCATGACCGTGTTCACGCTGGCGTCGGCCGGCTGCGCGCTGGCCAACAGCATCGAGATGCTCAACCTGTGCCGGGCGGTGCAGGGCGCCGGCGGGGCGATCCTGCTGGGCGTCTCGCTGCCGATGGTCGCCGCGGCCTTCCCCGAACAGCGGGGGCGGGGCATCGCGATCGCGATCTACGGCGCCGTGATGGGTGCGGGCGCCGCCGTCGGGCCGCTGCTCGGCGGCGCGCTGGTCGGAGCGTTCGGCTGGCAGTCGATCTTTTTGATCAACGTGCCGATCGGGGCCGTGGCGCTGGCGATCGCCGTGCGGTTCGTCCCGGAAACCCGTGCCGCCCACGACCGCCCACTCGATCTGGTCGGCACGGCCGTGTTGTCGGCCGCGCTGTTCGCGGGCGTGTACGCGTTGATCGAAGGCAATCGCCGCGGCTGGACCGACGCGGTGATCCTGGCGCTGAGCGCGTGCTCGGTGTTGGGGCTGGCGGCATTCGGGTGGTGGGAGTCGCGGGTGAGCGCACCGATGCTCGACCTACGGGTGGTGCGCCGCCCGGGTTTTGCCGGGGTATCCCTCGCGGCGTTCGCCGCGGCCGGGACCCTGATCGCCTCGACCAACTACCTGGCGCTGTATTTCATGAACACGCTGGGGTACAGCCCATTTCAGTCGGGCCTGCGGGCGCTCCCGCTGACCGTCGCGTGCGTGCTGGGCGCCCCGCTGGCCATGACCGGCGCGCGTTATTTCCCGGCGTGGACGTCGATCCCGGGTGGTGTGGCGCTGATCGCGGCGGGGCTGTGGCTGATGACCGGGGTCGGGGAGAGCACGCAGTGGACGCACTTCATCGCGGGTTCCGTGGTGGCCGGGCTCGGCCTCGGCGGCCTGTTCGCGTTGACGTCCGATATCGCACTGCAATTCGTGCCGGTCGCCGACGCGGGAATGGCGACCGGCGCGGTGAGCACCGTTCGCCAGGTCGGCATCCTGGCCGGCGTCGCGGGCCTGGGGGCCTTGTTCGGTCCCCGGGCGTCCGACAGCGCCACGCACGGACTGGCCCAGCTCGGCGTCCTGGGCCCCGGCGCCGCCCGCCGCCTGATCGACAGCGTGTCCGCCGGCGCGGGCTTGCGAGTGCTCGATTTCCTGCCCGCCGACTACCGTCCCGCGCTACCGGCCATCGCGCGGGCGGCCCGTCAGGCCAGTGCCGCCGGAATGCAGGCCGCGCTGGTGGCCGCGGCCGTCGCCGCCACCGTCGCCGCGGTCGCGACGGCGATCTTGATCGCGATCGGCGCGCGCCGCCACGTTGAGCCCGAAATACCGTTTGCTGAAGGCATGTCCGTGTAACGTTCACGTCCATGTTGGGCGATGCGGTCCTCATCCCCGCGACGGATAACAACCGTTACAGCGTCATAATCTCCAGCGACCCCGCAAACATCGAAGCCGCCCAGCGGTTGCGTTACCAGACGTTTGCCGAGGAGATGGGGGCGGCGCTGCCGCAGGCCGTCCGCGGACCGCTGACCGGGGACATGATCGACGTCGATCAGTTCGATCCGTACAGCGATCATCTGTTGGCGCGAGACGACACGACCGGACAGATCGTCGGGTGCTACCGGCTGCTGCCGCCCGACGGAGCCCTCGCCGCCGGCGGCCTGTTCGCCGACACCACCTTCGACATCGGCGGCCTGAACGAGTTGCGCGACAAGCTCGTCGAACTCGGCCGCGCGACCGTGCACGCCGACCACCGCAGCGGGGCGGTGATGGGCTTGTTGTGGGCGGGAATCCTCCGATATCAGGAGATCAGCGGCTATCAGTTCGGAATTGGATCGCTGTCGGTCCGGATGGAGGACGGCGGGCCGCGCGGCGCGCTGGTGCGGGGTGTGCGCGACGCGGCCCTGAGCGGGCATCGCGCCCCCGACCGATATCGGGTCTATCCGCGAAACCCCGTCACGGTCAACGGATTGAGCCTTTCCGAGTTGCCCGACCCGGGCCGGGTGCGCATCCCGCCGATGGTGCAGGGATCGCTGCGGATCGGCGGGATGATCTGCGGGGAACCCTCCTACGATCCCGACTTTGACATGGCCGATTTCGTGGTGCTGATCGACAGGACCACGGTCCGCGAACGCTATCTGGAACGATTGGCGCGTTCTTATGCCCATTCCTGAAAAGACCGGCCTGCTCGGCGTCGGCTTCGGGCCGTCGAATCTCGCGTTGGCGATCGCTTTGGACGAGCGGCGCCTGGCGGCGGTGTTCCTGGAGCAGCAGCCCAAGTTCGGTTGGCACCTGGGCATGCTGCTGCCTCATGCGCGGATGCAGATTCCGTTCCTCAAAGACCTGGTGACCCTGCGAAACCTGCACAGCGACTTCACGTTTCTGAACTACCTCGGCGAGCGCGGCCGCCTGGTCGAGTTCATCGGCCAGCACACGCTGTTTCCCAGTCGCATGGAGTTTCACGACTATCTCGAGTGGGCCGCGGCGCGGGTCGCGGCCGACGTCCGTTACGGCCATCGCGTCGTCGAAATCTCCGCCGGTGAAGCGGGCTTCGTGGTGCGGACCGAACCAGACCGCGTCATCCATGCCGCCACACTGGTCGTGGCGACGGGGCTGCGCCCGGAGCTGCCCGCGGGCGTCGTCGAAACTCCCCGGCAGTGGCACAGTCACCGGCTGCTCGGTAACCTGGCCGCGCTGGACCCCGCTGCCCCAAAGCGATTCGCCGTCGTGGGCGCGGGTCAAAGCGCGGCCGAGGTGGTGGCCCACCTCCACCAGACCTACCCGCAGGCGGAGGTGCACGCGGTTTTCGCCCGATACGGATACAGCAGCGCCGACGACACCCCGTACGCCAACCGGATCTTCGACCCGTCGGCGATGGACGAGTTCTATCGTGCCGACACCCAAGTGCGCGAACGACTGCTCGATTACCATCGCTCCACCAATTATTCGGCGGTCGATCCGCCGTTGATCGACGAACTCTATTCGCGCGAGTACGCCGAGCGGGTATCCGGTGCCCGCCGACTGTTCATGCACAACACGTCCGAAGTCATCGCCGCGCAAGAATTTCCGGACAAGGTGCGACTGACGATCTCCCACCTGATCGATTACTCCCGTGCCACGCTGGACTGCGATGCGGTGGTTTACGCGACGGGCTATGCCCCGATGGACGTCCGTTGCCTCCTGGGCGACCTGGCCGGCCGCTACGAGTTCGATTCACATGGGCGCCCCGCCGTCACCCGGGACTATCGGCTGGTATCGAAGGCGGGGGCACCGGGCGACATCTATCTCAACGGTGGCGTCGAGCACACCCACGGCCTGTCGTCGTCGTTGCTGTCCAACGTGGCGGTGCGCGCCGGGGAAATCGTGACCGCACTCGAGGCGCGCCGCCGGCTGAGGCCACACGCCGCCTCCGCGTAGGGGCCCTTGCGCTGCCGCTGAACTGCTTGGGGCCCCAACGCCGCCAACGTCTCCTAGCGGGCGCCGACCGGGGCCACGATCGGGACGACGAACTCCTCGATCATCGCCCGCTCGTCGGCCGCGTCCCGGCCGGGGAACATCAGCAGCGACGTCAGCACCCGCACCACCCAGCGGGCCCGGCGTTCCACAACGGCCGCGTCTTCCGGGCCGAGCGAGCCGACGAAGGCCGCGGCCAACGCGGTGATCACCTCGGAGTGCCCGGCCAGCTCGCCGGCGACCGGCGGGCGGCTGATGGCGAACCACGATGCGAGCGAGGGGCTTTCGCGGACCATCCGCAACGTGGCGGTCATGCTGGCGACCAGCCGCGCGCGCGGGTCTTCGATGCCGTCGATCTCGTCGGCGATCGCGCGGCCTAGTCGGCGGGTCTCGCGGTGCACGTAGGCCGTCCGCAGCGCCTCGCGGTTCTCGAAGTACCGATACAGCGTCGCGCGGGAACACCCCGCAGCCCTGGCGATTTCGTTCATGCCGATCGACGCCTGATCCCGCTGGGTGTAGAGCTCCTCGGCGGCGTCGAGTATCCGGTCGACGGCCGCCTCGCCGCGGGTCGCGGTCAGCCAGTCGGGCATCAGGCGTTCACCCGAATCGGCACCGACAGCGGCCGCCGCACATAGCTACCGCCGGACCACACGATGCCGGACTCGTCGACCTCGAAATCCGGGCAACGGGACAGCAATTCGGTCAGCGCAACCCGCGACTGCATCCGGGCCGCGGCCGCGCCCAGGCAGTGGTGCGCGCCGTGGCTGAATGTCAGGATGTTGCGCGGGCAGCGGGTCACATCGAGTTCGCCGGCGTCCGGCCCGTATTGGCGTTCGTCCCGGTTGGCCGACCCGTACAGGAGCAGGACCTTACGGCCGGCCGGGATGGTGGTGCCCTGAACGGTCACCTCGCGCGTGGCGGTGCGCGCCAGCCCCTGCACCGGGGAGGTCAGCCGCAGCAGTTCCTCGACCGCGTCGGGGATCAGCCCGGGATCGTCGACCAAACGCTTTCGCTGGTCGGGGCGCTCGTGCAGCAAAGGCATTGAGCCACCGAGCATGCCGGTGACGGTGTCGTTGCCGCCGGTGACCATCGTGAACGTGAACGCCAGCACGGACAGGGTGCCGGCGATGTCGCCGTCGGCGCCCACTCCGGCGGCGACCAGGTGCGAGATGGTGTCGTCCCCGGGCTCGCTGCGGCGCCGCTCGATCAACCCGGTGAAGTAGGCCATCATCGACCCGATGGCCTCGCCGACGGTTTCCAGCGCCGCGCCGATCCCGCCGTCGGCGGTGTTCCCCGCAACGATGGTCTCGGTCCAGCCGTCGAACTGCGCCCGATCCTCTTCGGGCACACCGAGATAGTGGGCCACCACCATCGACGGCAGCGGTTTGAACAGCTCGGTGACGATGTCCCCGCCGCCGCCGGCGCGCAGCCTCTCGATGCGCTCGATGACGAAGTCGCGCACCTTGGGCTCCACCGCCTCGACCTGGCGCGGGGTGAAGCCGCGCGACACCAGCTTGCGGAACTCGGTGTGCACCGGGGGATCCTGCATGACGAACGGCGGATTGTCCTGCAAGCCGATGAGATCCAACTCGCCGTAGTTGACGGTCAGGCCCTGCGCCGAGGAGAACGTCTCGTGGTCACGCGCCGCTGCCCAGACGTCGGCGTGCTGGGACAGCACGTAGTAATCCTGATCGGGCCTGCCGTCGGGCACGACATGGTGAACGGGGTCGTGGTCGCGCAGTGCCCGGTACATCGGCCACGGCGCGCACCAGGTGTCGGCGGTGGCGAGCCGGAACGCCGCCGGGGCTTCATGAGACATCACCGGAGCCATGTCTCATTCGTACGACAAATGCGCTAGGGTGTCAAGGGCTGGCCGGGATCGGATCGCATCGCGGCTGGCAGGCCCCATTCGGTGTGCGCTGACGGCTTCGAGTATGCGTCCAGTGCGCGAAAACGCGCGGAATCGCGCCAACGGCTCACACCGAAAGCCACCGGCGCACACGCAGCGCGCTGAAGTAACTAGATCGCCGCGCCGGGATTCAGGATGCCCAGCGGGTCCAGGGCGCGCTTGATGCGCTGGTTCAAATCCATCACCTCGGGCCCCAGGTAGCCGTCCAGCCAGGGCCGCTTCAGCCGGCCCACGCCGTGCTCGCCGGTGATCGTGCCGCCCAGCCCGACGGCCAGGTCCATGATCTCGCCGAACGCCAGATGCGCGCGCTCGGTCATCGCGGCGTCGGCGGGGTCGTAGACGATCAGCGGGTGGGTGTTGCCGTCGCCGGCGTGGGCGATCACCGAGATCATCAGGTCCCGCTCGGCCGCGATGCGCTCGATCCCGGTGACGAGCGACCCCAGCGCCGGCAGCGGCACCCCGACGTCCTCGAGCAGCAGCGAGCCCTTGGCCTCCACCGCCGGGATGCAGAATCGGCGCGCGGCGATGAAGGCCTCGCCCTCATCGGGGTCGTCGGTCGAAAACACCTCCGTGGCACCGTTTTCCGCGAACACGGCGGCGATCACCTCGGCGTCCTCGCCGGACGCCCGACCCCTTTCGTCGGAGCCGGCCACCAGCATCGCGGCCGCCCCGCGATCCAGGTCCATGCGCAGGGTGTCCTCGACGGCGTTGATCGCCACCGAATCCATGAACTCCAGCATCGAAGGGCGCAGCCGCGCAACGGTTCCCAGCACCGCGTCGACGGCCGCGGAGACAGAGGCGAACGTGGCCACCACCACGCTCGACGTGTTCTGCGCGGGCAGCAGCCGCAGCGTCACCTCCGTGACGACGCCCAGCGTGCCCTCGCTGCCGACGAACAGCTTGGTCAGCGACAGCCCCGCGACGTCCTTGAGGCGCGGGCCGCCGAGGCGCACCGCGGTGCCGTCGGCCAGCACCACCTGCATGCCCAGCACGTAATCCGTTGTGACGCCATACTTCACGCAACACAGCCCGCCGGCGTTGGTGGCGATGTTGCCCCCGATGCTGCAGATCTCATACGACGACGGGTCGGGCGGATACCACAGGCCGTGCTCGGCGACGGCCTTCTTGACTTCCGCGTTGAACAGGCCGGGCTGGCACACCGCGGTGCGCGTGACCGGATCGACGGCGATGTCGCGCATCTTTTCCGTCGACAGCACGATGCCGTCGTCCAGCGCGGTGGCCCCGCCGGACAGGCCGCTGCCGGCCCCGCGGGTGACCACCGGCACCCGGTGGGCGCTGGCCCAGCGCATGACCGTCTGCACCTCCTCGGTGCGCCGTGGCCGGACCACCGCCAGCGGCTTGCCGGCCGACGGATCGAAGGCGCGGTCCTGGCGGTAGCCGTCGGTGATGGTCGGGTCGGTGACGACCATCCCGTCGGGCAGCTTGGCGATCAGCTCGGCCAGGGCGTCGGCGTTCACGACCCGATCCTACGGTCCCGTCGGCGCTGTACAGTTGACCGATCTTGAAAGGGGCACGGTGTTCGGTCGGCGAAATCTCAGCAAAGTCGGCATCCGTGCGTTTGCGGACGTCTTGGCGGTCGAGCAGTCGGCGATCTCTGTCACCGTCGGCAACCCGAATCTCGTCGGCAACACCGAGGTTCGCTGGAAGTTGCGGTTGCGGGTCACCCCGGACGCCGAACCGCCCTTCGAGGCCAGCGTCACCGCGCTGCTACCCCAGCTCGCCCCGCCGCGCCCGGGCCTGAGGCTGCCGGTGCTCTACGACCCCAAGGACCACGGCCGGGTCGAAATCGACCACCGGCCGGCCGCGACTGCCGACACGGCGGTCAACGCCGTGACCGCGGCGCGCCCCGACCTGGCCGGCGCACAGGTCATGGGCATGCCGATGGGTGACGTCATCCGTCAAGCGATCGCCGACCCCACCGGATTCCGGGAAGAGATGATGCGGCGCGGGGCCGAGATGCAACAGCAGGCGCTCGGCGCGATGCAGGCGGCGCAGGCCTCGGCCCGACCGGGTTCGGACCCGATCGACCGCCTCGAGCGGTTGGCCGCCCTCAAGGACCGCGGACTGCTCACCGGCGAGGAGTTCGAGCAGCAGAAGCGCAAAATCCTCGGCGAGTGACCGATCAGGCCGGCGACTCGGCGGCGAGTTCCGGCGCGCGGTCCAGCTCGCGCAGCGACGGCAGGCCGCACGCGATGAGACCGATCGCCAGGATCGGCACCGCCAGCGCCAGGAACGTGACCTTCAGCCCGGCGGCGTCGGTCAGCGGACCGGCGACCAGCAGGCCCACCGGGCCCGCCGCGTACGTCAGGCCCGCCATCACCCCGACCACTCGACCGCGCAGGTGGCGCGGGGCCCGGGTCTGCATCACGTAGTTGTAGATCGGCTGGATCGGGCCGTAGACCACCCCGGTCACCGCGCACAGCACCAGGATCACCGGCAACGGCGGCAGGAACGCGATGCCAACCGCCGCCGCACCGAAGGTCAGCATCGCGGTCAGCACGGCCGTGCGCCGCCGCACGCGAGTTGACAGCACGGCGTAACCGAGCGCGCCCACGACGCCGCCGCCCGCGAGCGCCATCAACGCCCAACCCAGCTGCGCGGGCTGACGATGGTCGCTGAAGTACTTGGGAAACAGCACACTTTCCATCGGCAGGTACAGCGCGGTGACGACCAGGTCGATCAGCCCGAGCGCCCGTAACACCCGCAGGTTCCACACGAATCGCACCCCCTCGGCGACGCCGGACACCAACCCGGCGGGCCGGGTCGCGAGGTGCGGCTTGCCGGCACCATCGAGCCGGAGCGCCCCGATCGCGAGGAAGGACAACGCGAACAAACCCGCCGTGATCCACATCGTCTTGACGCCGCCGACCGCGGCGATCATCAATCCGCCGATGCCCGGTCCCACGATGAACCCCAGGTTCTGAATCGCCTCGTAAACGCTGTTGGTGCGGTCCAGCGACCAGCCCGCGCGGTCGGCGGCCTCCGGCAGCATCGATTGGCGCGCCGTCATCCCGGCCGGGTCGAAAGCGGCCGCGAAGAAGGCCAACACGGCCAGCACCGCGACGGTGAGCGCGGCTCGACCCGCCGTGAGGGCGATCAGCGGAACGGCGGCCACCGCCGTGCCGGACAGCGAATCGGAGATCAGCGACACCCGGCGGCGCCCGAAGAAATCGACCGCCGTTCCGGCGACCAGCGTGGCGAACACCAGCGGCACCGTCATCGCGGCGGCCACCACCGACGCGTCCTTCGCGCTGCCGTGGTGCTGCAACGCCAGCCACGGGAACGCGACGATCGAGATGCCGGTGCCCGCGGTCGCCATCAGGGTGGCGAACAGGATCAGGAACGCGGGGCCGCTGCTTTTCATGGGATATCGCGGCTGAATGTAGCGCCCAACCGGCAGCCGCGGCGACCGATTTTTCTCCGCTCATGCACGATGTCCATGTGCTCGCCCACCCGCGTACCGGTCAGGCGTTCGCGTCTCCGGTGGTGCCCGGCACCGGATGGCCGGGCGATCCGGCCACTTCGCGGACGCCGGTGGCCGCCGACCCGACCCAGGTCGCCGCGCTGGCCGCCCAGGCCGGTTCGATGCCGGAGCTGGACGCCGCGATCAGCGTCTGCCGCGCCTGCCCGCGGCTGGTCGCCTGGCGCGAGGAGGTGGCCGCCGTCAAGCGCCGGGCCTTCGCCGACCAGCCCTATTGGGGACGACCGGTGCCGGGCTGGGGCTCCGAACGGCCCTGGTTGCTGATCGTCGGGCTGGCGCCCGCCGCGCACGGCGCCAACCGGACCGGGCGGATGTTCACCGGTGATCGCTCCGGCGATCAGTTGTACGCGGCGCTGCACCGCGCCGGGCTGGTCAACCAGCCGACAAGCGTCGACGCCGCGGACGGCTTGCGCGCCGACGGGATTCGGATATCGGCGCCGGTGCGCTGCGCGCCGCCGGCCAACGCGCCGACGCCGGCGGAACGCGACACCTGCTGGCCCTGGCTGCAGGCCGAATGGCGGCTGGTGTCCGAGCATGTGCGCGTGATCGTGGCCCTGGGCGGGTTCGGGTGGCAGGTCGCGCTGCGCCTGCCGGGCCTGTCCGGCGCGCGCAAGCCGCGCTTCGGCCACGGCGCCGTGGTGGAGCTGGAGTCCGGGGTGCGATTGCTGGGCTGCTACCACCCGAGCCAGCAAAACATGTTCACCGGTAGGTTGACTCCGGAAATGCTCGACGACATCTTCACCAACGCAAAGAGGCTGGCAGGCATCACGTGACGGACATCCTGGTTTCCGGCGCCAGCGTGGCCGGGATGACGGCCGCGTATTGGCTTGGCCGCCACGGCTATTCGGTCACGGTGGTGGAGCGCCACCCCGGGCTGCGGCCGGGGGGCCAGGCCATCGACGTGCGCGGCCCCGCGTTGACGGTGCTCGAACGCATGATGCTGCGGGCCGCGGCCGACCACGTGCGGACCCGAATCCGGGGCGCGTCGGTGGTGGACCGCGACGGCAACGAGCTGTCCGAGGACACCGAGTCGACCCCGACGGGCGGGCTCATCGCCAACCCCGACATCGAGCTGCTGCGCGATGATCTCGTCGAATTGCTCTACGACTCAACCAAACTGAATACGGAGTACGTGTTCGACGACAGCATCGCGGCGTTGGAGGACGACGGCACCTCGGTCAAGGTGACGTTCGAGCGCGCCGCCGGGCGCACCTTCGACCTGGTGATCGGCGCCGACGGCCTGCACTCCAACGTGCGCCGGCTGGTCTTCGGCCCGGAGGCGCAGTTCATCGAGCGGCTGGGCACCCACGCGGCGATCTTCACGGTGCCGAACTTCCTCGACCTGGACTACTGGCAGACCTGGCACTACGGCGACAACACCATGGTCGGCGTCTACAGCGCGCGCAACAACACCGAGGCGCGGGCGATGGTGGGCTTCATGGAGGCCGACCTGCGGATCGACTACCGGGACACCGAGGCGGTGTTCGCCGAGCTGGAACGGCGCATGGCCGACGACGGCTGGGTCCGCCCACAGCTACTGGAGTACATGCGCAGCGCGCCGGACTTCTACTTCGACGAGATGTCGCAGATCAAGATGGACCGCTGGTCGAAGGGCCGGGTGACGCTCGTCGGCGACGCCGGCTATTGCTGTTCGCCGCTGTCGGGCCAGGGCACCAGCGTGGCGCTGCTGGGCGCCTACATCCTGGCCGGCGAGCTCGCCGCGGCCGGGGAGGACTATGAAGCCGGTTTCGCCAACTACCAGAAGGAATTTCAGGACTACGTCAAGCGCAACCAGTGGCTGGTGATCGACAACATCCCCGGCGGTGCGCCTATCCCGCAAGAGGTGTTCGACCGCATCGTCAACTCCATCACCCTGAAGGACTACTGAGTCGGCTTTGAATGTGAATCCTTGGCTTTGAGTGTGAAGCGAGGGTGCGAAAGCGGCCGAAATCCCGCCCTGTGTTCACACCGAAAGCCGTCAGCGCACACCCGCGGGGAACGTTCGCAGGGCGAAAGGCGTTGACGGCATCGTGCGACTTTCCGTCCTTGACCTCGTCCCGGTGCGCAGCGACCAGAGCACCGGCGACGCGCTGGCGGCCACCGTTCAGCTGGCGCAGGCCGCCGACCGGCTGGGCTTCACCCGCTACTGGCTCGCCGAACACCACAACATGCCGTCCGTCGGCGCCACCAGCCCGCCGGTCCTGATCGCCTACCTCGCCGCGCAGACGTCGCAGGTGCGGCTGGGGTCGGGCGGGGTGATGCTGCCCAACCACGCGCCGCTGGCGGTCGCCGAGCAGTTCGCGCTGCTGGAGGCCGCCGCCCCCGGCCGCATCGACCTGGGCATCGGGCGCGCGCCCGGCTCCGACCCGGTGACGTCGTACGCCCTGCGCGGCAGCCGCGGCGACGAGGACATCGAGAACTTTCCCGAATACCTCGACGACGTGGCCGCGTTGATGAGCGCGCGGGGCGTGATCGTGCCGCTGCGCTCGGGGGACTACCGGCTCAAGGCCACCCCGGCGGCGGCGAGCGAACCGCGGCTGTGGCTGCTGGGCTCGTCGATGTACTCCGCGCACCTGGCGGCGGCCAAGGGGCTGCCGTACGTGTTCGCCCATCACTTCTCCGGCCAGGGCACCGAGGAGGCGCTCGAGGTCTACCGCTCCCGGTTCAAGCCCAGCTCGCTCACGCCCGAGCCGGTGACGTTCCTGACCGTCAACGCCGCGGTGGCCGAAACTCGCGACGAGGCAACGGCTTTGATGCTCCCGAACCTGCAGATGATGGCAAGACTAAGGACCGGGCAGCCGCTGGGCCCGGTGCCGCTGGTCGAGGAGGCCGAAGTCGCCCAGCTGACGCCGGAACAGCAGCACATCGTGGACAGCGGGCTGCGCCGCGCCGTCCTCGGCACGCCGGAGGAAGCAGCCGAACAGGTGCGGGCGCTGGCCGAACGGTTCGGCGTCGACGAAGTGATGGTGCACCCGGTCGCGTCGGCTCACCTCGGCACCGATCCCGCGTCCGCGCCGGCGCGGACCGCGACGCTGGAGCTGCTGGCCAAAGAACTGTTCTAGCCGCCCGTAGTTGCTGGCGGTCGCATCGACCGGTGGGATCGGTTAAGGAACCCCATCGGCGCAGGCGTTATCGCCGGCCGTGCCGCCGGAACCGCCGCCGTCCCTGCCGCTTGGTTCCGGGACGGACTACTGCAATTTCGGCGCGGGTCAATAAGGGACTACTGCAATGGCCGAACTCGGTCGCCCGCGCGAGATTGCCCGAGCTACGCGGGGCCTCCGGTGCCTCCTGTTCCCCCGGTGCCTCCGTCGCCGCCGTCGCCTCCGGTGGTCCCGCTGGCGGCTTTGCCTGCCTTGCCGATGCCGCCGGTGCCGCCCACGCTGCCCGCACCGCCCGTCCCGGTGCCGCCGGTACCCCCGGTGCCGCCGTCGCCGCCGGTGCCCCCGTCGCCGCCGGTGCTGCCCGTGTTGCCGGTCCCGCCCGCGCCCCCGGTGCCGCCGACGCCGCCGGTGCCGCCCGTTGCGCCGACGCCGGTGCTGCTGGTGCCGCCCGTTCCTCCGGTACCGCCGCCACCACCCAGGCCGCCCTCGCCGCCGGCGCCGGTGCCGCTGACGCCGGCACCGCCTGACCCGCCGACGCCACCCGCGCCACCGGCACCGCCGGTCCCGCCGCGGCTGTTGGGCGAGCCCTGACCGCCGTCGCCGCCGGTCCCGCCGGCACCCGCCGCGCCACCCGTGCCCCCGGCGCCACCGGGCGCGGCGCCACCGTTGCCGCCGTTGCCGCCCACCCCGGCCCTGCCGCCTTGGCCGCCGGGATTGCTGAGGCCGATGCTGTTGCCGCCGGTGCCGCCGTCACCGCCCTGGCCGCCGGTGCCGCCACCGCCGCCGTTGCCCGCGCTGCCGACACCGTTGCCCGCGGCGCCGCCGTCACCCCCGCTCCCGCCGTCGCCGCCGGTGCCGCCGGCGACGGCGAATCCGGGACCGGAGTCGGCGCCGCTGCCGCCGTTCCCGCCGGTGCCGCCCCGGCCGCCGTTTCCATTGGTTGCGCCGGCGACGGCCGTGCCGCCTTGGCCGCCCGTGCCGCCGTTGCCGGCGGCGCCACCGCTGCCGCCGCGGTTGGCGAAGCTCGCCGCGGCAGGGCCGCCGTCGCCACCGGCCCCGCCCGTGCCACCGATGCCGCCGGTGCCGGCGGTGCCGCCCGACGCCGTGGCGCTGCCGCCGCTGCCGCCGCTGCCCCCGACACCGCCGCTGCCGCCGTTACCGGCGGTGGTGTTGCCGGCGGGGTCGAAACCGGCCGCGCCGCCGGCGCCGCCGGCTCCCGCCGCACCGCCGGTGCCGCCAGTACCGCCGGCGCCGCCCACCACGCTGGTGGTGCCGCCGGTGCCGCCGGCGCCCCCGTTGCCGCCGGTGCCGCCGTTGCCGGCGGTGATCAGCGAGCCGGTCACGGCGCCGCCAACGCCGCCGGCCCCGCCGCGCCGCCGGCACCGCCGGCGCCGGCCACGCTGCCGGACCCGGACGCGGCGCCGCCCGTGCCCCCGACACCACCCTGCCCGCCGGTGCCGCCGCTGCCGCCGGGGCCGTTGCCGTTGCTGCCTGCGCCGGCGCCGGCGGCTCCGCCGGCGCCACCTTGGCCGCCGTTGCCTGCCGTACCGCCGACACCGGTGCCGACCGCGCCGCCCGCACCGCCGGTGCCGCCAGTACCGCCCTGCGCGCCATTGCCACCGCCGGTGCTACCGGCGGTGCCCGCACCGCCCTGGCCGCCGGCGCCGCCTTGCCCGCCGGCCCCGCCGTCGCCGTTGGTAATGCCGCTACCTCCGGCGCCGCCGACGCCGCCTGCACCACCTGTGCCGCCGCTCCCGCTGGCGCTGTTGGGCGCGCCCTGCCCGCCGGTGCCGCCGTTGCCGCCGGAGCCCGCGGCGCCACCGGTGCCCCCGACCCCACTGGGTGCGGCGCCGCCTGCCCCGCCGTCGCCATCG
>LQPB01000011.1 GCA_002102225.1 Mycobacterium interjectum
CATCAATGGCAAACAGGTGGTCCCATGCTCATGGCAAAACCAGCTCTGAAGTGGTCCCATTCACCTGGCAGCCGACAACGGAGCTGGGCGACCGGTCGACCGATCTCTACCAACGCATTGAGTCGTTGCAGCCCTATACCAGTTCCGCTGACATTCCATCGCTTCCGCCATTGCTGGCGTTGCTCTCTGACGCGCAGCAGGAAAGCATCCACGCGCTGCTTCTGCTGCAGGACTATTCGAACGAGGACAAGCATCGTTCCGTACGGCTCGCCGTACCGCGGACGATCGTGCAACGCAGTGATGTGCCGTTTTACGAAACGGATCGGCGGATGCGACCAATTGAAGTTGGCGACATTTTGGCGAGCGTCCGCGAAGGCGAACCGATCATGCTTGAGTCCACCACCGCACTTATCGTGGAGCGTCCTGGTACCAGCACGTGGGTCTCCCCAACCGCGGAATTGGCGCGCCTCCACGCCTACGTGGCACACGTCGCGATTCCCACATTGGTAACCGGAACCGCACCAACTGACCCGCCCTTGCCCGACGTCGTGGACCTCAGTGATAACGGCCAGACGCTGGCGGAGCGGATCAAAGGCGGCGGGCACCTAAATGCGCATGAGCGGATGAGAATCGAGGCCGATCGTCTCCTCGCAGAGCATGCCAACCGGCCCCCGACCTTGCTCCGAACCGAGGACTGAAGTTCCCGGTAGCGCACTTGGCACTCTAATGACCGCTGTCCCTGAGGATCTGATGCTCAGACCAAGTGTGATAACCGCTTGGCATTTGCCGAAGTGCCGAATCATCGACATTTCGGCGCATGACGTGAGATGACGCTGGGCGCAACAATCTGGGTTGTCGTCAAAGTAACCGTCGAGTAGCGAGCGGCGTTACCGCGTCCTTGGTATCTGCCATCAGACCAGCGCTCGACCGATGAACGCGGCTCTCAACAACGACCGTTTCTCGCGCGCGCATCCAGCCCAGCGCGTCGTCCAGTCGTTTTGGTGAGACGTTGACGTTAACGTGGGCGACGCGTCCGGCGCGCACCGCTTGGACGGTCACCAGGCCGGTATCTGTATCAGTATGCCGCTCAACTCGAATGATCGGGCCGGTGAGCTCCTCGGCTGTCCGCTGGCGTGGTGGAACCTTCAACTTGCCGGCCACGACTTTAATCCGCTCCCTCGCAGAAGAAGAGACTTCTACGCGAGCCGGAACGCTGGGGGATGGCCCGCCGCTCCCTGCCCACTCGAACGAAGCGCTGAACTCGGCAACCGACTCCGCTGCCAAGACTTTGTGAAGGGCTGTCGTGAATTGATGGCTGACACCAGCGCGAATAAGCTCGTGGATGCTATCGCTACCAGGCTCACGCTCGGGTTGGATGGCGATGGCATCTATAGCCGCAAGGGACTCGGCGAAGGTGCGCATAACCCGCCGTTGTTCGGACTCCGGCGGCTCAATCGCCGCAAAGTCGAAAACCTCCTCAGAATCGTCTTCAGTAGCCTCACGCTCCGGAATGGGCAGATGAATGGGAATGATAAAAGACCCCCGCTTGGAGTGCGCCATCCGCGCTGCCTCGATGAGCGCGTCACCCGCTGGACGATACCTACTGATATAAGGCCGGGGACCCAACGAGGTAGTCGCGGACGAACGGAGCATCGTCCAGCCCTCGCGCACGAGAGTTACACCGGCAGCAAAGGGGATCGTGTCCGCGATGACGATATCGTTCGCGGCTCGGAGGTTGGCGATGTCGACCATCCGCCCATCGAGTCGGGCCAAAACGTCGGCAACGGCCGCCTCTTCGACCATCGCGAGGCGTTCAACCAGACGCTGCCAGTCGATACCTCCTTCAACCAGTGTGTCGGGAACCGGGAGCAGCAGCTCGGAGTCGGGATGCTTCCACAAGCCACCCGCGGCTCCGGGACTCGTCGGTGCCATCCATCCAGTGGATGCGAGGTACCGGGTGAAACGTTCGTTGGCCGTTGAGCTCAACTGCCCGCCACCTCCCCAAACGCCGTATTGAACTCCTCGACCCACTTATCGAGGGTTTCTGCAGTGAGTCGATTTCGTTTGGGTAGCTTCGCACTTGCGACCGACAAGTCGTTGACCTTGAGCCACTGAGCGCGTGCGTGGAGAACCGTGTGCAGGTCCTCGTGGCCAATCCAGTCTGTTGGCAGTTCTTTCTCCAGCCGAACGTAAACGAGGAATACGGGCGTCTTCGCGGCCGCCCACTTTTCCCGCCACGCCTGTGTCGTTGACACCGAGATGCTGCCGTCTTTGTTTGGTTTCTTGGTGCCAGCCTTGACCTGGACGGTGATCGGACCGACCGGAAGGACCGCAACGATGTCTACAGCAAGGTGGTCCTCGCCGCCGGCTACCTCGGTGTTGATGATTCCCGCTTGAGCAAGGATGGATCGGACGTACATCACTCCCATACGTCCTGTTTTGTCGGTGCCCTGGATCGATGCTGCACCCGCCACGAACGTGACACTAGCTATAGGGCAACGCCCATATGCCCGAGTAGGTGGCACAGCGTCCTGATCGTTATCTGATTGAGCGTGGATGCATGATCGGTATGACTGTCTCGCGCGCCTTCCGGGCGCGTCGCAGTGCGACGGGCTGCCGTGCAATTGTCCCTAGCCCACTAGACCGTTCCCCTGCCGCACCAACACGCCGAGGACAATCCGCCTAGCCTGAGGCGCCCCGCCGCGGCACGTGGACTGTGAAGCCGGCGGTGGGGGTACGAAATCGCGGTGGGGTATTGGTAGGGGTATATGCCCCGGCGGGGTATAACAAAGGCGCCCGCCTCGTCGGCAGAAACCGCCTTTGACCTGTAACTTTCTTGGTCGGGCTGACAGGATTTGAACCTGCGACCACTTGACCCCCAGTCAAGTGCGCTACCAAACTGCGCCACAGCCCGGATGCCGCCGGAACACCGGCAGCAGGTCGAAAGCCTACCGCAGCCGGGCCGCGGCGCTGCTAATGCCCGAGCGACCTGCGCGTCTTCTCCACCCAGGCCAGCAGCGCCTCGGCGAGCTCGGACTCGCGGCGATAGAACCGCTGCGCCGGAACCGGCACGCTGACCGCCACCAGCTGCTCGCCCACGCCGGACAGCACCGCACCCACCGCGCAGACGCCTTCGGTCTGCTCCTCGCGGTCATAGGCGACGCCCTCGGCGCGGACGCGGTCGAGCTCCTTGCGCAGCGCCGCGGGAGTCGTGATCGTGTTGTCGGTCAGCCGGGCCAACCGGCTGGGCAGGGCCTGCGCCTGCTGCTCGGGCGGCAGATGGGCCAACAGCGCCTTGCCGTTGGCGCAGCAGTGCAGCGGAAAGGACTCCCCGACCGCGCTGATCGCCCGCAGCCGGTGCGGCGAGACGACCTGGTCGACGAACGTCACGCGGTCACCGTCGAGGATTGACAGATCCACCGTCTCCTCCAGCTCGCGCGACAGCTCCTCCATGAAGGGGTGCACGTCCCGCACGACGCCGAGCCGCACGGTGGCGGCCATGCGCGCGATCTCGGGCCCAAGCCGGTACGGGCCGCGCGCCCCCCGCGAGGCCACCAGGCCCTCGTCGTCCAGCGCGCCCAGGATCCGGCTCACCGTCGAGCGCGCCATGCCGAGCCGCTCGCCGATCTCGGCCTGGCTGAGCCCCCCAGGGTGCGCCTGCAACAGCCGCAAAATCTCGGCCGCACGCGCGATGACCTGAACGCCGGTGCCGTCGGAGGTCACGCCGCCGCACCGGTCTCGAGGCGATAGGTCCCGGTGGGGTCGACGATCGCCACCAGCCGCACGATGCAGCCGTCGCCGGCAACCCAGCGCCACGGGAACGCGGCGAAGGTGACGCGCTTGCCGGTGACCTTGTCCAGGTCTCCCCCGACGTTCTCGAAGCCGTAGATGCCCTTGGACAGGATCGCGCGGTGGCACGGCTCCCACTCGGGAAAATCGTCGAGCACGCGGCGGCCGGTCTCCTCCTCGTATTCCCTTACCGCCCAAGGCAATAACCCGCCGGTGTGTTCGGCCGGGCCGTGCGGGGCGATCGAGGTGGCCATCGGGTGATCCAGCGCCTGGGTGTCGGTGCCGACGGCCTTGACGCCCTTGGCCGCGAACCACTCCCCGGCCTCCTTATAGAAGCCCGGCGAGTACGCGTAGTACTCGGCGCTGTCGGAGTAGGTGTGGTGCCAGCCGGTGTTGACGATGACGATGTCGCCGGGCCGGATCTGCGGCGTGGCCTGCTCCAGGTCCTCGGCGGTGACGACCTCCCACTTCTTCTTCGGGATCGAGACGACGACGCCGGTGCCGAAGAACGCGCTCAGCGGGATCTCGTGCAGGAACGGGGTTCCCTCGACGACGTGCGCGGGCGCGTCGATGTGGGTGCCGGAATGCATGACGGTGGTGATCTTTTGGGTCAGCACCCGGCTCCGCGCCATGTTGTGCAGGCGCTCGATCTTCACATCCTCGAAATACGGCCACGCCGGCACGCCATGACCCCACGGGTGCGACAAGTCGTAGAACTCCAGCTTCGACTCGGCTTCGCCGAGGGGCCACGTGATACTCATGATTTCCTTTCCGTCATTCAGCACGCGGTGTAGCCGCCGTCGAGATACATCACCTGGCCGGTGAAGAAGCTCGACGCGTCGCTGAGCAGATAAATCAGTGCGCCGACGAAGTCGTCGGGTTCGGCGAAGCGGCGCAACGGGATTCGGGCAAACATCGCCTCGCGGGTTCGGCGGCCTTTCTCGTCGTCGGCGAACATCCATTCGGTGACTTCGGACCGGAAAACCGTTGGCGCCAGGGCGTTTACCCGGATCCCGTCCGGGCCCCATTCCGCGGCCAGGGTCTTGGCCAGCAGGTCGGTGGCGCCCTTCGACGGGCAGTAGGCGCTGTAGCCGGCGGGGTGGCCGAGGGAGCCGCGCACCGAGGAGACGAGCACGACGCTGCCGCCGGTGCCCTGCTCGAGCAGCACCCGCCCGGCCGCCTGGCACACCAGCCAGGCGCCGCGGGCGTTCGCGCCCATGACCGTGTCGTAGTCCTCGACGGCCATCTCGGTGATGGGAGCGACGTGGTTCATGCCCGAGGCCACCAACACCCCGTCGAGGCGGCCGTGCTTGGCGACGGCCGCCTCGACCATCTCCTGCGCGTCGGCGGGGGTCTCGGGCCGGCGGGTGACCAGCGCGGCGTCGTCGATGCCGAGGTCGCGCAGTCCCGCCGCGTTGCCACCCGCGAGCGTCAGGCGCGCGCCCGCCTCGGCGAGCGCCCGGGCGGCGACGCTGCCCAGCGCGCCGGTCGCGCCGGTAATCAGGATCGATTTGTCCTGCACGCTGAACCGCGACACCAAAGCCTCCGTGACTCCCACAATGTGGGTATTTGAACCCGTTATAAGAGAGACAGTAAGAGGTCACGTTGTATGGCGTCAACACTAATTCCTGTGATACAGCTTTCATATCCCGTATCGCGGTAATCAGCATGAAGTGATACCGCCGGCGCTACCGCATTCGAGGATCGCCTACTGATCCGGGGAAGCGGCGAGCATCCAGGCGCTCAGCGGCGCTTGGCTCCCCGCTTCTCGCGCACGCGCACGTTGATCCGGATCGGCGAGCCTTCGAACCCGAACGTCTCGCGCAGCCGTCGTTCCAGGAACCGCCGGTAGCCGGCCTCCAGGAAACCGGTGGTGAACAGCACGAACGTGGGCGGGCGGGCGGTGGCCTGGGTGGCGAACAGGATGCGCGGCTGCTTTCCACCGCGGACGGGCGGCGGCGTGGCCGCCACCACCTCCTTGATCCAGGTGTTGAGCTGCCCGGTGGAAATCCGCGCGTCCCAGGACTCCAGCGCGGTCTCCATCGCCGGCACCAGCTTCTGCACCGCGCGGCCCGTCTTGGCGGAGATGTTGACCCGCTGTGCCCACCGCAGCTGCGCCAGCTCGCGGTCGATCTCGCGCTCCAGCAGCTCGCGGCGATCCTCGTCGACCAGATCCCACTTGTTGAACGCCAGCACCAGCGCGCGCCCGGCCTCGACGACCATCGACAGCACCCGCTGATCCTGTTCCGTCAGGGCCTGCGAGGCGTCGATCAGCACGACCACCACCTCGGCCGCGTCGATCGCCGAGTGGGTGCGCACCGACGCATAGAACTCGTGCCCGCTGGCCTGACCCACCTTGCGCCGCAGGCCCGCGGTGTCGACGAAGCGCCAGAGCTTCCCGCCCAGCTCGATCAGCGAGTCCACCGGATCGACCGTCGTCCCGGCGACATCGTGCACCACCGAACGCTGGTCCCCCGCGAGCTTGTTCAGCAGCGAGCTCTTGCCCACGTTGGGCTTGCCCACCAGCGCCACCCGCCGGGGCCCACCAGGTGCGGGCGCCGCCTCCGACACCGTCGGCAGCGCGGCCAGCACCTCGTCGAGCAGATCGGCGACGCCGCGGCCGTGCATCGCGCTCACGGCGTGCGGCTCGCCGAGCCCCAGCGACCACAGCTCCGCGACGTCGGCCTCGGCCTTCTCGCTGTCAACCTTGTTGGCGGCCAAGAAGACCGGCTTGCCGGAGCGCAGCAGGATGCGGGCGGCGGCCTCGTCGGCGGTGGTGGCGCCGACGGTCGCGTCGACCACCAGGATCACCGCGTCCGCGGTGCGCATGGCCACCGAAGCCTGCTCGGCCACCAGCTGCTGCAGGCCCTTCGCGTCGGGCTCCCACCCGCCGGTGTCCTGCACGACGAACCGGCGCCCGGTCCACAGCGCGTCGTAGGAGACGCGGTCGCGCGTCACGCCGGGGATGTCCTGCACCACCGCCTCCCGCCGGCCCAGGATCCGGTTCACCAATGTCGACTTGCCGACGTTGGGGCGGCCCACCACCGCGACCACCGGCGCCGGCCCGGCCTCCGCAACGTCCTCGAGCCCGGAATCGACCGCCTCCCAGTCGCTTTCGTCGACCCAGGTGCCGTCCTGCGTCATCGCACCGCCCCGCTTTTCTGCCGCACCAGCTCAAGCAGGTGGGCGATCACCTGCGCCTCGGTCATGTCGCTGGTGTCGACGACCACCGCGTTGGGGGCCGCGCGCAGCGGCGACACCGCCCGGGTGGAATCGAGATGGTCGCGGCGCCGCACATCGGCCAGCACGCCCTCATAGTCGTCGGGCAGGCCCGCCGCGACGTTCTGGTCGTTGCGGCGCCGTGCGCGGGTTTCGGCCGAGGCGGTGAGGAAAATCTTCACCGGCGCGTCGGGCAAGACCACGGTTCCGATGTCGCGGCCCTCGACCACGACGCTGCCCGGGCCCTGGGCCATGTCGCGTTGCAGCGCGACCAGCCTGGCGCGCACGGCCGGCACCGACGACACCGCCGAGACCGCCCGGGTGACCTCGTCGCCGCGGATTTCGACCGAAACATCCTCCGCGCCAAGGTAACAGCGATCCGAATCCGGGTCGTAGCTGACCGACAGCTGCACCGTCGACGCGACCGAGCCGACGGCTTCCGCGTCGGCGGGGTCGGCCCCGGCGCGCAGCACCGCCAGCGTTACGATCCGGTACATCGCTCCGGTGTCCAAATAGCGCGCACCCAGCGCGCGCGCCAAACCCCTTGACACCGAAGACTTCCCGGTGCCGGCCGGGCCGTCGATGGCGACAACGACACCGCTCACAACCCGACCGCCTTGTAGAGCGAACCGATCTCGTCGCGCCGCAACGCCCGAATGCTGCCCGGGCGCTGCTCACCCAGCGACACCGCGCCGATGTCGGTGCGCACCAGCGCCTCCACCGGGTGGCCCGTCGCCGCCAGCAGCCGGCGCACGATGCGGTTGCGTCCCTCGTGCAACGTCACGCGCACCAACGTCTTCCCTGGAATGGCGTCCACGACCGCGAAATCGTCGACCCGCGCCGGCCCGTCCTCCAGCTCGATCCCGGCGCGCAGCTTCTTGCCCAGCCCGCGCGGCACGGTCCCGGTCACCGTCGCGAGATACGTCTTGGCCACCTCGTGGGAGGGGTGCATCAATCGGTGCGCCAGCTCGCCGTCGTTGGTCAGCAGGATCAGCCCCTCGGTGTCGGCGTCCAACCGGCCGACGTGAAACAGCTTCTTGTTGCCGCGAACCCGGCGCTCGACCAGGTCGCCGATGCACGGCCGGCCACGATCGTCCGACATGGTCGAGTGCATGCCCCGCGGCTTGTTCAGGGCGAAGTACACCAGCGAGTCGTCGATGAGCACCCGCACGCCGTCGACGCGAATCACCGAGGCGTCCGGGTCGACCCGGGTGCCCAGCTCGGTCACCACCTGCCCGTCCACCTCGACGCGACCGTCGATGATCAGCTTCTCGGCGGCGCGGCGCGACGCAATTCCCGCCTGGGACAACACTTTTTGTAGGCGGACCCCTTCAGTGTCGGCCATCAATCCTTGTCCACATCGAAGGACAGCGACTCCTCGGAGGCCGAACCGCCCGCAAGTTTGATGAAACGTGGCTCGCTGTCCAGGGATTCGCTGAGGTCCTCGATCGTGTCGACGTCGGGAAGCAGCGGCGCGATGTCGGGCAGGTCGGCCAGCGACGTCAACCCCAGCCGCTCCAAGAACAGCTCGGTGGTGGCGAACGTCGTCGCGCCGGTGTCGTCGTCGACGCCGGCCTCGGTGATCAGGCCGCGCGCCAGCAGGGTGCGCATGACGGCGTCGACGTTGACGCCGCGCACCGCGCTGACCCGCGCCCGCGTCACGGGCTGGCGATAGGCGACCACGGCCAGCGTCTCCAGCGCGGCCCGGGTGAGTTTGGATCGCGCGCCGTCCAGCAGCAGCTTCTCCACGTACGGCGCGAACCGGGCGCGGGTGTACATCCGCCAGCCCTCGCTGTTCTGCCGCAGGTCGATGCCGCTGTCGCGTTCGGTGAGCTCCTCGGCCATCTGCTGCAGCCGGGCGGCGATCCGGTAGACGGGTTGCCCGGTGGCCGAGCCCAGCGCCTCGGCGGTGACGGGGGTGTCCACCACCAACAGCAGGGCCTCCAGCACCGAGGCGAGCTCCTCGGCGTCCATCGGGGCCGCCTCGGCGATCTCGATGCCCAGATCGATCTCGGGCAACTCGTCGGGCAGCTCGTCAGTCATCATTCGTCCCGCACTTCCACCGGACGCTCCCCGGTCCACGAAATTTGGAGCACGCCAAGCGGCTCTGACTGGTCGAATGCTACCGTCCGCGTCCGATACAGCTCGAGCAGCGCGAGGAAGCGCCCGACGACCTCCATCGGCGCCTGACAGTCGGCGACCAGCTCGGAAAACGTCGCCCAGTGGCCACTGCCGCGGGCTTCCAGGATCGCCAACAGTTTCTCGGCCTGCTCGGGGACCGAGACCGCCAGCTCGTGCAGGTGACCGATGGCCACCGTCGGGACCGGACGCGGGGTGAACGCGACCGCCGCGATCTGCGCGAACCGCTCGGCGTCGACGCCCAGCATCACCTCGGGCAGCAGCTCGGTGAACCGGTCCTCCAGCGACACCGCCCGCGGATAGCTGCGCAGCGCGGCGGCCTCCAGCTCGGCGAACATCTCCGCGACGTGCTTGAAGGCGCGGTATTGCAGCAGCCGTGCGAACAGCAGGTCGCGGACCTCGAGCAGCGCCAGGTCCTCGTCGTCGTCGACCTGCCCGGCCGGCAGCAGACGCGCGGCCTTCAGGTCGAGCAGCGTCGCGGCGATCACCAGGAACGCGGTGGTCTCCTCGAGGCCCAGCTGGGAGCCGATCGCCTTGGTGTAGGCGATGAAGTCGTCGGTGACCTGGTGCAGCGCCACCTCGGTGACGTCGAGGCGATGGGCGAAGATCAGCTGCAGCAGCAGATCGAACGGCCCCTCGAAGTTGGTCAGGCGGACCTGGAAGCCGGTCTGGGGTGGCGCCTCACCGTTTGCGGTGGCGTTCACGCGCCGAATCGGTGGATGAACTCGCGGGCCAGCGCGCGGTAGGCGATGGCGCCGGTCGATCGGGGCGCCCAGGTGGTGATGGGCTCGCCCGCCACGCTGGTCTCCGGGAACCGGACGGTCCGGGTGATCACGGTGTCGAACACCAGGTCCCCGAACCGCTCCACGACACGGGCCATGACCTCGCGCGAATTGACGGTGCGCGGGTCGTAACGGGTGAGCAGGATGCCGCTGATCTCGAGCTTCGGGTTGAGCCGGTCGCGCACCTTGTCGACGGTGTCGGTGAGCAGCGCCAGGCCGCGCAGCGAGAAGAACTCGCACTCGGTGGGGATCACCACGCCGTCCGCGCAGGCCAGCCCGTTGACGGTGAGCAGGCCCAGCGACGGCTGGCAGTCGATCAGGACGTAGTCGTAGCGGTCCAGCACCGGATACAGCGCCCGTCCCAGGGTCTGTTCGCGGCCGACCTCGTTGACCAGCTGGATCTCGGCGGCCGACAGGTCGATGTTGCTGGGCACCAGGTCCATGTGGTTGACCCGGGTTTTGAGCAGCACGTCGTCGATCGACACCCGCGGCTCGACCAGCACGTTGTGGATCGTCTTCTCCAGCTCGTAGTGCGGGACGCCCAGGCCCGCGGACAGCGCGCCCTGCGGGTCCATGTCGACCAGCAGCACGCGCCGGCCATATTCGGCGAGCGCGGCGCCAAGGTTGATGGTCGAGGTGGTCTTCCCGACGCCGCCCTTCTGGTTGCACATGGCGACGACCTTGGCCGGGCCGTGCGAGGTGCGCGGCGCCGGCTCGGGGATCGCCCGCGGGGGGCGTCCCGTCAAGCCGATCTCGACGCCGTTGTCCGGGTGCTCGGTCATCACGCCCGGCGTGTTCGGGAGGTGAACATCGCTCGAAAGTCTAACGGCTCCGCGCAGTTAAACCGGGCGCCGCGCGGGCGAGTCACCAGCCAATATGGGCGGAAATCGCTGGTGGAACGCACCTTTGCGCGCACGGTTAACTTCAGCCACACCAGCACCATTCGCAGGGGTGCCGACGGCCGGCACTATCGTGGGTGCTCATGGATCTCAAGCGACGACTACCCATCCTGCGGTGGTCGGTGTGGCGGATGGCCGCCGGGAATCGCAACATCACCACGACGGGCCAGATCGGCGACGGGCGCGAGGCCGCCGCGGTCGAATACGTCCTCGCCAACGCCCGGGCCAGCGACATCGACGACGTGCTGGCCACCATCGACAAGTTCGCCTACGAGAAGTCGATGCTGATCAACGTCGGCGACGAGAAGGGGCTGCTGCTCGACGCGGCCGTGCGGCGCGCCGATCCTGCGCTGGCGCTGGAGCTGGGCACCTACTGCGGCTACGGCGCGCTGCGGATCGCCCGCGCCGCCCCGAAGGCGAGGGTGTACTCCGTCGAGCTCGCCGAGGCCAACGCCGCCAACGCCCGGCGGATCTGGGAGCACGCCGGGGTCGCCGACCGGGTGACCTGCGTGGTCGGCACCATCGGCGACGGCGGGCGCACGCTCGACGCGCTGGCCGGTGAACACGGATTCGCCTCGGGCGCACTCGATTTCGCGTTCCTCGACCACGACAAGAACGCGTACCTGAACGACCTGATGAGCATCCTCGACCGGGGCTGGCTGCACCCGGGCACGATCGTGGTCGCCGACAACGTCAGGATTCCCGGCGCGCCGAAATATCGCGAATACATGCGCCAGCAGCAGGGCAAGCGGTGGGACACCGTCGAGCACAAGGCGCACCTGGAATACCAGTCGCTGGTGTCCGACCTGGTGCTGGAGTCCGAATACCTGGGCCCACCGTCGAGTTGATGCCGCGATTAGCGACGAATTCCGTGCGACAAGTCGACGTTCGGCGCGAACGCTATTGGGCCCGCGGGTGCGCCCCGGCCCACACCTCGCGCAGCGCGTGCACGGTGACCAGGGTGTAGATCTGCGTCGTCGTCACCGAGGCGTGGCCCAACAGCTCCTGCACGACGCGGACGTCCGCGCCGCCCTCGAGTAGGTGGGTCGCGAAGGAATGGCGCAGCATGTGCGGCGACACCCCCGAGGTGATGCCGGCCCGCTCGGCGGCGTCCTGCAGCACCTGCCACGCGCTTTGCCGCGACAGCCGGCCGCCGCGGGCGTTGAGGAAGATCGCGGGCGTGCCGCGGCCGCGGCGGGCCAGATCGGGCCGGCCGCGCACCAGGTACGCGTCCAGCGCCTGCACGGCGGGGCGCCCGATCGGCACCAGCCGCTGCTTGCCGCCCTTGCCGCGCAGCAACACCGAGCGGGCCTCGGTGTCGATGTCGTCGACGTCGAGGCCGACGGCCTCGGAGATCCGGGATCCGGTGGAGTACAACAACTCCAGCAGCGCGCGGTTGCGCAGCGTCAGCGGGCCGTCGCTCGGGCTGTCGCCGCCGGCGCCCTCCAGCAGCGCCAGCACCTCGTCGATGGTCAGGCTCTTGGGAAGCCGGCGGCCCGGCGTGGGCGGCCGCACGGCCCGCGCCACGTCCAGCTCGGCCAGGCCCTCGGCGGCGGCGAACCGGTGCAGGCCGCGCACCGCGATCAGCGCCCGCGCCGCCGACACCGCGGACAGCGCCGCGGCCCCGGTGTCGGGATCGCCGCGGCGCAGCGCCACCAGGAACTCGCTGACGTCGTCCTCACCGACCTTGGCCAGGTCGTGGATCCCGCGGTCGGACAGGTGCTTGCTGTAGCGGCGCAGGTCGCGGCGATAGGAGCTCAGCGTGTTCTTGGCCACGCCCCGCTCGATCGTCAAATGGTCGAGATAGCCCTGCAGTTGCGTGTCGAGGGCCGCCGTCATTGCGCGGCCTTACGCGCGGCGAACGCGGTCGGCTTGTCGATCCACGGGCTGTCCGCCGGGCGCGGCTGCGCGACCCCGTCGGTCACCGCGTGGGCGGCCAGAATCCCCGCCACCGCAATGGCGTTCACGATCTCGCCGCTGAGCACCTTGCGGATGGCCTCCGCCAGCGGATACCACTGCAGCGTCATGTCGGCTTCTTCGTCGTGGGCCTCGGGGCGGTCCACCTCGGTGAGCCCGGTGGCCAGATAGACCCGGACCGATTCGTCGCTGAAGCCGGGCGTGGAATCGAGGTCGACGAGCACCCGCCAGGTGTCGGCCTTCAGCCCGGCCTCCTCGTGCAGTTCCCGGGCGGCGGTCAGCTGGGCGGGTTCGCCGCCGACGTCGAGCAGCCCGGCGGGCAGCTCCCACAACCTGCGGCCGAACGCGTGGCGGTACTGGTAGACCATCGGGATGTTGCCGTCGTCGTCCATGGCCACCACGGCCACCGCGCCGAAGTGCTCGACGACCTCTCGGGTGACGAGCTTGCCGCCGGGCATCCGGACCTGATCGCGGCGCAGCGCGAAAATCTTTCCGGTGTGCAGCGTTTCGGATGACGCCGTCTCGAAGACGTGGTCAGCCACGGGCCGCGGGCTCGGGTAGCGGCCGCTGAACGCTGTCACGATGCTGGGTGCCGTTGGGCGAGTGCTGCTCCGGGATTTCCACGGGCAGCTGTTCGCCCGCCTGGTAGTCGAGCGCCGCCTTGACGAACGCGACGAAGAGGGGGTGCGGCCGGGTGGGGCGGCTCTTCAATTCGGGATGGGCCTGGGTTCCGACGACGAACGGGTGCACCTCGGGCGGGTATTCGACGAACTCCACCAGGTGCCCGTCGGGCGAGGTGCCCGAGAAGCGCAGGCCGCTTTCGGCGATCTTGTCGCGGTAGGCGTTGTTGACCTCGTAGCGGTGCCGGTGCCGCTCGGACACCTCGGTGGCCCCATACGCCTGCGCCACAATCGAATCCGGCTCCAGCACCGCCGGGTAGGCACCCAGCCGCATGGTGCCGCCGAGGTCGGCCTCGCCGGCGACGATGTGCTCCTGGTCGGCCATCGTCGAGATGACGGGATCCGGTGTGGCGGGCTCGAATTCGGCCGAGTTGGCTTCCGTCAGGCCAGCCGAGCGCGCCGCCTCGATCACGATGCACTGCAGCCCGAGGCACAGCCCGAGCACCGGCAGCCCGCGTCCCCGGGCGTGCCGGATGGCGCCGATCTTGCCCTCGATGCCGCGGATGCCGAAGCCGCCGGGGATCAGCACGCCGTGCACGGTGCTCAGCGCGGCGGCGGCGTCATGGGGATTCGCGCAGTCGTCGGAGGGCACCCACACCATCTCGACCTTGGCGTGGTGCTTGAATCCGCCGGCGCGCAGCGCCTCGGTCACCGACAGGTAGGCGTCGGAGAGCTCAACGTACTTGCCCACCAAGGCGATTCGCACCGTCTCGTGCGGCTCGTGCACCCGGCGCAGCAGGTCGTCCCATTCGGTCCAGTCGACGTCGCGGAACGGCAGGTTGAGCCGGCGCACCACGAACGCGTCGAGTTCCTCGCGGTGCAACACCTTCGGGATGTCGTAGATCGACTTCGCGTCGGGGGTGGAGATGACGCCGTCGATGTCGACGTCGCAGGACAGCGCGATCTTGTTCTTCAGCGGCTCGGGGACGTCGCGGTCGCAGCGCAGGATCAGCGCGTCCGGCGTGATACCGATGCTGCGCAGCGCGGCCACCGAGTGCTGGGTGGGCTTGGTCTTGAGCTCGCCCGAGGGGGCCAGGTAGGGCACCAGCGACACGTGCAGGAAGAAGACGTTTTCCCGGCCGAGGTCGTGGCGCACCTGGCGCGCCGCCTCCAGAAAGGGCTGCGACTCGATATCGCCCACGGTGCCGCCGATTTCGGTGATCACGACGTCCGGGCGATTGCCGTCGGCGTCCGGCTGGGCCATCGCCACGATGCGCCGCTTGATCTCGTCGGTGATGTGCGGAATCACCTGGACGGTGTCGCCGAGGTACTCGCCTCGCCGTTCCTTGGCGATGACGGTCGAATACACCTGACCGGTCGTGACATTCGCCGAGCCGGACAGGTCGCGATCCAGGAACCGCTCGTAGTGGCCGACGTCGAGGTCGGTTTCGGCGCCGTCCTCGGTGACGAAGACCTCGCCGTGCTGAAACGGGTTCATCGTGCCGGGATCGACATTGAGGTACGGGTCGAGCTTCTGCATCGTCACGCGCAGCCCACGCGCCGTCAGTAGCTGCCCGAGGCTGCTGGCGGTCAGCCCTTTGCCCAGCGAGGAAGCGACCCCACCGCTGACGAAGAGGTGCTTGGTGGTGGTTTGCGGGTGCTTCCGCACAGGCGACCTCCGTGAAGACGGGCAGGGCTTCGATTTTTCTAGCGATCAACTAGATGGGCCTGCCGACCCACGGAAACCCACCCTAACATCCGCGACGCTGTGTCGCGGGGAACACGCCCGCTACTGCGGCACGGTGATCGAGGTGGCCCCGTGCCCGGTGCCGTACTGCCCGACGTGGCCGCCGTTGATCAGGTCGTGCAGGCCCAGCACCGCGGTGATGCGTCCGGGCGCGGCGTCGACGTCGTCGACGGTGCTGATGGCCGACGACATGCCGGTGTCGGCGCGGGTCACGGCGACCGCAGCGCCGCCCGTCGCCGAGCCGTCGCGGCCCGCCAGCAGGGCGCCCGATCCGTGCGGGGCCAGCGCGGCGGAGAACCGGGCCACGCTGACGCCCTGGTTGCCGGCGTCCTGCGGCAGGCCCCCGCCGGTGACGATCAGCGCGGCGTTGGCCGCCCCGACCCGGTCGGCGGGCTGGTAGGTGATGAAGCCGGTGTCGCGCAGCGAGGCCAGCACGGTGTCGCGCTGGGTGTCGTCGACGGGCGGCACGCTGGGGTTGGCGTTGATCAGCAGCGCGATGCCCAGCAGGTCGCCGGCCTGTGAACCCTGGTCGACGAGCTTGGTGCTCAACTGCTGACCGGCGGGCAGGATCGACGAGTTCACCACCGACCGAAGCTTCTCCGCGGAGTTGGCGTCGACGAACTCCTGGGTCAGCGACACCGTCCCGGTGAGCGTCCCGCCGGCCTGGCCGATGAATTTCGAGACCGCGGCGACGTCGTCGTCCTTGGCGTCGGGGGTGCGGAAGACCACCACCGATTTTCCGCCCAGGGCGTCGTGCACGATCCGGCCGGCCAGCTGGTTATCGAAATTGTTTGCCGCGGCCAACTTTTCGTTCATCACGTTCTTCTGGTCGTTGAGCCCGCTGATCTGGGTGTACAGGTCGCGCTTCTCGTCACGCAGGCTGGACAGCAGGGTGTCCGACAAGAAGCCGGAGCCCAGCACGACTCCCACGGCCAGCGCCAGGAAGACGGCGGCCAGCGACAGGGCATGTTGGCGTAACGAGATCATTTAACGCACCGTCCTCGAACTAGGTGACCAGGTGCTGCACCCACAACGAGAAGTGGTTCCAGTACTGGTTGATCCAGTGCAGCACCACGCCGTCGGTGCGGGACACCCACAGCGCCACGATGACCGCGATCAGCATGGTCAGCGCCAGCAGCGCGATGGCGCCCGCCGAAATGTGGTTGCGGTACAGCGTGGCGACGGCCTTGGCGTCCACCACCTTCTCCCCCACCCGAAGCCTGGTCAAAAACGTCGAGGGGTTGCTCTGGGTGCGGTTGCGGTCGAAGAACGTCTCGATGTTGGCGGTGTGGCCGGCCGTCACCAGCAGCGCCGCCCCGTGGTGGTCGGCCAGCAGCAGGGCCAGGTCGACCGCCGAGCCCGCGGCCGGGAACGTCATCGCGCCGACGCCGAGATCCTGAATCCGCTCCAACCCGGGCGCGTGGCCGTCGGCGTCGGCGGGCAGCACGACGTGCGCGCCGCACTTGAGGGCGTCGGTGCTGATCTTGTCGGGGTCGCCGACGATGATCTGGGGGCGATACCCGGCCTTGCGCAACACATCCGCGCCGGTGTCCACACCGATGAGCACCGGCTGGTACTCCTTGATGAACGGCTTGAGGGAGCGCAGCTCGTCCTCGGCGCCGGGCTCGTCGGCCACGATCACCACGTGCCGGCGGCGCAGGTCGACGTCGATGTCGGGGATGCCGATGCCGTCGATGAGCAGCGGGCTTTCGCTCTTGATGAACTCAATCGTGTTGCCGGCGAACGCCTCCAGATGGGCGGCCAGGCCGCTCTTTGCCTCGCGCATCAGGTCGGCGATGTCGTGGTCGGTGCGTTCGGTGCCGCGGACCAGGCGGCGGTCGCCGGAGTACACGCCGCCCTCGTAGAGGCGGATCTTGGCGCCGTCCTTGACCTTCTTGAAGACCTCCGGCCCGGTCTCGTCGATGAGCGTCACGCCGTTGTTGACCAGGACCTCGGGGCCCAGGTTCGGGTAGCGCCCCGAGACCGACGGCGAGGCGTTGACGACCGCGGCGATGTCGGCTTCCACCAGCGCGTCCGCGGTGATGCGGTCCAGGTCCAGGATGTCGAGCACCACGATGTCGCCGGGACACACCCTGCGCAGCAGACGGTCGATGTTCCGGTCGACCCGTGCGGTGCCGGTGAGGCCCGGCCGGGACGTGTTACGCGAGAGCAGACCTGACATCTTCATGGGGGCGATTCTGTCCGTGAAGCCCGGGTCGGGCGAGTAGGCGCGCCGTAACACCAGCCTCAGAAGTTATCTAGAGTCACATTGGTAACAGGTGGATGCCGGAACGGTCTCGCGAGGGTGCGCGGTTGTACGCGCTTTACGGCGTGTCGGCGTACAGACACGCACGCTCGCGGCATGGGGCAGGGTCAGTCCCGGTCGTTCTGCGCGGTTTCGAGCAGTTCCCGGGCGTGCGCCCGGGCGCTGTCCGAGTCGCCCAGCCCGGCCAGCATCCGGGCCAGCTCGGCGACGCGGTCGTCGTCGGTGACCCGGCGCACCACGCTGGTGCCCTTGGGTCCGGCGCTGTGCACCACCAGGTGCACGTCGGCGTACGCGGCGACCTGCGGCAGGTGCGTGACGACGATGACCTGGTGGGTGCGGGCCAGTCGCGCCAGCCGCCGCCCGATCTGCACGGCGGCCCGGCCGCCGACCCCGGCGTCGACCTCGTCGAACACCATCGTGGTGCCGGCCGCCGACGCCGCCAACACCGCCTCCAGCGCCAGCATCACGCGGGACAACTCGCCACCGGAGGCGCTCTTCGCCAGCGGCAGCACCGTCATGCCGCGGTGGGCGGCGAAGCCGAACTCGACCTGGTCGATGCCGTCGCCGCCGGCGCGCACCAGCTCGCCGGAGGGTAACGCGAGCGCGGCGGGATCGTCCGCCCCGGCCCCGGCGGTGTCCAGGGCAACCTCGATCGTGAACTCCGCGTCGGCCATCGCCAGCCCGGACAATTCCGCGGTCACCTCTTTGGCCAGCCGCTTGGCGGCCTTGCGCCGCAGCTTGCTGAGATCGACTGCCCCGTCGGACAGTTCGCGGGCCAGCTCGTCGACCCGGCGTTCCAGCGCCGCCAGTCCCTCTTCGGAGACGTCGAGTTGCGCCAGGCGATCGCGTGACTCCCGCGCCCACCGCAGCACCCCGTCGATGTCGGCGGCGTACTTGCGGGTCAGCGTGCGCAGCTCCGCCTGCCGGGCCAGCTTGAACTCCAGCGCGCTGGCGTCCACCGGCAGTTCGTCCAGGAACCCGCCGAGCTCGTGCGCCGCGTCGGCGACCACGGTGAGCGCCTCGTCGATCTGGCCGGCCAACGCGCGCAGCGTCGCGTCGTCGGTGGATTCGAGTGCGGCCCTTGCCTTTCCGAGGGTATCGGTGGCGCTCTGGCCGGGACCGTCGGCGTCGTCGGCCGACAATGCCGCGCGCGCCGTGGCGGCGGCCTCGCGCAGCGTGTCGAGTTCGGAGAGCCGCAGGATGTCGGCGACCAGCGCGTCGTCTTCGCCGGGTTGCGGGTCGACGGTGTCGATCTCGTTCAACGCGAACTTCAGCCGGTCGGCCTCCTGGGCGAGCTCGCGGGCCCGGCCGCGGCGGTCGATCAGGTCGCGGCGCGCCGTCAGCCAGGCGTCGCGCAGCTTGCGGTAGCGCTCCAGCGCCGGACCGGCGCCGGCGAAGCGGTCCAGCGCGCCGCGCTGCTCGTCGGGCCGCATCAACCGCAACTGGTCGTTTTGGCCGTGCAGGGTCAACAGCTCGGTGGTGAAGTCGCCCAGGGACTTCGCGGGCACGCTGCGGCCGCCGAGGTAGGCGCGCGACGGTCCGTCGCGGCTGACCGAGCGCAGCGCGATCACGCTGCCGTCCTCGTCGCGCTCCCCGCCTAGGTCTTCCAGCATCGCATCCAGCTGCGTCGCCGTCTCATCGTCGAGATCGCTTGTGGCGAAACGGCCCTCGACGACGGCGCGGTCGGCCCCGGATCGGACGCGGGTGGGATCGGCGCGGGCGCCGCCGAGCAGGTGCAGCCCCGTCACCACCATCGTCTTGCCGGTGCCGGTCTCGCCGGTCAGCACCGTCAGGCCGCGGCCGAACTCCCCGACCGCGGCGCTGATGGCACCCAGCGACTCGATCCTGATTTCCGTCAGCATTCAGTGAGCACCTGACGAGCGTCCTTACTTTCCGCGCCAACCGGTCACCGGCAGGCGGAATTTGCGGACCAAGCGGTCGGTGAACGGCGCGCTGTCCAGCCGCGCCCATTTGACCGGTGTGTCGCAGCGGGTCACCTCGATCCGGCACCCGGCGGGGATCCGCATTTCGCGGCGGCCGTCGCAGAACACCAGCGCGTCATGTCCGCCCGCCTCGGTCTCGATCGCGATGGCGGCTTCGGGGCTGGTGACCATGGGCCGGCCGAATAGCGCGTGAGCGTTGTTGGGTACCACCAGGATTGCCTCGAGGTCGGGCCACAACACCGGCCCGCCGGCGGAGAACGCGTAGGCGGTGGACCCGGTCGGCGTCGACACCAACACGCCGTCGCAGCCGAAGGCGGACACCGGGCGCCCGTCGACCTCGACGACCACCCCGAGCACGCCCAGCCGCGGGCCCTTTTCCAGGCTGACTTCGTTGAGCGCCCAGCCGTGTTCGACGTGACCCTTGTGCAGCACGGCGACGTCCAGCGTGAGGCGATCCTCCACCCGGTAGTCGCGGGCGACCACGTGCTCCAGCACCCGGTCGATGGCCTCGGCCTCGGCCTCGGCCAAAAATCCGATCCGGCCCAGGTTCACGCCCAGCACCGGAATCCCGGCGTTGCGGGCCAGTTCGGCGGCCCGCAGGAAGGTGCCGTCGCCACCGAGCACCAACACCAGTTCGCAGCCCTCGGCCGCCGACGGGTCGGCGTCGACCACCTCGATCTCGATGCCCATGGCCCGCATGTCGTCGGGGGCCAGGTGCAGCGGCCCCCGGTCGACCGCCTCGGCGGACAGCACGCGAAGGGCAATTCCGTTGTCGCCCAGCACTTTTTGCACGCGGCGGGCGGTTTCGGTCGCTTCATCGCGGCCGGTGTGCACCACCAGCAGCACGGTACGTTCGGCGGTCATTCCGGGCCCCCTGCCACGGCCCGCGTCACCGCGTCCACCAGCCCATCAGCAGTCAGCCCCCGATCGGTCTCGGCGCGCAACCACAGGAAGTATTCGACATTGCCCGACGGTCCCGGCAGCGGGCTGGCGGTGACGTCGACGGCCTGCCAGCCCAGCTCGCCGGCGCGCCGCGCGAGGGCCAGCACCGCGTCGGCCCGCAAGCCGGGGTCGCGAACGACCCCACCCGCGCCGACCTGGCCCCTGCCCACCTCAAACTGCGGCTTCACCATGGGAACCATATCCGCGCCCGGGCGGGCGCATCCAATCAACGCGGGCAGCACGCTCGCCAGGGAGATGAAGGACAGGTCGGCCACCACCAGGTCGACCGGCCCGCCGATCGCCTCGGGGGTCAGGTCGCGGGCGTTGGTCCGCTCGACGACGGTCACCCGGGCATCGCAGCGCAGCGACCAGGCCAGCTGGCCGTAGCCCACGTCGGCGGCCACCACTTCGGCGGCGCCGCGGTCCAGTAGCACCTCCGTGAACCCGCCCGTCGACGCGCCGGCGTCGAGGCAGCGGCGGCCCGCGACCGCAATGCCGAAGGCGTCCAGGGCGCCGATGAGCTTGTGCGCGCCGCGCGACACCCAGGCGCGTTCGCCGTCGTCGGCGACGGTCAGTGCGGCGGTGACGTCGACGGCGGTGGCCGGCTTGCGGGCCGGCAGGCCGTCGATGCTCACCTTGCCCGCGCCGATCAACTCCGCGGCCTGTTGACGGGACCTCGCGAGCCCGCGGCGGACGAGCTCGGCGTCGACGCGGGCACGTCGCGCCACCGTCGCACTCAGCCCTTCTCCGCCGACTCCAGGGCGGCCAGCAGCACGTCGTGCGCCTCGGAGAGGCGGCGCGCAATCTCTTCGAGCTCGGCGAGAGACGGCTCGTGGTCGGGGTTTTCCGGATCCCCGACCTCGGACAGCTGGGCAACCAGGGCGTCAATTTCAGCGCGAAGCTGAGCGGGATCGATAGTCATCGCGTACCTACGTTAGTCGCCGTGCGCCAAAGACCAGCGCTGCAGCGCGTCGCGCGCCCGGTCGTCGGCGGCCTCGATGCGCGACGGCCGGGGATCCCCGGCCTCCCACACCGCGCTAGCGACGGCGCGGACGACCGACAGCCCGTCCGAGTCGTCGTCGCCGTTGGCGCTGACCGTCACGGCCTGATCGGTGACGTCGACGTGCCAGCCCGGCTGGGGCCGCACCGCGAGCCGGTCGCCGTCGGCGTGCAGCGAGCGCAGGTCGTGGCCGATGTAGGTGGGCCGGCGGGCGGGGTCGGCGTAGACGGCGTCGCGCGCGGTGTTGACGCCGGTGAGCACCATCAGGCTGGGCAGGCCCGCGGCGTTGGCACCCTCGATGTCGGTGTCGAGCCGGTCGCCGATGACCAGCGGCGCGCGAAACTCGCCCCGGGCCACCGCGTCCTGCAGCAGTCGCGGCGCCGGCTTGCCCGCCACCCGCGGTTCGGCGCCGGTCGCGGCCCGCAGCGCGGCCACGAACGATCCGTTGCCCGGGAGCAGGCCGCGCTCGGTGGGCAGCGTGGGGTCGACGTTGGCCGCCACCCACAGCGCGCCGGCGCGGATGGCCAGGGCGGCCTCGGCGAGCTCCGCCCAGCCGATGGTCGTGGACAGGCCCTGCACGACGGCGACCGGGTCGTCGTCGTAGCGGCGCACCGGGCGCAAACCCACGGCGGCGATCTCGTCGGCCAGCGCCGCGGTGCCCACGATCAGCACCCGGGAGTCCGCCGGTAGCTGATCGGCGAGCAGCTTGGCCGCGCTCTGCGCGCTGGTGACGACGTCCGAGCCGATGGCGGTGAAGCCGAGCTCGCGCAGGTGCAGCGCCACCTCGTCGGCGCTGCGCGAGGCGTTGTTGGTCACATAGAGCTTGCGACCGTCCACCTCGTCCAGCGACCGCACGGCGCCATGGGTCGGCTCGGCGCCGCGGAAGACGGTCCCATCGAGGTCGACCAGCAGGCAATCGTATTGTTGGGCAAGACTTTTCATCTCAGGCCAGCTCGCTGACCCGCTCTTCGGCGTCGGTGACGCCCTCGACGTCGGCGGCCGCCGAGCGCAGAAACCATTGCAGCGCTTCGTCGTTGCGGCCGAGCGCCAGCAGCGTATCGGCGTAGGCGTAGAACAACCGCGCCGCCGTCGACCCGCTGCGGGTCGGGTCCAGCTGCGGCGTGGACAACAGGGTCAGGGCCTGTTCCAACTGCCCGAGGTCCGCGCGCGCGCCGGCGGCGACGATGCGCAACTCGTCGGCGTCGTCGCCGGACAGCTGGGCCGCCTCCTCGCCGCGGGCCAGTTCGATCGCCCGCTCCGGACGGCCCAGTCCGCGTTCGCAATCGGCGATCAGCGCGAGCAGCGGCGACTTGCTGCCCATCCTGCGGGCGGCGCGCAGCTCGGCCAGCGCCTGGGCCCAGTCGCCGCAGTGGTAGGCGGCGATCCCCACGGCCTCGCGGACCGCGGCGATCCTGCTGGAGCGGGCCCGCGCCGCGCGAGCGTGGCTCAGCGCGGCTTCCGGGTCCTCGTCGATCAGCTCGCCGGCCGCGACCAGATGGCGCGCCACCGCGTCGGCCGTGGCCCGGTCCAGGGTGCTCAGCTCGCGGCGGACCTCGGGCGCCAGCTGGCGGGCCTCCACGCCGGGAGGTATCGGCGGGCCGTCGTGCGGCGGGCGATCGCCCGCGGCGTCCTGGCCGGCGTTGCGTGGCTGCACCGGGCGGGCGCGGCCGGGTCCCGACCAGGAGCCGGCCGCCGAGCGCGGTCGCCGTTTGCCGCCGTGCCCCTGCCTGTCGTCAACCACCCTGCAAAGGATACGGACGCCCCCGCGGCCCGCCCGTCGAGTGTGCGGTGACGGCTTCGCGTGTGCGTCCAGGGCGGGATAACCGCCCGAATCCCGCCCTGAGTGCACGGCGAAAGCCCTGGGCTCACACGCCGGGGGGGACGGGGAGGCGAGGCCGCTTAGCCCGGGCCCCGGTCGGTCAGCAGCGGCGCGAGCACCGCCGGGCAGTAGGTCGCGATCGCGACGACGGTGAACACCCCGGCCGCGTCGTAGGACATGCCGTATCCGTCGGCCACCGCGGCGATCACCGAGTCGAACGACCCGCCGGGCCGCACGAGCATCGGGCAGACCGACTGGCCCAGCGCCATCGCGGCGTCCGGCTGCGACACCGGGACGCCGGCATTCGTCAGGGCCCGCAGGAACGCGTTGCCCCGCAGGTCGGCGTGGACGGGTGCCGCCAGCACCGCGGTCAACCCGGCCACGCCCGCGCCCACCCCGACGACCCGCAGCATCCGCCTCGCGCTAGTCACCGTGACCACAGTGGTCGTCGACGGTCTCGTTAGCAGCACGGCGCGATAAAGGTTTGGCGATCGGCCCGGTAGCTACCCGATTCGCTCGATCCCGGCGATGTTGCGTTTGCCGCGCCGCAGCACCAGCCACCGGCCGTGCAGGAAGTCCGCGGACTGCGGCGCCCAGTCCTCGCTGTCGATGCGCACGTTGTTCACCGAAACGCCGCCCTCGCCGATGGTGCGCCGCGCGGCCCCCTTGCTGGCCGACAGGCCGCTGGCCACCAGGAGGTCGACGATCCCGTCGGGGCTACCCGGCTTGAGCTCGGCGACCGACGCCTCGCGCAGCGCGGCGGCCAGGGTGGCCTCGTCCAGCCGGTCGAGTTCGCCCTGCCCGAACAGCGCCCGGCTGGCGTGCTCGACCGCCTCGGTGGCCGCCTCGCCGTGCACCAGCACGGTCAGCTCGCGGGCCAGCCGGCGTTGGGCGGCGCGTTGCTGCGGGCGCTCGGCGGTGGCCCGTTCCAGTTCGTCCAGCTCCTGTGCCGACAGGAAGGTGAACCACCGCAGGTAGCGGATCACGTCGGCGTCGGCGGTGTTGACGAAGTACTGGTACCAGGCGTACGGGCTGGTCATCTGGGGGTCCAGCCACAGGCTGCCGCCGCCGGTGGACTTGCCGAACTTGGTGCCGTCGGCCGCCGTCACCAGCGGGACCGTCAGCGCGTGCACCGCCGCGCCACGCTTCTGGCGCACCAGCCGCACCCCGGCGATGATGTTTCCCCACTGGTCGGAGCCGCCGATCTGCAGGATGCAGCCGTAGCGCGCATGCAATTCGACGTAGTCGTTGGCCTGCAGCAGCATGTAGCTGAACTCCGTGTAGGAGATCCCCTCGCCCTCCAGGCGCCGCCGCACGGTGTCGCGGTCCAGCATCACGTTGACCGAGAAGTGCTTGCCGATGTCGCGCAGGAACTCGACGGCCGACAGCGGGGCCGTCCAGTCCAGGTTGTTGACGACGACGGCGCCGGTCGGCGAGGTGTCGAAGTCGACGAAGCGCTCCAGCTGGCCGCGGATCCGCTCGGTCCACGCGGCGACGGTGTCGGCCTCGTTGAGGCTGCGCTCCCCGACCTCGCGCGGGTCGCCGATCATGCCCGTGGCGCCGCCGGCCAGCACGATCGGGCGATGCCCGGCGCGCTGGAACCGGCGCAACGCCAGCAGCGGGACCAGATGTCCGGCGTGCAGGCTCGGCGCGGTGGGGTCGAAGCCGGCGTACACCGTCATCGGCCCGCGCGCGGCTTCGGCGGCCAGCGCGTCGAGGTCGGTGGACTGCGCGATCAGCCCGCGCCAGCCCAGCTCGTCGAGGATCCCGGAAGACATCGCGCACGACTTTAGTCGCTCCGGCGCCCTCGATTCGCCCGCGCGCCGCTCGCTAAGGCAAGCTAACTACGTGGCGCATCGTTGCGCTATTGCCTTCCCCCGTCAGCGCACCAACAACGCGGAGCGTCATGGACAACCGATACTGGCCGTTGGTCGTCGCGATCATCATGCTCGCCCTCGGGCTGACACTCACGGTCGACGACTTCAAGCGGGCCGCCACGCTGCGCAAACCACTCGCCGTCGCGCTCGCCTGCCAGTCGCTGTTGCTCCCCACCCTGTGCCTGCTGATCGCCGAGGGCTTCCACCTCGAACCCCATCTGGCCGTCGGGCTGATGCTGATGGCGGCGACCCCCGGCGGGACGATGTCGAACCTGCTCAGCCATCTCTTCAACGGCGACCTGGCGCTTAACCTCACCCTGACCGCAATCAACGCCGTGCTGTCGGTCGTCGCCCTGCCCGCGATTCTCGCGGTGTCGATGACGTGGTTTTTGGGCGAAGGGCGGTTCCTCCCGCTGCAGCTGGACAAGTTTCTCGCGGTGATCGGCCTGGTGCTGGTTCCCATCGCGATCGGGGTCGCCATCCGTCACCGCTACCCCGAGCTGGCCCGGCGACTGCAGAAACCCGTCCGGATCGCCGCGATCGCGTTGCTGGTGCTCGCCATCGTCGCGGCCATCGCCGGCGGGCGAACGACGCTGTGGCACAACTTCGGTGTGCTGAGCGGCGCCGTCGTGGCGTTCTGCGCGGTGAGCCTGACCGTCGGTTACCTGGCGCCGCGCCTGATGCGGTTGGCTCCGCGGCAGGCCGTCGCGGTCAGCCTGGAGGTCGGCATGCACAACGCCGTGGTCGCGATGGGCGTCGCGCTAAGCCCGCAGTTGCTCAACAGCGCCGAAATGGCCACGCCGGCCGCCATATACAGCGCCGTCGCGCCGCTCTTGGCCGTCACGTTCGTTCTCCTCGCGCGCCGCGTGGACCCCGCGTTTCGCGCCGTCGGTCGGGCCGAGGCGCCCGCTCGCGCCTAGTCAGTCACTGGTGCCCGGGGCCGGGGCCCGCGGGCTGCGCCGGTACGCCGAGACCTCCGGCCGGCCCCCGAGCCACAGTCGCCACGGCCGGTCGGCGGCCTGGCTGACCCCGACGCGGGGGCCGGACACCGCGGTCAGCGGGTCGTGCAGTTCCAGGGTCACCGGGCTTGCGGGGTCGAACAGGTCGATTCCGTTGTCGTCCATGGTGATCCCCAGGGCCGAGCACAGGTTGCCCGGGCCGCGCGCCAGCGCCGCGGTGCGAACCAGCTCGCCGCGGCGGGCCCGGGCGACGTCGGTGCCGTCCTCGATGGCCGCGGCCCGCAGCAACACGGCGGCGGCGGTGCCGTCGGGCCCGCAGGAGACGTTGGCGCAGACATGGATCCCGTGGCTGCGGTACGTGTAGAGCCGCCCGGGGGGCCCGAACATCACGACGTTGCGCCCGGACGGGCCGCGGTACGAGTGGGCCGAGGCGTCGGGCCAGGGACCGTCGGGCACCCCGCCGTAGGCCTCGACCTCGACGACGACGGCGCGCACGTCCCGTCCGGTCAGGGTGGCGCCGAGCAGCCGATGGGCGGCCGCAACGGGGTCCACCAGCAGCCGGTCCGCAACCACCCAACGACCGTACCGGGACCGCCGACATGGCATTATCTCCGGTTGCCGCGTGGCGAAGGAGCCCAAATATGCATGCGATCGACCCCGCTGCCACAGCGTGGCTGCTGGCCAGCACCGCGCTCGTTCTGCTGATGACCCCGGGCCTGGCCATCTTCTATGGGGGCATGGTCCGCACCACCGGGGTGCTCAACATGATCATGATGAGCTTCATCTCCATCCCGCTGGTCACCGTGGCGTGGCTGTTGGTCGGCTACACGATCGCGTTCTCCGAGGACGGGGCGGGCGGGTTCGTCGGCAACCTCAAACACGTCGGGATGCTCGGCATCGGCCCCGACACCCTGCACGGGTCGGTTCCCGAACTGCTCTATGCGACGTTCCAGCTGGCGTTCGCGATCGTCACGGCCGCACTGGTCAGCGGCGCGATCGCCGACCGCGCCAAGTTTTCGGCCTGGATGACGTTCGTCACGGTGTGGGCGATCGTCGTGTATTCGGTTGTCGCGCATTGGGTGTGGGGACCGGGCGGCTGGCTGGCCAAGCTGGGCGTGCTGGATTACGCGGGCGGCCTCGTCGTCGAGATCGTGTCCGGTTCCTCGGCTCTGGCCCTGGCGCTGGTGCTCGGGCCGCGCATCGGCTTCAAGAAGGACGCCATGCGGCCGCACAATCTGCCCTTCGTGTTGCTCGGGGTGGGGCTGCTGTGGTTCGGCTGGTTCGGGTTCAACGCCGGATCGGCCCTGGCCGCCAGCGGGACCGCGGCGGCCATCTTCCTCAACACCCTCGTCGCCGGCTGCCTCGGCATGCTCGGCTGGCTGGCGGTCGAACGGGTCCGCGACGGCCGGCCCACCACCTTCGGCGCGGCATCCGGTGTGGTCGCCGGCCTGGTCGCCATCACCCCGTCGTGCGGGACGGTCAACACGCTCGGCGCGGCGGTCGTCGGGGTCGCGGCCGGCGTCGTGTGTTCATTCGCGGTCGGCGCGAAATTCCGCTTCAACTACGACGATTCGCTGGACGTGGTGGGCGTGCACTTCGTCGGCGGCGTGGTCGGCGTGTCACTGATCGGGCTGTTCGCCACAGCCGTCATGACGGCGGGACCGCGCGGCCTGTTTTACGGGGGCGGCGTCGGCCTGATGGGCAAGCAGGCCCTCGCCATCGCCGTGGTGGCGGCCTACGCGTTCGCGGTGTCGTTCGCGCTCGCGAAGCTGATCGACGCGACCGTGGGCTTCCGGGTCAGCGCCGAAGACGAGACCACCGGCGTCGACCTCACCCAGCACGCCGAGACCGCCTACGCCGAAGGCGTGCACGGGCATCTGCCCCAGCGCCGACCGGGTCTGCCCTCCGCATAACCGGCTCAACCCGCGAGAGCGCGTCCGCCGACGCGCGTCGCGAGGACGCCCGTCGGTAGCCGCACACTCGACACCCTTGACAACCCCCCATCCACAGACGATTATTCATCACATGATGAGTTCATCGAGTGATGAATTACTGGGGAGCGGCCAGGCCCCCGCCGTCGGCATCGAACATCTGCGCGTCGTGCGCGGCAAACGCCCCGCGCTGCACGACTTTTCGGTGCGGATCGCCCGGGGCACCATCACGGGCCTGCTCGGTCCGTCCGGCTGCGGCAAGACCACGCTCATGCGCAGCATCGTGGGCAGCCAAATCCTGAACTCGGGCACCGTTACGGTGTTGGGCCGGCCCGCCGGAAGCGCGGCGCTGCGCCGGCGCGTCGGCTACATGCCGCAGGATCCGACCATCTACAACGACCTGCGCATCGTGGACAACGTCCGCTACTTCGCCTCGCTCTACGGCTTCGACAGCCGCGCCGCCGACGCCGCCATCGACCGCGTAGGCCTCACCGACCATCGAACCGCCTTCTGCGGCAACCTTTCCGGCGGCCAGCGCACGCGGGTGTCGCTGGCGTGCGCGCTGGTCTGTCAGCCCGAGCTGCTCGTGCTCGACGAGCCCACCGTGGGTCTGGACCCGGTGCTGCGGGTCGACCTCTGGGAGCAGTTCACCGCGCTCGCCCGCGGCGGCACCACGCTGCTGGTGTCCAGCCACGTGATGGACGAGGCCGACCACTGCGACGACCTGCTGCTGATGCGCGAGGGCCACCTGGTGGCCCACACCACCCCGACCCGACTACGAGAGGACACCGGATGCACGTCACTGGAGGACGCATTTCTGTCCATCATCAAGCGCAGCACGAAGCTCCAGGCGGGTTAGGGCTCAAGGCCTACGCGGCGACGACGACGCGGATCCTGCGTCAGCTGGGCGCCGATCACCGCAGCGTCGCGCTGATACTCGGGGTGCCGGTTCTGGTAATCACGTTGATGTACTACATGTTTCACAACGCCCGGCACCAGCCGGGCATGCCGTCCCCGTTCAACAACGCCTGCCTGATCCTGCTCGGCCTCTTTCCGCTGTTCGTGATGTTCATCATCACGGCGATCACCATGCAGCGCGAACGCGCCTCGGGGACGCTGGAGCGGATTCTGACCACTCCCCTGCGCCGGCTCGACCTGCTGATCGCCTACGGCACCGCCTTTTCGATCGCCGCGGCGGCGCAGGCGACAGTGGCGTGCACCGTGGCGTTCTGGTTCCTCGGCTTCGACACCAAGGGCAGCTGGGTCTGGGTGTTCGTGATCGCGATCGTCAACGCTGTGCTGGGCGTCGGCCTCGGTCTGCTGTGTAGCGCGTTCGCGCGAACGGAGTTTCAGGCCGTCCAGTTCATCCCGCTGGTGATGGTGCCGCAACTGCTGCTGGCCGGCATCATCGTCCCGCGGGCGTTGATGCCAGACTGGCTGCAATGGATCAGCAACGTCATGCCCGCCAGCTACGCGCTCGAGGCACTGCAACAGGTCAATGCGCACACCGACCTGACCGGCGTCGCGGTGCGCGACATCCTCGTCGTGGCGGGGTCCGCGTTCGCGGCGCTGTGCCTGGCCGCGGCGACGCTGCGGCGGCGGACGCCCTAGCATGACGGAGACCAAGACCCGGCGGCGGCCCGGGCGCCCGGCCGGCACCTCCGACACCCGCAACCGCATCCTGGCGAGCGCCCGAGAGCTCTTTGCCAGCAAGGGGATTCGCAACACCTCGATACGGGCGGTCGCAGCAGGCGCGGGCGTCGATTCGGCGTTGGTGCATCACTACTTCGGCACCAAGGAAAAGCTGTTCGCCGCGGCCGTGCACATCCCGATCGACCCGATGGATGTCATCGGGCCGCTGCGCGAGGTGCCGGTCGACGAGATCGGCTACCGGTTGCCGGCAATGTTGTTGCCGCTGTGGGATTCCGAGTTGGGCACGGGATTCATCGCGGTGCTGCGGTCGATCCTGGCCGGCTCGGAGATCAACCTGTTCCGCACGTTCATCGAGGACGTGATCACGGTGGAGGTGGGCCCGCGGGTCGACGATCCGCCGGGCAGCGGTGCCATCCGCGTCCAATTCGTCGCCTCACAGTTGGTCGGCGTGGTGATGGCGCGCTACATCCTGCAATTGGAGCCGTTCGCGTCGCTGCCCGCCGACCAGATCGCACAGACCATCGCGCCGAACCTGCAGCGCTACCTCACCGGGGATCTGCCGGATCTCCGGGACTGAAGGGGGTGTTACGAGATGTGTCGGGCCGCCTCTTGTGCGAGTTGCACCCGTGAGCTGACGCCGAGCTTGTTGTAGACGTGGGTGAGGTGGCTCTGCACCGTGCGCGGCGAGACGAAGAGCCGGGTGGCGATGTCGTTGTTGGCCAGGCCTTCGGCTACCAGGCGAACCACGTCACGCTCGGTGGGCGTCAAAGCACCCCACCCATTGCCCGGCCGCTTACGTTTGCCATGTCCGCGGAGCGCGTACGCGATCGCCTCCATCGAGGACATCGCCGCGCCCTCGGCCCACGCGGTTTCAAAGTCGCTGCTTCCGAGTGCATCTCGGGTCGTGGCGACGGCGGCCAGGTAAGCGTCGTCATTGGTCTTGAACCTCACCACGCCGCCGTTTTGTCGGACGGCATCGGCGGCGCCGAAAAGTCTTGCGGCTTCGCGGCAGTGGCCGACGTCGACAGCCAATCCGGCAAGACACTCCAACGCGTCAGGAGTAGTCAGGTGAGCGTCGAGTTTGGCTGCCACCGCCAGCGCTTCCCTGGCGTCGCGTTCTGCTTGCTCGAGGTCACGCTGGGCGATCGCCACGCGTGCGCGGGTGGTGAGTGCCCTGGCCAGGTGGCCGCCCGCCGACACCGCCACGGCCTCGTCGGCAAGTAGCCTGGCCGTCGACACGTCGCCGTGCGCCAACATCACATCTGCTATCGGGTTGGCGTTGGTCACGCTCGCTTCACGCTGCGCGCTCAACAATCGCGCGACCATTTCGGTGGTCTTCATCGCGGCCGCCACGTCGCCCGCCGCCAGCTGCGCGCTGGCCAAGGGTGCGTAGGCGAGGCCCTCGGCCATCCCCCCGAATTCGGATGCTGTCTCGACGGCGGTATTCGCCGCATTCAACGCGGCTTCCGTGTCTCCCATCCAAGCCAGGGTGTGCCCCAGATGGCACAAGCAGAGTTCCCGCATGAGCGGGTCGTGATCCGCCTCGGCCTCGACCATGATCTCGCGGAGCTGCTCGGCCGCTCGGGCGAGGTCGCCCCGCAGAAAGTGAGCGCTGGCAATTCCCCAAAATCGACAGATCCGCGAGAGGAACCCGTCGCCGATCTCGTTGGCGACGTCGCGCCCCGCTTCGCCCGCCGCGATCGCGGCGCGGGGATCACCGTCGACCAGTCGCGTGTAGGCCTGCCACCACAAAATCTGGCTTAACCTCCATTTGTCGCCGGATTCGCGGGCCAGGCCTGCCGCCTCGTCGAGGTAGGGGCCCGCGACCTCGGCGTTGAAGGCCGCGGTGCACCCGCACGCGACGAGGGCATTGAGCAGCAGTCCGGGCTCACCGATCTCCCGTGCGATCGCAAGGGCGTGCGCGGGTTGCTCCATGCCGATCGGGTCGCCGACCGCTGCGGCGAGCACCGCCTGGTCCGCCAGCGCCCGCGCGTAAACGGTGGACGCCATCTCGGCCGCGGGCGTGTACGCGTCGGACAGGACCGAATTGATCCACGACATGCCTTCCTGGACGCGCCCGCGGGTGAGCCACAACGGCAGCAGGGACGACGCGAGTTGCAAAGCCCGCTCGCCATCGCCGGTATCACAACTCCACGTGAATGCGGCTCGTAGGTTGTCGATTTCGCTCTCGACCTGTTCGACATGTTCGCGTCGGCCGGCCGAGCTCGGCTGATCCAGAACCACGGCCAGGTGTGTGTAGTGGTCACGGTGCCGGGTGCGAACCGCATCCGATTCCCCGGATTCGCCCAACTTCTCCAAGGCGTACTGACGAACCGTCTCGAGTAGCCGGTATCGCGTTCGGCCGCTGATGTTCTCGGCGATCACCAGGGACTTGTCCACCAGGAGGGTGAGCTCGTCGAGCACCTGATGGCGCTGCAGCTGATCGTCGGCGGCGACGACTTCGGCGGAGTCGAGGTGAAATCCACCACGAAACACTGCCAGCCTCCGGAAGATCAACCGTTCGACGTCGGTGAGCAGCGCGTGCGACCAATCCACCGACGCCCGCAGGGTCTGCTGGCGCCGGACCGCGGTGCGGGTTCCCCCGGTCAGAAGCCGAAACCGGTCGTGCAGGCTGGTGAGGATCTCGGTGACGGACAGGGCCCGCACCCGCGCCGCGGCGAGTTCGATCGCCAGCGGCATGCCGTCAAGGCGTTGGCAGATCTCCTCGACCGCGGCGGCGCTATCCGCGGTGATGACGAATTCGGGCCTGACCAGACGCGCACGGTCGGTGAACAACTCGACTGCTTCATCGGCGATCGACAACGAGGACACCCGCCAGATCACTTCACCGGTCATGCCGATCGGCTCGCGGCTGGTCGTCAGCACCGTCACACCGGGACAGGCTCGCAGCATGGCGCCGACGAGTTCGGCGACCGCATCGAGCAGGTGCTCGCAGTTGTCGAGTACCAGCAGCATCTGCCGATCGTTGATGAACCGCAGCAGGGCGTCGCCGGCGGAGCGCCCGCCAATGTCGGTCAACCCGAGCGTGCGGGCGGTCGTCGCCGCGACGAGGTCGGGTTCGGTGATCGGTGCCAGGTCGACGTAGTGTGCGCCGTCGCGGAATTCAGAGGCGATGCGGTCTGCGAGCTGTACGGCCAGGCGGGTCTTGCCGGCGCCACCCGGGCCGGTCAGGGTGACGAGTCGACTGTCCGCGATGATGCGCGACAGCTCCGCAATCTGTTCCTTTCTCCCCACGAAGCTCGTCAGCTGAGGCGGCAGCCCCTCGGCCACCGCCGCGGGCAAACGCAGGGGTGGAAATTGGTTGTGCAGGTCGGGGTGGCACAGCTGGATTACCCGCTCGGGGCGGCGGAGATCGCGCAGCTGGTGGCTGCCGAGCGGGAGCAGCCAGGCGTCAGTCGGCAGGTAGTCGGCCACCATCTCCTCGGTGGCGGCGGACAGCACGGTCTGGCCGCCGTGCGCCAGGTCGCGGATCCGCGCGGTCCTGTTGATGGTTGGCCCGACGTAGTTGCCCTCGTCGCGCAATTGGACCTCGCCGGTGTGCACGCCGATCCGCAGCCGGATGGGCGCCAGAGGCGCCAACTGAAGGGCCAGCGCACACGCCACCGCGTCGCTGGCCCGATGGAACGCCACGACGAAGCTGTCGCCTTCGCCCTGCTCAACCGGCCGCACACCACGATGCGCGGCGATCACGTCGGCCAGTACGCGGTCAAGTCGTGCGACCGCCTGCGCCATGTCCTGCGACTGCGTTTCCCACAGCCGAGTCGACCCCTCGATGTCGGCAAGAAGCAGGGTCACCGTTCCGGTCGGTAGCTCGCTCACGCCCACATCGCTCTCGTCCAACGGCGGTGCGTCCGCGCGCGGATCAATGTCGCTCATGTTAGCCAGCATCGACGGTCGCCGACCCCCAGAACATCCGCGAAACCGCGGAGATTTCGGCACCCGTGGCCGCCGATCTCCGACCGTCGCCCGAAATTTCTCCGCGTTCTGACCGATGGTGTTGGCCGCACCGCGCTGGATAGTCGACTCAAAGTCCGATCAGATCCGATCAGAGAGGAAACCGATGAGAATCGCGACCACCGTCCCGCCCGTCCGGCTGGTGAACGCCCTGCAGCGGGTGCGTCATCGTCTTTTGCGGCTGCACCAGTCGCTGGTGCCGGCACCGGCCGCGATGTCGGAGCTCATCATGGCGGCCTGGCTGGCTCAGGCCATCACCGTCGCCGCCGACCTGCGCATCGCCGACGCGCTGGCCGAGGAACCTCTCGGGCTCGATCAGCTGGCGGCCAGGGTGGGCGCCGACCAGGATGCGCTGAGCCGGTTGCTGCGGGCGCTGATCAGCCGCGGTATCTTCCGCCGGCACCGCGACGGCCGGTACGGGCTGACGTCGCTCGCAGGCACGCTGCGCTGGGACGCACGCGATTCCGTGGCCGCGATGGCCCGGATGGTCGGCGCGCCCGAGATGCGGGAACATTGGAGCCATTGCATCGATGCGGTTCGCACGGGCGAGGCGGTCGTTCCGAAGTTGCGTGGCATGGATGGCTTCGACTGGCTCTCGGGCCACCCCGAACTCAGTGAACTCTTCGATGCGGCGATGACAAACGTCTCCGAGATGGCCGTTGATGCGGTGACCGCCACGTACAACTTCGCCGACTATCCCACCATCGTGGACGTTGCCGGCGGGCATGGCCGGCTCCTGGCCGGCATCCTCGCCAAAAACCCAACCACGACTGGCATCCTTTTCGATCTGCCGCACGTCGTGGCCGACGCCGAACCACTGCTATCCAAACACTCCGTAGCAGAGCGCGTGCGAATCATCGAGGGATCGTTCTTCGATGCGGTCCCCGATGGCGGCGACCTCTACGTGCTGAAGAACATCATCCACGATTGGCCCGACGACAAAGCCCAGCAGATCCTCAAGACCCTGCGCACCGCAACCCAAACCGGAACGACCGTTTTGCTGGTCGAGTGCGTGATACCCCCGCACGATCGAGATGCTGCCGCCAAATGGACGGACCTGGAGATGCTGGTCGTGAATGCGGGCCGGGAACGCACCGGTGATGAATATCGGGATTTGTTGCAGCAGAGCGGATTTCAGATGACTCGGGTTGTGCCGACACCCTCGCCGTTCAGCATTGTGGAAGCCACCGCCGCCTAGCCTCGCGCCATGAGCCGGGCGTGCTCGTCGTCGTCGACGTCGCGCGCCTCGTCGATCAACAGCACCGGGATGCCGTCCTCGATGCGGTAGGCGCGCCGCAGCCGCGGGTTGTAAAGCAGCTCGTCCCCGATCAAGACCAACGGGCCCCGGTCGGCCGGGCACACCAGGATGGCGAGCAGGGAATCGTCGACCATCAGCGGGCTCCGCTCAGCTCGGACCGCACGCCGGGGGTGAGCCGGCGGAACTCGTTGCTGCCGGCGTCGAAGTACCACGCCTGGCGTCCCGGCTTGGGGATCCCGGCCGCGCGCAGGGCGCTGACGGTGGGCCGGTAGGTCGCGCTCAGCGTCAGCTCCGGGCACACGTGCACGATGTCGGGCCCCAGCCCGACGGGAATCTTCGCGACGGCCTCGGTCAGATCGGCCGCGGTGATGGTGGCCCCCGGCAGCAGCGTCACCGCCGAGACCGCCGCCTGCTGGTCACCCACCGGCACGTTGTAGGTCACCGCGAGGTCGACGCCGTTGATGCAGCCCAGCGCGTCGGTGACCGCCTCCGCATAGACCAGCCCGCGCGCGGTGTGGACCACCGAGCCGCGCCGGCCCATCAGCCAGTAGTCACCGTCGTCGTCGCGGCGGAACAGGTACTCGGTCGAGATCCAGGTGTCGCCCGCGGCGAACACCCCGCGCTTGACCGACGCGCTCGGGTCGATCGGCCCGTTGGATTGCGCCAGCAGCACGCCGACCTGGTTGGGCGCGGCGACCTGAACGAAGCCGCGGTCGTCCTCGAGGATCAGGTCGTGCTCGGCGTCGTACGCGCCGAGCTCGATGCGCCCGGCGCCCGGTATCGGCCGGCCCTTGCTGCCGATCTTGGCGCCGGACACGTTGGCCAGCACCGCCTGACCGTCGGTGGTGGCGAAGAACTCCACGACGCGGGCCGGGGCGAACGCGTCGACGACGCGCGCCCACAGCCCGGTCGGCATGCCGGAACCGATGAACAGGCGCACCGGATGGTTGCCGTGCAGCACGAACGCGGGGTCGTCGACGACCTCGCGCAGCATGGCCCAGGTATAGGACACCACCGTCACGCCGTACTGCCGCACCTCCTGGACGAACCGTTCGGGCTGCAGGCCGCGCGAGAGCGCGATGCGGGTGCCGCCGACGACCGCGCCGCCCAGGCTGACCAGCAGCGCCGACTCGTGGTGCAGCGGCGTCAGGCAGTACACGGTGTCGCGGCGGTCCAGCGCGGCGGTGGAGGCGGTCCCGAAGGCCGACACCGCCCAGCGGTAGTTGGTGATCTGCTTGGCGACCAGCTCGCCGCCGGCGGCGTTGAACGCGATGAACGCCAGGTCGCGGGCCAGTCCGGGGTTGGGTCGGTACCACGCGGGCAGCTGGACCGCGTCCGGGTCGATCTGCTCCATGTCGATGACGTCGGAGTCGTGGGGCAGGTGCAGGTCGCGCGCCTCGCCGCCGCCGAGCACCAGGATCTGCCCCGGCAGGTCGCGCGCCGCCTCGAGGTTGGTCGGGTCGGTGAGGATCTCCGTCACGCCCCCGAGGCGCACCGACGCGACCAGGTCGGCGTCGGGTCGCATCACCACCGCGATGGCACCCAGCCGGGACAGGGCCGCGATGGCGACCAGCGCGCTGGGCCGCGTCTCCATCAGGACGCCGACGCGGTCGCCTTGGCGGACCCCGACCTCGATCAGGCCGCGGACGACGTTGTTGACGCGGCGGTTGACGGCCTCGTAGGTGTGCACGCGGCCGTCGAACAACAGGAACTCGCCCTGCGGGGCGTCGCGCGCCTGCTCGTCGATGATGCGGCCCAGCGAGATGCGGGTGTGGTCGTTGATCTGTCCCAGCCGGACCAGCCGCGGCAGCGTGCGAACCGTCTCCACGGCCAGCGTGCGCATCGACTTGTTGGCCGCGACCATGGCGTGGGCCGTGCCGCGCACCGCGCCCAGCGCCGCCTCGGACACCTCCCCGAGGCCGTGCACGATCCGCGAGCTGAACGCCACACCGCTGTCGGTGTGTTCGATCGGCTGGTCGGCCATCAGGTCGATGCCGTTGGGCTTGTCCCCGCCGGTGGACAGCCACTTGACCCATGCCGCGACGGTCGGCCAACTCTGTTGCGCCGCTTTCGATCCCACCACCAGGCCGAAATGGCCTGTGCGAATGGTGGATTCGTAGACTTCGGCGTCCGGTGCGGCCCGTCGGATGCCGCGCACCGAGGCCGGCTGCCCGATGTCGTCCACCTCGCCGACGAAAGCCAGCACCGGGCAGGTGATGTCGGTGAGCGTGACCATCTGGCCGTTGACGGCGAAGCCGCCGGTCATCATCCGGTTGTGGGCGATGAATTGCTTGAGCAGTTCGGAGATCGCCGGCCCGGACCAGGCGATCCAGCCTTCACGTTCGAGGAACCTGCGCTGCTGTTCGCGCGGGAGTAGCGCCTCCCGGTCGTGCAGCTGCCGCACGAAGTCGACGCGCGCCTTGGCGGTCTTGAGCGGATCGAGCATCTGAAAGCCGGTGCGCGCCATCCAGCTGGGGATGGCCAGCCGGCTGAAGACGTGATCGGCCATGAAGTTCGCCGCGGGTGCGGCGAAGTTCGCCGGGATGCCCATCGGCAGGGCGGCCAACGTGTCCACCGGCGAACCGAAGGTGACGATGCTGGCCAGGCTCTTCGAACGCCGGTAGGCGGCGACCTGGTAGCACCACATCCCGCCCTGCGAATAGCCGACCAAGTGGATGTCGCTGCCGGTGACGTCCTTGACGGTGTCGATGGCCTGACTGAGCGCCACGATGTGGTCGGCCAGGGTGCGGCGCATGCCGCCCTCGATTTTGTCGGGCTCGCCGAAGTCGATCACCCAGGGATCGATCCCGTTGGCGTGCAGGATGCCGACCGCGCCGTCTTCCCTCGTGACGTCCCACATGTCCGCCGACATCATCATCGGGTGGACCATCAGGACGGGCGGCCCCACCGGCGGCTGCCCGGGCCGGCTGTCGGGCGGGAAATACCGCCGCAGCTTGTACATCGGGACGCTCTCGACGGTCTGGGACGGCGATGCCACGCTATCCGTTTCCAAGCCCCCCAGTCGCAAGACCTCCAACCCGTTCTGCGCCGTGGCGACCAGGCGCTCGACCGGACGCGTGACCATCGAAAAATTGAGATCCACCGCTGCTCCCTGACTCTTGACAGCTCCGCCATCATGGCACATCGGCACGCCCGGCGGTTTTGGTCAGGGTGTTTGCCCGCGGGTGACTCGGCCGGCGCGATCCCGGCCGGTTGAATTAGTCGGACCCGTAAATTTCCGCGCTCCCGCCGCGGCTCTTACAGGCCCGCGAAACCCATCGGTCCGTCGTCGGCCATGTGACGCAGCCGCCGCGCCATCAGGCGGTCCTGCTGGGCGAATTCGCGGTGGCGGGCCGCGTGTCGGCGGTATTCGTCGGCGCCGGGATTGTTGCGTGCGGCCGCCTGGTCGTAGGCGCCCGCGGCTCGCTCGTGGCTCGCTGCCGAATGGTCCAAGCTGGTGGCCGCGGATCGCTGCGCCGCCCTGGCCAGTAGCCACGCGCGCTCGGCTCGTTGGCCGGCGCGGAGCGCGTCTTCGGCGCCCCACACTTGGAGATAGGGTTCGGCATGGAGCCCGTCATCTGCGCTGACCATGCTTTCAGTCCTTTCTGGCGGCAGGATTGACCGAGCTGGTGTGCCTGAAACGCGTTGGGCAGAGCGAGTCGCCGCGGCGACGACTTGCGTTGCACGCCAGGGCGGTAGCACGGTCCACGGCACCGATGAAGTCGAATGATTAGCGTCCCCGAATAGGGGTATGCCTCCGAAGCGCATGGTCCGACGACGCATGCCCGCATGCCGTCGGGACCACCTCGGTTGAAGCACGCAGCTGGGCGCCTGACCAGTCCTCTGGTAGCCATCTCGACTCGTCGTTGTCACGGCGTCGTCGGGATGGTCGCGACGGCGTGTTCGTTTGCGTGAGTGAGGTGGCCCGATGGGCAACACGATGGCCCGGCCCACAGGTTCCGGGCGAAATCCCGCAATTCGCCAACGCATCCAAGCCGGGCCCGTGCTGCCCGGCGGACGTCAAGAAAGGGAAGGGAAATGTTGTTGCTAGGCAACGGCGGACGGCGCGATGGCGGCCAGCCCCAGCAGCTCGCCGAGCGCGCACTGTACGACATCGCGCACGGTCGGTTCGAACGCTCGCTGTCGGGCCTGACGGCGATGGCGGCCGTCGTCACGACGGCCGAAATCTACTTCGAGCACTACAAGGCCAGCTTCGGCAACAAATGGATGTGGAGCCCCATCGTGGTGACCCCGCCGGTGGTCGTCGCCGGCATCGGCGGCGTGTTCTCGCGGCGCTGGGCCAAGCTCTGGCTGCCGATCACGGCCGGCATCTACACCGCCAACGGGCTGATGGGCGAGTATCTGCACGCCCGCGGAGTGGCGCGCAAGCCGGGCGGCTGGAAGAACGCGTCCTACAACGTTCCCATGGGCCCGCCGATCGCGGCGCCCGGATTGATGTGCATGGTCGGCGGGATGGGGCTGCTCGCCTCGATCCTGCGACGCGAACGGTTCCGGCGGTAGCGAGGGGATTCCCACGATGGCCGACACCTCACTCCCCGACCACCTGCCCAACCTGCGCCCCGACGGGAAGCCGCCGCACCCATCCTGGCTGCCCAGGCAACGCCGCGGCATCACACCCCAAATGATCGGGCGCTACCCGGATTTCGACGTGCTGGAAACCGCCGACTCGTGGGACGACGCCACCCGCAAGGTGGTGCTGGCCCGGCTCGAGCCCCCCGGCCCGCTGCGGTTCTTCACCGAGGACGAGGAGCCCTGCCTGCGCGCGTTCTGCGACACGGTGCTGGCGCAGGACCGCGAGCCCCGGGTGCCGGTGGCCGAATCGGTCGACGCCAAGCTCGCCGACGGGCGCCTCGACGGCTACCAATACGCCGACATGCCCGACGACCGCGACACCTGGCGGCTGGTGCTGCGCGGGCTCGACGAGACCGCGGCGCGCCGCTACGGCGCCGCCTCCTTCGCCGCCGCCGAGCCCGCCGCCCGCGAAGCGATCGTCGACCAGTTCTCGCAGGGCCAACTGGAGGGCGGAACCTGGGACCGCCTGAACGTCAAGCGCGCGTGGTCGGTGTGCATGCGAATGACGTTGTCGGGCTTCTATTCCCACCCCTGGGCGTGGAACGAGATCGGCTTCGGCGGACCGGCCTACCCGCGCGGGTTCATGCGTCTCGGCGGTGCCACCGGGCCCGCGTCGGCGCGCGAACCGTTCGAGACCAGGGGCGCCACCGATGAGGATCCCGTGCCAGTCGTGCAAGAGGGTGAGATCTGATGGGCGACTTTTGGCGGGGATTGTTCAAGGGGGCGGTGGGCCCCAAGGACAACGATTCGCGGTTCCTGCTCGACGTGCACTCCCGCGACCTGCCCGGCGAGAAGACCATGCGCCGCTTCCACGACGACGACGAGGTCGACCTGGTCGTCGTCGGCGCCGGCGCGGGCGGGTCGGTGCTCGCCCAACGGCTGGCGCGCGCGGGCTGGCGGGTGGTGATCCTCGAGGCCGGGCCGTTCTGGCACCCCGACGAGGACTGGGTGTCCGACGAGGCCGGCTCGCATGACCTGTACTGGACGCAAAAGCGCATCATCGGCGGCGCCGACCCGATCGAGCTGGGCAAGAACAACTCCGGGCGCGGCGTCGGCGGCTCGATGGTCCATTACGCCGGCTACTGCCCGCGGTTCCACCCCAGCGACTTCGCCACCCGCAGCCTCGACGGGGTCGGGGCGGACTGGCCCATCGGGTACCGCGACGTGCTGCCCCACTACGAGCGCGTCGAGCTCGAGTTGCCGGTGGCCGGCCAGAACTGGCCCTGGGGCTATCCGCATCGCTATTCCTTTGCACCACATCCGATTTCGGGTGCGGCCGCCAAGCTGTGGGAGGGCGCGCTGAAGCTCGGCATCGAGATGCGCGTCGGGCCGGTCGGCATCGTCAACGGCACCTTCGGCAACCGCCCGCACTGCATCTACCGCGGCTACTGCCTGCAGGGCTGCAAGGTCAACGCCAAGGCCAGCCCGTACGTCACGCACCTGCCCGACGCGCTGGCCCACGGCGTGGAGATCCGCGCCAACTGCATGGCCGCGCGCGTCGAGCTCGACGAGAGCGGCGCCGCGCGGGGCGTGGTCTACTACGACGAGGCGGGCGGCGCCGAACGGTTGCAGCGCGCGAAAGCCGTTGCGGTGGCTGGGTATTCGATTGAAACTCCCCGCCTGCTGCTTAACTCGGTCAGCGACCGCTTCCCGAACGGGTTGGGCAACAACGACGATCAGGTCGGGCGCTACGTGATGGTGCAGGGCGCCACCCAATCCGCGGGCCGGTGGGCCGAAGAGGTCCGGATGTACAAGGCGCCGCCCCCGGAGGTGTCGTCCGAGCAGTTCTACGAGACCGACCCCGCCCGGGGGTTCGCCCGCGGCTTTTCCATCCAGACCGTGTCGCCCATGCCGATCGGCTGGGCCGAACACGTGTTGGCCGACGGGCACTGGGGCCGCGCGCTGCGCGAATACATGCGCGATTACAACCACTGGGCGACCGTCGGCGTGCTCAACGAGCTGTTGCCGCGCCCTGACAACCGGGTCACCCTGGCCGACGAGAAAGACCCGTACGGCATCCCGGTGGCGCGGTTCGACTACACGTTGTGCGACAACGACAAAGCCAACATCGCGTACTCCACCAAGGTGATCGGCGACATCCTGCACGCCGCGGACGCCCAGGACGTGCTCACCATCGAGCGCTTCGCGCACCTGATCGGCGGCGCGCGCATGGGGACCAGCCCGGAGAACTCGGCGGTCGACTCCGATCACCGCGTGTGGGGGGTGCCCAACGTGTTTCTTGCCGACGGCTCGGTCTGCCCGACGCAGGGCTCGGCGAACCCGGCCCTGACCATCATGGCGCTGGCGTCGCGGCTCGCCGAGCGGATGGCGGTCGGCAAGATTCGCACCGACACCGGCCGCGCCGTCGATCGACGGTCCAAGGCGGGCGCCCGTGGCTGAGCGGACCATCGACGTCGACGCGGCCTACGCGCCGCGCGTGCTGCGCGAGTATGCGCTCCTCGCCGACGGCGAGCGGGGCGCCCTGATCGGTCCGCAGGGCGACGTCGCGTGGATGTGCGCGCCGCGGTGGGATTCCGAGGCCGTCTTCTCCAACCTGATCGGCGGCGACGGGGTCTACGCGATCACCCCGACCGACGTGCGGCACGTGTGGGGCGGCTACTACGAGCCGGGCACCCTGATCTGGCGTAACCGCTGGATCACCCGCGACGGCATCGTCGAGTGCCGCGAGGCGCTGGCCTTTCCGGGCGACCCCGACCGGGTGGTGCTGCTGCGGCGCCTGATGGGCTGTCGCGGGACGGCCCGGCTGCGGGTGATGCTGGCGCCGAGCGCCGGCTTCGGCCGCCACGGCCCGGGCCAGCCCAGCCTCGACGACGGGGTGTGGAGCGGTCGGTCGGGAAGGCTGCGGTGGCGATGGTCGGGCGGTGCCGACGCGCGGGCCGTGAGATCGGCGCACGGCCGCGGCGAGGTGCTCACCGGCGAGATCACCATCGACGAGGCCCGGCACCACGACTTTGTGCTGGAGCTGTCGCAGCGCGCGCTGCCCGAGCGACCGCCCGATCCCGACATCAGCTGGGACGCCACCGCGGCCGCCTGGCAGCGCAGCATGCCCGAGCTGGACTGCGCCATCGCCCCCCGCGACGGACGCCACTCCTATGCGGTGCTGCGCGGGCTGACCAGCAGCGGCGGCGGGATGGTCGCCGCGGCCACCATGAGCCTGCCCGAACGGGCGCACACCAACCAGAACTACGACTACCGCTACGCCTGGATCCGCGACCAGGTGTACGCCGGCCTCGCCGCCGCCACCGTCGGCGCCAACGAGCTGCTCGACCGGGCGGTCGGGTTCGTCGGCGCCCGGCTGCTCGAACACGGCCCGCACCTCAAACCCGCCTACACCGTCACCGGCGGCGCCGTGCCCAGCGAAGAGACGCTCGACCTGCCCGGCTACCCGGGCGGCACCGACAAGGTCGGCAACTGGGTCAACCAGCAATTCCAGCTCGACATCTTCGGCGAGGCGCTGCAGCTGCTCGCCACCGCGGGTGCCGCCGACCGGCTCGACGCCGAGGGCTGGCGCGCCGCGCAGGCCGCCATTGGCGCAATCGAAAAGCGGTGGCGCGAACCGGATGCCGGGGTCTGGGAGATCGACGACGAGCGCTGGACGCAGTCCCGCCTGGCGTGTGTGGCCGGGCTGCGCGCCATCGCCAAGGTGGCCGGCGCCGGCCCCGAGGTCGCCTCCTGCGCCTCGCTGGCCGACGCGATCCTCGCCGACACCGCGTCGGACAGCGTGCACCCGCACGGTTACTGGCAACGCAGCCCGCGGCTGCCCGGGGTCGACGCGTCGCTGCTGCTGCCGCCGGTGCGCGGCGCCGTGCCGGCCGACGACCCCCGCACCCGGGCCACGCTGGACGCCGTCCGCCGCGAACTCGCCGAGGACGGGTACGTCTACCGTTTCCGGCACGACCAACGCGAGCTCGGGGATGCCGAGGGCGCCTTTTTGCTCTGCGGATTCATGATGGCGCTCGCCGAACACCAACTGGGACACGCTCGTTGCGCGATGCGCTGGTTCGAGCGCAACCGCGCCGCATGCGGCCCGCCGGGCCTGCTGTGCGAGGAATACGACGTCCGGCAACGCCAGCTGCGCGGCAACCTGCCCCAGGCGTTCGCACACGCCCTGCTGCTGGAATGCACGGCCACGCTCGCCGACGACGCCGTCCATCACGGCTGAACGAGAGGAGATTTCGCGATGACACAGACTGTGGTGATCACCGGGGCCAGCGCCGGCATCGGCCGCGCCACCGCCCAACTGTTCGGGCAGCGCGGCGCCAACGTCGCGCTGCTCGCCCGTGGCGCGGCCGGGCTGGAAGGCGCCGCCCGCGACGTCGAAGCCGGCGGCGGCAAGGCGCTGGCCATCCCGACCGATGTGGCCGACTTCTCAGCCGTCGAGGCCGCCGCCGACGAGGCAGAAGCCGCGTTCGGGCCCATCGACACCTGGGTCAACGTCGCGTTCACCTCGGTGTTCGCGCCGTTCAGCGAGATCACCGCCGAGGAATTCAAGCGGGTGACCGAGGTGACGTACCTCGGCTACGTGCACGGCACCATGGCGGCGCTGGCCAAGATGCGCCCGCGCGACCGCGGCACCATCGTGCAGGTCGGCTCGGCGCTCAGCCAGCGATCCATCCCGCTGCAGTCGGCCTACTGCGGCGCCAAGCACGCGACCAACGGCTTCACCGAATCGGTGCGCTGCGAGCTGCTGCACGAGGGCTCCAACGTGCGGATCACCATGGTTCAGATGCCGGCGGTCAACACCCCGCAGTTCTCCTGGGTGCTGTCGCGGCTGCCCCGGCATCCGCAGCCGGTGCCGCCGATCTACCAGCCCGAGGTGGCCGCCCGCGGCGTCGTCTACGCCGCCGATCATCCTGGGCGCAAACAGTATTGGGTCGGTGACAGCACCGCCGTCACGTTGCTCGCGCAGAAGTTCGTCGCGCCGCTGCTGGACCGCTACCTCGGCCGCACCGGGTACGACTCCCAGCAGACCGACGAACGGGTCGATGGCCGACAGCCGCACAACCTGTGGCAGCCGGTCGACGAGGAGCCCGGCAGCGACCACGGCGCCCACGGCGAGTTCGACGACAAGTCCCACGCCCATAGCCCCGAATTGTGGTTCTCCCACCACCCCGTTGCCGGCGGCACGAGCGCGCTGGGGCTCGGGCTGGGCGCGCTGCTCGGCACGCGGTTCGCCTGCCGGAGGGCGCGATGATCGTCTGGGCGCGAATCGGCTACGGGATCGCGCTGCTGGCCCTACCCAGCCCGCTGCTGCGGTTGGTCACCAGTGAGCCGGCGACCGCGCGAGAGCGCGCGGTGACCCGCATCCTGGGGGCGCGGCTGCTGGCCCAAGCGGCGGCGACCGACGTCCGGCCCGACGCCGTGTCGGTGGCCCTGGGCGCCGAGGTGGATTTCGTGCACGCCGTCACGATGCTGGTGTGGGCCGCGGTGGACCGCGGGTCGCGGCGCCTGACCCTGTTCAGCGCCGCGACCGCCGGCCTGTTCGCCGCCGCCGGCGCCGCGCAGGCGCGCCGGACGCCCGCGGTGGCGGACGCGCCGACCGGCGACGCGCTGGCCACCCTCGTCCGTCTTCGCCACCGGATCGCCCGGTGGGTCGCCCGGTACACCCTGCCCGGGTCCGTTCGCGCGGCCTTGAAGACTTAGGAGGACCGCATGCTCGACGCTTGCATCGACGAGGTCAGCGCGCGGGTCTACGAGATCCCCACCGACGCACCGGAAGCCGACGGCACCTTCGCCTGGTCGTCGACCACGCTGATCCTGGCCGAGGTGGTCGCGGGCGACCGGCGCGGGCTCGGCTACACCTACGCCGCCGGCGCGTGCCGCGAGCTGATCACCGGGCCGCTCGCCGGCGCGGTCAAAGGGCACAGCGCCCTCGACATCCCCGGCGCGTGGGAGTCCATGGTCCGGGCCATCCGCAACAGCGGGCGCCCGGGCCTGGTGTCCTGCGCGATCTCGGCCGTCGACACCGCGCTGTGGGATCTCAAGGGGAAACTCCTCGACCTGCCCGTGTGCCGGCTGCTCGGCGTGACGCACCCCGAGGTGCCGATCTACGGTAGCGGCGGCTTCACCACCTACGACGAACGCCAGACCCGCACCCAGCTGGAGCGCTGGGTCGACGCCTGGAAGATCCCGCGGGTGAAAATCAAGATCGGCGAGTCGTCGGGTTCCGACGAGCGCCGCGACCTGGACCGGATCGCGCTGGCGCGCAAGGTGATCGGGCCCGACACCGAGTTGTACGTCGACGCCAACGGCGGCTACCGCCGCAAGCAGGCGATCGGGGTCGCCCACGCCATGGCCGACCACGACGTCACGTGGTTCGAGGAACCCGTGTCATCCGATGACCTCGCCGGCCTGCACGAGGTGCGCGACCAGGTGACCCCGGACGTCACCGCCGGCGAATACGGCTACGACCTCACCTACTTCCGCCGGATGCTGGCCGCCGAAGCGGTCGACTGCCTGCAGCTCGACGTCACCCGCTGCGGCGGCATCACCGACTGGCTGCGGGCCGCGGCCGTCGCCGCCGCGCACCACATCGACGTTTCCGGACACTGCGCCCCCAACCTGCACGCCCACGTCGCCGCCTCGATTCCCAACCTGCGGCACCTGGAGTATTTCCACGACCACCACCGCATCGAGCAGCTGCTCTTCGACGGCGCCCTGCCCCCCGACGGCGGGGCGCTGCGGCCCGACCAGCACCGGCCCGGCCTGGGCCTCGAGTTCAAGCACCGCGACGCCGAGCGGTACCGCGTGCGCTGAACCGCCGCCCATCGGCGGCGGCGTAATTTCACATTCGCCAGCACCGCCAGGCATAAACACAGGCGCTAATGGACACTAGAAATAGTAGATGAGAGCAATGATGCGGTTGGCGAGGAAGGCCGTGCGCGATGACTGTGAACTTCGAAGACGAGGCCGTTGGGCGTCGCAACGGGCAGGCGGGCACCGACGGTTCGGGCTCGGCGTGTGACGAGCTCATGACCGGCATGGTCGAAGAGCGGGAGATGGGCGCGGTCGACTTGGTGCTGGGCCTGGGCGAGCCGCAGCACGTCGGCCGGTTCCGGTTCTTCCTGGACGGCCAGCGCTGGGAGTGGTCGGACGCCGTCGCCCGCATGCACGGCTACGAGCCGGGGGAGGTCGAGCCGACCACGGAACTGTTGCTGCAACACAAGCACCCCGAGGACCGCGAGCGCGTCGCGGCCGTGCTCGACCACGTGCTCAACGGAAAGCCGTTCAGCAGCCGCCACCGCATCATCGACACCGCCGGGCGCACCCGCTGCGTCGTCGTCGCGGGTGACCGGATGGTCGACGACAGCGGCGCGCTGGCCGGCACGTCGGGCTTTTACGTCGATGTCACCGACTCGCTGCACACCGACATCACCAACGTGTTGGAGGCGGTGGCCGACGCCCGCGCCAAGATCGAGCAGGCCAAGGGGGTTCTCATGAGCGCCTACGGCATCTCCGCGGAGCGCGCGTTCGACCTGCTGGTCTGGCGTTCCCAGGAGACCAACCTCAAGGTGCGCGACCTCGCCGCGCGCTTCCTGGAGGCCGTGGCGGGCAAGGCGTCGCCGGACACGCGGACCCACGTCGACCAAGCGCTGCTGACCCTCGAATAATTGCCCGGGTGGCACACCTACTCGGAGCCGAGGGCATCCGCCTGGAATATCCGACCCAGGTGGTCTTCGAATCGGTCACGCTGGGCGTCGACGACGGCGCGCGGATCGGCATCGTCGGGCGCAACGGGGACGGCAAGTCCAGCCTGTTGGGGCTGCTGACCGGCGAGGTGCGGCCCGACGCCGGCCGCGTCACGCGGCGCGGCGGCCTACGGGTCAGCGCGCTGAGCCAGGCCGACACCCTCGAGCCAGGACACACCGTGGGCTGGACGCTGGTCGGTGACCAGCCCGAGCACCAGTGGGCGGGCGACGCGCGGGTGCGCGACGTGGTCGGCGGACTGGTGGCCGACATCGCCTGGGACGCGCGGATCGACACGCTGTCCGGCGGCCAGCGCCGACGCGTCCAGCTGGCCCGGCTGTTGATCGGCGAGTGGGACGTGATCGCGCTCGACGAGCCCACCAACCACCTGGACATCGAGGGCATCACGTGGCTGGCCGGCCACTTGCAGCAGCGCTGGGCTCGCAACACCGGCGGGCTGCTGCTGGTGACGCACGACCGCTGGTTCCTCGACGAGGTCGCCACCGCGACGTGGGAGGTGCACGACGGGATCGTCGAGCCGTTCGAGGGCGGCTACGCCGCTTACGTCCTGCAGCGTGTCGAGCGCGACCGGGTGGCCGCCGCCACCGAGGCCAAGCGGCAGAACCTGATGCGCAAGGAGCTGGCGTGGCTGCGCCGGGGCCCGCCGGCCCGCACCTCCAAGCCCAAGTTCCGGATCGAGGCCGCCAACCAGCTGATCGCCGACGTGCCGCCGCTGCGCAACACGGTCGAGCTCGCCAAGCTGGCCACCGCGCGGCTCGGCAAGGACGTCATCGATCTGCTCGACGTGTCGGTGTCGTACCCGCCCCTTAGTGGACGCCCGGTGCTACGCGACGTCGAATGGCGGATCGCGCCGGGCGAACGCACCGGCATCGTCGGGGCCAACGGCGCCGGCAAGTCGACGCTGCTGGGCCTGATCGCCGGCACCGTCACCCCGGACACCGGGCGCGTCAAGCGCGGCAAGACCGTTCGGCTGGCGGTGCTGGACCAGCGCGGCGAGGAGCTGGCCGCGCTCGCCGGCGACCGGATCGCCGACCTATTGGGCCACCTGCGCGGCGGCTACGAGGTCGACGGCCGGGAGGTGACGCCGGCCCAGCTGCTGGAGCGGCTGGGGTTCGGCCGAGGCCAGCTGTCCGCGCGCGTCGGCGACCTGTCCGGCGGTCAGCGGCGGCGGCTGCAGCTGATGCTCACGCTGTTGTCCGAACCAAACGTGCTGCTCCTCGACGAGCCCACCAACGACGTCGACACCGACATGCTGACCGCCATGGAGGACCTGCTCGACTCGTGGCCGGGCACCCTGATCGTCGTCTCGCACGACCGCTACCTGCTGGAGCGGGTGACCGACCAGCAGTACGCGATCCTCGACGGCCGGCTGCGCCATCTGCCCGGCGGCGTCGACGAGTACCTGCGGCTGGCGGCGCACCGCCGCGTCGCTCCCGAGCGCCCGCCGGCCGAGCCGCCGGCGTCCGAAACGATGTCCGGCTCGCGGCGACGCACCGCCGAGAAGGAGCTGGCCGCCGTCGACCGCCAGCTCGCGCGGCTGGCCGACCGGATCGCGGCCAAACACCACGAGCTCGCCGATCACGACCAGGCCGACCACGTCGGGCTGACCCGGCTGACCCGGGACCTGCGCGGCCTGCAAGACGAGGTCGCCGCGACGGAGGTCCGCTGGCTGGAGCTGTCGGAGTTGCTCGAATGAGCGCCTATCGGCCGGTGCGCTACCCGCCCGGCGAGGCGTTGCTGGCGCTGTACCGGTGGCGCGGTCCGGTGATCGACTCCGGAATCGGCCGGCGCGGCTACACCTACCTGCTGGGGCCCGAGGCGAACAAGTTCGTGTTCGCCCACGCCGACGCGTTCAGCTGGCGCGAGACGTTCGAGAACCTGGCCGTCGTCGACGGCCCCACCGCGCTGATCGTCAGCGACGGCGACGACCACCGCCGCCGGCGCAGCGTCGTGGCGCCCGGCCTGCGGCACCGGCAGGTTCAGGACTACGTGCAGACGATGGTGGCGAGCATCGACGCCGTCATCGACGGATGGCGATCCGGGCAGCGGCTGGACATCTACCGGCAGTGCCGCTCGGCGGTGCGCCACAGCACCGCCGCGAGCCTGTTCGGCCCGCGGCTGGCCGCGCACTCGGACTTCCTCGGCGAGCAACTGCAACCCCTGCTCGACATGACCCACCGGCTGCCCCAGGTGATGCAGCTGGAGCGGCGCCTGAACTCCCCGGGCTGGCGGCGGGCGATGGCGGCGCGGACGCGCATCAACGACCTCGTGGACGCGCGGATCGGCGAGGCCCGCGCGCAACCCAGGCCCGACGACCACATGCTGACGATGCTGATCGACGGTCGCGGGGACGAGGGTTATGCGCTGAGCGACAACGAGATTCGAGACGCGGTCATTTCGCTGATCACCGCCGGCTACGAGACCACCAGCGGCGCGCTGGCGTGGGCGATCCATACCCTGCTGTCGCTGCCCGGCGCGTGGGACGCCGCCGCCGACGAGGTGCGCCGCGTGCTCGGCGGCCGGCCGCCGGCCGCGGGCGACCTGGAGCAGCTGACCTACCTCAACGGCGTCGTGCACGAAACGTTGAGGCTGTATCCGCCCGGCGTCATCTCCGCCCGCAAGGTGATGCGCGACCTGAGTTTCGACGGGCGCCGGATCCGGGCGGGGCGGCTGCTGGTCTTCAGCCCGTACGTCACGCACCGGCTACCGGAGCTGTGGCCCGAGCCGACCGAGTTCCGCCCGGAGCGCTGGGATCCCGGTTCCCCGGCTTACCGGCGGCCCGCACCGTACGAATTCATCCCGTTCAGCGGGGGATTGCATCGCTGCATCGGGGCGGTCATGGCCACCACCGAAATGACCGTGATGCTCGCCCGGCTGATCGCCAGGACCACGCTGCGGTTACCGCCTCAGCGCATCCGCGCCCACAACCTCGCCGCGCTGTCCCCCAGCCCGGGAGTGACCGTCGACGTCGTCGGGCTCGATCGCTAGCGGGGCGCGGCGGGTCGCCACCGTCGGGCTACTGCCAGCGCAGAAGCACCAGTTCGGAACAGAATCCGGGACCCATCGCAAGCATCAGCCCGGGGCTACCACTCGGCGGCGGCTTGGCGATGGTGTCGCGCAGGATGTGCAGCACCGAGGCCGACGACAGGTTCGCGATCTCGCCCAGCGAGCGCCAGGTCAGCTCCAGCGCGTCGGGGTCGAGCTCCAGGGTCCGGGTGATGGCGTCGATGACCTTGGGACCGCCCGGGTGGGTGACCCACGCGCCGATGTCGTCCTTGGTCAGCCCGTGCGTGGCGAGGAACCCTCTGACGTCGTCGGCCAGGTAGCGGTCAATGACCGACGTCAGCTCCGGCGACAGCACCAGCTGCAGCCCAGAGGAGTTCACGTTCCAGCCCATGATGTGCAGCGATTCGGGGTAGAGGCGGCTGCGCGAGTCGACGACGTCGGGCCCCGCGGCGCGCACCTGAGCGGCGCGGCGGTCGCCCACCGCCACCACCGCGGCCGCGCCGTCGCCGAAGAGCGCGCTGCCGACCAGACCCGACACGGTCGGCTTGACCGCCGGGTAGGTCAGCGAGCAGAGCTCGACCGAGACCAGCACCGCGACGCCGTCCGGATTGCCGCGCAGGTAGTCGTGCAGGCGGGCCACCCCCGCGGCACCGGCCGCGCAGCCCAGGCCGAACAGCGGCATCCGGCGCACGTCCGGCCGCAGGCCGAGCCGGCCGGCGATCCGCGCGTCCAGCGATGGCACCGCGACACCGGTCACGGTCGAGGTGGCGATCAGGTCGATGTCCCCGACCTCCAGACCGGCCTCCTCGAGCGCGCCCAGCAGCGCCTCGCAGCCGAGGTCGACCGCGGCGTCGATGAAGATCTCGTTGGCCTCGCCGAAGTCGGTCAGCGTCGGGTAGCGCTCCAGCGGCAGGACGAAGTGGCGACTGTTGACCTTCGCGGCCGCGTGCAACCGCCGAACGATCTCCTCGTGTTCCTTCAATCCGGGAAACTCGACGAATTGGTCGGTGATCTCACTCTGGCTATACCGATGCGGCGGCAGCGCTCCGAAGACGCCCGCAATAACGCTCATGCCCCTACCTTGTTTGGTCGTGACCATAGAAAATGATCACTTTCGTGCGCCGGCGAGAATCTAGCGCCAATGTGAAAGTTTAGACAGTTGTGCGGCGGCACCGCAAAGTTGTTGCTATTCAACGTATGTCCAATTGCGCTATTTAACGCATGTCGAATTACCTTATCACGTCGCGTTTTCGATTCCCCCAGCCATTGTTTCCCTATTGAACGTCGTCGGTTTCGTGAGCACCGAGCGCAAGCGCGATCAGCGCATCGGGGCTCAAGGAGTCGATAGTGTCTTCGGTGACCGTGGATTGCGCGGACGGATTTTCCGGATCGCCCGCCAAAGCCAATAGTTTGTCGAGCAAACCGGTTCTTCGAAGTTCATGTAGCGGAATCTTTTTCAGCGCCGCCCAGATCTTTTCGTCCGGGGACGTTTCGTTTTCGCCGTGCAGCAGCCGTTGCGCCAGGTGATCGGCCAATGCCTCCGGGTTTGGATAGTCGAAGACGAGTGTGCGCGATAGCGCCAGCCCCGTGTCGGCTTTGAGACGGTTGCGTAGCTCGACCCCGGTCAAGGAGTCAAACCCGAGGTCTTGGAAAGCGCGCTCGGCGTCGACGGCGTGGACGTCGGCGTGTCCCAGCACGGCCGCGGCGTGCCCGCACACCAGCGCGACGAGTTCTCGGTGCTGCTCGTGATCGGGCAATTCGCGCAGCCGCTCGGCCATTTCCGCCGGCCGCGACGTCACCGGGGACGGCGAGTCCGTGCGGGCGCCCAACCAGAACCGTTGGCGCGCAAAACCATACGTCGGCAGCGGAACCCGCTGACCGCCACCCAAGACGGCGCGCAGGCGGACCGGCACGCCGGCGGTGAAGAGCCGGCCAGCCGCGGTGAGCAGCGATTCGACTTCCGGCCGGTCCTTGGCGAGCGTGGTCACCGCCACGGGATCGTCGGTGGTCAGGCAGTGCTCCACCGCGGCGCCGAGGCCGCCACCCGGCCCGACTTCGACGAACACGTCGGCACCGCACGACTCGGCGGCCCGCACCCCGTCGGCGAAACGCACCGGATTTCGCACATGCTCGACCCAATAGTCCGCCGACCCATACCCGGGGCCGACGAGTTGACCGGACACGTTGGACACCAAGGCAATTCGTGCTTCCGCAGGCGATACCTCGGCCGCCAGCGCGGCGAATCCGTCGATCATGGGCTCCATCAGGGGTGAGTGAAACGCGTGCGAGACCGCGAGCCGATGCACCCGCCTGCCCTGCCGCGCCAGGGTGTCCGCGACCGCTCCGACCTGAGCCTCCGCACCCGAGATCACCACCGCGTCAGGCCCGTTGACGGCCGCGATCGCCAGCCCGTCGGTGAGCAACGGCGCCACGTCGGCCTCGCCGGCGGCCACCGCGATCATCGCGCCCCCCGCGGGCAGCCCCGCCATCAACCGGCCCCGCGCCGCCACCAGTTTGGCCGCGTCGGACAGCGACAACACCCCCGCCAGGTGCGCGGCGGTGATCTCCCCCACCGAATGACCCAGCGCCACATCCGCGACGACACCCCAGTCGCGCAACAGCTCCGCCAGCGCGTGCTCGATCGCGAACAACGCCGGTTGGGCGAATTCGGTGTTGTCCAACAGCTTTGCGTCACTGCCCCACATCACGTCGCGCAGGGGCAGCCGGAGGTGGTCGTCCAGCGCCTCGGCGGCCTCGTCGAACGCCCGTGCAAACGCGGGAAACCGGCCATACAACTGAGCACCCATCGCGAGGGACTGCGCCCCCTGCCCGGGGAACACGAACGCCGTCTTGCCCGGTGCGCGCGCCCGCCCCACCACCGCGCCGGGATCCGACTCCCCGGCGGCCACTCCCGCCAGCCCCGAGGTGAGGGCCCCGCGGTCCGCGCCCACCAGCACCGCCCGATGCTCGAACACCGACCGCGTCGTCGCCAACGACCACGCCACGTCGCCGACCTCCAGCCCGGCATCGGCGGTGACGTGGGCCAGCAGCCGGGCGGCCTGATTGGCCAGCGCCCGTTCCGAACGACCCGACAGCACCCACGCCGTCGGCGCGTTACCGCGCAGCGGCGCTTCGCCTTTCGGTCGCGCGGGCGCTTGCTCGACGATGACGTGGGCGTTGGTTCCACCCATGCCGAACGACGACACGCCGGCGCGCCGCGGTTCTCCCGCCGCCGGCCAGGCGGCCAGCGCGGTGTTGATGCGCAGCCCGAGGCTTTCCGGATCGATTCCGGGGCCCGGGTCCGCGTAGTTGAGACTCGGTGGGATGGCGGCGTTTTCGATGGCCAACACGGCCTTGAGCAAGCCCGCGATGCCCGCGGCGCCGCCGGCGTGGCCGACGTTGGTCTTCACGGATCCCACGGCGAGCGGATGGCGTCGGGGTCCGGCGAAGACCTCGCCGAGCGCCGTCGCTTCTACCGAGTCGCCGATTTCGGTTCCGGTGCCGTGGGCCTCGATGTACTGCAGCTGGGCGGCCTCGAGGCCGGCGGTCCGCAACGCGCGCCGGATGACATCGGCTTCGCCCCGGACGGACGGCGCCGTCGGTGCGGCGGCGCTGTGTCCGGCGTTGCCCACCGCGCTGCCGCGAATGACGGCGCGAATGGGGTCACCGTCGTCGAGGGCAGCGCGCAACGGCTTCAGCAGCACAAGCCCGCCGCCCTGGCTTCGCACGTAACCGTCGGCGCGCGCGTCGAACGCATAGGTGCGACCCGAGGCCGACAATGCCCCGAATTCGGTTTCCAGCGCGGCGGTTTCGTCGGCCAGGTTCAGGTGCACGCCGCCGGCCAGAGCCAGCTCCGACTCGCCGGTGCGGATGCTTTCGCAGGCGAGGTGCACCGCCACCAACGACGACGATTGGCCGGAATCGACGGTCAGACTCGGTCCGTGCAGCCCCAATGCGTACGAGACGCGGTTGGCGATCATCGCCCGGCTGACCCCGGTGAAGGAGTGGTGATCGATGTCCTGGGCCACCGTCAACAGGCCGTAGTCGTCGTTCATCGCGCCCAAATAAACCGCGACCCGTTCCCCGCGCAGGGTTTCCGGCACCACGAAGGCGTCTTCGAGGACCTCCCAGGCCAGCTCCAGCGCGAGGCGCTGCCGGGGGTCCATCGCGGCGGCCTCGCGCGGCGAGACGTTGAAGAAGTCAGCGTCGAACTCGGCGACGTCGCCGGGCAACTCGCCGGCCTCGGCCCCGTCGCGGATCAGCCGCCAGAAGTCGCTGGGACCGGCGGCGCCGGGGAATCGGCAGGCCAGCCCGATGACTGCGATGGCTGTCGGGGGCACGGGTCAGGGCCCGACTTCTTCGTCCAAGATGGCGAACAGCTGACTTTCGGTCGCCGAGGCGAGGTCATCGTCGAAAAGCTCGATGGGGTCCAGCTCCGGCTCCGGGGCGCTCAGGGTGGCGAGCAGCGCGTGGATCCGGGCCGTCAGGCGGGCCTTGTCGTCGGGGCTCCAGCCCGGTTGGTCGACCAGCGCCTGCAGTTCGCGCGCGACGTCGTTGAAGCGGGCCATGCGGTCGGGCGGGTCGTTGGAGGGAATCGTGGCCAGTTGGGCGTCGAGGTGATCGGCGAGCGCTGCCGGCGTGGGGTAGTCGAAGATCAGCGTGGGTGACAGGGTGAGCCCGGTCGCCGCCTTGAGCCGGTTGCGCAGCTCGACCGCGGTCAGCGAGTCGAATCCCAGCTCCTGGAAGGCGCGCTCGGCGTCGACGTCCGCGGTGGCGTGGCCGAGCACGGTGGCGGCGTTGCCGCACACCAGATCGACGAGCTCGCGGTGCCGCTGCTCCGCGGTGAGCCCGTGCAGGCGCGCCCGCAGGCCGGACACCGAGGCCGCCGTCGTGGCGGCGTCGGCGATGACGCGGCGCGTGCGGCGGGTGGCCAGCCCGCGCAGCATCGGCGGCACCATCGCGCCGTCGCCACCCAGCGCCGCCGTGTCCAGCCGCGCAGCCACCAACAGTGGGCGGTCGGCCGGCAGCGCCTCATCCAAGAGCTGCAACGCCTGCTGGCTGGACAAGGGTGCCAACCCGGCCCGGCTCATGCGGGCGCGATCCTTGTCACCGAGATGTCGCGTCATCGTGCTGGCCTCGTCCCACAGACCCCACGCCACCGACAACCCGGGCAGCCCCTGCGCGCGCCGGTAGGACGCGAGCCCGTCCAGGAAGCTGTTGGCCGCCGCATAGTTGCCCTGGCCCGGTGCGCCAAGGATGCCGGCCATCGACGAAAACATCACGAACGCCGAGAGATTCATGTGTTTGGTGAGCTCGTGCAGATGCCAGGCCCCGTCGACCTTGGCCCGCAGCACCGTGTTCATCCGGTCGGCGGTCAACGACGCGATCAGCCCGTCGTCCAGGACGCCCGCGGCGTGGAAGACGCCCCGCAGCGGATAGCGCTCCGGCACCCGCGTCAGCAATCCCGCCACCGCCTCGGGGTCGCCGACGTCACAGGCCACCACCGACACCGTTGCGCCGGCATCGCGCAGCTCGGCCGCCAGTTCCGCGGCGCCCTCGGCCCGCTCGCCGCCACGGCTGACCAACATCACGTGGGGCACGCGATACTTCGCCACCAGGTGGCGGGCCAGCGCCGAGCCCGCCATGCCGGTCCCGCCGGTGATCAACGCCGTGCCCGAGGCCAGTCCGCCCGGACCGTCGGGCAGGGTGAGCACCACCTTGCCGGTGTGGCGGGCCTGGCTGACGAACCGGTACGCCTCGGTGGCGTGGCGGACGTCAAACGCCGTGACCGGCAACGGCGTCAACGTGCCGGCGGCGAACAGGCTCATCAAGTCGCCCAGCATCGCCGCGATGCGTTCCGGCCCGGCCTCCATTAGGTCGAACGCCCGATACCGCACACCCGGGTGTTGCCCGGCAATCGCGGCCGCGTCCCGCAGGTCGGTCTTGCCCATCTCGATGAAACGCCCGCCGGAGGCCAACAACCGCAACGACGCGTCGGTGAACTCCCCGGCCAGCGAGTTGAGCACCACATCCACACCCGCCCCGCCGGTGGCGGCCAAGAACTTGCCCTCGAACTCCAAGGTCCGCGAATCGCCGATGTGGGCATCGTCAAAGCCCATGGCACGCAACGTCTCCCACTTGCCACGGCTGGCCGTGACGAAAACCTCCGCGCCCCAATGCCGCGCCAGCTGCACCGCGGCCATCCCCACCCCACCGGTGGCGGCGTGCACCAGCACCCGCTCACCGGCCCGCAGCCCGGCCAGATCCGACAACCCGTACAGCGCCGTCAAGAACACCACCGGCACACCGGCGGCCTCGACCAGCGACCACCCCGCCGGCACCCGCACCACCAGGCGCTGGTCCACCACCGCCTCGGAGCCCGTCAGCCCGATGATTCCCGTCACGGCGTCGCCGACGGCCAGCCCGGTCACGCCCGGCCCGACCTCGGTGACGACCCCGGCACCCTCGGCCCCCAACTCGGCGGCGCCGGGGTACATGCCCAACGCCACCAACACGTCCCGGAAGTTCACCCCGGTTGCGCCCACCGCCACGCGCACCTGCCCGGCCGTCAGCTCGGCCCGCGGGCAGGGCTGCGCCACCAGGTCCTCGAGCGTGCCGGCGTCACCCGCGCCCAGCCGCCACTCCCCCGGCGGCAGCGCCAGGATCGAAACCTCGGCCGGGGCCAGCCGGGCCGCATACGCCTCGCCGGCGCGCACGACGACTTGCGGTTCGCCACAAGCGATCACGGTGTCGACATCGATCGACCCGTCGGAATCCAGCAATACCACCCGGCCCGGGTGCTCGGCCTGCGCCGAACGGACCAACCCCCACACCGCCGCGGCGGCCGGATCCGAAACCTGCTCGCCGTCGAACGCCACCGCCCCGCGGGTCTGCACGACGAGCACGCCCGACCCGTCGCCGGCCAGCCAGGACTGCAACACGCCCAGCGCCTCGTGCGTGGCCGCATACACCAAGCCCGGCAGCCCGGCGCCATCCCGTGAGCCGGGCTCCCACACCACCGCGGCCTCGGCAATGCCGTTGGGCGGCAACGACACCGGCGACCAGGTCGGCTGGAAGAGCCCCGCCCCGCCGGGACGCGCCGCGCCCGCCGTCAGCTGCTCGGGCGACACCGGGCGGAGGACCAGCTCCCGTACCGACAAGACGGGCAGGCCGGTGAAATCGGCCAGCTCCAGCGACACCGCGCCCGCACCGACCGGGCTCAGCCGCACCCGGGCCCGCGACGCGCCGGCCGCATGCAGGCACGCGCCCTGCCAGGAGAACGGCAGGACCGCCTGGGCCTGCGCGTCGTCCATCCCCAGCGCGTGCAGGGCGGCGTCCAACAGGACGGGGTGTATCCCGTAGCCCGAGACCGTTACACCGGCGGCCTGAGGGACGGCGACCTCGGCGAAGATCTCCTCCCCCCGCCGCCACATCGCCTGCAGACCCCGGAACGCCGGGCCGTAGTCGTAGCCCAGCTCGGCCAGCCGCTCGTAGCCGCCGGTCACGTCCACCGCCGTCGCGCCCGCGGGCGGCCATACCGACAGGTCGGCGGCGGGCTCGGTCGAGCCCGCGCTCAGCTCGCCCTCGGCGTGCAGTACCCAGTCCGAATCCGGTTGAACGCCCGACGAATACACGGACACCGCCCGCCGGCCGGCCTCCCCGGCGGCGCCCACCACCACCTGCACGCGCACCGTGCCGGGCGCCGGCAGGATCAGCGGAGCCGACAGGGTCAACTCCTCGACCACCGAACAGCCGACCTCATCGCCGGCGCGCAATACCAGTTCGACGAACCCGGCGCCGGGAAACAGCACCATCCCGGCCACCGCGTGGTCGCCCAGCCACGGCTGGGCGGCCGTCGACAACCGGCCCGTCAGCACCACCCCGCCCGAATCGGGCCGCTCCACCACCGCACCCAACAGCCCGTGCCCGGCCCCCACCAAGCCCGATGTGCTCACGTCGCCGGAACCCACGAGTTCGGCCGGCAGCCAATACCGCCGTCGCTGAAAGGCGTACGTGGGCAACGCGACTCGCCGCGCGGTCAGGCCGTCATACACCGCCGCCCAGTCGATGGGCGCGCCCGTGACGTAGAGGCCCGCGGCGGCGAGCAGCATGGAATCGATCTCGGGGCGGTCCTTGGCCATCGTCACCACCGAGGCCGCCGGTTCGGCGGCAAGCGACTGCGGCAGCGACGCCGTCAGCGCCGCGCCGGGTCCCACCTCCACGAAGACCCCCGCGCCCAGCGATTCGGCCAACCGCACCCCGTCGACAAAGCGCACCGGTTGGCGCACGTGCTCCAGCCAGTACGCCGCCGACCCATACCCCGGGCCCGCCAACCGCCCGGTCACGTTGGACACCAACCCAATCCGTGGTTCACCGGCCGAGACACCGTCCAGCACCGCGGCGAAGTCGCCGATGATCGGATCCATCAGTGCCGAATGGAACGCGTGCGAGACCGCCAGCCGGTGCACCCGCCGGCCCAGCTTCGTCAGCCGGTCCACCACCGCGTCGACCGCGGCCCGCTCACCCGAAACCACCACCGCTTCGGGGCCGTTCACCGCCGCGATGCTCACACCCTCGGTCAGCATGGGTGCGACCTCGGCCTCGGTGGCCGCGACGGCGACCATCGTCCCGCCCGCGGGCAACCGCGCCATCAACCGGCCCCGCGCGGACACCACACAGGCCGCGTCGGCCAGCGACAGCACCCCGGCCACGTGCGCCGCGGCCAGCTCCCCCACCGAGTGGCCCATCACCACGTCGGGCACCACACCCCAGGACCGCCACAGCGCCGCCAGCGCGACCTCGATGGCGAACAGCGCCGGCTGCGCAAACTCCGTGTTCTCCAACAACTCCGGGTCGCCACCCCAGATCACTTGCCGCAACGGCAATCGCAGGTGGCCGTCCAGCGCCTCGGCGGCCTCGTCGAAGGCCCGCGCGAACTCCGGGAACCGCCCATACAGCGCCGCGCCCATGCCCAACCATTGCGAACCCTGGCCGGGGAACATGAAGACTGTCTTGCCCATCGACCGGGTGCCACCCACCACCGCCGCCGCACCGGGATTCCCGGACGCCAGACCCGCCAATCCGTCCAGCAGGGCCGCGCGATCGCCGCCGACCAGCACGGCCCGATGCTCGAAGGCCGACCGGGTGGTGGCCAGCGACCACCCGACGTCGACGACATCCGTGCCCGGGTCGGCCTGCACGTGCGCCGCGAGCCGGGCGGCCTGATCGGCGAGCGCCCGTTCCGAACGGGCGGAGACCACCCACGGCACAACCGGATTGGCGCCGTCGCGTTGCGGCGCCGGGCTTTCCGGCTCGGTGCTTTCGGACGGCTCAGTGGGCGGTTCCTCGATGATGACGTGCGCGTTGGTCCCGCTGATCCCGAACGACGAGACCCCCGCCCGCCGCGGCCCGTTCGCCGGCTCGGCCGTCCAGGGCCGCGGCTGGGTCAGCACCGACACCGCCCCGGCGGACCAATCCACGTGCGGCGTGGGCACATCGACGTGCAACGTCTGGGGCATCAGCTCATGGCGCATCGCCTGCACCATCTTGATCACCCCGGCCACCCCGGCGGCGGCCGACGTGTGACCGATGTTGGACTTGATCGACCCCAGCCACAACGGCCGGTCCGCGGGCCGATCCTGCCCGTAGGTCGCCAAAAGCGCCTGGGCCTCAATCGGATCGCCCAACACCGTCCCGGTGCCGTGACCCTCGACCACATCGACGTCGGCCGTCGTCAGCGCGGCGTCGGCCAGCGCCGCACGGATCACCCGCTGCTGCGACGGCCCGTTGGGGGCGGTCAGGCCGTTGGAGGCGCCGTCCTGGTTCACCGCGGACCCGCGCAGCAGCGCCAGCACCGGATGCCCCAGCCGGCGCGCGTCGGACAACCGCTCCAGCACCAGCACCCCCGCGCCCTCCGACCAGGAGGTGCCGTCGGCGGCGCCCGCGTAGACCTTGCAGCGGCCGTCGGGGGCCAGCGCACGTTGCCTGCTGAACTCGACGAAGGCGGCGGCCGTGGCCATCACCGTCACGCCGCCGGCCAGCGCGAGGTCACATTCGCCGGTGCGCAACGAGTGCGCCGCCAGGTGCATGGCCACCAGCGACGAGGAGCATGCCGTATCCACCGACACCGCGGGGCCTTCCAAGCCCAGCACGTAGGACACCCGGCCCGACGCCACGCTCAGCGTGGAGCCGGTCAGCCCATAGCCCTCCAGCTCGCCTTTGACCTCGCCGCCATAGCCGGCGTGAATGACCCCGGCGAACACCCCCGTCGGTGAGCCCCGCAACGTCAGCGGGTCAATCCCGGCCCGTTCAAACGCTTCCCAGGACACCTCGAGCATGAGCCGCTGCTGCGGGTCCATCGCCAGCGCCTCGCTCGGCCCGACGCCGAAGAATCCGGCATCGAAGTCGCCGGCGTTCTGCAAGAAGCTGCCCTGACGCGTGTACATCTTGCCCTGCGCGTCGGGGTCCGGGTCGTAGAGCGCGTCGATCTCCCAGCCACGATCGGTGGGAAAGTCCGATACCGCGTCGCGGCCCTCAGCCACCATCCGCCACAAGGCCTCCGGCGAGTCCACCCCGCCGGCGTAGCGGCAGGCCATGCCGACCACGGCCACCGGCTCGGACAGCTTGCCTTCGAGCTCGGCCACCCGTCGCCGGGCCCGCCTGAGGTCTGCGGTCAGGCGCTTGAGGTATTCGACGTGCTTCTCGGTGCTCGGCGTGGTCATTGCTGAGTCATTCCTGGGGGGTTCCTGGCTCATTCGCGGCCGAGTTCTTCGTCGAGGATCGCGAAGAGTTGGCTTTCGTCGGCGGCATCGAGGTCCTGATCAAGCTCGTCAAGGTGGTCGGGGTCGGGCCGGTCGGCGGGGGCCGCGGTGCCGAGCAGGCTTTGGATGCGAGCGCTCAGCCGCGCCTTGTCGTCCGGCTTGCAGTCGGGTGAGTCCAGCAGTGCCTGCAATTCGCGGACGATGTCCTCGAAGCGGGACATCAGGGCGGGCCCGTCGGCGGTGGCGGCCAGTTCGGTGCCGAGGTGAGCGGCCAGGATCGCGGGTGTGGGGTAGTCGAAGATCAGGGTGGGCGAAAGCGTCAGGCCGGCAGCGGTTTTGAGACGGTTGCGCAGCTCGACGGCGGTCAGCGAGTCGAAGCCGAGGTCTTGGAAGGCGCGGTCGGCGGCGATGTCGCTACCGCTGGGCAGCCCCAGCACGGTCGCGGCGTTGCCGCAGACCAGGTCGACCAACTCGCGCTGGCGCGCCTCGGGGCTCAGCCCGTGCAGGCGCGCCTTGAGGCCGGTCGTCGACGCGGTGTGGCCGGGGTCGGCGACGACGCGGCGGGTGGGGCGGGCGGCCAACTCCCGCAACAACGGGGGTAGCCCGGCGGCGTTGTCGGACAGGGCGCTTCGGTCCACCCGGACCGCCACCACCACGGGGTGGTCGACGAGCATGGCGGTGTCGAACGATTCCAGCGCCTGCTCGGTCGACAGGGCCGCCAGCCCGATGCGGCTCATCCGGGCCTTGTCGCGATCGCCCAGGTGTGCCGTCATCGCCGAGGCCTGTTCCCACAGCCCCCAGGCCAGCGACACGCCCGGCAGTCCGTGCGCGCGCCGGTGCGCGATCAGGCCGTCGAGGAAAGTGTTGGCCGCGGCGTAATTGGCCTGACCCGGGGTGCCCACGATCCCGGCCATCGACGAAAACACCACGAACGCCGCCAGGTCGCGATCGCGGGTCGCCTCATGCAGGTTCCAGGCCCCGTCGACCTTGGCCCGCAACACCGCATCGACCCGCTCGGCGGTCATCGAGGAGATCAACCCGTCGTCGAGCACTCCGGCGGCGTGGACGATCGCGCGCAACGGGTAGTCGGCGGGGAGGTGGGCGAGCATCTCCGCCACGGCGTCGCGGTCGGCCACGTCGCAAGCCACCACCGACACCCGGGCCCCGGCGTCTTCCAATCGGCCCACCAGCTCGGGCACCCCGACGGCGTCCGCGCCGGCGCGGCTGACCAGCACCACGTGGGCCACCCCGTAGCGCTCGACGAGGTGACCGGCCAGCGCCGAACCCGCCATGCCGGTGCCGCCGGTGATCACGACGCTGCCCCCGGCCAGGCCGCCACCGGATCCGCTGAGGGCGCCGCCGGGCCCGTCGGGGATCGTGAGGGCGACCTTGCCGATGTGGCGGGCCGCGCTGACGAACCGGTACGCCGCGGGGGCGCACCGGACGTCAAACGTCGTGAGCGGCAGCGGGCGTATCGCGCCGTCGCGCATCAGGCGCATCACCTCGGCCAGCATCGCCGCGGTGCGGTCGGGTCCGGCCTCCATCAGGTCGAACGCCCGATACGCCACCCCCGGGTGCTGGTCGGCGACGACCGCCGGGTCGCGCGGGTCGGTCTTGCCCATCTCGATGAAACGCCCGCCGGAGGCCAACAACCGCAACGACGCGTCGGTGAACTCCCCGGCCAGCGAGTTGAGCACCACATCCACACCCGCCCCGCCGGTGGCGGCCAAGAACTTGCCCTCGAACTCCAAGGTCCGCGAATCGCCGATGTGGGCATCGTCAAAGCCCATGGCACGCAACGTCTCCCACTTGCCACGGCTGGCCGTGACGAAAACCTCCGCGCCCCAATGCCGCGCCAGCTGCACCGCGGCCATCCCCACCCCACCGGTGGCGGCGTGCACCAGCACCCGCTCACCGGCCCGCAGCCCGGCCAGATCCGACAACCCGTACAGCGCCGTCAAGAACACCACCGGCACACCGGCGGCCTCGACCAGCGACCACCCCGCCGGCACCCGCACCACCACACGCTCGTCCACGACGGCCTCGGAACCGACCACACCGAGCAAGCCCATCACGGGGTCGCCGACGGCCAGCCCGGTCACGCCCGGCCCGACCTCGGTGACGACCCCGGCGCCCTCGGCCCCCAACTCGGCGGCGCCGGGGTACATGCCCAACGCCACCAACACATCCCGGAAGTTCACCCCGACCGCGGCCACCGCCACCCGCACCTGCCCGGCGGCGAGCTCCGCCCGCGGCAGCGGCCCGAGCACCAGGTCCTCCAGCGTGCCCGCGCTTCCGGCGTCCAACCGCCACCCCCGCGGCGGCAGCGTGAGCACCGACTCCGCCGCGACCGGCGCCAGGCGGGCGGCATGGACCACACCGGCGCGAATCACCAATTGCGGCTCGCCGCAGGCGATCGCCGCCGCCACGTCCACCGAGCCGTCGGAATCCACCAGCACCACCCGGCCGGGGTGCTCGGATTGGGCCGAGCGCACCAACCCCCACACCGCCGCGCCGGCCAGATCCGAAACGTCCTCGCCGGCAAGCGCGACGGCCCCGCGGGTGAGCACCGTCAACACCCCGGACCCCTCCCCCGCCAACCAGGACTGCAGCACGCCCAGCACCTCGGTGGCGGCCGCGTGCACCGAGCCGACCACGTCCGGGCCGGCGCTGGCCAGCTCCCAGATCGCGACGCCGTCGTCAATCCCGTTGCCGGTCAGGGCGATCGGGGACCACGCCACCTCCAGCAACCCCTCGGCCGGAGCCGCGGCCGCGGACAACTGCCGACGCGAAACCGCCCGCATCACCAGCGAGCGCACCGACAGCACCGGCAGCCCCGTCGCGTCGGCCAGCTCCAGCGACACCGCGTCGGCGCCGGCCGGAGCGAGGCGAACCCGCGCCCGCGCAGCGCCGGCGGCGTGCAGCGACACGCCCTGCCAGGAAAACGGCAGCACCGTCTGCGCCCGTTCGTCCGCCAGCCCGAGCGCGTGCAACGCCGCGTCCAACAGCACCGGGTGCATCCCGAAGCCGCCGGCCTGCGCGGCGGTGTCCTGAGGAACCTCGACTTCCGCGAAAAGCTCCTCTCCCCGGCGCCACATCGCCCGCAGGCCCCGAAAGGCCGGACCGTACTGGTAGCCGCGCTGGGCCAGCCGCTCATAGGCGCCGGCGACGTCCACCGGCGTGGCGCCGACCGGCGGCCACACCGACAGCTCGGAATCCGGTGTCACGGGGCGTTCGCTCAGCAGGCCCTGGGCGTGCAGGACCCAGTCCGAACCCGATCGGGCGCCACGCGAGTACACCGACACCTCCCGGTGCCCGTCATCGTCGACGCCGCCGACGACCACCTGTATCTGCACGGCGCCGGTCTCGGGCAACACCAGCGGGGCCGACAGCGTGAGCTCTTCGATAGCCCCGCACCCCACCTCGTCGCCGGCCCGGATGGCCAACTCGACGAATCCCGCCCCCGGGAACAACACGGTGCCGCCGACCGCGTGTCCGGCCAGCCACGGCTGGGCGGCCACCGACAACCGGCCCGTCAGGACCACGCCGCCCGCGTCGGGCCGCTCGACCACCGCGCGCAGGAAGCCGTGCTCGGTACCCAGCACGCCCAGGCTGGCGGCGTCGCCCGCACCCCTCGATGCGTCCGGGAGCCAGAAGCGCCGCCGCGCAAACCCGTACGTCGGCAGATCCACCCGCCGCCCACCGGCGAGCGCCGGGCGCCAGTCGACGGGTGCACCGGCCACGTGCGCGTGGGCAACCGACAGCCAAAACCGTTGCAGACCACCGTCTTCGCGGCCCAGGGACGGGATGACGACCGCGTCGGCGACCTGATCCGCCAGCGTCTGTTCGATGCCGGCGATCAACACCGGATGCGGGCTCGATTCGATGAAGACGCGATAGCCGGCGTCGCCGGCGCTGCGCATCGCTCGCTCGAATTGCACCGTCTGCCGGATGCTTCGGTACCAGTAGTCGGCGTCCAGCCCGGCGGTGTCCATGACATCGCCGGTCGCGGTGGAGAAGAAGGCGACGGAGGAAGGCCGCGGCGCGATGCCGGCCAGCGCCTCGAGGAGCGGTTCGCGGATGACGTCGACCTGGGCGGAGTGGGACGCGTAGTCGACGTCGATCGTGCGGGCGCGGATGTCCTCGGCCTCGCACCGTCGCACCAGCTGCGCCAGGGCGTCCACGTCACCCGACACGGCCACCGACGAAACACCATTGACCGCAGCGATGTTCAGCCGGTCGCCCCACGCGGCCACCAGCTCGCCCGCGCGCGCCGACCCGCACGCGAGCGAGACCATGCCACCCGCGCCCGACAGGCCCACCAGCAGCCGGCTGCGCAGCGCGACCACCCGGGCGGCGTCGTCCAGCGACAGCGCGCCGGCCACGTACGCCGCCGCGATCTCGCCCTGCGAATGCCCGATCACCGCGTCGGGAGCCACGCCCATCGAGCGCCACAGCTCGGCCAGTGACACCATGACCGCCCACAGCACCGGCTGCACCACGTCGACCCGATCGAGCCCCGGGGCCCCCGGCGCGCCGCGGATGACGTCGACCAATGACCACTCCACATGCTCGGCGAGCGCTTTGTCGCACCGCTGCAGCTGGTCGGCGAATACCGCTGAGCTGTCCAGCAACTCGGCCCCCATGCCGACCCATTGGGAGCCCTGGCCCGGGAACACGAACACGGTCTTGCCCACCGGCCGCGCCCGGCCCGTTACCACGCCGGCGCCCGGCTCACCGGCGGCCAGGCTCGCCAATCCCGCCACCAACTCGTCGCGACCGGCACCCACCACGACCGCGCGATGCTCAAACAGCGATCGCGTCGCGACCAGCGACCAGCCCACGTCGACCGCGCGCGCGGCGGGATCGGCTGCCACGTGCGCGAGCAGCCGGGCGGCCTGGTTCGCCAACGCGTCGGCCGACCGCGCCGACAGCACCCACGGCGCCGCCGCGTCATCGCCGGCCGCCCCGGGGTTTTCCCCCTGCGGCGGCGCCTGCTCCACGATGACGTGTGCGTTGGTGCCGCTGATCCCGAACGCCGACACGCCCGCGCGGCGCGGCCGGCCTGGCGCCGGCCAGGGCCGCGGCTCCGTCAACAACGACACCGCCCCGGCCGACCAGTCGACGTGCGGCGTCGGCGCATCGACGTGCAACGTCTTGGGCATCAGCCCATGCCGCATCGCCTGCACCAGCTTGATCCCCCCGGCGGCGCCCGCCGCGGCCGAGGTATGCCCCATGTTCGATTTGATCGACCCGAGCCACAGCGGCCGGTCGGCCGGACGCCCCTGCCCGTAGGTTGCCAGAAGCGCTTGTGCCTCAATGGGATCCCCCAGGGTGGTTCCGGTGCCGTGGCCCTCCACCAGATCCACCTCGGCCGCGCTGAGCCGCGCATTGGCCAGCGCCGCCCGGATCACCCGTTGCTGCGACGGCCCGTTGGGCGTCGCCAGCCCGTTGGAGGCGCCGTCCTGATTCACCGCGGATCCCCGCAGCACGGCCAGCACCGGATGCCCCCATCGCCGGGCATCGGCCAGCCGCTCCAGCGCCAGCACACCGACGCCTTCGGAGAACGCCGTGCCATCGGCGGCGCCCGCGTACGCCTTGCATCGGCCGTCGGCGGAAAGCGCTCGCTGCCTGCTGAATTCGATGAACATCGCCGGAGTGGCCATCACCGTCACACCGCCGGCCAGCGCCAGGTCACACTCGCCGGACCGCAGGGACTGCGCCGCCAGATGGATCGCCACCAACGACGACGAGCAGGCCGTGTCCACCGACACCGCCGGGCCCTCCAGGCCCAGCGCGTACGCCACCCGGCCCGAGGCCACGCTCAAGGTCGATCCCCGCAGCCCGTACCGTTCCAGGTCTCCGGGAACGCGGCCCTGGCCGCCATAGGAGCCGTGAAACACCCCGGCGAACACGCCCGTCGGCGAGCCCCGCAACGCGAGCGGATCAATCCCGGCCCGCTCCAACGCCTCCCACGACACCTCCAACAACAGTCGCTGCTGCGGATCCATCGCCAGCGCCTCGCTGGGCGCGATCCCGAAGAACGCGGCGTCGAAATCCGCCACGTCGGCCAGGAACCCGCCGCACCGCGTGTACGACTTGCCCACCGCATCGGGATCCGGATCGAACAAATCGGCCAGATCCCAGCCCCGATCGGCGGGAAACTCCGACACCACGTCGCGGCCCTCGGCCACCATCTGCCACAGGCCCTCGGGCGAATCCACGCCGCCCGGGTAGCGGCAGGCCATTCCCACCACCGCCACCGGCTCGGTGGGCCCTTCCGCGATCAGGGCGAGATACTCGCGGTTCTCCCGCTTCAGCCGCTCGTTTTCCTTCAGTGATTGTCGGAGCGCAGCGACGAGCTCATCGTGGGTGCTGGTCATGCCACCCGGCCTCTCGTGTCACTCATCCGAACGGGGGTACGGCGGCGCGACGCCGACCGCCGAGCCGGGCTCATCGCCCCGGCCGGCACGGCTTGCGCCTCTCCTGAACCCCCGAACAGACCCCCGACCACACTCTCGCCGCCCCACTGTCAGCACCTCGAACAACGCCCCAACAGACCCCACCGGCAGAGCTTTACCGTACGACGAAAAGTTCACGAACACGCCGAATCAGTGCCACCGAAGTAGCACGAGTTCAGAACAGAATCCCGGACCCATCGCCAGCATCAGGCCCGGGCTGCCGCTGGGCGGCTTTTTGGCGATGGTGTCACGCAGCACATGCAGCACCGACGCCGACGAGAGGTTGCCGATCTCGCCCAGCGAGCGCCAGGTCAGCTCGAGCGCCTGCGGCGGCAGGTCGAGGCTCGCGTTGATCGCCTCGATGACCTTGGGACCGCCGGGATGGCTGACGAAGGCGCCGATATCGGTGGTGCTCAGGCCGTGCGCGCCCAGAAACCCGCCGACGTCGTCGGCGATGTACTGCTCGACCACGGCGGCGACGTCCTTGGACAACACCAGCTCGAAGCCGGCGCCGCCGACGTCATACCCCATCGTGCGCAGCGAGTCCGGGTAGAGGTGGCTGCGCGAGTCGATGATGTCCGGGCCGCCCGCGGCGATCTGCTCGGCGCGCCGCTCACCGACGGCCACCACCGCCCCGGCCCCGTCTGCGAACAGCGCGCTGCCCACCAGGCCGGCCAGCGACGGCTTGTAGCCGGGGTAGGTCATCGAGCAGAGCTCGACCGAGACGAGGGCCGCGACACCGTCCACGTCACCCCGCAGGTAGTCGTGCAGGCGCGCTACCCCGGCCGCCCCCGCCACGCAGCCCAGGCCGAACAGCGGCACCCGCCGCACGTCGTCGCGCAGCCCGAGCCGCCCGGCGATCCGGGCGTCCAGCGACGGGACGGCGATCCCGGTGACCGTCGTCGTGATCAGCACGTCGAGGTCCTGGGGCCGCAGCCCCGCGTCGCCCAGGGCACCCGAGAGGGCCTCACAACCGAGGTCCACGGCCTTGTCGATGAAGATCCGGTTCGCGCGGCCGAAGTCGGTCAGCGCGGGATACTGCTCCAGCGGCAGGACCAGGTGGCGGGCGTTGACCTTGGCGCTGGCGTGCAGCTGGCGGACGATGTCCTCGTAGTCCTCGAAACCGGGAATGCGGAGGAAGAAATCGGTGAGCTCTCGCTGGGAATAGCGGTGCGGCGGCAGCGCACCGAAGACTCCGGCGATGACGCTCATTGGTCCCATCCCTTGGTGACGACGACATAGCCCGAGCGGTTCAACTCGATGCCATAAGTTTGGAAGTTTAGCCGTTTGAAAACCGCCGGGCATATGCCCAGGTCAATCACGCCTTGCACCGCCCAACCGCTCGCCGAGCGCCGCGCGCCTGGCCAGGACCGCCTCGAGCTGCTCGGCGACGCGGCTCGGGGCGGTGCCGCCCCTGGCGTCCCGCGAGGCCACCGAGCCCTCGATCGTCAGCACCTCGCGGACCTGTGGCGTCAGCTCGGGGCTGATGGCGGCCAGCTCGTCGTCGGTCAGCTCGTCGAGCCCGACGCCGCGGATCTCGGCGGCCCGCACGGCCGCCCCGGCGGCCTCGTGCGCGGACCTGAACGGCACGCCCTGCCGCACCAGCCACTCCGCGATGTCGGTGGCCAGCGTGTAGCCGGCCGGCGCCAGCGCCGCCATCCGCTCGACGTTGAACGTCAGGCTGGCCACCAGCCCGGCCATCGCCGGCAGCACCAGCTCCAGCTGGGCCACCGCGTCGAAGACCGGCTCCTTGTCCTCCTGCAGGTCGCGGTTGTAGGCCAGCGGCTGGGCCTTCAGCGTGGCCAGCAGCCCGGCCAGGTTCCCGATCAGCCGCCCGGCCTTGCCGCGGGCCAGCTCGGCGATGTCGGGGTTCTTCTTCTGCGGCATGATCGAGCTGCCCGTCGACCAGGAATCGTGCAGGGTGACATAGCCGAATTCCGTCGAGCTCCACAGGATGATGTCCTCGGCCAGGCGGGACAGGTCGACGCCGATCATGGCGAAGATGAACGCGGCCTCGGCGGCGAAATCGCGGGCCGCGGTCGCGTCGACCGAGTTCTCGGCGGCGGCGCTGAAACCCAGCTCCGCGGCGATCGCGTCGGGGTCCAGCCCCAGCGACGACCCGGCGAGCGCCCCCGAGCCGTACGGGGACACCGCCGCCCGCTTGTCGAAGTCGACGATCCGGTCCACGTCGCGCAGCAACGGGTGGGCGTGCGCGAGCAGGTGCTGCGCGAGCAGGATCGGCTGCGCGGACTGCAGGTGGGTCTTGCCGGGCATGATGGCGCTCGGGTGCGCGGCGGCCTGGCCGGCCAGCGCGGCGACGACGTCCAGCGCCCCGGCCGCGACCCGGCGCGCCGCGTCGCGCAGCCACATCCGGAACAGCGTGGCCACCTGGTCATTGCGCGACCGCCCGGCCCGCAGCCGGCCGCCCAGGTCGGGCCCGACCCGGTCGATCAGCCCGCGCTCCAGCGCGGCGTGCACGTCCTCGTCGGTGACCAACGGGGCGAAGCTGCCGTCGGCGACGTCGGCGGCGAGGCTGTCCAGACCCGCCAGCAGCCCGTCGCGCTGCTCCTCGGTGAGCAGCCCGGCCCGGAACAGGATCACGGTGTGGGCGCGCGAGGCGACCAGGTCGTAGGGCGCCAGCACCCAGTCGAAGTGCGTGGACTTGCTCAGCGCGGCCAGCGCGTCGGACGGGCCTTCGGCGAACCGGCCGCCCCACAGCGAGCCTTCGCGGGTGCTCACGTTTTTGTGCCGAGCCGAGAAGCCGTCACTGCGCGTCCCGGCGGGCGGCGATCTTCGACGACAGCCCGTGCACGTAGACGAAGCCCTTGGCCGCGGACTGGTCGAAGCTGTCGCCCTCGTCGTAGGTGGCCAGGTTGAAGTCGTACAGGGATTCCGAGCTGCGCCGCCCGTTGACCGCGATGTGCCCGCCGTGCAACACCATTCGGATCTCGCCGGAGACATGCTCCTGGGTCTTTTCGACGAAGCTCTCCAGCGCGACCTTCAGCGGCGAGTACCACAGCCCGTCATAGACCAGCTCGGCCCAGCGCTGGTCGGTCTGCCGCTTGAACCGGCCCAGCTCGCGCTCCAGGGTGACGTGCTCGAGTTCGGTGTGCGCGGTGACGAGCACCATCGCGCCCGGCGCCTCGTAGATCTCGCGGCTCTTGATGCCCACCAGCCGGTCCTCGACGACGTCGAGGCGCCCGACGCCCTGCGCGCCGGCGCGGCGGTTGAGCTCCTCGATCGCCTGCAGCATCGACACTGCCTTGCCGTCGATCGACACCGGCACGCCGCGCTCGAACCCGACGATCACCTCGTCGGGCGGGCTCCAGTTCAGGGTGGGGTCTTCGGTGTAGGAGTAGACGTCCTTGGTAGGCGCGTTCCAAAGGTGTTCCAGGAAGCCGGTTTCCACCGCGCGGCCCCACACGTTCTGGTCGATCGAGAACGGCGAGCGCTTGGTGACGCTGATCGGGATGGCGTTCTCCTCGGCGAACGCGATCGCCTTCTCCCGCGTCCACGCGTAGTCGCGGACCGGTGCGAGCACCTCGAGATCCGGGGCCAGCGACGCGAAGCCGACCTCGAACCGCACCTGGTCGTTGCCCTTGCCGGTGCAGCCGTGCGCGACGATGGTGCCGCCGTGCTCGCGGGCCGCGGCGACGAGGTGCTTGACGATGAGCGGCCGGCTGATCGCCGACACCAGCGGGTAGCGGTCCATGTACAAGGCGTTGTTGAGCACCGTCGGGAGGCAGTAGCCCTCGGCGAACTCGTCGCGGGCGTCGACGACGACGGCCTCCACGGCGCCGCAGTCCAGGGCCCGCTGGCGCACCACCTCCATGTCCTCGCCGCCCTGCCCAAGGTCGATCGCGACCGCGACCACCTCGCGCCCGGTCTCCTTGCCGATCCAGCTGATGGCCACCGAGGTGTCCAGGCCCCCCGAATACGCCAGGATGACGCGCTCTGACATAGATCTCCTTAGTTACTTCAAGCGTTCCAGGGTGGTGGCCAGCTCGGCACCCGTCATCGGCGCGCGGGCCGCCACGAAGACGGTGTCGTCGCCGGCGATGGTGCCGACGACGTACGGTAACGCCGCGCGATCGATTGCGCTGGCCAAATAGTTGGCACCGCCGGGCGGTGTGCGCAGCACCGCGAGGTTGGCGCTGGCGTCGGCGGACACCAGCAGCTCACCGAGCAACCGGGACAACCGGGCGGTGCCGCCCGACACCCCGCGCACCGGGCTGCCGTCCTCGGGAACGATGTAGACGCCCACGCCGCCGTCGGCGCCGCGCAGCTTCACCGCCCCCAGCTCCTCGAGGTCGCGCGACAACGTGGCCTGCGTGACGTCGATGCCCTCGTCGGCAAGCCTGGCCGCCAGTTCGCTTTGGCTGCTGATCGACGCCGACGACAGGATCGCCACGATGCGGTCCTGGCGTCCGGCCCGGGTGGTCTCCGGCATGGTCTTGCTCCGAGTCATTGCGCCGCTCCTCTCCCCCGCAAGCGGGAGGTGCCCCCACATCGCTGCGTCCCCCGCAAGCGGGAGGTGCCCCCACATCGCTGCGTCCCCCGCAAGCGGGAGGTGCCCCCACTGCATCGTCGACGGCGCGGCGTCATGAGCGACGCTCCAGCAGCCAGACCAGCAGCGCCTTCTGGGCGTGCAGCCGATTTTCGGCCTCGTCCCACACCGCGCTGGCCGGGCCGTCCATCACCTCGTCGGTGATCTCGTCGCCGCGGTGGGCCGGAAGGCAGTGCAGCACAATGGCTTCCGGGTCGGCCAGGCCCAGGAGCCGGGCGTTGACCTGGAACGGCCGAAAGGGCCCCACCCGGTCCAGCCCGTCGCCCTCCTGGCCCATCGACGTCCAGGTGTCGGTGACGACGACGTCGGCGCCCTTCGCCGCCGCGTCCGCGTCGGCGGTCACGGCGACCGACGCGCCGGTGGCCTCGGCGCGCCGCCCGGCGGCGGCCAGCACCGCCGGGTCCGGTGCGAACCCGTCGGGCGCCGCGACGGTGACGTGGATGCCTGCGGTGACCCCGCCGAGGATCAGCGAGTGCGCCATGTTGTTGGCGCCGTCGCCGAAGTAGGCCAGCCGCAAGCCTTTCAGCGATCCCTTGCGTTCGGCGATGGTTTGTAGGTCGGCCAGCACCTGGCACGGGTGGAAGTCGTCGGAGAGCGCATTGACCACGGGCACGGTCGCCGTCGCGGCCATCGCCTCGAGCCGGTCCTGCCCGAACGTCCGCCAGACGATGGCCTCGACGTAGCGGGACAACACCTGCGCGGTGTCGCCCAGCGCCTCGTCGCGCCCCATCTGCGTGCTGCGGGCGTCGACGACGACGGCGTGCCCGCCGAGCTGGGCGATGCCCACCTCGAAGGAGAACCGGGTGCGGGTGGAGTTCTTGTCGAAGATGACCGCGACGCCGCGCGGCCCCTCGAGCGGTCGGCGGCCGAACGGGTCCTTCTTCAGCTCGGCGGCCAGCGCGAGCACTTCGGCCTGCTCGTCGGGCGACAGGTCGTCGTCACGCAGGAAATGGCGGATCACGTTGCGGCTCCCGCGGTGTCGAGGATGCCCGGCAGCGCGTCGAGGAAGGCCTCGATCTGGGCGTCGGTAATGATCAGCGGCGGCGCCAGCCGGATGACGTGCGGTGCGGCGGCGTTGACCAGGAACCCGGCGTCGCGCGCGGCCGCTTCGGCGTCCTTGGCGCGCTGCGCGGTCAGCACGATGCCCCACAGCAGTCCGCGGCCGCGGACGTGGTCGATCAGCGGGTGGCCCAGCGTTTCGATGCCGTGGCGCACCGACTTGCCCAGCACCTCGGCGTGCCGGACCAGGCCCTCGGCCTGGATCGTTCGCAGCACCGCCAGCGCGGCCGCGGTGCAGATCGGGTTGCCGCCGAAGGTGCTGCCGTGCAGGCCGGGGGTCAGCAGCTCGGCGGCCGGACCGACGGCCAGGCACGCCCCGATGGGCAGCCCGCCGCCGAGCCCCTTGGCCATGGTCACCACGTCCGGGGTGATGCCGTCGTGCTGATGGGCGAAAAAGGCTCCGGTGCGGCCCATTCCGGTCTGCACCTCATCGAGCACCAGCAGGGCGCCGTGGCGCACGGTGATGTCCCGCGCCGCGGCCAGGTAGCCCTCGGGCGGGACGACGACGCCGCTCTCCCCCATGATCGGCTCGAGGAACACCGCGGCGGTGGCGTCGTCGACCGCGGCGGTCAGCGCGTCGACGTCGCCGTACGGCACATGCGTGACGTACCCGGGCAGCGGCTCGAACGGCGCCCGCTTGCTCGGCTGGCCCGTCAGCGCCAGCGAACCCATCGTGCGGCCGTGAAACGCCTCTTGCGCCGCAACCAGTTTCGTGCGGCCGGTCAGCCGCGTCAGCTTGAATGCCAGCTCGTTGGCCTCGGTGCCGGAGTTGCAGAAGAACACCCGCGCCTTCGCGTCGACCGCCAGCAGCGCGACCAGTTCCTCGGCCAGCGCGACGCCCGGCTCGGTGGCATACAGGTTGGAGGTGTGGCCCAGGGTCGCCATCTGGTGCGTGACGGCCTCGATGACGGCGGGGTGGCGATGGCCGAGCACGTTGACCGCGATGCCGCCGAGCAGGTCGACGTAGGTCTTGCCGTCGACGTCGGTGACCACGGCGCCGTCACCGCTGGCCAGCGCCACCGCGGGGGTGCCGTAGTTGTTCATCATCACGGCTTCCCAGCGCTGCTTCAACGCTTCCGTCGCGGTCACGCCTTCACCACCTTCGTGCCCGTTCCGGCGTCGGTGAAAAGCTCGACCAACACACAGTGTTCGACCCTCCCGTCGATGATGTGCGCGCTGGGCACACCCGCGGTGACGACACGCAGGCACGCTTCCACCTTGGGGATCATCCCCGATTCCAGCGTCGGCAGTAGTTGCGCCAGCGCGACCGTGTCGATCTCGCTGACCAGCGAGCCGCGGTCCGGCCAGCTGGTGTAGAGACCCTCGACGTCGGTGAGCATCAGCAGTTTTTCGGCTCCCAGGGCCTCGGCCAGCGCCGCCGCGGCGGTGTCGGCGTTGATGTTGTGCACCACGCCCTCCGCGTCGGGCGCGAGCGTCGAAACCACCGGAATGCGCCGCGCCGCAATCAGATCCAGCACCGCGGCGGTGTTGACCAACTCGACGTCGCCGACCAGGCCGATGTCGGTGTCCACACCGTCGACGGTGACGCTGCGCCGCACCGCGGTGAACAATTGCGCGTCCTCGCCGGTGATGCCGACGGCGTAGGGTCCATGCGCGTTGATCAGGTTGACCAGCTCCCGGCCCACCTGACCGAACAGCACCATCCGCGCCACGTCGAGCACTTCCGGTGTGGTGACGCGGAATCCGCCCTTGAAGTCCCCCTCGATGCCGAGCCGGCGCAGCATCGCGGTGATCTGTGGCCCGCCGCCGTGCACGACGACGGGATGGATGCCGCAGTTGCGCAGGAACGCCATGTCGGCCGCGAACGCGCGCCGCAGCGCGTCGTCGGTCATGGCGTGGCCGCCGTATTTGATGACGACGATCTTGCCGTGCAGCTGCTTGAGCCACGGCAGGGCTTCCGCCAGCACCTGGGCCTTGACGCCCGTGGGCAGCGCGTCGACGCGGACGGTCATGAGCTGTAGGCCGAGTTCTCTTCGACGTAGCCGTGCGACAGGTCGGTGGTGCGGACGGCGGCGGAGGCGGCGCCGACCCGGAGGTCGACGGTGATGTCGATGTCCGCGCCCGACAGGTCGACCTGCCGCGCGCCGGGTGCCCCGACCCCGTCGATGCACACCGCGGAACCGTTGAACGACACCTGGATTCGATCGGGCTCGAGGGTGACCGGCGCCATGCCAACGGCCGCGAGCACCCGCCCCCAGTTGGGATCCGAGCCGAACACCGCGGTCTTGACCAGGCTGTCGCGGGCGATCGCACGCGCGGCGGTCAGCGCGTCGTCCTCGGAGGCCGCCCCGGTCACGGTGACGGTGACGCGCTTGGTGACACCCTCGGCGTCGGCCTGCAGCTGCGCGCACAGGTCGTCGCAGACGCGCAGCACCGCGTCGTTGAGTTCGTCCTGGGACGGGGTGATCTCGCTGGCTCCCGACGCCAGCAGCAGCACCGTGTCGTTGGTCGAACAGCAGCCGTCGATGTCGAGCCGGTCGAACGTGCGCGCGGTGGCGCGGCGCAGCGCCCGGTCCAGCGCCGCCGGCTCCGCGACCGCGTCGGTGGTGAGCACGCAGAGCATGGTGGCCAACGACGGGGCCAGCATGCCCGCACCTTTTGCCATTCCGCCGACGGTCCACTTGTTGGAGTGGTGCAGGGCAACCTGTTTGGGGACGGTGTCGGTGGTCATGATCGCCTGGGCGGCGTCCTCGCCGCCGGTCAGGCCGCCGGCCATGTCGCGCACGATCTCGCGCACCCCGGCGAGCACCTTGTCCATCGGCAACCGGTCACCGATCAGCCCGGTGGAGCAGACCGCAACCTCGATGGCCCCCGTCTCGGTTCCCCAGTCGGACAGCGCGGCGGCGACCGCTTCCGCCGTGGCGTGGGTGTCCTGAAAGCCGCCCGGTCCGGTGCAGGCGTTCGCACCGCCGGAATTGAGGATCACCGCGCGCAGGCGCCCGGTGGTCAGCACCTGCTGGGTCCACAGCACCGGCGCGGCCTTGACCTTGTTGCGGGTGACCACCCCGGCGGCCGCGTAGTCGGGTCCCTCGTTGAACACCAACGCCAGGTCGGGGTTGCCCGATGCCTTGATGCCGGCGGCGATCCCGGCGGCCCGGAACCCCGCCGGCGCGGTGACGCCCTGTTCGCGCAGCAACCGCGCCTCGGCGGTGTGGGTCATGGCGCGACTCCAACCACCGAAAGCCCTTCGCCCTCAGGCCAACCCAGCGCCAGGTTCATCGACTGCACGGCGGCGCCGCCGGTGCCCTTGACCAGGTTGTCGATCGCGACGATCGCCACGAAAGTCTCGGCCGCCTCGTCCACCGCCACGGCGACGTGCGCCGCGTTGCTGCCGATCACCGCCCCGGTGCGGGGCAGCTGCCCCTCGGGCATCAGATAGACGAAAGGCTCCGCGTCGTAAGCCTTTTCGTAGGCCGCACGCAGCTGCGACAGCGGCGCTCGGGCGCGCGCCGTGCAGGTGGCCAGGATGCCGCGGGACGTCGGGATCAGCACCGGGGTGAACGACACCGTGATGTCGCGGTCGGTCACGGCGCCCAGCCCCTGCGCGATCTCGGGGGTGTGCCGGTGCGCGCCGGCGATGTTGTAGGCGCGCGCCGAGCCGATGACCTCCGAGCCGAGCAGGTCGGCCTTGGCCGCCCGGCCGGCCCCCGAGGTGCCGCTGACCGCGACCACCGTGACGGCGGGCTCGATGAGGTCCTCGGCCATCGCGGGCGACAACCCCAGCAACGCCGCGGTCGGGTAGCAACCCGGAACGGCGATGCGGCGCGCGCCGCGCAGCCGCTCGCGCGCGCCCGGCAGCTCCGGCAGGCCATAGGGCCAGCTGCCGGCGTAGGTCGTTCCGTAGAACCGCTCCCAGGCGCCGGCGTCGGTGAGCCGGAAGTCGGCCCCACAGTCGATGATCAGCGTGTCGGGGCCGAGCTGTTCGGCCAGCGCGGCCGAATGCCCGTGCGGCAGGCCCAGGAACACCACGTCGTGGCCTGCCAGCACGGCGGGGTCGGTGGGCTCGATCGTGCGCTGGGCCAACGGAATCAGGTGCGGATGGTGCTCGCCGAGCGTGCTGCCGGCGCTGGCCGCGGCGGTCAGCGCGCCGATGGTCAGGCGGCCGTCGGCGCAGGCGGGATGCCCGAGCAGCAGCCGGAGGATTTCACCACCCGCGTAGCCGGTGGCACCGGCAACCGCCACCCTCAATACGTCGGCCATTCAGCTGATTCTGCATGGTTATGCAGGAGTTTGCAAATCCATTCCGCTCGCCCTGGAGCGGCGTGCGCCCAGGAGATCGTGTCGGGCAAAGGCTCCGCTTCGGGAGAGCGAGGGCCTACACGAGTCTCCTGGGCGCCACCGGTCTATGCGCTGACGCCGATGCCCAAGCTGGCGTTCAGGGCGGCCTGCAGCGACAGCAGCAGATTGGTCAGGGCGAGGGACAATGAACCGCCCAGCGCGCCCCCGGCCTGCGCGAGCCCGCCGGTGACACCGGAGATGCCCGTCACCAGCGCCGAACCGAGGTTGACCAAGCCCGGGAATCCAACGGCCAGGGTCGAGGAGAAGCCGTTGCTGAGCGCGCCGCCAATCTGGGCCGCGGTGGTCTCCCAGATGTTCGCGAGCGCCGCACCCGTCCCCGTCAGCCCGGACAGGCCGCCGGCCAGGCTGCCGCCCAGGGTTTCAAGGCCCTGGACCACACCCGACAGGCCACCGGTCAGACCCGCCACCAGGTCCGCACCGGCGTTCGCCAGCCCCGCACCCAGGCTCGCCGACAGCGCGGCGTTGATGGACAGCATCAGGTTCGGCAGGTTCAGCGCGGGCAGCGAGGCCAAGAAGGTCGCCGCCAGGTTCTCACCGGTCTGAATCGCCCCGTTGAGCGCACCCTGGAAACCAGCCGCCAAGTTACCCAGGTTCGCGGCAAAATTCGCCGCCAGCGTCTCACCGGTCTGGATCAACCCGCCCAGGTTGGCGCCCAGGTTCAAGCTGCCGTTCAGCGCCGCACTCAGCGAAGCACCCAACCCGTTGAGGGCCGCGCCCAGCGATCCGCCGAACGACGCGCCCAACCCGTTGAGGGCCGCCGACAGCTGCACACCCAGCGCACCCAGGTTCGGGAACGTCAGAGCCGGCAGCCCCGGCAGCGACGCCAGGAAGTTCGCCGCCAGGTTGGCACCGGTCTGCAGCGCCCCGTTGAGACCGGCCGCGAAGTTGGCCGCCAGGTTCTCACCGGTCTGGATCAGCCCGCCGAGGTTGGCACCCAGGTTCAGCCCGCCGTTGAGCGCCGCGTTCAGCGACGCACTGAGGTTGGCGCCCAACCCATTCAGCGCCGCGCCGAGTTGCACACCCAACGCGCCCAGGTTCGGGATCGTGAACGCCGGCAGGCCCGGCAGGGAGGCCAGGAAGTTGGCCGCCAGGTTCGCGCCGGTCTGCAGCGCCCCGTTGAGACCCGCCGCGAAGTTGCCGGCCAGGTTGCCCAGGTTGGCCGCGAAGTTGGCCGCCAGCGTCTCACCGGTCTGGATCAGCCCGCCCAGGTTGGCACCCAGGTTCAGGCCGCCGTTCAGCGCCGCACTCAGCGACGCACCCAGCCCGTTGAGCGCCGCGGACAGCTCCACCCCCAACGAACCCAGGTTCGGGAAGGTCAGCGCCAACGACGGCAGACCCGGCAGCGAGGCCAGGAAGTTGGCCGCCAGCGTCTCACCGGTCTGAATGGCGCCGTTGAGGCCCGCGGCGAAGTTGCCGGCCAGGTTCTCACCGGCCTGGATCAGCCCGTTGAGGTTGGCACCCAGGTTCAGGCTGCCATTGAGCGCCGCGTTCAGCGACGCACTCAGGTTGGCGCCCAAGCCATTCAGCGCCGCGCCGAGCTCCACCCCCAACGAACCCAGGTTCGGGAACGTCAGCGCCGGCAGACCCGGCAACGAGGCCAGGAAGTTGGCCGCCAACGTCTCGCCGGTCTGAAGAGCCCCGTTGAGACCCGCCCCGATGTTGGCGGCCAAGTTGTTCAGCCCGGCGGCGAAGTTGGCCGCCAGGTTCGCACCGGTCTGCAGCAGACCACCCAGGTTCAGCCCGCCGTTCAGGGCCGCGTTCAGCGACGCACTCAGGTTGGCGCCCAACCCATTCAGCGCCGCCGACAGCTCCACACCCAGCGCACCCAGGTTCGGGAACGTCAGCGCCGGCAGACCCGGCAGCGAGGCCAGGAAGTTACCCGCCAGCGTCGCACCGGTCTGCAGCGCCCCGTTCAGGCCCGCGGCGAAGTTGCCGGCCAGGTTCTCACCCGCCTGGATCAACCCACCGAGGTTGGCGCCCAGGTTCAGGCCCCCGTTCAGCGCCGCGTTCAGCGACGCACTGAGGTTGGCGCCCAACCCATTCAGCGCCGCGCCGAGCTCCACACCCAGCGCACCCAGGTTCGGGATCGTCAGCGCGGGCAGACCCGGCAGCAGCGCTCAGCGCGCCCAACGACAGCGTGAGCGAGGGCAGACCCGGCAACGTGATCGGCGGGAGGCCCGGCAACGTGATGCTGCCCGACAACAACGCGTTCAGCGCCGCGCTGAGCTCACCGCCGAGCGCGCCCAGCGACAGCGTGAGCGAGGGCAGGCCCGGCAAGGTGATCGGTGGGAGGCCCGGCAAGGTCAAGCTGCCCGACAGTAGGGCATTCAGGCCCGCGCTGAGGTTCGTTCCGAGGCTGCCGGCCAGGTTGCCCAGGTTGGCCGCGAAGTCGGCCGCCAGCGTCTCACCGGTCTGGATCAACCCGTTGAGGTTGGCACCCAGGTTCAGGCTGCCGTTCAGCGCCGCGTTCAACGACGCACTCAGGTTGGCGCCCAACCCATTCAGCGCCGCCGACAGCTCCACACCCAGCGCACC
>LQPB01000012.1 GCA_002102225.1 Mycobacterium interjectum
AGAAGGAAGAGTCACGTTATGACGACGACCGAAAGTTCGTTAACCGCCGACGTCCGCAACGGCATTGATTTCAAGGTCGCCGACCTGTCGTTGGCTGATTACGGCCGCCGCGACATTGAGCTGTCTGAGCAGGAGATGCCGGGTCTGATGTCGCTGCGCCGTGAGTATGCCGAGGTGCAGCCGCTTAAGGGCGCGCGGATTTCTGGGTCGCTGCACATGACGGTGCAGACCGCGGTGCTCATCGAGACCCTGGTCTCCCTCGGCGCGCAGGTGCGGTGGGCGTCGTGCAACATCTTTTCCACCCAGGACCACGCCGCCGCCGCGGTGGTGGTCGGCCCGTACGGCACGCCCGAGGAGCCCCAGGGTGTGCCGGTGTTCGCCTGGAAGGGCGAAACGCTGCAGGAGTACTGGTGGGCCGCCGAGCAGATGCTGACCTGGCCCGACGAGCCGGCGAACATGATCCTGGATGACGGCGGGGATGCCACCATGCTGGTGCTGCGCGGCGCGCAGTACGAAAAGGCCGGGGTGGTGCCCCCCGCCGAAGACGACGACCCCAGCGAGTGGAAGGTCTTTTTGGAGCTGCTGCGCCACCGCTTTGAGACCGACAAGGACAAGTGGACCAAGATCTCTGAGTCGGTCAAGGGTGTCACCGAGGAGACCACCACCGGGGTGCTGCGGCTCTACCAGTTCGCCGCGGCCGGGGACCTGGCGTTTCCGGCGATCAACGTCAACGACTCGGTGACCAAGTCCAAGTTCGACAACAAGTACGGCTGCCGGCACTCGCTGATCGACGGCATCAACCGCGGCACCGACGTGCTGATCGGCGGCAAGAAGGTGCTGATCTGCGGCTACGGCGATGTCGGCAAGGGCTGCGCGGACTCGGTCAAGGGCCAGGGCGCGCGCGTGGTGGTCACCGAGATCGACCCGATCAACGCGCTGCAGGCGCTGATGGAGGGCTACGACGTCACCACGGTCGAAGACGCCATCGGCACCGCCGACATCGTCGTCACCGCCACCGGCAACAAGGACATCATCACCTTGGCGCACATGAAGGCGATGAAGGATTACGCGGTGCTGGGCAACATCGGGCACTTCGACAACGAGATCCAGGTCGCCCAGCTCGAGCGCTGCGGGGCCACCAAGGTCAACATCCGCCCGCAGGTCGACGTGTGGACGTTTCCCGACACCGGCAAGTCGATCATCCTGCTCTCGGAGGGCCGGCTGCTGAACCTGGGCAACGCCACCGGGCACCCGTCGTTCGTGATGAGCAACAGCTTCTCCAACCAGGTGATCGCCCAGATCGAGCTGTGGACCAAAAACGACGAATACGACAACGAGGTGTACCGGCTGCCCAAGCACCTCGACGAAAAGGTGGCCCGCATCCACGTCGAAGCGCTCGGCGGCCAGCTGACCAAGCTGACCAAAGAGCAGGCCGAATACATCGGCGTCGACGTCGACGGCCCCTACAAAGCCGACCACTACCGCTACTGA
>LQPB01000013.1 GCA_002102225.1 Mycobacterium interjectum
CTCTCACGGCATAGTGGCTACCACAGAGCCACACGCGGACACGCGACCGCTCTTACACCACTCCACGGGACGTGACCTTCGTAAAGACCTGTTCACTGGCGTCGGCGCGGGCTGGGAAGGGAGGAAACTGCATGAGTTCCATATGAGTTTGATCCACAACCTGTTCGAGCCGTTGTCGGGAGGTCGCCCACCGTGTTACAGGCCATATCCGTTCCGACCGAAAAGCCCCGCAACGGCCTGGCCGGTCTCAAGCACTGGCGTTACGACCTTCGCTCGGGTCTTACGGTGGCCATGATTTCGCTGCCGTTCTCGATGGGAATCGCGATGACCTCGGGTGCGCCGCCGATCTGCGGCATCATGTCGGCGATCATCGCCGGCTTCATCCTGCCGTTCGTGGGCGGCTCGTATGTGACCATCAGCGGCCCGGCCGCGGGACTGGCACCGGCCCTGTTCGCCGGCATGATCTCACTGGGACACGCCCGCCTGGGCCATGGCGGCTCTACGGCGCAGTTGCTGGCCGTGGGATACCCGCTGGTGCTGGTCGCCATCGCCATCGCGGGCGTATTGCAGGTGGTCCTTGCCAAGTTGAAGGTGGCGCGCCTGAGCGCCATCTTCCCGGCCGCGGCCATCCACGGCATGCTGGCCGCGATCGGCCTGATGATCATCGCCAAACAGATTCCGCTCTTCATGGGCGTGAAGTTTGAGGCCCACGAATTCTGGGCGATCCTGGGCGAAGTGCCCAGCCATGTCCACTCGATGAGCCTCAAAATCTGCGCCCTGGGAATCGGCTGCCTGGCGGCGCTGTTCGCCCTCGCGGTCGTGCCCTGGCGGCTCCTGAAGGTCATGCCGCCTCCGGTCTGGGTGTTCTTAGGCGGCACGTTGGTCAGCACATTCATCTTGAAGGTGGACAAATCCCACCTGATCAACATCCCCGACTCGCTCGAGCACGGGATCGTCTTCCCCCAGTTCGGTGAGGCATTCACCGATGCCGCGGTGTGGCTGCCCCTGGCCTACCTGGTGATCACCCTGCTCCTGATCGACGCGACCGAGTCCCTGGCGACGATCGCGGCCGTGGACAACATCGACCCCTATCGCCGCCGGTCCGACCCGGACAAGACCTTGCTGGCCATGGGCGTGTCCAACGGTGCCTCCAGCCTCCTCGGCGGCTTGACCATCATCCCCGGCATGGTCAAAAGCACCGCGAATGTCATGGCGGGCGGCCGGACCCAGTGGGCCAATTTCTACAACGCCTGCTTCCTGCTGGCATTCGTGCTGCTCGGAGGCTACGTGATCGACATGGTGCCGATGGCCGTCCTGGGCGCCATCCTGGTTTTCATCGGCTACAAGCTGTGTAAGCCCGGGCTCTGGCTCAAGATCGCGCGGATCGGGACGGCGCAGTTCGTCGTCTTCGTCACCACATTGCTCGTGACCGTGACGACGGACCTGCTCATCGGCATCGTCGCCGGCGTCGCCCTGGAGCTGCTGTTGAACCTCTGGTACGTGGGCCTTTGGCACACCCTGAGCAACGGCTCGGAATTCGCCAGGCCGAATTTCGCCGTTCGGTTCCTCAGCCTGTTCCGCAACCCGGTGTCCCAGCGGGAAGTCGATGACGCCACCTATCACCTGTACTTGGATGGTCCCCTGGTGTGTTTCAACCTGTTCCACGTGATTCGGGAGCTGGGGCAGCTTCCGGACGGCACCCGAACGGTTTATCTCCACTTGAGCTCCCGGGTGCCGCTCGTCGACCACACGACGGGTGAGTCGCTGCGTTATTACCTGGAAGAGTTCAGCGGCCAGGACGAGAGTCCGAGGCTGGTGATCGAAGGCTGGGATCACATGCGGCCCCTGTCAAAATATGCGACGAGCACGCGGATCGCGCTCGCCGCCGTCGACAATGCGGCCGCCACGGATCGGGCCAAGCCTGAATTGAGGATCGCCATCGCGACCGTCGAGACGGTGGCGTCGGTGGATCGAGCCGAGCACGAATTGCGGGTCGCTCAGACCACCGATTGACGCCCGACCATTACCCCAACAGCGTGCGCACCACGCCGTCGGCCAGCAGCCGGCCGCGCGCAGTGAGCACCAGCCGCTCGCCCTCGAACACCAGCAACCCGTCGGCCACCGCGGTCTGGGCGCGCTCACGTTCGGCGTCCCCAAGCCGGTCCATCGGAATCCCTTGCCGCAACCGGATTTTCAACAGCACCTCCTCGGTGTGCAGCGCGTCGCCATCGAGCCGCTCGAAACCCGACACCGGAAGCGTGCCGTCGGCCAGCAGCTCGGCATAGGCGTTGGGGTGCTTGACGTTCCACCAGCGCGTCGCACCGACGTACCCGTGCGCCCCCGGCCCCGCACCCCACCACTGGCCGCCGTTCCAGTAGCCGAGGTTGTGCCGGCACTCGCCGCCCGGCCGGCTCCAGTTGGACACCTCGTACCAGCCCAGGCCGGCATCGGACAGCCGGGCGTCGACCAGTTCGTAGCGGTGCGCGAGCACGTCGTCGTCGGGGGCGGCCAGCTCCCCGCGCCGAACCCGCCGGGCCAGCGCGGTGCCCTCCTCCACGACCAGTGCGTACGCCGACACGTGGTCGACACCGGTGTCGATCGCGGTGTCGACGGAGCGCAGCAGATCGTCGTCGGACTCCCCCGGCGTTCCGTAGATCAGGTCGAGGCTGACGTGTTCGAAGCCCTCGGCCAGCGCCTCGCGGGCCGCGGCCGCCGACCGGTTCGGCGTGTGTATCCGGTCGAGGACCCCCAGCACCCGCGGGGACACCGACTGCATGCCCAGCGACACCCGGGTGTAGCCCGCGGTGCGGGTCGCCGAGAAGAAGTCCGGCCAGGCCGACTCGGGGTTGGCCTCGGTGGTGACTTCGGCGTCGGGCGCCAGGACGAAGTGATCGCGCACCATGCCCAGCAGCCGGACCATCCGCTCGCCGCCCAGCAGCGACGGCGTCCCTCCGCCGACGAACACCGTGCTCACGCTCGGCCCGTCCAACCGCGCGGCCGCCAGCGCCAGCTCCGTCCCCAGCGCCTCCAGCCACGCGTCGGGGTTGACGCCGCCCAGTTCGGCCGGGGTGTAGGTGTTGAAGTCGCAATACCCGCACCGCGTGAAGCAGAACGGCACGTGGACGTACAGCCCGAACGGCTGCCCGGGACTCGGCTGCAGGGCGGGCAGCTCGGCCGGGGCCTCGCGAAGTGGCATGCCAAATCCTCCCACGGCCGCCGGGCCGAGCCGTGCGACGTCCCCGTCGGCGGGCGCATCGCCGCAGCTCACAGGCCGCGAACCGGCCTGGACGGAGCCCGTCCCTTTCCCAGCCGATTGGTGGCTCCGTGTGCCCGGGCGCCCAGAATCGCCGCCTAGTTTGGGTCACCGTGAGGAAAAATATGACCTGCTCGAAACCCGCGCCGCGGTCCATGGCAGAATGGCTGCCGTGACCGCCAACCGCAGCTTGCGCATCGCCCTCGTGGCGCGGCGGCACATTGATCTCAAGCGCGTCTGCAGCTGTTGCTGTCTGCCTTGATCTCGTAGACCCGCCCCGCCTGTACCTCTAGCTGGCTGCCGGATCTGCGCCGCCGGAATAAATCGGTGACCTGCGCTGTCTGACGCCCTTGAGATCCGTGAAGGAGAACCCCGGAATGACAACAGCCCCTCCCGCGAAGTCGCGCAACGAGGGCCAATGGGCGCTGGGAAACCGCGAGGCGCTCAATCCCAACGAGGAGATGAAGCAGGCCGGCGCACCGCTCGAGGTCCGGGATCGCATCGAAAACATCTACGCGCAGGGCGGCTTCGACAGCATCGACAAGAGCGACCTGCGTGGCCGCTTCCGCTGGTGGGGCCTCTACACCCAGCGCGAACAGGGTTACGACGGCTCGTACACCGGCGACGAGAACGCCGAATTGCTCGAGGCCAAGTACTTCATGATGCGGGTGCGCTGCGACGGCGGCGCACTGTCGACCGCCGCGCTGCGCACCGTGGGCCAGATCTCGACCGAGTTCGGCCGCGACACCGCCGACATCTCCGACCGGCAGAACGTGCAGATGCACTGGATCGAGGTGGGCGACGTCCCCGAGATCTGGCGGCGGCTCGACGAGGTCGGGCTGCAGACCGCCGAGGCGTGCGGCGACTGCCCGCGCGTGATCCTGGGCTCGCCCCTGGCCGGCGAGTCCCTCGACGAGGTGATCGACCCCACCTGGGCGATCGACGAGATCGTGCGCCGCTACATCGGCAAGCCGGACTTCGCCGACCTGCCCCGCAAGTACAAGACCGCGATCTCCGGGCTGCAGGATGTCGCGCACGAGATCAACGACATCGCGTTCATCGGCGTCAACCATCCCGAGCACGGCCCCGGCCTGGACCTGTGGGTGGGCGGTGGGCTGTCCACCAACCCGATGCTCGCCCAGCGCGTCGGCGCCTGGGTCCCGCTGGACGAGGTACCCGAGGTCTGGATGGCGGTGACCTCGATCTTCCGCGACTACGGCTACCGGCGCCTGCGGTCCAAGGCGCGGCTGAAGTTTTTGATCAAGGACTGGGGCATCGAGAAGTTCCGCGAGGTTCTCGAAACCGAGTACCTCAAGCGCCCGCTGATCGACGGCCCGGCCCCCGAGCCCGTCAAGCACCCGATCGATCACGTCGGGGTGCAGCGGCTGAAGAACGGGCTCAACGCCGTCGGGGTCGCCCCGATCGCCGGGCGCGTGTCCGGCACCATCCTGTCGACGGTGGCCGACCTGGCCGAGCGGGCCGGTTCGAACCGAATCCGGTTTACCCCCTACCAGAAGCTGATCATCCTCGACGTGCCCGACGCCTTGCTCGACGACCTGATCGCCGGCGTCGAGGCGCTGGGCCTTCAGGCGCGTCCGTCGCGCTGGCGCCGAAACCTCATGGCCTGCACGGGAATCGAGTTCTGCAAGTTGTCGTTCGCCGAAACACGGGGCAGGGCACAGGAGTTGGTGCCCGAGCTGGAGCGCCGGCTCGAGGACCTCAACTCCCGGCTGGACGTGCCGATCACGGTCAACATCAACGGCTGCCCGAACTCGTGCGCGCGAATTCAAGTCGCCGACATCGGGTTCAAGGGCCAGATGGTCGACGACGGTCACGGCGGCTCGGTCGAGGGCTTCCAGGTGCATCTGGGCGGCAGCCTCGGCCTGGACAGCGGTTTCGGCCGAAAACTGCGTCAGCACAAGGTCACCAGCGACGAGCTGGGCGACTACATCGATCGGGTAGTACGCAACTTCATCAAGCACCGGAGCGACGGCGAACGATTCGCGCAGTGGGTCGTTCGCGCCGAGGAAGGCGACTTGCGATGAGCCTGGAAACGACCAGCCCCACCGAGGCCGACCTGCGTGAGCTGGCCGCCCGCGGCGCCGCGGAGCTGGAGGGCGCCAGCGCCACCGACCTGCTGCGCTGGACCGACGAGAACTTCGGCGGTGTGAACGGGCCGCGCGCATGGGCGACGTGCAACTACGTGGTGGCGTCCAGCATGCAGGAGGCGGTGCTGATCGACCTGGCCGCCAAGGTGCGCCCCGGCGTGCCGGTGATGTTCTTGGACACCGGCTACCACTTCGTGGAGACCATCGGCACCCGCGACGCGATCGAATCCGTCTACGACATCCGCGTGGTCAACGTCACGCCCGAGCACACCGTGGCCGAGCAGGACAGGCTGCTCGGCAAGGACCTCTTCGCGCGTGATCCCGGCGAGTGCTGCCGGCGGCGCAAGGTCGCCCCGCTGGGCAAGGCGTTGCGCGGCTACTCGGCGTGGGTCACCGGCCTGCGCCGCAGCGACTCGCCGACGCGCGCCAACGCCCCTCTGGTCAGCTTCGACGAGGGCTACAAGCTGGTGAAGGTCAACCCGCTGGCGACGTGGACCGACGAGGACATGCAGAACTACATCGACGAGCACGACGTGCTGGTCAATCCCCTTGTCTACGATGGCTATCCGTCGATCGGCTGCGCCCCCTGCACGGCCAAGCCCGCCGAGGGCGCCGACCCGCGCAGCGGGCGCTGGCAGGGCCACGCCAAGACCGAATGCGGGTTGCACGCGTCGTGACGGCGCTCGTGCTGACCGCGCACGGAAGCAAGGATCCACGCTCGGCGGCCAACGCCCGGGCCGTCGCCGACGAGCTCGCGCGCATGCGGCGCGGCCTGGACGTGCGGCTGGCCTTCTGCGAGCTGAACACGCCCAGCCTGGCCGACGTCCTCGGCGACCTGCCGGGCGGCGCGGTGGTCACTCCGTTGCTGTTGGCGAACGCCTACCACGCGCGCGTCGACATCCCCGCCCAGATCGCCGGCACCGGCGCCGATGTTCTACAAGCCGACGTCCTTGGCGAGGATCCGCGGCTGATCTCGCTGCTGCGACAGCGGGTCACGCAGTTGGGCGTTTCCCGGCTCGATGATCAGGTCGGCGTGCTGGTGGCGGCGATCGGCTCATCCGACGCGCACGCCAACGCACGGACTCGGCAGGTGGCGCAGCGCTTGCTGGCGGGCACGAATTGGGCGGGCGCGACGACCGCGTTCGTGACCCGTCCGGAACCGTCGCTGGCCGAGGCCGCCGGCCGGTTGCGCCGGCAGGGCGCCCGGCGGCTGGTCATCGCCCCGTGGTTCCTGGCGCCCGGCCTGCTGCCGGACCGGGTGCGCGATTTCGCGGTCGACGCCGGCATCGAGCTGGCGGAACCCCTGGGCGCGCACCGCTTGGTCGCCGAGACGGTGCTGGACCGCTTCGACGAAGCCCTGAAATCTCGAATCCACGGCATCGCGGCCTGAGGGATCAACGGCGGCGAATCGAGCCGAATTAGCCGTTCGTCGGACTGGCGGCTGGAAAGATGCCGAAGGGATACGCATCGAATCGATTGGGGCGGCTCGTGTTGGAAGTCATCGACAAGGGGCCTGCCACCGAATCGCATCCCGTTCCGTTGCTCTTCGTCCACGGCGCTTGCAGCTCGGCAGGGGTCTGGGACGAGCATTTTCTGAACTTCTTCGCCGAGAAGGGTTACCGCGCCGTCGCGCTGAGTCTTCGCGGCCACGGTGCCAGCGGCTTGTCCCAGCCTCTCAAGTCTTGTTCAATCGCCGACTACGTGGACGACATAGACGCTGTTGTCGGCACGTTGGGTTGCCCGCCGGTGCTCATCGGTCATTCGATGGGTTGTTGGTTAGTACTCAACTACCTCGAGAAGCACGGTGGCCCAGCGGGGGTTCTCATGGCGCCGGGCACACCGCGGGGATTGCGACGGTGGGCATTCCGCACGATCCGCCGTCACCCGTGGATCCTGCTACGGAGTACCACCTTCGGCAACCCGGCCGATCTGTTTCATACTCCGGCGTTAACCCGCGAGTTCTTGTTCTCGGCGCGGACCCCTGACTCCATCGTCAGCTCGTTTCTGGCCCGGTTGGAACCCGAGAGCACGCGCGCCGCACGAGAAACGGTGAACCGACTTCCCGATGCTCGCCTTGTGACAGCGCCGATCCTTGTCCTCGGCGCCGAAGACGACCGCTCGCGAATCAGTGGGGACGCGTCTGCTGTGGCGGCGATTTACCGGGCAGAAGTGGATATCTTCCCCGACATGGGGCACGTCATGATGCTTGAACCGGGATGGCAAGCGGTTGCCGAAAGGATTGACGACTGGCTCACGGCAAAAGGCCTCTAGGAGGCAGGGCATCAACCGCCTGCAGCCGCCGCTCGCCGTTTATCGCTAGTGCGCGACCTGCCCCAAAAGCCATGCGCCCCAGGCCGCATCGGTCCGCTTGCCGGGCAACGCGAGTGCCGTGGAGATCGTCACCAAAAGGCCCGTGGCAAAGAACGTACGCACCTCCAGCTCGTCCGCGCCGGTGAGGTCGGCGACGGCTTGCTGCAGTGCGAGATGACGGGCGGCGACCGCCTCGCGCACGGCTTCGTCTCCGGCAGCGGCGTAACTCTGCAGCATCATCAGCGCGACCGTCCGGTCGCGTTGCAGCAGGCGCCGATAAGCGTCGCCGAGCCCGATGAGCGGCGTCACACCGTCGCCGGCGCGTGAGCGGGTGGCGGCTGCCCTGAACGCGGCGGCGATGTGGTCGAAGGCCGCATCGACAACCTCAAGAAAGAGCGCTCGCTTCGAGCCGAACATCTGCACCACGCGCGGATGCGAGATGCCGGCGCGAGCGGCGATGGCCTCCAACCGTGTTCCAGCCAAGCCGGTTTCGGCGAATTCGATCGCCGCCGCGTTCAGAATCTCGGCACGCCGCACCGCCGCCGGCTTACGCTCACGCACCGGTGCCGCGGCACCACCGCTCATCACGGCCGACTTTTGCCAAGCTGGCGCAGCACCAGATCGTTGTCATACAGACAGCGGTAGGCGCCGATCAGACCGTCCTCGCGCAACTCCAGGCGATCGTCGCCGTGGAATTCGACCTTCCGACCGGTCGGGGCGTGTGTGCCGCTGAACCGCCATGCGACCAGCACCGCGGGCCGGGCCACGTCGGCGTACAGGCCCTCGAGGAAGAATGCGTGGTCGGGAAAGGCCGCATCCATCATCGCCACAAAGTTTCGGATTGCGTCGCGGCCGTGAACCGTGTCGCCGAGCGCCGGTTCGTCGTACACCAAATCCTCGGCGCACAACGCGGCGACGGCGTCGCCGTCATGGTCGTTCCACGCCTTCGCCCATCGTCGAAAAACGTCTTCGACGACGGCGGGTTCGGCAATCGCGGCACTGGATATCGTCGGCATGTTCCTAACTTACTAGTTTGTAAGGACTGAGGAAGCCTTGGCGGGTGGACCGCATCCGGTGACCCGAGCGCAGACGGTTCGTCGGTGGGGACAACCGGATGGATCCCGTCGGGCCTCATTGACCCGATCCGTCCAGTAAACTTCGTGGCTTGAGCGGGCCGTCAATTCGAGCGCTGCTGGCCGCCTTGGTGCTGTGGCTGGCGGCATGCGGCGGCAACCACCCGATCAGCCCGCATGCGGCGGGTCCCTGCGATATCGTGCCCAACGGCACGCCGGTTCCCGAGACCCCTTTGGCCGCAATGCCTTCGACGCGGAATATCGCTGCCAGCCCCGAAACGGCGACCGGATACCGCAGCGGCATGACGGCGGTGCGCACCGCGCACTACGCGGTGGCCACCGCCAATCCCCTGTCGACCCAGGCGGCCTGCCGGGTGCTGCGCGACGGCGGCACCGCCGCCGACGCGATGGTGGCCGCCCAGGCCGTCCTGGGCCTGGTCGAACCGCAGTCGTCGGGCCTGGGCGGCGGCGGATTCGCGATGTATTACGACGCGCGCGCCGGTTCGGTGCAGGCCTATGACGGCCGCGAGGTCGCCCCCGCGGGTGCGGGCGAGAACTACCTGCGCTGGATTGGCGACGACGACCACGCCACCCCCCGGCCCGACGCGCGCGCCTCGGGCCGATCGATCGGGGTTCCGGGCATTCCCCGGCTGCTCGAACTGGTGCATCACGATCACGGCCGCACGCCATGGCGCGACCTCTTCGACCCGGCGATCACGTTGGCCGACAACGGCTTCGACATCAGCCCACGGCTGGCCGCCGCCATCGTCGACTCGGTGCCGCAATTGCGGGTCGATCCTCAGGCGCGTGGCTACTTCCTCAACCCGGACGGCAGCCCGAGGGCCGCGGGAACCCGGCTGACCAATCACGCCTACTCAAAGACCTTGTCCGCGATCGCCTCCGGCGCCGATGCCTTCTACACCGGGGACATCGCGCATGACATCGTCGCCGCGGCCGGCGACGGCTCGGGTGGGCGCACCCCGAGCCTGATGACCGGCGAGGACCTGGCGGGCTACGTCGCCAAGAAACGCGACCCGCTGTGCTCGTCGTATCGCGGCCGGCAGGTCTGCGGCATGCCCACCCCGTCGTCGGGCGGCGTCGCGGTGGCGGCCACGCTGGGAATCCTCGCGCATTTTCCGATGGATAACTACCCGCCCACCAGCGTCGACCGCAATGGCGGCCGCCCGAGCGTGCTGGGCGTGCACCTGGTCTCCGAAGCCGAGCGGCTGGCTTACGCCGACCGCGACAAGTACGTCGCCGACGCCGATTTCGTCGGGCTGCCCGGCGGCTCCCTCGCCACCCTGATCGACCCGGGCTACCTGGCCGGGCGCGCCGCGCTGATCTCGCCGCAGCACAGCATGGGAATCGCCCGGCCCGGCGACTTCGGCACGCCCGGCGGCGTCGCACCACCCGGGCGGGAGCACGGCACCAGCCACGTCAGCATCATCGACTCCTACGGAGACGCGGCCGCCTTCACGACGACCGTCGAGGCGCCGTTCGGCTCGTTCCACATGGTCGACGGCTTCGTCCTCAACAACCAGCTCACCGATTTCGCCGCCGACCCGCGCGCGCCCGACGGATCGCCGGTGGCCAACCGCGTCCAGCCCGGCAAGCGGCCGCGCAGCTCGATGGCCCCGACGCTGGTGTTCGATACCGCGCCGACGGGGCGGGGCGCGTTGTACGCGGTGACGGGCTCACCCGGCGGTTCCACGATCATTCAGTACGTGGTGAAAACCCTTGTAGCGATGCTGGATTGGGGCCTGAACCCGCAGCAGGCGGTGTCCCTGGTCGACTTCGGTGCGGACAACTCGCCGCAAACCAACGTCGGCGGCGAGGATCCGGAGATCAACCGCTCCGACAACGGCGATCACGATCCGCTGGTCGTCGGCCTGCGCGCGTTGGGGCATCAGGTGAATCTGACCGACCAGTCCAGCGGGCTTTCCGCGATCACCCGCGGCTCGTCGCACTGGACCGGCGGCGCCGACCCCCGCCGCGAGGGCGCCGTGATGGGCGACACCGGATGATTCACGCCGACGTCAGCGTGCTCCGGTCCTCCTCGGCGCCCCCGCTACCCGGGGTCACGATGTCGCTGGGCAGGGGCGGGACACGGGTCGCGCGGACGTAGACGGTGTCGCCGTCGCGCAGGGCCAGCGCCTCGGCGTCGCCGCGGGTGATCTGCGCGGTGAAGGCGGCCCCGGTTGCCGCGCTGGTCATCTCCACGCGCACCTCGAATCCCAGCGCGACCACCCGGTCCACCGTGGCGCGCACCACGCCGATGGACTCCGCGGTGCCGTCTCCCCCGGCCACGGCCATGTCGGGCTTGCGGCCGACGCGGATGTCGTGCGGGCGGACCAATGCGCCGTTGAGCTCGGAAACCGCGCCCAAAAACGACATCACGAACGCGCTCGCCGGGGAGTCGTAGACCTCGGTGGGCGATCCGACCTGCTCGATGCGGCCCTTGTTCAACACCGCGATCCGGTCGGCCACATCGAGCGCCTCCGCCTGGTCGTGGGTGACCAGCACGGTGGTGACGTGCACCTCGTCGTGCAGGCGCCGCAACCACGCCCGCAGGTCCTCACGGACCTTGGCGTCCAGCGCGCCAAAGGGCTCGTCGAGCAGCAGCACCTGCGGGTCGACGGCCAGCGCCCGGGCCAGTGCCATGCGCTGCCGTTGGCCGCCGGACAGCTGGTTGGGATAGCGGGTCTGAAATCCGCTCAGCCCCACCACTTCCAGCAGATTGTCGACCTTTTCCTTGATTTCGGCCTTGGGCCGCTTGCGAATCCGTAATCCATAGGCCACGTTGTCCCGAACGGTCAGGTGCTTGAACGCGGCGTAATGCTGGAACACAAACCCGATGCCGCGGCGCTGCGGCGGCACCCCGGTGACGTCGCGACCGTTGATCGTGACGGTCCCGCTGTCGGGCTGGTCCAGGCCGGCGATGGCCCGCAGCAGCGTCGACTTGCCCGAACCGCTGGGGCCCAACAACGCCGTCAGCGAGCCCTTCGGCACGACGAAGTCCACGTGGTCCAGGGCGACGAAGTCGCCGTACTGTTTGTAGGCGTCATGCACGATGATCGCATTCTCACCGCGCTCGCGTCGGGTGTCGGTCATCACGAGTCTCCTTGTCGCGCTTACCTGGTCGCTCGAGCCCGGCGGACGTCGAGGACCAACTGGAAGATCAGGACCAGCACGGCCACCCCCATCAGGAGCGTCGACAGCGCGTAGGCACCGTACTCCGCCCCACGGTTGTACCGGTCCGCGACGAGCAATGTCAGGGTCTGCGATTTCCCGGGCAGGTTGGACGACACGATGATCACCGCGCCGAATTCGCCGAGGGTGCGCGCCACGGTCAGCACGACACCGTAGGTCAAGCCCCACCGGATCGACGGCAACGTGATCCGCCAAAACGTCTGCCACCAGCCCGAACCCAGGGTGGCCGCCGCCTCCTCCTGGTCGGTTCCCAGCTCGTGCAGCACCGGTTCCACCTCGCGCACCACGAACGGCAGGGTGACGAAGATGCTGGCCAACACGATCCCGGGCAGCCCGAAAATGATTTTGAACCCGAGGTCGCGTTCGACGAAGCCAAAGGCGCCGGCGGCCCCCCACAGCAGGATCAACGCCACGCCGACGATCACGGGAGACACCGCGAACGGCAGATCGATGATCGCCTGCAGCACCCCCTTGCCGCGGAACCGGTTGCGCGCCAGAACCAGTGCGGTCGGGATGCCGAACACCACGTTGAGCGGCACCACGATCGCCACCACCAGCACCGTCAAATTCAGCGCCGATATGGCAGCCGGTGTGCTGACCCAGTCGAAGAACTGACCGAGGCCGGGCCGGAACGTGCGCCACAGGATCAACGTCACCGGAACGACGAGCAACACGAAGATGTAGGCCAGCGCCGCGAATCGGAGGAGGTAACGGATCCTGGACGACGCCGTCATGCGGCCAGCTCCTGCCGCTTGGCGGCGCGCCCGCCCACGATCCGCAAGGCGAGCAGCACGAGGAACGAGATGGCCAGCAGCACAATCGATATCGCGGCGGCACCGGTGCGGTCATCGTTTTCGATCAGCGTCCGTATCCACTGTGACGACACCTCGGTCTTGCCGGGGACCGCGCCGCCGATCAGCACCACCGACCCGAACTCGCCGATCGCACGCGAGAAGGCCAGCCCGGCACCGGACAACAGGGCGGGCGTCAGGGACGGCAACATGACCGAGGTGAAGACCTTCGGGCCGCTGGCGCCCAGCGACGCGGCCGCCTCCTCGGTCTCCCGATCCATCTCCAGCAGCACCGGCTGAACGGCGCGCACCACAAAGGGCAACGTGACGAAAGCCAGCGCGACCGCCACCCCCCAGGCGGTGTGCTGCAGGTGCAGGCCCACCGGGCTGTTGTTGCCATAGAGCGCCAACATCACCAGGCTGGCCACGATCGTGGGCAGCGCGAACGGCAGGTCGATGATCGCGTCGACCAGCCGCTTGCCGAAGAAGTCGTCGCGCACCAGCACCCACGCGATCAGCAGGCCGAAGATCACGTTGACGGCCGTCACCCCGGCGGAGATGGTCAGCGTCACCCTGAACGACTCCAGCGCGGCGTTCGACGTGACCGCCAGCCAGAAGGCGTGCCAGCCGCCGGCGGCCGCCTGCCACGCGATGGCGGCCAGCGGCAGCAGCACGATCACCGAAAGCCACAGCGTCGCAACGCCGACGCGCAGTGACGTGGTTCCGGATCCGCGCAGCCGCCAGGCGCCCGCCGGGGCCTGGTACTCGGGCGTCACGGTGGCCGTCATCCGGTGGCCTGCGTGTAGATCTTGGTGATGCTGCCGGTGCTCTTGTCGAACAGCTGCGGATCCGTTGTCCCCCAACCCCCGAGGTCGGCGATCGTCCACAGTTTCGCCGGCGCCGGATACTGGCCGCGGAAGTCGGCGGCCACGGCCGGATCGACCGGCCGGAAGCCGGCCTGCGCCCACACCTTTTGCGCCGCGGCGGTGTACTGGAAGTTCTTGAAGGCGACGGCGGCATTCAGGTGAGAGCTGGTGCTCACCACCGCAACCGGGTTCTCGATCTTGAAGGTCTGCGGCGGGTTGACGTGCTCGACGGGTTTGCCGGCCCGCTCTGTGGCGATCGCCTCGTTCTCGTAGCTGATCAACACGTCGCCACTGCCCTGGACGAACACGTCGGTGGCCTCCCGGCCCGACCCGGGACGCAATTTGACGTGTTCGCGCACCAGCTTGCCGACGAAGTCGACCCCCGCCTGGGCGTTGTTGCCGCCCTGGCTCTTGACGGCGTACGGGGCGAGCAGGTTCCACTTGGCCGAGCCCGAACTCAGCGGGCTGGGCGTGATGACCTCGACCCCGGGCCGCAGCAGGTCATCCCAGTCCCTGATGTTCTTCGGATTGCCCTTGCGCACCACCAGGGTTACCACCGACCCGAAGGGGATCCCCTTGGTGGCGTCGGTGTTCCAGTCCTTGGAAACCTTGCCGGCCTTGACCAATCGCGCGATGTCCGGTTCGACGGAGAAGTTCACCACGTCGGCCGGCTTACCGTCGACAACGCCGCGGGACTGGTCACCGGAGGCGCCATACGAGGCGATCACCTGCACGCCCTTGCCCTCCTCCGAGGCGTTGAACGCGGGAATCACCTTGCTCCAGCCCGGTTCTGGGACCGAATAGGCCACCAGGGTGATGCTGGTGCGCGCGTTGCCCGGCCCGCCGCCCCCCACGACGTCGCTGGGGCCACCCGCGCACGCGGCGACGACACCGACGATGAGCGCCAGCGGCGCGACACACCGGAGAACCGGCCGGCGCGGGGCGCTGCCGATGTCGTTGAGCATTGGGGGCCTTTCAGTGCGGGACTTGGTTCCTCGGTCCCGGTGCGGCGGAAAGGCGGTTAGCGATGCAGGAGAGTTCACGACTCCAGACCAGACCGCGCACGGGGTTTGGGAGTCAGCGACAACAGTGCACGAAGACGGCGCATTCGAAAACACCGGTCGCCTCGTGCATGTCGCGAAGCCTAACAGGATCCGCTGGACCCGTCTTGTCAGTGCGTCGCCAGCCACGCGACGATCACCAGCACGACGAGCGTGATCAGAATCAAGGTCACGTGTGACCGGGGCATGCGCGTTACCCGGGCGCCTCATCGGCGTGCCGGATCCGGCGCATCAACTTGATGCCCCGCCCGAGCAGGCCGTCGAGCACGGTCGCCGCGAGGTAGGCCACCGCCAACACGATCGGCATCACGATCAGGGCCTGCAGCACGAACGGCAGGCCGGAAAGCCACAGCTCGTTGCCGTCCCACCAATTCAGGAACGCGCTCACCCGGCTCACCCTATTCGCCCCGGGACCGTCAAACCAACGTGGGCGGATCGCGCACCGGCGCGCGCGCCGCGCGGATCCAAGGCCCGGTGCCGGCGCGGGTCGGCGTAAAAGTCACGGTGAGGGAAAACCCGGCGGCATTCCGCGTGATTCGGCGATACCGCCGACGCCGGCTAAATCCGACATCCGCTGCAAACATTGGACGCCGGGCGGGTTCACAGTCGATGATGTCGGGATGGTTCTGCACGCCCAACCCGCCGACCAGCCGGCCGACGGCGCTCCCGGGGAGCCCGCTCTGGAAGCTTTCGACACCGCCCGCGACACGGTGCTGCCCTCGCCGATCGATTTCAACGCGCCCGCGCCGCTCACGGCCAGCACGTCACTGCGGAACCCGTTTCCCCCGATCGCCGATTACGCGTTCCTGTCCGACTGGGAGACGACGTGCCTGATCTCCCCCGCCGGGTCGGTGGAATGGCTGTGCGTGCCCCGGCCCGATTCGCCGAGCGTGTTCGGCGCGATCCTGGATCGCAGCGCGGGGCATTTCCGGCTCGGCCCGTACGGCGTCTCGGTGCCGTCGGCCCGCCGCTACCTCCCGGGCAGCCTGATCATGGAGACCACCTGGCAGACCCACACCGGCTGGCTGATCGTGCGCGACGCCCTGGTGATGGGCAAGTGGCACGACATCGAGCGGCGGTCGCGAACCCATCGCCGCACCCCGATGGACTGGGACGCCGAGCACATCCTGCTGCGCACCGTGCGCTGCGTCAGCGGCACCGTCGAGCTGATGATGAGCTGCGAGCCGGCATTCGACTACCACCGCGTCGGCTCCACCTGGGAATACTCGGCCAACGCGTACGGCGAGGCCATCGCCCGCGCCACCCGGCAACCGGACGCCCACCCGACGCTGCGGCTGACCACCAACCTGCGCATCGGGCTGGAGGGCCGCGAAGCGCGCGCCCGCACCCGGATGAAAGAGGGCGACGACATCTTCGTCGCCCTGAGCTGGACCAAGCACCCCGCGCCGCAGACCTACGAAGAGGCCGCCGACAAGATGTGGCAGACCACCGAGTGCTGGCGGCAGTGGATCAACATCGGCAACTTCCCCGACCACCCGTGGCGGGCCTACCTGCAGCGCAGCGCGCTCACGCTGAAAGGGTTGACCTACTCACCCACGGGCGCGCTGCTGGCGGCCAGCACCACCTCGCTTCCGGAGACGCCGCACGGCGAGCGCAACTGGGACTACCGCTACGCCTGGGTCCGCGACTCGACGTTCGCGTTGTGGGGCCTGTACACCCTGGGACTGGACCGGGAGGCCGACGACTTCTTCGCGTTCATCGCCGACGTCTCCGGCGCCAACAGCAACGAGCGGCACCCGCTGCAGGTGATGTACGGCGTCGGCGGGGAGCGCAGCCTGGTCGAAGACGAGCTGCACCACCTCTCCGGCTACGACCACGCCCGGCCGGTGCGCATCGGCAACGGCGCCTACGACCAGGTGCAGCACGACATCTGGGGCTCGATCCTGGACTCGTTCTACCTGCACGCCAAGTCGCGCGAGCAGATCCCGGAGACCCTGTGGCCGGTGCTGAAGAAGCAGGTGGAAGAGGCGATCAAGCACTGGCGTGAGCCCGACCGCGGCATCTGGGAGGTGCGCGGGGAGCCGCAGCACTTCACGTCGTCGAAGGTGATGTGCTGGGTGGCGCTCGACCGCGGGACCAAGCTCGCCGAGCGGCAGGGCGAGAAGAGCTACGCCCAGCAGTGGCGGGCCATCGCCGAAGAGATCAAGGCCGACATCCTCGAGCACGGGGTGGATTCGCGCGGCGTGTTCACCCAGCGCTACGGCAGCGACGCGCTGGACGCCTCGCTGCTGCTGGTGGTGCTGACCCGGTTCCTGCCGCCCGACGACCCGCGAGTGCGCAATACCGTGCTGGCGATCGCCAACGAACTCACCGAGGAAGGCCTGGTGCTGCGCTACCGGGTGGAGGAGACCGACGACGGGCTGTCCGGCGAGGAGGGCACGTTCACGATCTGCTCGTTCTGGCTGGTGTCGGCGCTGGTCGAGATCGGCGAGGTGGGCCGCGCCAAGCGGTTGTGCGAGCGGCTGCTGTCCTACGCCAGCCCGCTGCACCTCTACGCCGAGGAGATCGAGCCGCGCACCGGACGGCATCTGGGCAACTTCCCGCAGGCGTTCACCCACCTGGCGTTGATCAACGCCGTGGTCCACGTCATCCGGGCCGAGGAAGAGGCCGACAGCACCGGCGGCTTCCAGCCCGCGAACGCGCCCATGTGACGGGGCGCCTCAGATCAGCGCGCCGATCCTGTCCATCATGGAGCGCGCGATCTCGACGGCGCTGTCGTCGATGTCGGCCGGCCCGTGCGCCGGCGGTCGCGCGGAATTGAAGAAATCCACCTCGACCTCGATGAGGCAATTGCCGCGCACCGCAATCGCGCGCCGCGCCGGGATGGACACCGAATCCGGATCGGGCGACCGCCACCCCTCCCAAATCGTGGCCGCCACAACGGAATCAGCGGTCTGCACGTCGGTGATCCTGCCCTTGAGCCGGAACACGCCGCCCGGCAAGGACGTCCGCGCGCCATCGCAGGCCTGCCATTGCCGAGAAAACGTCGCGAACAACGCGTCGGCATCGGCGGCAGTGGGCAGGCTGACCACGCCCTCCTTGACGTCGGTCACATCCGCGGGTTTAGTGGCGTGCCGCCACGCCGCAACCGCGACCTCTTCGACCTCGCTGGATTCGTAGACGCCCTGCTGCAGCATCGCGACGACCCCGAGGCAGCGGTCGGGCAACGCCGTTCCAGCGTCCTGCAACGCCTCGGCGCCGCCGAACTGTGGCGGAAAACGAAGGTCAAGGTCCAAGGGCTGCTTGAGGATTCGCGAGAGCGTTTCATCGCCCAGCAGCACATGGTCGACGGCCGGCCCGCCCAGCGATCGCGGCGCCAGGCCCGGCGCCGGCGTCGCCGTGCCGCCGACGTGCACCGCGCAGCCGGCAACGAACATCACGACAGTCAACGGGACTACCAAGAGCCAGCGGTGTTTCATGCGATCACCTCGGCGTAGTCGTTAACCTTTTGTTCACCGTGATTTTATGCCTCGTTTCCCGAAGGCGCACCGCGGCGCGCCGGAAACACAGGCCAGCCGCAGCGAGGTCTCAGGCTCTTTTCAGCGCCCGCGTCAGCCCAGGGCGTTGACCCTGTCCATCATGGCGTGCGCGATGTCGACGGCGCTGGTGTCGACGCTGCCCGATCCCGGGTCGGACTGGCGTCGCTCGCCGAAGAAGACCACCTCGACCTCGACCAGGCAGTTTGACTGGACACCGAGGGCTCGCGCCTGAGGCGTCGGTCGCAGGGGTGGCATGTTGGGCAGCGTCGACGTCGCCGTATTGGTCGCGGCGACAATGGTATTCGAGGCATCGGCAACCCGGACGTCGCTGATCGAGTTCGTCGTGCTGATCAGGCCGGTTTGTTCCGTCATCGTGGTGCCCGCGCACTGCTGCCACTGCTGCGAGAACTGCGCGAACAGCGCGGCGGCCTGCGCGGCCGAGGGCAACGTCACCACGCCCTCGATCACGGTGAGCACCTGCGCCGGTTCGCCGTTGTTCCACCATGACTCCGACGCAACGTCTTTGACGTCGGCGGGTTGCGGGCCGGACAGGTAGACACTCTTCTGCAGCATCGCGGTCACGCCCAGGCAACCGGCCGGCGACACCGTCTCGTCCTTGTGATACAGCGTTTCGGGACCGCCGAACTCGGGTGGGTTGCGGGCGACAAAGGGCTGGCTGAGCATCCGCGACAGCGTGGCCCCGTCGAGGAGCACCTGCTTGACGGTCGCACCGGTGAGCGGCCGCGGCTTCAGATTCGGCGCCGGCTTCGCGGTGCCACCCACCACCGTGCCGCAGCCCGCCGCCAACGCGGCGACCAGTAGCAACGCCATCGCCGCCCAGATTCTCCGCACGGCTACTTTTTACCCTTGTCCCCGGCCGCGTCGGTGGACAGCGCGGCGACGAACGCCTCCTGCGGCACCTCGACGCGGCCGATGGTCTTCATCCGCTTCTTGCCTTCCTTCTGCTTTTCCAGAAGTTTGCGTTTGCGGGTGATGTCCCCGCCGTAGCACTTGGACAGCACGTCCTTGCGGATCGCCCGGATGTTCTCGCGCGCAATGATTTTCGAGCCGATCGCGGCCTGCACCGGCACCTCGAACTGCTGGCGCGGGATGAGCTCCTTGAGCTTGGTGGCCATCTTGTTGCCGTAGGCGTAGGCCGAATCCTTGTGCACGATCGCGCTGAACGCGTCGACGGCCTCGCCCTGCAGCAGGATGTCGACCTTGACCAGTTCGGCCTCCTGCTCGCCGGCCTCCTCGTAGTCGAGGCTGGCGTAGCCGCGGGTGCGCGACTTCAGGGAGTCGAAGAAGTCGAAGATGATCTCGCCGAGCGGCATGGTGTAGCGCAGTTCCACCCGTTCGGGCGACAGATAATCCATGCCCCCGAGCTCACCGCGGCGGGACTGACACAGTTCCATGATCGTGCCGATGAATTCGCTGGGCGCGATGATGGTCGTCTTCACCACCGGCTCGTACACCGTGCGGATTTTGCCGTCCGGCCAGTCCGACGGGTTGGTCACGACGATCTGCGAGTCGTCCTCTTTGACGACGCGGTAGACGACGTTCGGGGAGGTCGAGATCAGGTCCAGGTCGAACTCGCGCTCCAGGCGTTCGCGGGTGATCTCCATGTGCAGCAGGCCCAGAAAGCCGCAGCGGAACCCGAAGCCCAGCGCCACCGACGTCTCCGGCTCGTAGGTCAGGGCGGCGTCGTTGAGCTGCAGCCTGTCCAGGGCGTCGCGCAGGTCGGGGTAGTCGGAGCCGTCGACGGGATACAGCCCCGAGTACACCATCGGCTTGGGCTCGCGGTAGCCCGTCAGCGCCTCGGTGGCGCCGTGGCGGGCGGTGGTCACCGTGTCGCCGACCTTGGACTGGCGGACGTCCTTGACGCCGGTGATCAGGTAGCCCACCTCCCCCACGCCCAGGCCCGCGCTGGGCTTGGGTTCGGGCGAGACGATCCCGACCTCGAGCAGCTCGTGGGTGGCGCCGGTAGACATCATCGCGATGCGCTCGCGCGGGGTGATCTTGCCGTCCACCACGCGCACGTAGGTCACCACGCCGCGGTAGATGTCGTAGACCGAGTCGAAGATCATTGCGCGGGTGGGCGCGTCGGCGTCGCCCTGCGGTGGCGGCACCTGACGGACCACCTCGTCGAGCAGTTCCGGCACGCCCTGGCCGGTCTTGCCGGACACGCGCAGCACGTCGCCCGGTTCGCAGCCGATGATGTGGGCGATCTCGCCGGCGTAGCGATCCGGGTCGGCGGCCGGCAGGTCGATCTTGTTGAGCACCGGGATGATCGTCAGGTCGCGGTCCAGCGCGAGGTAGAGGTTGGCCAGGGTCTGCGCTTCGATGCCCTGGGCCGCATCGACCAGCAGGATGGCGCCCTCGCAGGCCTCCAGCGCGCGCGACACCTCGTAGGTGAAGTCGACGTGACCCGGCGTGTCGATCAGGTGCAGAACGTAATCCTGCTCGGCAACCTTCCACGGCAGGCGCACGTTCTGGGCCTTGATGGTGATCCCGCGCTCGCGTTCGATGTCCATCCGGTCCAGGTACTGGGCGCGCATCGACCGCTCGTCGACGACGCCGGTGAGCTGGAGCATCCGGTCCGCCAGCGTCGACTTGCCGTGGTCGATGTGAGCGATGATGCAGAAATTCCGAATCTGCGCCGGCGGGGTGAAGGTCTTGTCGGCGAAACTGCTGATGGGAATCTCCTGGTCTGGGCCCGCGCGAGGCCGGGTGAGCGGCGGTTCGCCGGTGTGTCCAGGGTATCCGTGCGGGGTGGCTGGGACCTACTTGGACACAATCGCGCCCGGGCGCCCGCGTCTATGCTGCGAATATGGCGTCGTCCCGCAAATCCCAGTGGAAGACGTTCCAGCGGTTCGCCCGCAATGCGGTGATCTACGCGCAGACCGCCCAGGTCGTCGCGCGGGAACTGCAGCAGGCCGTGAAGATCACCGCGAACGTCATCGCCGCTGCCGCACCGCAACCGCCCGTGGCCATCGCCGCGGGCCGGCCGGTGACCAGCGCCAGCTTCCCGACCGCCCAGCGGGCGCGCAAGCTCGTCTACGCCCCGAACCTCGACGGCCGCGCCGATCCCGGCGAGATCGTCTGGACGTGGGTGGTCTACGAGGACGATCCCAGCCGCGGCAAGGACCGCCCCGTCCTCGTCGTGGGCCGCGACCGCCGCGTCCTGCTAGGGCTGGTGGTGTCCAGCCAGGAGCGGCACGCCGGCGACCGCGATTGGGTCGGGATCGGTGCGGGCGCTTGGGATTACGAGGGCCGGGAAAGCTGGGTCCGGCTCGACCGGGTGCTCGACGTGCCCGAGGAGAGCATTCGCCGCGAGGGCGCCATCCTGGACCGCGAGATCTTCGACGTGGTGGCCGCGCGGCTGCGCGCGGAGTACGCCTGGAGCTAGCTAGCCAGCGCCTCGCCGAGCGTGTAGCCACGGCGGAAAATCGCCCGAATTCCCGCCCTGAGTGCACGTTCGGCGCAGCGGCGGGTCAGCCCTGGGTGATGTAGGACTGCAGCTGCTGCTGCTCGGCCTCGAGCTCTTCCATCCGGGTCTTCACCACGTCTCCGATGCTGACGATGCCGATCAGCTTCTTGCCGTCCAGCACCGGCACGTGACGCACCCGGTTCTTCGTCATCAGCACGCTCAACGAGTCGACCGTGTCGGATTTTGTGCAGGTGGCGACGTTCGCGGTCATGATCTTTGAGATCGGCCGGGACAGCACACTGGCGCCGTGCGTGTGCAGTTGGCGCACGACGTCACGTTCGGAGACGATGCCGACGACGCCGTCGTCGCCGACCACCACCATGGCACCGATGTTTTGCTCGGCGAGGCCGGCAAGCAACTCCTTGACCGTCGCCTCCGGGTTGATCGTCACCACCGCCGCGCCCTTGTTCCGCAAGACGTCCGCTATCCGCATCAGGCCTCCAGCCGGTTGTGATCCGCTTCACACCAGGCTACGGCTAAGTCGCGCGCCGGGAAAGCCGCCACGAGAACCGCAACCGGGCGCTCCCATACCCGCAGATGCCCGGCCCAAACCCGGATCGGTCAAACGCCACTGCGCCCCGTCGCGGCTTGCGAGGATAGGGCAATGATCGAGATCACTTTGCTGGGAACGGGAAGCCCGATCCCCGACCCCAACCGCGCCGGGCCGTCGACCCTGGTGCGGGCCGGCGGGCAGGTGTTGCTGGTGGATTGCGGGCGGGGCGTCCTGCAGCGGGCGGCCGCGGTCGGCGTGGGCGCCGCCGGATTGTCGGCGCTGCTGCTCACCCACCTGCACAGCGACCACATCGGCGACCTCGGCGACCTGCTCATCACCCGGTGGATCAGCACGTTCGCGCCCGACCCGGCGCCGCTGCCCATCATCGGGCCGCCCGGCACCGCGGAGACGGTGGAGGCGACGCTGAAGGCGTTCGGCCATGACATCGGCTACCGGATCGCCCACCACGCCGATCTCAACGATCCGCCCGCGGTCGAGGTGCACGAATTCACCGAGGGCCCCGTGTGGGACCGCGACGGGGTGTCGATCCGGGTGGCGCCGACCGATCACCGGCCGGTGGCGCCGACCATCGGCTTCCGCGTCGACTCCGGGGCCACGTCGGTGGTGCTGGCCGGGGACACCGTGCCGTGCGCCGGCCTGGACGAATTGGCCCGGGGCGCGGACGGCTTGGTGCACACCGTGATCCGCAAGGACATCGTCGTCAACATCCCGCAGCAGCGGCTGCAGGACATCTGCGACTACCACTCGTCGGTGCAGGAGGCCGCCGCGACGGCGGCCCGGGCGGGCGTGGGCACCCTGGTGATGACGCACTACGTGCCGGCGCTGGTGCCCGGGCAAGAGGAGCAGTGGCGGGCGCTGGCCGCCGCCGAATTCGGCGGGCGCATCGAGCTGGGCGACGACCTACTTCGGGTCGAGGTCACCGCGCGGCAGTAGCGCGCCGGCCACCACCAGCCAGACCGACGCCGAGACCCGCGCGATCGGCAGGATCGGCCCGCACCGCGGCCACACCAGCACCAAAACCGCCGATTCGGCGAGCGCGGCCGTCGCCAGGCCGGCCCAGGCCACCGGCCGCGCCGTCAGGCCCATCGCAAGGCCCGGCACCGCGATGCCCGCCACCAGCAGCCCCAGCGCCACGATGTGCCCCGGGCCGCCGACCAGAAAGACGAGGAAGTACAGCGCGCGCACCAGCGCGGCGTCGGCGCTGACGTCGGGGCGCGACAGCGGCCACGCCAACAATCCGGTCAGGCCCAGCGAGCCGGCGGCGTGGGCGGCAAGCTGTTGGGTCTGCCGGGCGCGCACGGCTAGCCGCACCGCTTCGGGCTAGGCCAGCCGGGTGACCTCCACGATCACGTCGAGATCCGTCGCCCCTTCCCCGGAGTAGATCCCCTTGAGCGGGGAGACGTCGGTGTAGTCGCGCCCGGCGCCCACGCTGACGTACTGCTCGGTGATCTCGCTGTCGTTGGTGGGGTCAAAATTCCACCAGCCACCGGTCCAGGCCTGGATCCAGGCGTGGCTGCGCCCGTCCACGGTGTCCCCGACGGCGGCGTTGCGTTTGGGGTGCAGATAGCCCGACACGTAGCGCGCGGGAATTCCCATGCCGCGCAACACCATCAGCGACAGATGCACGAAGTCCTGACAGACGCCCTTGCCCTCGTTCAGCGCGTCCAGCCCGGACGTGTGCACGCCCGTGGTCCCGGGCAGGTAGTCCAGCTCGTCGCGCACCCACTTGCCCGCCGCGACGACGGCCTCGGCGGGGTCGTAGGACTTGGCGAGTTTTTTGGCCACGGACGCGACGCGTTTGCTCGTCGGGGTGTGCGCCGTGGGGCGCAGCAGTTCGTCGAAGCGATCGATCACGGCAGCGGAGTGCAAATCGCTCCAGCTCACCTCCGCCACCGCCGGCTCTCCCCGCTCGGTCTCGACGACCGAGGAGGACGTCACCGTGAGGTCGGTGTGCGGCGCGTGCAGGTCGAACGCGGTGACGGCGGTTCCCCAATAGTCGATGTAGCGGTGGGAGCGCGTCGCGGGGATGGTTTCGATCCGGTTGAGGATGACGTTTTGCCGGGTGTCCGAGCGGGGGGTCAGGCGGGCTTCGTTGTAGGAGGCGGTGACCGGCGACTGGTAGGCGTAGCCGGTGGTATGCACCACCCGCAGCCGCCACATCAGTTTTCGCCCTGCCGGGTGACCAGCCGGCCGCGCTGGCCGGCGTCCGACCATGCCACCCACGGTGTGACGTGAAAGTACTGCAGCGACAACGCTTCTCCGACATCGCTGCAGGTCCGCTGCAAGCCGGCCAGGCGGCTCTCCAACGACTCGAGCAGCACGCCGGGTTGCACGAATTCCAGTTCGCTGCGGGCCTTCCCGAGCAGGCGCTGCGCCTCGGTGGTGGAGCCGATTCGGCTCTGCGGATTGTGCAGCAGCTCTTCGAGATTGTGTTCGGCCAGCCGCAGCGAGTAGAACACCGATCGCGGAAACAGGCGGTCCAGCAACATGAATTCGACCACCCGGCCGGCATCGAGCACGCCGCGGTAGGTGCGCAGGTAGGTGTCGTGCGCACCCGCCGAACGCAGCAGCGTCACCCACGCCGGGGACGACGCGCTGTCCCCGACCCGCGACAGCAGCAGCCGCACCGTCATGTCGACCCGCTCGATCGCGCGCCCCAGCAGCATGAAGCGGTATCCGTCGTCGCGCGACAACGTCGAATCGGCCAGGCCGGCGAACATGGCCGCCCGGCCCTCGATGAACGACAGGAATTCATGTGGCCCAAGGCGTTTGGCGGCTCGCTCGCGTTCGGCCAGGGCATGGTAGGTGGTGTTGAGGCACTCCCAGATCTCGATGGAGGTCACCTCGCGGGCGGACTTCGCGTTCTCCCGCGCCGCCGTGATGGCGTCGACGATCGAACAGCCGCCGGAAATGTTGGTGCTGAAGGCCACCAAGTCGGTCAGCGACCAGACGTCCAGGTCGTGATCGGGTGGGTCGATGCCCAGCACCCGCAACAGCAGCCGGGACGCCTGGTCGGGGTCGACGCTGGAGTCCTCGAGCAGTTGGTGCAGCGCCACATCCAGGATCCGTGCGGTGTCGTCGGCGCGCTCGACGTAGCGACCGATCCAGTAGAGCGCCTCGGCGTTGCGGGCCAGCATCAGCGCAGCCTCTGTTGTTGCTGCTGCTGGGGTTGCTCGTCGGGAATTTCCGTCGGCTGCGGTTGCTGCTGCGACAACCGCGGCGCGCCGTCGAGCACCGGGTCCGGGATGGACTTCGGCAGCGACCGGACCACCTCGGCGGCGCCCAGCTCCCGCGCGCCGGACGCGGCCCGCGGCGCCAGCACCCAGGTGTCCTTCGAGCCGCCGCCCTGGCTGGAGTTGACCACCCGCGAGCCCTCGACCAGGGCCACCCGGGTCAATCCGCCGGGCAGCACCCACACGTCGTTGCCGTCGTTGACCGCGAACGGCCGCAGGTCGACGTAGCGGGGCGCCAGCGTGCTTCCCACCTGCGTCGGCACGGTCGACAGTTCCATCATCGGCTGCGCGATCCAGCTGCGCGGATCGTCGCGGATCTTCTTGGCCATGGCGGCCAGCTCCTTGTCGGAGGCCTCCGGCCCGAACACGATGCCGTAGCCGCCGGATCCCTCGACCGGCTTGAGCACCAGCTCGTCGATCCGGTCCAGCACCTCTTCGCGTTCGTCGTCCAGCCAGCACCGGTAGGTCTCGACGTTGGCCAGTAGCGGCTTCTCGCCGAGGTAGTACTCGATCATGGTCGGCACGTAGGTGTAGACGAGCTTGTCGTCGCCCACGCCGTTGCCGATGGCGCTGGAGATGACGACGTTGCCGGCGCGCGCGGCGTTGACCAGGCCGGCCACGCCCAGCACCGAGTCGGCGCGAAACTGCAGCGGGTCGAGGAACGCGTCGTCGATGCGCCGGTAGATGACGTCCACCTGCCGCTCGCCCTCGGTGGTGCGCATGTACACCTGGTTGTCGCGGCAGAACAGGTCGCGGCCCTCGACGAGCTCGACCCCCATCTGCCGGGCCAGCAGCGAATGCTCGAAGTAGGCCGAGTTCGCCACGCCTGGAGTCAGCACGACAACGGTGGGATCGGCCTCGTTGGTGGCCGCGGAGTTGCGCAGCGCGCGCAGCAGGTGCGACGAGTAGTCGTCCACGGCGCGCACCCGGTGGGTGGCGAACAGGTTGGGGAAGACCCGCGCCATGGTGCGCCGGTTCTCCATGACGTACGACACGCCCGAGGGTGAGCGCAGGTTGTCCTCGAGGACGCGGAAGTTGCCTTTTTCGTCGCGGATCAGGTCGATGCCGGCGACGTGGATGCGCACGCCGTTGGGCGGGACGATGCCGAAGGCCTGCCGGTGGAAATGTTCGCAGGACGTGATCAGGCGGCGCGGGATGATGTCGTCGTTCAGGATTTCCTGATCGCCGTAGATGTCGTCGAGATACATCTCGAGGGCCTTGACCCGCTGGGTGATGCCGCGTTCCAGCCGGCTCCACTCGGCGGCCGAGATCACCCGGGGCACCAGGTCCAGCGGAAACGGCCGCTCCTGGCCCGACAGCGAAAACGTGATGCCCTGGTCGATGAACGCGCGGCCCAGCGCCTCGGCGCGGGCCTTGAGCTCGGAGGCGTCGGAAGGCGCGAGCTCGGCGTAGATGCCCTTGTACGGGCCCCGCACGGTGCCCTGGGCGTCGAACATCTCGTCGAAGGCCATCGAGTAGGCGTCCGACTCGTTGTAGCCGCCGAAAATGCGCTCGGCGCGCGCGTCCGGGCGCCCCGCCGCGCCGCGCGGTCCCCGCCTGGTTGCCTCAAGCTGGCTCGGAAGACTCACTTTAGAGATGCTGCCTTAAATTGGCGTTACGGCAGGCCACGGTTTCCCCTTTTGGGAGAAAACGTAACCGACTGCTAACCTGGGCAGTCGCGATCGGGTGTGGGGCGCCCGGGGCAAAACACCGATCTTGAAGAAGGAACTGACGCGTGGCCAACATCAAGTCGCAGCAAAAGCGCATCAAGACAAACGAGCGCGCCCGCCTGCGTAACAAGGCGGTCAAGTCCTCGCTGCGCACCGCCGTGCGCGCGTTCCGCGAGGCCGCCCACTCCGGCGACAAGGAGAAGGCCGCCGAGCTGCTGGTGTCGACCAACCGCAAGCTGGACAAGGCGGCCAGCAAGGGCGTCATCCACAAGAACCAGGCGGCCAACAAGAAGTCGGCCCTGGCGCAAGCCCTCAACAAGCTCTGAGCCGCCACGGGGCCCTTCAGCGGCCCCGGTCGGCGACCAATTCGGCAACCTGCCTGACCGCGGATTCCAGCGCGTAGTCCGCGTCGGCGACGGCTCCCTTGACGTTGGCGTTGAGCTCCGCCACGACCCTCATCGCGGTGGCCACCGTGTCGCGCGACCAGCGCCGGGCCTGTTTCTGGGCCTTCTGCACCCGCCAGGGCGGCATCCCCAGTTGCGCCGCGAGGCGATACGGGTCGCCGGAGAGCGGACCCACCCGGCCGATGCTGTGCACGGCCTCGGCCAGCGCGTCGGCCAGCACCACCAGCGGTTCGCCGCGCAGCATCGCCCACCGCAGCGCCTCGGTGGCTCCCGCGACGTCGCCGGTCACGGCCTTGTCGGCGATGTCAAAGCCCTTCACCTCCGCCTTTCCGCTGTGATAGCGCCGCACCGCGGCGGCATTGACGTCACCCCCGGTGTCGGCGACCAGCTGTGAGCACGCGGCGGCCAGCTCGCGCACGTCGGAGCCGACGGCGTCCAGCAGGGCGGTCACGGTCTCCTCGTCCACCTTGACCCGCAGCTCACGGAACTCCTTACGGATGAAGTCGATGCGCTCGCCGAGCTTGGTGATCCGTGCGCACGGGTGGACCTCGGCGCCCAGCGACTGCAGCTCGCCGGCCAGCGCCTTGGCCCGCCCGCCGCCGGAGTGCACCACTACCAGCACCGTGCCCGCCGGGACGTCGGCGGCGGCCGCGGCGATCATCGCGGCCGCTTCCTTGCCCGCTTCGGCCGCCGCCTCCAGCACGACGATGCGCTCGTCGGCGAACAGCGACGGGCTCAGCAGTTCGGCGAGTTCGTAGGTACTCACGTCGCCGGCCCGCATCCTGCTCACCGGGACGTCCGGGTTCTCGGAACCGCCCGCGCGCTTGCGCGCCGACTGCAACACGTCGGCCACCGCCCGCTCGACCAGCAGCTCCTCGTCCCCCAACACCAGGTGCAGGTGGTGCGCAACCTCGCTCACCCCACGATGGTGTCACGCCGGACCGACGGGACTGACGGTGGCGACCCACCAGGCCAGCCAGCACGCGACGAGCGCCGAACCGGCGAGCCCGAGCGACCGGCGAAACCAGCGCCGCGGCCACAGCAGCATCGCCACCACGAGCACCAGCGTCGTGCCCGCGGCGACCACCACCACGCCGGGCGCACCGGCCGGAACGGGCACCGTCGCCGCCGGCACGCCGGCCGACCACCGCGCCACGTGCAACACCCACCACAGCTCGGGCCCGCTGAACCGGATCAACAGCTGCGCACCGGCGGGCCACACCAGACAACCGGCGGCCGCCGCGCTGCCCAGCACGGTGATCGGCGCTATCACGGGCGCCACCGCGAGGTTGGCCGCCGCCGCCACCAGGCTGACCCGGCCCGAGATCCCGGCGACCAGCGGGGCGGTCACCGCGTGCGCGGCGCACGCGACGGCGAGCGCGTCCGCCAGCGGCTTGGGCCAGCCCCTGCCGACTAGGCGCCGCGACCAGGCGGGCGCGATGACCACCAATGCGGCCGTCGCCAGCACCGACAGCGCGAAGCCCACGTCGACCGCCAGGTGCGGAGCGACCGCCAGCAATATCAGCACGGTGGCCGCCAGCGCCGGGATCGCTTGGCGCCGACGGGAAGACAGCATCGCGGTCAACGCGATCGCGCCCATTACCGCCGCCCGCAGCACGCTCGCCGTCGGCTGCACGACGATGACGAACGCCACCAGGGCGACGGCGGCCAGCGCGACGGCGGCGCGCGGGCCGATCAACCGGGCCGAGAACAGCACCGCAGCGCACACGATCGTGACGTTGGCCCCCGACACGGCGGTCAGGTGCGTCATGCCCGCCGCCCGAAAGTCGCGGCTGGTCTCGCCGGTTACCGCCGCGGTGTCGCCGAGGACCAGCGCGGGCAGCATCGCGGCCTGGTCCGCCGGGAGGGTGTCGCGGGCGGCCGCGGCGAACCGGCGGCGCACGTGGTGTGCGGCGCGCTGCACCGCGCCCGCGGTCCCCAGTGTCGGCCGCCCCGACGCGTTGAGCACCGCCACCGTCAGGTCGCGGCGGGCCGGGCGGCCGATGCGCGCGGTAAACCGCGCCGGTTGACCCACCATCAGGTCGCCGAAGTCCGAGGCCCGGGCGAAGACGACCACCCGGCCGGACGCCTCGTCGTCGCGCAGCCGCCGCAGGTTGGCCCGAAACATCACCCGTCCGCTGCCGAGCGGCAGCGCCGTCTCGGTGGGGGTGACCGTCACCGGGGCGGACGTGCCGAACGCCGCGGCGATCGGGTGGCGACCTGCCGCGTCGGCGCGCAGCCCGATAGCCAACCCGAACCCCGCCCCCACCACACCGACCGCCACCACCCCCGCCCCGACCGCCGGTAGCCGCCGCCGGCTGGACCCGCGCGCCGCGCAGCGGCCCAGCGCACCCGCGGCGACCAGCACCACGCAACAGGCCGCCAAGGCCCGCCCGATCGGCCACCAGATCCCGGCGGCGGTCACCACCCAGCCGGCGATCGCCGGCGCCACCAGCCGCACGTCGAGGTCCGCGCCGGCCGATCCGCCGCCGAGCCTGCCCACCGGCGTCAGACACGGACGAGCGGGCGCAGTTTCTCCAGCCGCGCCGGACCGATGCCATCGACGTCGGCGAGCTGGTCGACGCTGGTGAACTTGCCGTTCGCCTGGCGCCACGACACGATCGCCGCGGCGGTGACCGGTCCCACGCCGGGCAGCCCGTCCAGCTGCTCGACGGTCGCGGTGTTGAGGTCCAGCGCCTCCCCCGCCTTCGGCTTCACGCTTCCCGACACGGGCCCCGCGGGGCCCCGCGCCGCGGGCACCGGCGCTGTTCCGGGGGCCACCGAGCTGCCAAGCGCGGCCGGCTGCCCCGGCGCGGGAGCGAGCCCGACCACGATCTGCTCACCGTCACCGACCGGGCGGGCCATGTTCAGCCCGATGGTGTCGGCGCCGTTCACCGCGCCGCCGGCGGCCTGCAGCGCGTCGGCGATGCGCGCGCCGGGCGCCAGGGTGACCAGCCCGGGCGTGTGCACCAGGCCGACCACGCTCACCACCACCGGTCGATCGGCACCGGCCGGCTGGCCGGCACCCGGGGTCGCCGAGGATCGGGGGGTCGCCGTTGCGCCCTTCTCCACCGGGGGCAGCTTGGCCGACATCACCGGTGCGGGCCGGTCACGCATCAGGGTGAACACCGTGACCAGCACGGCCAGCGCGGCCACGATCGCCAGCGCGATCGCACCCGCGCGGCCCGGGTCGGCGCGCATCGTGGCCACCCAGCCGCGGCTCTCCGCGGTGTCCGGCAACCACCGCGGCAGCAGCGAGTTCTGGTCTTCCGATTCGCCCGAGTCTTCGGCGTCGCGGTCCGAGCCCGATCCGTCCGCGGGGTCAGGGTCCGGGTCCGCCCCGAGCCGGCGCTGCAGCCGCTCGGCGGGCAATTCTGTTCGCATGCGCCGACCGTAGGCGCGCTCACCGCCACGACGGCCACGTTGCCGGCGCCGCGGCGCCGGCATGTGGACTAATCCGAGGGTGTGCACGGGCACCGAATCCGATGGGTCAAGATGGAATGAGTCGCGACGTTCACCCCGACCCAAGGAGGCTGCCATGCAGTTGGCGCTCACACCGGAGGAAGCCGCGTTCCGCGATGAGCTTCGCACCTTCTACACCACGAAGATCCCCGAGGAGCTGCGCGAGCGGGTGCGCGCCGGGGCGGCGTCGGTGCGCCGCGAGGACATCGTCACCAGCCACAAGATCCTGCACGAGCACGGGCTGGCGGTGCCGAACTGGCCGGTCGAGTGGGGCGGCAAGGACTGGACGCCCACCCAGCACCAGATCTGGGCCGACGAAATGCAACTGGCGTGCGTGCCCGAGCCGCTCAACTTCAACACCAAGATGGTCGGCCCGGTGATCGCCGAATTCGGTTCCGAGGAGATCAAACAACGCTTCCTGCCGCCCACGGCCAGCCTCGACATCTGGTGGTGCCAGGGATTCTCGGAGCCCGAGGCCGGCTCGGACCTCGCGTCGCTGCGCACCACCGCGGTCCGGGACGGCGACAGCTACGTCGTCAACGGACAGAAGACCTGGACGACGCTCGGGCAGTACGCGGACTGGATCTTCTGCCTGGTGCGCACCGACCCCCAAGCGCCCAAGCGGCAGGCCGGCATCTCGTTTCTGCTCTTCGACATGAAGACCCCGGGCATCACGCTGCGGCCCATCAAGACGATCGACGGCGGCCAGGAGATCAACGAATTGTTCTTCTCCGACGTCCGGGTGCCCGCCAATCAGCTTGTCGGGCAAGAGAATCAGGGCTGGACGTACGCGAAGTTCCTGCTGGGCAACGAACGCACCGGCATCGCCGGGGTGGGGCGCACCAAGGTGCGCCTGGCCGAGGTGAAAAAGCGCGCCACCGAGACCGGTTTGCTCGACGACCCCCTGTTCGCGGCGCGCCTCGCCGAGGCCGAGAACGAGGTGCTGGCGCTGGAGCTCACGCAGTCACGGGTGGTCTCGGACTCCGCGGACGGGCAGCCCAACCCGGCGTCGTCGGTGCTCAAGCTGCGCGGCAGCCAACTGCAACAGATCGCCACCGAGCTGCTGGTCGAGGTGGCCGGCCCGGACGCGCTGCCGGTCGACGGTGACGGAGCGAGCCAAATCGCTTCTCCCTCCTGGGCGCAGCACAGCGCCCCGCACTACCTCAACTACCGCAAGACGTCGATCTACGGCGGCAGCAGCGAGGTGCAGCGCAATATCATCGCGTCCACCATTCTCGGATTGTGAGGCAGTCATGGACTTTCAGTTGAGCGACGAGCAGGCCCTGCTGCGCGACACGACCCGCGACCTGCTCTCGCGCAGCTACGACCCGGAGAGCCGCAACAAGGTCATCGGCTCCGATCTCGGCTGGAGCCGCGAGGTCTGGAGTCAGCTCGCCGACACCGGGATCCTGGGCCTCGGGTTCGAGCCGGAGGAGGCCGGCCAGGTCGAGATCATGGTGGTGCTCACCGAGGTGGGCCGCCGGTTGGCCCCCGAGCCGATCCTGCACGGGGCGCTGGCACCGGGGGCGCTGATAGCCGAGCTGGGCAGCGACGCCCAGAAGCAACAGCTCGACGAGGTCGCGGCCGGGCAACGGCTGCTGGCGTTCGCCCACCTGGAACCGGGGCACCGCAAACCGACCGCCGCGGTCACCACGCAGGCCGTGCGGCAAGGCGATTCATGGGCGCTCACCGGACGCAAGAACCCGGTGCTCGCCGGTGACTGCGCCGACGCGCTGGTGGTCAGCGCCGCGTTGCCCGACGGCGGCACCGGCCTGTTCCTGGTCGACGCGGGCGCCGTGACTCGGCATCCCTACCCGACATTCGACGGTCAGCGCGGCGCCCAGATCGATCTGGACGGCGCGGCCGCGGAACCCCTCGGCGAAGCGGTGGACGCCTCGGGGGCCATCCGGAACGCCCTCGTGCGCATCCAATCGGCGTTGTGCTCCGAGGCCGTCGGGGCGATGGAGGAGGCGCTGCGGCTGACCACCGATTACCTCAAGACGCGCAAGCAGTTCGGCGTCACGCTCAACAAGTTTCAGGCGCTCACCCAGCGGGCGGCCGACATGTACGTGTCGCTGGAATTGGCGCGCAGCATGAGCCTGTACGCCGCGATGTCGATCGCCGACGGCAACCTGGACCCGGTCGTCGCCTCGCGCGCCAAGGTCCAGATCGGCCGGTCCGGGCGGCACATCGCGCAGGAGGCCATCCAGATGCACGGCGGAATCGGCGTGACGGCCGAATATCCGGTCAGTCACTATGCCGCGCGGCTCACCGCGATCGAGCACACGCTGGGCACCTCCGGGGATCACCTGCACAACCTGATCGACCACCTCGGCGAGTACGACTTGGCCCGGCTGTAGCCGATGGCCGAGCTGTCCGACAAGGTCGTCCAGTTCCTCTCGGCCGACACCCGCACCGGGATGCTGGGCTATGTCGCCGCCGACGGGCGGCCGTTGGTGGCCCCGGTGTGGTTCGTGGTCGACGACGGCCAGTTGGCGTTCACCACCGGACGGGACACGTCGAAAGGCCGTGCGCTGGCCCGCGATTCACGGGTGGTGATCTGCGTCGACGATCCCCACCCGCCGTACTCGTTCGTCCAGGTGCAAGGCCTGGCATCGGTGAGCGAGGACCCGCAGGATGTGCTGGACATCGCGACGCGAACCGGTGCCCGCTACATGGGCGCCGACCGCGCCGAGGAGTTCGGCCGCCGCAACGCCGTTCCCGGCGAGCTGGCGGTGCGGCTGCGCCCGACCAAGGTCATCGCCGGATTCGATATCAGCGACTGACCCCGCCGGGCATCAACTCGGCTCTGGCCCCGCCGCCGGTTCCGGGCTCGGCTCCTCCGGCGCTGCAACCGATTCCACCGCCGCCGTGTCCGGGTCGGACTCCGGCAGCTGACCGGCGAGGTACTCGGCGAGGCCTCCGATGGTCGGGTAGTCGAACACCGCGGTGGCGTTGATCGTGAACGCGCCGCCGAACTGGCTGTGCAGCCGGTTGCGGAGTTCGACCGCCATCAGCGAATCCGTACCGAGGTCCAGGAAGCGGCTGGTGGCGGCGGGTGGTTGCGCGAGCCGCAAGAAGCCCTGCACCTCGCGCTGCAGGAACTCGGTGATGAACACGGCGCGCTGCGCCACCGGTATCTCCTGCAGTTGCCGGAGCAGCTCGCTGTCACCCGCGGCCTCCGTGGTGGCGCTGGGCAGCACCAGGTCGAGAATCGGGGGACGAGAACTGCCGAGCACCTTCGCGGCGCGCTGCCAGTTGGCCTTGATGACCGTCGCCTGCGCGGCTCCGTTGGCGACCGCCTCGGCCAGCGCGCCGAGGGCGGCCGAAGGTTCCAGCGGAATGAGGCCTTGCGCACCGATATTGGCGCGCGCGGCCTCCGAGGACGCCATGCCCCCCTTGGCCCAGGGACCGAAGTTGACGCCGGTCGCCGGCAGGCCCCGCGCCTGTCGTTGGGAGACCAGCCCGTCGAGCAGCGCGTTGGCCGCCGAATAGTTGGCCTGCCCCGGCGAACCGAGCAGGCTGGACACCGAGGACGACACGATGAAGAAGTCCAGATCGTCGCCCTTGGTCAACCGGTCCAGGTAGCAGGCACCGAACGCTTTGGGCGCCAACGTCGTTCGGAAGCGCTCCAGGTTCTGCTGCGACAGCAGCGCGTCGTCGAGCACGCCCGCCAGATGCACCACGCCGGCGAGCGGCGGCAACTCGGTGCGGATCCGCTCCAGCAGCTTCTCGACCTGCGCCTCGTCGCCGACATCGGCGGCGAAGGTGTGGATGCGGCACCGGTAGCGCTCGGTGATGTCCTCGATTGCGCGTCGCGCGTCGGCATCTGGCGCCCGCCGGCTGGTCAACACGATGTCGCCCGCGCCCAGCTGAGCCAGATACGACGCCGTGTGCAGGCCGATCGCGCCGAGCCCACCGGTGATCAGATAGCTCCGATCGCCGCGCGGCTGCAGCGGGTTCGGCATCCGCAGCACGATCTTCCCGATATGCCGCGCTTGCTGCATCCGGCGGAACGCCGTTTTCGCCTCGGTCAGCGGGTAGATCTCGGCGGGGAGCGGCACCCACTCGCCGTCGGCCAACCCGGCGGACACCTCACCCAGCAAGCCGCGGATGCGTTCGGGTTCTTGGAGGGTAACCGTGTCCAGCGCGACGATCTCGTAGGCGATATCGGGACGGACCTCCGCCATCTGCTCGGGGGTCCAGATGTCGCGCTTCGCGATCTCGGCGAAACGCCCGTTCTGGGCGGTGGCCCGCACGGTCGCTTCGATGAAGCCCTCGTTAGTCAGGCTGTTGAGCACCACGTCGACCCCGGCGCCGTCGGTATCGGCGAGGATCTGGTCGGCGAAATCCGTTGTGCGCGAGTCGTAGACGTGCTCCACACCCAGCTTGCGCAGTGTCGCGCGCTTGTAGGTGCTCGCGGTGGCGAAGACGGTCGCGCCGTGCTGCTTGGCCATCTGGATGGCGGCCAATCCGACGCCGCCGCTGGCGGCGTGGATGAGCACCCGGTCGCCGGGCTTCAGCTGGGCCCAGTCGAAGGCGAGCCGGGCCGTGAGCGCCGCGGCGGGAATGGTCGCCGCGTCCACGGCGCTCACGTTGGAGGGAATCGGCGCCAGCAGCTGGGCCGGCACGTTGAACCGGCTGGAAAACGCGCCCTGCATGAAGCCGTAGACGCGCTGGCCGACCTCGAGTCCGGTGACACCGCCGCCCAATTCGGTGACGACACCGGCGAAGTCGCCCCCGATCGGACCGGGATCGCCCGGGTAGAGGCCCAGCACGTTGAGCACGTCGCGGAAGTTCAGCCCGGCGGCCTCCACCCGCACCTGCACGTAACCGTCGTCGGGTGGCGACACTTCCGTCTCGGTCAGGCGCAGGTTGTCGATCGCGCCGCGTTCGGTGGGCGCCAGCACGTAGTCGGTTGTCCGCGGTATCGCGAGATGACCGCTGCGCGACCATTGCAACAGCCGGGGTGCCAGGAACTTCCCTTGGCGCACAGCGAGTTCCGGCTCGTCAAACGGTTCGCCGAGCAGGCCGGCCAGCGACTGCACGGCCTGCTCCGAGCCGTCGCAATCGATCATCCTGCAGCGCAGGGCCGGTTCCTCGTTGACGATGGTGCGACCGAGTCCCCACAGCGCCGCCTGCACCGGGTCGACGGCCTCGCCGGATTCGGTCGCCACGGCCCGTTCGGTGACGATCCACAACCCGCCCGGAAGTTTCACCGCCCCATCGGCCTGCAGGGTGTGCACGGCGCTGAGCAGGTGGGCGATTTCGGCCTCCACCCGCGCGACGGATTCGGCGCTCGACTCCCGCGCACCCGGCCCGGTGGCGCGCCAGACGATGCCCGAGAAGGGCATCCCGCGCTCGTGGGCCTGCGCCAGCAGCTGCCCCAGCGGCTCCGAGTCCGGGTTCCGGTCAAACGAGACACAACCCGGCACGTGGGCCGCCAGTTCCTCGAATCCCGCAATCAGCCAGGTGCCCAACGCGTTTCCGGCGCCGGCGACGTCACCGCTCGGTGCCGGCGGCGGCACCTCGTGCCAGCCGAGGGCGTAGAGCAGCCGGGTGGCGTCGCCGCCGAGCCCGCGCAGTAACGCCTCGCGGGGCGCGCGTTTGACCGTGAACTCGCGAATCCCGCCCAGGCGGCGGCCATCCCGATCGAGGAAGTCGAGATCGAAGACCTGGGTTTCGCTGTCCAGGCCGCTGGTGTGCCACTTCGCGCGGCAGTAGAACCGCCGGGGCATCTTCTCGCGCAGCTCCACCGCGCCGTAGCGCAGCGGCAAGAACAGATCGCTCACGCCCTGTTCGGCCGCGAGAAGCGCCGGGAAAGCCGGGAAGGCGACGCCGGTGCACAGGTCGAGCAGCACCGGATGCATCGGCTCGGTTCCGAGATGTTCGGCGAGTTCGTCGCCGACGGTGATGTCGCCGATCGCCTCACCCTCGCCGAGCCACAGCGACTTCAACGAACCGGACCAGTTGGGTCCCCACGCCAGCTCCATGTCGGCGAAGGTGTCGAAGAGCTCTTGCGGGCGCATGCGGTTCATCCGCTCGATGGCCGCGTCGACGGAATCCGTGGCCTCCCCCGGACCGGGCGCCGGCTCAGCCTCGACGCCGGTGTGCAGGGTGCCGTCGGCGTTCAGCGACCATTCGGCATCGCGGGCGCCGTACGGGCGGCTGTGCACCTGGAAGCTGAAGGCCCCGCCGTTCTGCAAGCCCTCCTCCAGCGGATGCAGCGTCAGCTGCACTTCGCGGGAGGCCTTCTCCGGCAGGATGATCGGCTCGTAGAAGAAGACGTCTTGCACCCGTCCCGGGGGCCCGACGGCGGCCAGTGCCATCGCGGCGTACGTCGCGCCCGGGACGACGACGGTGCCGTAGATGACGTGATCGGAAAGCCACGGCTGCGACTTGACCGACAGCCGACTGGTGTAAACGCAGTCGCCCGAGGCGAGATCTTTTGCCCCACCCAGGATTCCGGACACGGAGGCACCCTGGCCGTCCAAGCCGGGGACGCCGGACGTCTTGGGCCAGAAGCTGCGCCGCTGGAAAGGATAGGTGGGCAGTTCGAGCCTGCTGCGCGGTTGCCGGTGCAGCGCAGCGAAGTTCGGTCGATGACCGCTGACGTAGGCCCCGGCCAGCGCTTCGGCGATCTGGCGGCGGTCGGAGATGCCCTTGCGCAGGGAGACGATCGCCCGCGGCGCGGCCAGATGTTCGGGCCAGACCTGCACCGCGGCGCCCGTCAGAACCGGCTGCGGACCGATCTCCATCAACACCGAGCAGCCCAGCGCCGCCACGGTGCGCACGCTTTCGGCGAACTGCACCGGCTGGCGGGAATGCCGCCGCCAGTATTGCGCGTCGAGCGGGGTTTCCCCGGTCAGCACGGCGCCGGTGCGGTTGCACACCAGCGGCAACGTCGGCACCGCGAACTGCAGCTGCGCCGCGTACGACTCGAATTCACCGAGCACCGGCTCCAGCAGCTCCGAGTGGAAGGCGTGGCTCGTTTCCAGCCACGTGCAACGGATCCCGTCGTTGCCGCCCAGAGCGACGATCTGTTCCAGATCCGCGCCGGGTCCCGACAGCACCGTATTGGGGCCGTTGTAGGCGGCGACCGACACTCGGGGGAACTCGTTGGCGATCTCCTCGACGTACTTGGCGTCGGCGAACACTGCGACCATCCGCCCACCCTCGGGCAGACTGCCGAACAGCCGCCCGCGCTCGGCGATGAGCCGCGCCCCGTCCTCGAGGCTGAACACTCCGGCCACGCACGCCGCCGCGTACTGGCCCACGCTGTGCCCCAGCACCACGTCCGGCTCGACGCCCCAGGACTGCCAGAGGCGGGCCAGGCCCATCTCGATGGCGAAGAGGGCGGGCTGTGCAAATGAGGTGTGCCGCACTGCTTCCGCGGTTTCCCGGTCGGTCGCGAACAGCACCTCCAGCAACGGCCGCGGCAGGATCGGATCCACCGCTTCCGCGCAGCGCGTCATGATGTCCGCGAAAACCGGCTCGGCGTCGAACAACTCGCGAGCCATGGCCGGGTACTGGCTGCCCTGACCGGTGAACAACCAGGCCGTCGTCGGCCGGTCCGCGCACTCACCGCGCACCACCCCCGGTCGTAACCGGTTCTCGGCCAACTCGGCCAGCAGCTCGCGGGCGCCCTGAACCGAATCCACGACCAGCGCGGCCCGGTGTTCGAACTGCGAACGCCCCACCCCGGCCGTGTAGCACACATCGGCGATGTCGACCTTGGGGTGGGCGTTCAACCACTCCTCGTATCGGTGCGCCAACGCCACCAGTGCCTCCGGTGACCGCGCGGACAGCGGCAGCAGGCCGACCGTTTCCTCTTGAGCGTCCGACTCCGAGGCCACGTCGACGTCGGAACGGACGTCGCCCGTGGAGTATTCGTCGGGCGTCGCCGGTTGCGCCGGCGCCTCCTCGATCAGCACGTGCGCGTTCGTGCCGGTGAACCCGAACGAACTGATGCCGGCGCGTCGGGGTTTGCCGTTGGCCTGCCACGGAGTCGACTTGTCCACCACGCGCACGGGCAGCGAATCCCACGGGATGTGCGGTGAGGGCTTCTCGAAGTGCAGGCTCTGCGGCAGCATTTCGTGCTGCAGAGACAACACGACCTTGATCAGGCCGGCGACCCCCGATGCCGACTCGAGGTGGCCGATGTTGGTCTTCACCGATCCCATCAGCAACGGCCGGTCCGCGTCGCGGGCGGCACCGTAAACGGCCGCGGCCGCCTGCACCTCGATCGGGTCGCCCAGGGGGGTGCCCGTACCGTGCGCCTCCAGGTAGTCGACGTCCCCGCCGACCAGACCGGCGCGGGCCAGCGCCGCGGCGATAAGCCGTTGCTGCGCACCGCCATTGGGCACCGTCAAACCGCTCGAGGCACCGTCCTGGTTGACCGCGGTGCTCGGGATGACCGCACAAACCCGGTCGCCGTCGCGCACCGCATCGCTGAGCCGCTTGAGCACCAGAATCCCGCAGCCCTCACTGCGCACATAGCCGTCGGCGGAGGCGTCGAAGGTCTTGCACCGCCCGACGGGCGAAAGCATCCGGGCGCGGGAGGCGGCGATGATGGTCACCGGACTGAGCAAGACGTTCACACCCCCGGCCAGCGCCAGATCGCAGTCACCGGAATGCAATGCCTGGCAGGCCTGGTGGACGGCCACCAGCGAGGAGCTGCACGCGGTATCGACCGCGACCGCCGGGCCTTCCAGCCCGAGCGCGAAGGCAACTCGACCCGAGATGGCATTGAGCGCGTTGCCGGTGATGAACTGGGGCTCGAGCTTGTCGACCGAGTCCGCGGACAGCAGATGCGAATACTCGTTGGCGCCCACCCCCACGAAGATGCCGGTGCGGCTGCCGCGCAAGCCGGACGGCGCGTAGCCGGCCCTTTCGAGGCCCTCCCACGCGGTTTCCAGCATCAGCCGCTGCTGGGGATCGATCCAGATCGCCTCGCGCGGGGAAATGCCGAAGAACTCCGGGTCGAACCCGTCGACCTCGTCCAGGAATCCGCCGAAGCGGCTGTAGATCTTGCCCGGCGCCTCGGGATCCGGGTCGTAGAACTCGTCGATGTCGAATCGATCCTCGGGCACCTCCGATATCGCATCGACACCGCCGGACAAGACCTCCCAGAATGCTTCGGGGTTGGGCGCGCCCGGAAAGTGGCACGCCACCGCGATGATCGCGATCGGCTCGTCGGTCCGCGTGGTGACCGCCGAGGCGAGCTGCGGCCCCGACCGCGCCGACGCCTGCTCGCTGAGACCGAGCACCTCACCCAGCAGGTAATCGGCCACGTCGGACAGCCGCGGGTGGTCCATCGCCAGGGTGGCGGGCACCTCCTTGCCCACCGCCTGCTCGATGCGGCGCCGCAATTCGACGGCCATCAGCGAATCCATGCCCAGATCGAAGAATCCGGCGTCCTCGCGGATTTCCGCGGCGTCGACGCGGGTCACCTCCGCCACCGCGTTCCGCAGGTGATCCGTGAGGAGTTTCTTGCGCTGCTGCACCGGGGCGTTGGTGAGCTGCTCGACCAGCTGGGTCTTCCCGGACCGCCCGAACAACCCGGCCGCGGGCGCTGATTCGGGCAGCTCGCGCTCCAACTCCGCCAGGAACGCTCGCCGTCCGGCTTGCTGGTACAGCGGCAGGAAGCGGTCCCAGCCGATCCGGGCCACCACCCCTTGGGTTGCCGAAGCCGCCATGAGGTCGGCCAGCCCCGCCAGCGCATCGGCCGGCGGCAACGTCCGGACCCCGCGCTGATCCAGTCGGGCGCGCGCCTGTTCGTCGGCCATGCCCGCCGACCAAGGACCGAAATTGACGCTGATCCCGGGCACCCCCTGCTCGCGCAGCCGCCAGGCCAGGCCGTCGAGGAAGGCGTTGGCCGCGGCGTAGGCGGTCTGCCCGAACCCGCCCCAGACCGAGGCGATCGAGGAGGTGCTCACGAAGAAGTCCAGCCGCAGATCAGCCGCGGCTTCGCTCAAATGCCAAGCGCCCCAGACCTTCCCGGCGAAAACGCGATCCACTTCGGCATCGTCCAGGGTGCGCAGCGGGGTGGTTCCGATCTCGCCCGCGGCATGGACGATGCCCCGCACCGGCGGCAGTTCGGCGTGCACGGTGGCCAACAGGCGCTCGACCTCATGCATGTCGCCGACATCGGCGGCCACGACCCGCACGTCGCAGCCGTGCTGTTCGCGGATGGCGGCGATGCGCGCCTGCGCGGCGTCGCCGGGCGCGCGCCGCCCGGTCAGCACCAGATGCCGGGCGCCGTGGGCGGCCAGGTAGCCGGCGATTTCCAGGCCGATCGACCCCAGCCCCCCGGTCACCAGATACGTTGCGTCGTCGTGCAGCGCCGGCGGTGTGGCGACGGGTGGCCCCACCCGCCGGACCAGCCGGGGCACATAGACCGCGTCGTCGCGCACCGCCAGTTGGTCTTCGGCGGGGCCCGAGCCGCGCGGCGCCGCCACGATCTGCTCGATCACCCGCGACCATTCGTTGACGTCGCTTGCCCGCCCTCCCGGCAAGTCCGCCAGCCCGCCCCACACGTGCGGATGCTCCAGCGAGGCGGCGCGGCCAAATCCCCAGAGGCAGGCCTGATCCGGCGACACCGCGTCGGCGTCGGTGACGTGTTGCGCGCCGCGGGTCACCACCCAGATGGGTATGCGCAGTTCGGCGGCGACCGCCGCGCGGAAGAGTCGCCGCGTTCCGCCGACCACCCGGTGCTGCGTGCGCAGCAGCGACCGCATTGACGGTGCGGTGTCGGATTCGAGGGCCGCGACGTGCAGGATGCGCAGCGCGCCTTCATCGGCCGCCGCTTCGCGCAGCGCGGCCTCGAGCCGTTCCTCGTCCGCGTCGGATACCGGCAGCCCCAGGATCCGGTGCTGATGGCCCTGCGCGGTGAGCGCGTCGATCAATGGCGCGACCGCATCGGCGTCGTCGCCGATGAGCAGCCAGGTGGCCGCCGCGTCCGGCGCCTCGGCAACCGGCCCAATGGATTTCTCCCAGCGAATCTCGTAGCGCGCGTCCGCGATCGACTGGGTCTTGCGCTGCTGGTTGTGTTGCGCGGCAAGCTTTGTCAGCACGCTCATGGTCTGCTGATTGCCGCTCGCCCCGTCGACCAGCGCGGCGAGTTCCTCGATCCGGCCTTCCTCGAGGAGCTGGACGGCGTGGGTGCTCACGACGATGTTCTGTTGTTGGTTGGGGCGTTCCCGATTGTCGCGATACCAGTACTCGCGGTGCTGGAACGGATAGGTCGGCAGGTCGAGCTTGCGCGCCGGCCCCGAGACGGCGCCGAAGTCGGGCAGGTGGCCCAGGACGTACGCGTCGGCGAGGGCCTCGGTGATCTGGCGGCGGTCGGCCGTGTTCCGGCGCAATGACGCGATCGCCCGCGGTGCGGCGACCGTGTCGGGCCATGCCCGCAGCGCCGCGGCGGTCAGCACCGGTTGCGGGCCGATCTCCAGCAACACTTTGCAACCCAGATCGGCCAGGGTGCGCACGCTCTTGGCGAATTCCACCGGTTGGCGCGCGTGGCGACGCCAATAGGCGCCATCGAGTTTCACGCTCCTGCCGAGCGCGGCACCGGTGCGGTTGCACACCAGCATCCGTTGTGGCGAACCGAACTCGAAGCGGTTCGCGTACGCCTCGAAGTCGTCGAGAATTGGGTCCAGCAGCGCCGAGTGGAACGCGTGGCTGGTGTCCAGCCAATCGCAGCGCACACCGTCGGCCGTCAACCCGGCCACCGCCCGCTCCAGCTCCTGCGCGGGCCCGGACAGGACGGTGTTGGCGCCGTTGTAGGCGGCCACCGACAGGCTCGGGAACTCGTCGGTCAGGCCCTCGACGCGCTCGGCGGCGGCGAAGACCGCGACCATCCGACCGCCGGCGGGCAGACTGCCGAACAGCCGGCCCCGCTCGGCCATCAACAGCATGCCGTCCTCGAGGCCGAACACGCCCGCGACGCAGGCCGCCGCGTACTGGCCGACGCTGTGGCCCAGCACCACGCCGGGTTCGAAGCCCCACCACTGCCACAGCCGGGCCAGGCCCATCTCCACCGCGAACAAGGCGGGCTGGGCGTAGCAGGTCTGCCGCAGCGTCTCTTCCCCTTCCGGGCTGTCCGTGTCGAAAATCACGTCCAGCAAGGGCTTTTCGAGCAGGTCGGCGACCACCGCCGCGCAACGGGTCAGCGTCTCGGCGAACACCGGCTCGGTCTCGAACAACTCGCGGGCCATGCCCGCGTACTGGCTACCTTGACCGGTGAACAGCCACGCCGTCTTGGGCGCGTCGTCGGATATGCCGCGCACCAGACCGGGCGCGGGGCGGTCGTCCGCGAGCGCACCGAGCAACTCACTGGCGGATTCCCTCGAGTTGACCACCAACGCGGCGCGGTGCTCGAAGTGCGCTCTGCCCACCCCGGCGGTGAAGCAGACATCGGCCAGGCCGGCCTCCGGGTGTGCGCTCAACCAGCTGCGGTATTGATCGGCGACCTGCACCAGGGCGGCGGGCGTGCGCGCCGACAGCGGAAGGAGGCTGAACCGCCGGTCCCCCGGCGGCTCGACCACGGCCGGTGGCGGGTCGATCCGATCTCCCGAGTCGGGAGCCTCTTCGAGGATGACGTGCGCGTTGGTCCCGGCGAACCCGAACGAGCTGACTCCCGCGATACGTCGCCGGCCATTGCGCTCCCACGGGGTGGCCTCCTGCACTACCCGCAGCGCAAGCCGGTCCCACGGGATGTGCGGCGACGGATTGCGGAAGTGCAGGTGTGGCGGCAACAACTCGTGCTCGAGCGACAGGATGACCTTGATCACGCCCGCGATTCCCGCGGCCGCCTCCAGATGCCCGATATTGGTCTTTGCCGAGCCGATCAACAACGGCCGGTCCGGCTCGCGGCCCTCGCCGAGCACGGCGCCCGCGGCCTGGGCTTCGATCGGGTCGCCCAGGGATGTCCCGGTGCCGTGCGCCTCGAGGTATCCGACGTCGGCGGGCGCGACGCCGGCGCGCTGCAGCGCCGCGGCGATAACCCGTTGCTGAGCAACACCGTTCGGCACCGTCAATCCGCCCGATGCCCCGTCCTGGTTGATCGCGCTGCCCCGGATCACGGCCCGAATGCGGTCGCCGTCGCGGATCGCGTCCTCGAGCCGCTTCACGACGATGACACCGCAACCCTCGCCGCGCACGTAGCCGTCCGCGGCCGCATCGAACGTCTTGCATCGGCCGTCGGGCGCGAGCATGTGGGCGTGCGAGAAGGTGATCATGGTCGCCGGGGTGAGCAGGACGTTCGCGCCGCCGGCCAGCGCGAGGTCGCATTCCCCGAGCCGCAGGGCTTGGCAGGCCTGGTGGATCGCCACCAGCGACGAGCTGCACGCCGTGTCGACGGCAACCGAGGGCCCCTGCAGCCCCAATCGGTAGCTGATCCGGCCCGCCGCAGCGGCATTCGACGTTCCGATGGCCATATAGGCCTCGATTTCGGGATACGTCAGCTCGTCGGAGGCCATTCCCAGGTAGTCATGGGTGGCCAGGCCGACGAACACGCCGGTATTGGTGTTCGCCAAAGCCGTTGGCGCGGTGCCCGAATGCTCCACCGCGCGCCACGCCGTCTCCAGCAGGAGCCGGTGCTGCGGGTCCATCAACCGGACCTCGCGTGTCGACATGCCGAAAAACGGCGCGTCGAATCCCGTTACGTCGTCGACGAAACCCGCGCGACGGGTGACAACCTTGCCGGGCGCGTCCGGATCCGGGTCGAAGAATTCGTCGGCATCCCACCGATCCGCGGGCACCTCCGATATCGCATCCCGGCCATCCCGCAGCACCTGCCAGAATTCGTCCGCGTCCGCGGCGCCCGGAAACCGCGCCGCGTAGCCGATGATCGCGAAGCCCGCAGAACCCGATGGCCCCTGCACCGGATCTTCGGCGGATGTCATGCGGTTGTCCTCCCCGTGTCGGTCGGAAGATTCGACGCCCGCGCCCTTGCGGCGCCGTGGCCGTGGTTGCTCCGAACCACGCGCTCGGCCGCTCACTGCACGCACCCAGGAACAGACCTGGCGGAAGTCCCCCCGGCGTACTGGCTCCAGCGACCGTCGTGGCGAATGTACACATGCCGAACCGGTTGCCGCAGCCGAACCACCTCCGACGGCAAGTATGCCAAGTGCGGGTGCTTCCTGCGGCGCATCGCGCAAGTATGGTCGGGTCGTGCCGCCCGGCTGGCGTCCCACGCCGGGGCCGTCACGACCACGCCGACGTGCCGTCGAATTGGGGGGACGCGTCCGCGCATACCGCCGACGGTGCTCGCCGAGAGGGTTATCTTGGTGTCGCTAGCAGCGGCCGAACCAGCCGCGCAGACCGGGGAGAACAATATTGCGAATCGGGAAGATCACGATCGGCTCACTGGGCGATTGGGCGCCGATCCCAGGATCAGTCATCTCCTGGCACCCGACGACCGCGTCCGCCGAGAAGGTCCGGCAGGCGCCGGCCAGTTCTGTGCCGGTCAGCTACATGCAGGGCCAACACCTTCGTAACTATCACGAACGGACGGACGCGGGGCTGGACTTTTCCCGGCAGATCATCGCGACCTGCGAAGTACCCGGCCGGTGCGATGTTTCCGCCATGCATCATGCCGTCAACGCTTACCTGCGTCGCCACGACACGTTCCGCAGCTGGTTCCGCCACACGGGCAATGGCGAATTCGTCAGGCACAGCCTCAGCGACCCCGCCGACATCGAATTCATGCCGGTCGAACACGGCAAGATGACGGTCGACGAACTACGCGCTCACGTCGTGGCCATACCCAACCCGCTGGAATGGGGTTGCTTCACCTTTGGAATTATCCAAAACGAGGATCATTTTACGTTCTTTGCCGCCATGGACCACGTTCACGGGGACGCGACGTTGATTGGCACGACGATGCTCGAGGCCAATGGCATGTATGCGGCGTTGAGCGGCGGCGGCGAACCCCTGGCACTTCCCGATGCCGGCAGTTTTGACGATTTCTGCGCGCGCGAGCGCCATTACACGTCGGCGTTGACCGTAGATTCGCCCGGGGTGCGCGCATGGATCGACTTCGCCGAAAACAACAACGGCAGCTTTCCCGAATTCCCGCTCCCACTCGGTAATCCGTTGGAGCCGTGCGGCAGCGAATTGATCTCCGAATTCTTGATGGACTCGGCGCAGACGGAGCGGTTCGATTCCGCCTGCACCGCGGTCGGCGCGCGCTTCATCGGTGGGTTGTTCGCCTGCTTCGCCCTGGTAGAGCACGAGTTCACCGGTGCCCTCACCTATTACGGCCTCACGCCCCGGGACACCCGCAGGACCACCGATAACTTCATGACGCAGGGCTGGTTCACCGGCCTCGTCCCGATCACCGTGCCGATAGCGGCGGCCTCCTTCGGCGACGCGGCGTGGGCGGCGCAGGCGTCGTTCGATTCCGGTCTGCACCTGGCAAAGGTGCCGTACTACCGCGTGTTGGAATTGGCGCCGTGGCTGAACTGGCCGCGGCCCAACTTTCCGGTATCGAACTTCTTGCATGGCGGCGCTGCCCCGCTCAATGCCGTCCTGGCCGCCGCCGACCTGGGCTATGCGAACAACATCGGAATCTACTCCGACGGCCGGTATTCGTATCAGTTGACCATTTACGTATTTCGGTACGGCGAGGGCACCGCAATGGCGATCATGTTTCCCGACAATCCGGTCGCGCAGAAATCAGTCACCCGCTATATGGAAGCGATGAAGTCGGTGTGCGCGCGGGTCGCCGCCAGCGGGCATTGGGGACGCGTTGCGTAGCGTGGGGTAATCCGATGCTCGCGACGCGAATTGCACGGTTTGAGGTGAGGGCGACATGCGACGGTTAGCCGATTTTGTGGTGCGTTGGCCCTGGATAGTGATCGGGCTGTGGGTCGCGATCGCGGTCGCCCTGCCGCTGACGCTCCCCTCGCTGGGCGAGATGGCCCAGAAGCATCCGCTGAGCCTCCTGCCCGGCGACGCACCGTCGAGCGTCACCGCCCGCAAGATGACCGAGGCGTTTCGCGAATCGGGCACGGAGGACCTCCTGCTGGTGGTCCTGACCAACGACAAGGGGCTCGGGCCCGACGACGAAGCCGGGTACCGCAAACTCGTGAACGCGCTGCGGCAGGACACGCGGGACGTCGTGATGGTGCAGGATTTCGTCACCACGCCACCCCTGCGTCAGGTCGTGACCAGCGCGGACCACAAGGCCTGGGTGCTGCCGGTGGGCGTCGCGGGCGAATTGGGCACGCCCCGGTCCTACGCCGCGTTCAACCGGATCAGCGAACTCGTCAAACACACGGTCGCGGGAACGCCCCTGACGGCCGACGTCACCGGCCCGGCGGCGACCGTCGCCGACCTCACCGTCGCGGGCAATCGGGACCGCCTGCCCATCGAGCTGGCGATCGGCGTCCTGGTGCTCATCGTCCTGCTGGTGGTCTACCGCAGCCTGGTCACCATGCTGTTGCCACTGCTGACGATCGGGTTGTCCCTGGTAATCGCGCAGGCGGTGGTGGCGGGGTACTCGCAGCTGACCGGCTCGGGCGTGTCGAACCAGTCCATGGTGTTTCTGAGCGCGATCATGGCCGGCGCCGGCACGGACTACGCGGTCTTTCTCATCAGCCGCTATCACGACTATCGGCGCTCCGGCGCGGATCCCGATGACGCGGTCAAGCGTGCGATGAACTCGATCGGGAAGGTGATCGCCGCGTCGGCCACCACCGTGGGAATCACTTTTCTGCTGATCAGCTTCGCCCGGATGGGGGTGTTCCAGACGGTCGGGGCGTCGTCGGCGATCGGGATCGGCGTGGCGTTCCTGGCCGCGGTGACGCTGCTGCCGGCGATCTTGGTGCTCGCGGGGCCGCGCGGCTGGGTCAAGCCGCGGCGCGAGCTGACCGCTCGGTTCTGGCGGCGCTCCGGCGTACGCATCGTGCGCCGGCCCAGGGCCCATCTGGTCGCCAGCGTGCTGGTGTTGATCATCCTGGCCAGCTGCGCCGGCCTGGTGCGCTACAACTACGACGATCGCAAGGCCCTTCGGCCCTCCGCGCCCAGCTCCGTCGGGTACGCCGCGCTGGAGCGCCATTTCAACGTCAATCAGTCCATCCCGGAGTACATCCTCGTCCAGTCACCGCGTGACCTTCGCACCCCGCAGGCCCTTGCCGACCTCGAGCAGATGGCCACCCGGGTCAGCCAGCTGCCGAACGTCGCCGCGGTCAGCGGCATCACCCGTCCCACCGGTAGCGTCCCGGAGCAATTCCGGGCCACCTATCAGGCCGGCGCGATCGGCACCATGCTGGCCGGCGGCTCGAACCTGATCAACGACCACACGGGCGACCTCAACCGGCTGGTCGACGGGGCCGGCACGCTGGCCAACAGCCTCCGCGAGGTCCGCGGCCAGGTCACCCAGCTCGCCACCAGCGTGCAGGACCTCGAGAACGCCTTCTCGGCGACGAAGAACCAGTACAGCGGGGACACGCTGGTCAAAGAGGTCGATCTGGCGGCCCAACTCGTCGACCACGTCAACGCGCTCAGCAATGCCATGGGCTGGAACTTCTCGGCCGCCAAGAACATGTTCGCCTGGATGGGCCCGGTGCTGACGGCGTTGCAGGGCAACCCGGTCTGCGACGCCGATCCGTCGTGCAGCGCCACCCGCGGGACATTCGAGCAGCTGACCGGTGCCCGCGACCAGGCCGACCTCGACGCGATCAACGACCTGGCCCACCAGCTGCAGGAATACCAGGACAAACGGGCCCTGAAGGCGTCGACGGAGCGCCTGCGCGTCGCCCTGACGAAGCTCACCAACGTGCTGCATTCCATGGGAATCGACCAGCCCGGGGGCCTGCAGGCGAACCTCAACAGCCTGCAAACCGGCGCCGACCGATTCGCCGGTGGGAGCCGGCAAGTGGCCGACGCGGTGGCCCAGCTCGTCAACCAGGTCAAACAGCTCGGCGCCGGCCTCAGCGAGTCGGCGGCGTTCCTGTTGTCGCTGAAACAGGACGCGGCGCAACCGGCGATGGCCGGCTTCAACATCCCGTCGCAGCTGCTGCATTTGAAGGAGTTTCAGCAGGCCGCGAAGGCGTTCATTTCGCCGGACGGCCACTCGGTGCGGTACCTGGTGCAGACCAAACTCAACCCGTTCAGCACCGAAGCGATGGATCAGGTCAACGCGATCAGCGCGACGGCCCGGGGCGCCCAACCGAATACCACGCTGTCCGACGCCACGGTGTCGATGGCCGGATACACCGTTGGCCTGAAAGACACGCGCGACTACTACCAACACGACATCCGGTTCATCATCGCGGTGACCCTGCTGGTCGTGCTGCTGACCTTGATCGCGCTGCTTCGCGCGATCGTCGCGCCGCTGTATCTGGTTGCCTCCGTGGTCATTTCGTTCTTGTCGGCGGTAGGGATCGGCGTTGTGGTGTTTCAGTTCCTGCTCGGCCAGCAATTGCATTGGAGCGTGCCGCCGTTGGCATTCGTGGTGCTGGTCGCGGTGGGGGCCGACTACAACATGCTGCTGGTCTCGCGAATGCGCGACGAATCTCCGCGCAGCGTGCGCTACGGCATCATTCGCACCCTGGGTTCGACCGGCGGTGTGATCACCGCCGCGGGGCTGATCTTCGCCGCGTCGATGGGCGGTCTGTTGTTCTCGACCATCGGTACCGTGGTCCAGGGCGGCTTCGTGATCGGGGTGGGAATCTTGCTGGACACCTTCTTGGTACGCACCATCACGGTTCCCGCCGTCGCCGCGCTGGTCGGCCGGGCGAACTGGTGGCCGTCACGGGCGTCCGGCGCCAACCCGGTCGGGGCGCACCCATGACGTATGTGAGACTAGAGCAGCCGAGGGGTCAGGGGTAGGGATGAAGAAGCTACTCGCGGGAGTGACGGCGCTGGTAACGGTTGGCGCCACAGGGTATTTCGGCGCCGGACGGGTCTCCGCCGACGACACGCCGATCGGTGGTCCGCCGACCCCCGGAGCGCCCGGCGACCAGACCGCGTTCGCACTCGGCGGCGCCCACGTGCTGGGCATCCCCTATGACGAGTACATCCGCCAGGAGGGCGCCCAGTGGTTCCCCGGCCAGAAGCGCGAGATCGTCGGATACCCCGCCGGGCAGGTTCAGGGCCACGTGCTGGAGCGCCTCTTCCCCGGCATCGGCAAGGTCGGCGATGAGATCTTTCCGGGCCTCGGCCTGGACGGCCCCAGCGTCGGCGAGTCGGTCGACACGGGAGTGGACAACCTGGTTGGCGCGATCAAGACCGGTCGCCCGGGCACGGCGATCGGCTTGTCCGAGGGCGGGTTCGTGGTCGATGGCGCGCAGGCTCGACTGGCCAACGACCCGACCGCTCCCCCGCCGAACACGCTGAACTTCGCCACATTCGGCGACCCGATCGGGCATCACGCCTTCGGTCAGAGCTTCCTGACCGCCGTGTTCCCGGTCGGCAGCACCGTTCCCGCGCTCGACTACACCATGCCGCCGCCGTACGAGAGCCAGTACGACACCAACAGGTTCGTGGCCGCCTACGACTCGATCGCGGACTTCCCCGACCGGCCCGACAACATGTTCGCCTTCGCCAACACGCTGATGGGCCTCGCCACGGGTCACACCGCGGTGGCGTTCACGAACCCGAGCATGGTGCCGCCGCAGAACATCCGGACGACGATCAACTCCCGGGGCGCAAAAGACACGACGATCATGGTCCCGGAGAAGCACCTCCCGCTGGTCATGCCGCTGAAATACATTGGGATCCCGGAGGACACGCTGAACAAACTCGACGCGATCCTGATGCCTCGGGTGAACGCCGGGTATTCGCGAAACGACGACCCCTCGACCGCTCCGGTTCAGGTGGACCCGGTGCACGGCTTCGACCCGGCGGAAGTCACCGCGCCGGCCAACCAGGCCACCTTCGGCGGCGGCGCCGACCCGTTCTCGCAGATCCTCGCCGGCGCCATGTCCGTGTTGTCGCACGGCCCGGGACAGGCCGACCACTGACGTCGATGCGACGCTTGCACAAACCAGTACGGACGTAACGTGACACCACCGCCTCAGTCATCCGTGCTGTCGATGCTGCACGGGCGCGCCAGCCTGCGACCCGATGACATCGCGTTCACCTTCACCGATTACGAGGCCGACTTCGCCGGCGTGCCCGAAAGCCTCACGTGGTCGCAGCTGTCCCGCCGAACGCTCAATGTGGGACGCGAGCTCAGCCAGCACGGGTCGGCCGGCGACCGGGCGGTGATCCTGGCCCCCCAGGGCCTGCACTACATCGCGGCGTTCCTGGGATCGATGCAGGCCGGGCTCGTCGCGGTGCCGCTCCCGCTGCCGCACCGCGGTTCGACCAATGAGCGGGTGGGTGCGGTGCTGGCCGACACGTCGCCCGCGGTGGTTCTGACCACGTCCGCCCTCGCGCAAGACATCGCCGATTACATCGACCAAGCGGGCCTACCGGCCGCTCCGAAGATCGTCGAGGTCGATGCGCTGGATCTGGAAACCGACGCCGGAACGAGCGTTCGCACAGCCGATTTGCCGAGCACCGCCTATTTGCAGTACAGCTCGGGTTCCACCCGGCTGCCGACCGGGGTCATGATCTCGCACCGCAACCTGCAGGTGAATTTTGACCAGCTGATGCGCAGCTTCTTCGCGGAGTCCCAGATCAAAGTCCCGTCGGATCTCACGATCGTTTCGTGGTTGCCCTTCTACCACGACATGGGCTTGGTGCTGGGGGTCTGCGCGCCGATCCTGGGCGGCTTCCGCGGCGAGCTGACCAGTCCCGTCGCGTTTTTGGAGCGGCCGGCCAGATGGGTGCAAGCGTTGGCGAGAAATCCGCACGCGTTTTCCGCGGCGCCCAACTTCGCCTACGACCTGGCCGCCCGCAAGACAACCGAGGCCGACCTGGCCGGGCTCGACCTCGGCGGGGTGGTGGGCATCATCAGCGGGGCCGAACGCGTCGAGCCGGCCACACTGCAACGCTTTGTTGATCGGTTCGCCCACTTCAATTTTCGCGATCATATGGTGCGTCCCTCGTACGGTCTGGCGGAAGCGACCGTCTTCGTGACGGCCGGCACCTGGAGCGATTCGTCGGGCGCGGTTCATTTCGACGCCGCGGAGCTCTCGGCCGGCCGTGTTCAGCGCTGCGCGGAGGACACCGGCACGGCGCTGGTCAAATACAAAGTGCCGCAATCACCCACGCTGCGCATCGTGGACTCCGACGGCCGCGAGTGCCCGCCCGGCGTGGTCGGCGAGATCTGGATCCATGGCCCCAACGTCGCCGACGGCTACTGGGGCAAACCGCCCGAGGAGCAGCGCTGCTTCGGCGCGGTGCTCGCCGAGCCGTCGCCGGGGACGCCCGAGGGACCGTGGCTGAGAACCGGCGACCTGGGTTTCGTCTTCTCCGGAGAGCTGTTCATCGTCGGCCGCATCAAGGATCTGCTGATCATCCGCGGGCGCAACCACTATCCCGAGGACATCGAGGCGACGGTCCAAGAGATCACCGGCGGCCGGGTCGCGGCGATATCGGTTCCGGTCAACAGCACCGAGAAGCTGGTCACCGTCGTCGAGCTCAAGAAGCGGGGCGAATCGGCCGAGGAGGCGACGCACTGGCTCACCGGTGTCAAAAGCGACGTCACCTCGGCGATATCCAACGCGCACGGGTTGGCTGTCGGGGACCTCGTCCTGGTACCGCCCGGGTCGATTCCCACCACGACGAGCGGCAAGATCCGGCGCGCCGCCTGCGTCGAGCAATACCGCCGGGACCAATTCACCCGACTGGACGCCTGAGCCCGGACCCGGTTGCACATAATGGTCCAACCGCACCGGCAAAGGAGCCATTCGATGACCACAACCAGCGCGGACCGTCCGTTTCGCGTGATTCAGTGGACCACCGGCAACATCGGGCGCCGCTCGCTGCACGCCATCATCGGCCGGCCGGACATGGAGCTGGTCGGGGTGTACGCGCACGGCGCCGAAAAGGTCGGGGTCGACGCCGCCGAACTGTCCGGATGGCCGGAGCCGACCGGCGTCAAGGCCACCAACGACATCGACGCGCTGCTGGCCCTGCGGCCCGACGCGTGTTGCTATAACCCGTTGTGGCCCAACATCGATGAACTCGTGCGGCTGCTGGAGTCCGGCGTCAACGTGTGCACCAGCGCCGCGTGGATCACCGGCGGCAAGCAGACCCCGGAGGACCGCAAGCGCATCGCGGACGCCTGCGAGCGGGGCGGTTCGACGATCTTCGGCAGCGGGGCGCACCCCGGGATGACGAACATGGTGGGCATGGTGCTGTCGGCCTCCTGCGAGCGCGTCGACGAGATCCGCATCACCGAGTCGGTGGACTGCTCGACGTACGAGTCGGCCGAAACCCAGACGGCAATGGGGTTCTCGCAGGACCCCGACACCCCGGGGCTGGCCGAGAGTGTGCGCACCGAGAGCGAGGTCTTCGCGGAGTCCGCCGCGATGATGGCCGACGCGATCGGCGCGAAGCTGGACAGGATGGCCTTCGACGTCACCTTCACCGCGGCCACCGCCGACTCCGATCTGGGCTTCATGAAGATCCCCGCGGGAACGGTGGGCAGCGTCTACGGCTACCACCGCGGCTGGGAAGGCGACCGCAACGTGGTCAGCGTCGGGTTCAACTGGACCATGGGCAATCACGTGGTGCCACCCAAACCCCTCGAGCACGGCCACGTCATTCAGGTATTCGGCCTGCCCAACATGCGCACCGTGCTGCACTGCCTGCCGCCGAAGGATTGGACGGAGCCCGGATTCATGGGGCTGGGGATGATCTACACCGCGATGCCGGTGACCAACGCGGTCCCGGCCGTCGTGGCCGCCAAGCCCGGCATCGTCACGCTCGCCGACCTACCGCCGGTCACCGGCCGGCTGGCCCGCTGACCGACCCCGTGTTGGTCGTCACAAAGTCGGCACCCCGAGGAACGGTTCCGTGCACTACGGTTTACGATGCTTAGCTGAGCAATGTATCGGCAAACCGGCGTTGTCGGTGACGCCGGTGGTCCGCAGGGCAAGGGGAAGGCGGTCGAGGTGAAGGCCCTAACCCGGGCGCTCCGACGAGCGTGGATTCCACTGGTGTTGGTGGTCGTGCTCGCCGTCTCAACCTTGGTCGTCTCGCGGCTACACAAAATCTTCGGGTCCCAGGACCTCAACGCGAATGCGGGCAAGGGCATCGAGATCGTGCAGTTCAATCCGAAGGTCGTCGTCTACGACGTCTCCGGCCCGCCGGGCTCCACCGCGAACATCAACTACTGGGACGAGAACGCCAACACCCACCAAATCAACAACGCCCCGCTGCCCTGGTCGACCACCATCTCCACCACGCTTCCGTCGGTGAGCGCCAATATCATGGCGCAAAGCGACGGCAGCCGAATCAGCTGCAAGATCATCGTCGACGGTGTCGTCCGCGATAACCAGAATTCCGACGGCCATAACGCCCAGACCTTCTGCCTGGTGAAGTCCGCATGACCGACATCGACAAGGCCGATTCCAGCGCCAGAAGCGCCGCAGACGACGAAGCCACGGGCCCGATCTCGACCAACAAGCCCAGCATGGCCGATCGCGGCCACCGTCCTTATCTCCCCCACGCGATCCGCATCTTCGCGATACCGATCATTGTGGCCTGGGTGGCCATCACCGTCTTGGTGAACGTCATCGTTCCCACGCTGGAAAAAGTCGGCGAGGCGCATTCGGCGCCGATGACGCCGCTGGACGCGCCGTCGATGAAGGCGATGATGCGGATGGGCCACAACTTCCGCGAATTCGATTCCAACAGCACGGTGATGATCGTGCTGGAGGGCCAGCAAACCCTCGGCCCCGAAGCGCACCAGTACTACGACAAGCTGATTCGACAGCTCCGCCAGGACCCCAAGCACATCCAGCACATCCAGGACTTCTGGGGCGACCGGCTGACGGCGGCGGGCGCTCAGAGCGCCGACGCCAAGGGTGCCTATGTGCAGATAAACCTCGCCGGTAATCAAGGCACCACGCTGGCAAACGAGTCCGTGGACGCGGTCCGCAAGGTGATCGACGAGAACAAGGCGCCACCCGGGGTGAAGGCCTACGTCACCGGTCCCGCCGCGCTGTCCGATGACATGCACATCATCGGCAACGCCAGCCTGGCCAAGATCACGCTGTTCACGCTGGGCGCCATCGCGATCATGTTGCTGCTGGTGTACCGGTCCATCGTCACCACGCTCGTGCAGCTGTTCATGACCTTTGTCGCCCTGGCGTGTTCGCGGGGAGTGGTCGCGGTTCTGGCCTATCACAACGCATTCGGGCTCACGACCTTCGCCGCGAACATCCTCACCATGCTGGCGATCGCCGCCGGAACGGACTACGGCATCTTCCTCGTCGGCCGCTATCAGGAAGCACTGGCCGCCGGTGAGGATCGAGAAAGCGCGTACTACACCACGTTCAAGGGCGTTGCCCCGGTGGTCTTGGGCTCGGGCCTGACGATCGCGGGGGCGACGTATTGCCTGAGTTTTTCGCGGTTGCCCTGGTTCAACACCATGGGCGCACCCGTGGCGATCGGCATGCTGGTCGTGGTCGCGGCGGGGCTCACGCTGGGCCCCGCGGTTGTCTTCGCCGGCAGTCGCTTCCACCTGTTTGAAAAGCAGGCCAAGCGCGGTCGGCTGTGGCGGCGGGTGGGCACCGCGGTAGTGCGTTGGCCCGCACCGATTTTGGCCGTCAGTGGCGCGGTCGTGCTGGTCGGCATGATCGCCCTGCCGAGCTATCACACGAGCTACAACGACCGCCATTACCTGCCGTTGTCGGCCCCGTCCAATCAAGGGCAAGAGGCGGCGAACCGGCATTTCTCCGAGGCGCGGATGAATCCCGACCTGTTGATGGTCGAGTCCGACCATGACATGCGAAACCCGGCCGACATGCTGGTGTTGGACCGGGTGGCAAAGAACGAGATGCGCACGCAGGGCATCGCCATGGTCCAGGACATCACCCGACCGCTGGGAATCCCGATCCAGCACAGCTCGATTCCGTTCCAGAACAGCATCCAGAGCCAGACGACGATGCAGAACATGAGCTTCCTCAAGGACCGCATCGCCGACATCCTGAGGATGGCCAACGACCTGCAGACCCAGATCGACACCACCCAACGCCAGTACGAGGTGTCGCTGGACCTGGCCAATGCCGCCGACGACAGCGCAAAGACGACCGAGGTGACATCGCAGATCACCGACAAGTTACGCGACCACATCGCGGATTTCGACGACACCTTCCGGCCGATACGCAGCTACTTCTACTGGGAAAGGCACTGCTACGACATTCCCTTGTGCATCGGCATACGGTCCCTCTTCGACACGTTCGACGGCTTCGACCAGCTCGCCGAGCAGTTCCACTACCTCACCGCCGACATCGCGCACACCGCCAAGGCCACCCACGACCTGAACGCGCTGTTCCCCGTGCTGATCTCGACACTGAAGAACACCAGAGGCATCACGCTGACGCTCTACCAGACGTTCAAGGCGATGATCGATCAGATGGAGGCGATGAGTAACACCGCCATCGTGATGGGGCAAAGCTTCGATCAGTCCAAGAACGACGACTTCTTCTACCTGCCGCCGGAGGCGTTCGACAACCCCGATTTCCAGACGGGCCTTCGCATGTTCCTGTCACCGGACGGTAAGTCGGCCCGTTTCTTCATCACCCATCAGGGCGACCCGATGACGCCGGAGGGCATCGCACGGGTCGACGCCGAACGCACCGCCGCCCAGGAGGCGCTGAAACAGTCGTCGCTGTCGGATGCCCGGGTGTATCTCGGCGGAACCGCCGCGACGTTCAGGGACATGGCCGACGGCGAGAAATACGACCTGATGATCGCCGTGGTGTCGGCGCTCACGCTGATCTTCATGATCATGCTGCTGCTCACCCGCAGCGTGGTGGCCGCGCTGGTGATCGTCGGCACCGCGGCCAGTTCCATCGCCGCATCGTTCGGGCTGTCGGTGCTGATTTGGCAGGACCTGTTCGGCATCAGAATCCACTGGATCGTGATGGCGCTGTCGGTCATCATCCTGCTGGCCGTCGGGTCCGACTACAACCTCTTGCTGGTATCGCGGTTCAAAGAGGAAATCCATCACGGGCTGAAGACGGGGATCATCCGATCGATGGCCGGCACCGGTGGGGTGGTGACGGCCGCCGGCCTGGTGTTCGCCTTCACCATGGCGGCGATGCTCGGCAGCGAGCTGCGCGTCCTCGGGCAGTTCGGGTCGACGGTGTGCATCGGCCTGCTGCTCGACACCCTGATCGTGCGCACGCTATTGATGCCGTCGATCGCCACCCTGCTCGGGCGCTGGTTCTGGTGGCCGCTCGTCGTCCACCCGCGCGGTGACTACGGCCGTCCCCCCGCCGTGACGGCGCCGGTACCGTCAGCCGCCAGGAGCTAGGTCCAGACACACCGCGACGGCGCCCGGCCCGACATGCAGCCCCAGCACCGGCCCCAACGGGCTGAGGATCGCCGGTTCGCAGGCCGGTAGCCGCTCCGCCAGGGTCGCCGCCACCTCCTTCGCGCCGTCCGGGTTGATGACATGGTGCACCGCCAGGGCGGCGGGCGCCTCACCGACGACCTCACAGACCCGGTCGATCATCGCCGCGGTCGCGTGGGTAACGGTGCGGATCCGTTGGGCCAGCACGAGTTTGCCGTCGTCGATGCGCAGCACCGGCTTGAGCGCCAGCGCGGTGCCCAGCCACGCCGTGGCCCCGCCGATCCGCCCGCTGCGACGCAGGTTGTCCAGCCGGTGCACCACGATGAACGCCCGGCCGCGCGACACGGCCGACGCCGCGGCGCCGGCGACCGCGTCCAGGTCGCCGCCGTCGGCCGCGGCCCGGGCGGCGGCCAGCGCGACGAAACCGGTGCCCATCGCCGCGGACCGCGAGTCGACGACGCGCACGCTCGGGTCGAGGTCGGCCGCCGTGCGCTGGGCGGCAGCGCAGGTTCCCGACAGCGCCGAGGAGATGTGCACCGCCACCACCCCGTCGCCCCCGCTGTCGGCCAGCGCCTGCTGGTAGGCGTTGGCCAGTTCGGCGGGGGTAGCCGCCGCGGTGGTGGCGTGCCGCTGGTAGATGTCGTCGGGGATGTCGTCGACGCCGTCGCGCAGGTCGCGGCCGTCCAGCAGGATGTGCAGCGGAACCACTCGTATCGACCACTTTTCGAGCAGTTCGGCGGGCAAGCGCGACGACGCATCGGTCACCACCACGACAGCCATGCGCCTACCCGCGTGGCTTCTGGTCGGGCACTTCAGATTTCTGCATCGCCTCGGCCAGCGCCTTGAGCATCAGCTCGGCAACCGCCTGGTGGGCTTCGAAGTTCCAGTGGATGCCGTCGGGATTGCCGCGCCCACTCATCACCTGTTCGGCCACCGCGGCCTTGAGGTCCACCAGCGGAACGTCGTGCTGCCGCGCCCATTCGGTGATCGCCGCCACGGTCCCGGGCCGGCCGTGGTGGGCCTTGCCGTAGGTCTCGGCGATGTGCACCGACGGCAATGACGCGACAATCGGGATGCCGGGGCGATTGAAATCGATTGCGGCACGGGTTTGTTCGAGGTATTCGGCGGTCAAATGCGGCGGCAGGGCCGGCCGCGCCACCGGCGAGAGCCGGGGCTGCAGCCAGCCGTAGCCGTCGCGGGCCCAGCGCCGTAGCCAGGGCGGCCGCACGTAGCGGATCAGCTCGCGCACCGCGGTCGGCAACACCGACGGCAGCGAATCCATCCCGCCGGTCGCGAAGATCACCGCCCCCGCCCGGGGCAGCGCCGCCCAGGCCCGGGGGTCCTGGGTCGCAGCCCACCAGATGTCGCGGCTGGTCCAGCCGATGCGCCCGATCAGCTCTACATCCCAATCAAGTTGTGCAGCAACAATATTGGGCCAGATGCGCGGATCGTCGGCGGGCAGTCCGCCGGTCGGTCCGTAATAGGACAGGGAGTCGGCGAACACCAGCAGCGTGGGCCGGGACCGGGGGGAACGTTCAGAGGACATCGTTGGAAACCTGCGCCGAAGCGTTCCACACGTCCAGGCGCCAGCGGATGGCGTCGAAATCGGCGCCCGCACCCCAGTCGTCGGAATGGCCCGACAGCTGCACCCAACTGGCGTTGCCCATGCCGCCCAGGACCGGCCAGTTGCCGACCGGGAGCCGCAGCAGCGCGGCCGACAAGGCGGCGATCAGCCCGCCGTGGGCCACCAGCACCACCGGCCGCTCCGGCTGGTTCGGATCGCCCCACTCCGACTCGCCGGAGACCAGTTCGGCGACCAGCGGCAGGCTGCGGGCGGCCACGTCGACCCTGCTTTCCCCGCCATGCGGCGCCCACGTCGCGTCCTCGCGCCACGCCAGGCGGGCGCCGGGCGCCTCGACGTCGATCTGGGCGTGCGTCAGGCCCTGCCAATCACCCAGGTGGGTCTCGCGCAACCGATCGTCCACCCAAACCTTCAGCCCCGTGCGCTCCCCCAGCTTGACGGCCGTGTCGTACGCGCGCCGCAGGTCCGACGAGACGATCAGCAACGGCTGCAGCTTGCCCAGCACCTCCGCGGCGGCGACGGCCTGCGCGCGGCCCAGCTCGCTGAGCTCGGTGTCCAGCTGGCCCTGCATCCGGCTGCCGAGATTGAAATCGGTCTGCCCGTGCCGCAACATCACCAGCCGGCGGACTCTCATTGCGCGCTCGCCGAGTCGGCCGGGTCGTCCGAGTCCTCGTCCCGCTCATCGAGGTCCACCGGCACCACCGGGCAATCACCCCACAGGCGGTCCAGGGCGTAGAAGTTGCGATCGTCCTGATGCTGGATGTGCACGACGATGTCGCGGTAGTCCAGCAGCGTCCAACGCCCCTCGCGGGCGCCCTCACGCCGCGCCGGCCGGTAACCCGCCCTGCGCATTTTCTCCTCGACCTCGTCGACGATCGCGTTGACCTGCCGCTCGTTGGACGCCGAGGCGATGACGAAGCAGTCCGTGATCACCAGCTGGCCCGAGACGTCGATAACCAGCACGTCGTCGGCAAGTTTCGAGGCGGCCGCGCGGGCGGCGACGCTCGCCATGTCGATCGCCTCCTGCGTGGCGGTCACGGGGTGTTCCCGGTGGCCAGGGTGGATCGTTCGGCGCGGTACAGGCGGCGCTTGGAGACGTATTGCACGACGCCGTCGGGCATCAGGTACCACAGCGGGCGGCCCTGCTCGGCGCGTTGGCGGCAGTCGGTCGACGAGATCGCCAGCGCCGGGATCTCGACGAGGGTCAGCGCGTCCTCGGTCAGCTCGCCCAGCACGCCGGTGATGTGTTCGCGCCGCAGCTCGTATCCGGGGCGGCTGACGCCGATGAACCGCGCCAGCCCGAACAGCTCTTCCCAGCCCTGCCAGGACAGGATGCTTTCCAGCGCGTCGGCGCCGGTGATGAAGTAGAGCCGCGATTCCGGGTTGAGGGCGTGCAGATCCCGCAGTGTGTCCCGGGTGTAGGTGGGCCCGCCGCGGTCGATGTCGACCCGGCTCACCGAGAAGCGGGGGTTGGACGCGGTGGCGATCACCGTCATCAGGTAGCGGTCCTCGGCGGCTGAGACGTGCCGGCTCTTCTGCCACGGCTGGCCGCTGGGCACGAACACCACCTCATCGAGGTCGAACAGGTCGGCAACCTCACTGGCGGCAACCAGGTGGCCGTAATGGATGGGGTCGAACGTCCCACCCATCACTCCCAACCTGCGAAGCTGCTTTTGCACGATGTGCCAGCTTACTTGAGCGTTTGAGCGAGACCGATTTCCCGGCTGACGCCTGCGCGAGCGTGCGCATTTGCACGGCGAGTGCGCCGTGTCGCCGTACCAACACGCACGCTGGGCAAAATTCACACCGGCAGCAGCTGGTCGATCACCGCGGCCAACTGCTTGGCGGACCGGCATTCGTGCATCGTGATGACGTCTTGGTAGCGCGGCACCGCCGAGTCGCCGCTGCCCCACAGGTGCTTGGGTTCGGGGTTGAGCCAATGCGCGTGCCGGCTCGCGGTCACCATGTGGGCCAGCAGCTCGGTCTCCGGATTGCGGTAGTTGGTGCGTCCGTCGCCGAGCACCAGCAGTGAGGCGCGCGGCGACAGCACGTTGGGAAACGCTTGCGCGAACGACGCGAACGCATTGCCGTAATCGGAGTGCCCGTCGCGGCTGTACACCCCGGCCTCGCGGGTGATGCGCTGGATCGCGACGGCCAGGTCGGCTTCCGGGCCGAACATGTGGGTCACCTCGTCGGTCGTGTCGATGAACGCGAACACGCGGACCCTCGAGAACTGTTGGCGCAGCGCGTGCACCAGCAGCAGGGTGAAGTGGCTGAACCCGGCGACCGAGCCCGACACGTCGCACAGCACCACCAGTTCCGGGCGCGCCGGCCGGGGTTTGGCCAGCACCACGTCGATCGGCACGCCACCGGTGGACATCGACTTGCGCAGCGTCTTGCGCAGGTCGATCACCCCGGCGCGCGAGCGTCGCCGGCGCGCCGCCAGCCGGGTCGCCAGGGTGCGGGCCAGCGGCGCCACGACGCGTTGCATCTGGCGCAGCTGTTCGCCCGAGGCGCGCAGGAACTCGACGTTCTCGGAAAGCTGTGGGATGCCGTACATCTGGACGTGGTCGCGGCCGAGCTGCTCGGCCGTGCGGCGCTTGGTCTCCGCGTCGACCATCTTGCGAAGCTGCGTAATTCGCTGCGCGGCAAGCGCTTTGGCGATCTGCTCCTGGGTGGGTGTGGGCTCGTCGCCGTACGGGGCGAGCAGGCCAGCCAGCAGCTTGCCCTCCAATTCGTCCAGCGCCATCGCCTTGAGCGCCTGGTACGACGAGAACGACGGGCCTCGGCTGGAACTGTATTTGCCGTAGGCCTCCACGATCCGCGCGACCATCGCCACCAGCCGCTCGTCCATGTCCGCGAGGTCGGGGTTCTCGTTGAGCAGGTCCAGCAGCATCTGGCGCATCGCTTCGACGTCGTCGGCCGGCAACGCTTCACCGCCCGGCGCCGCGTCGGCCGCATCGTCGGTGACCACCGCGCGTGCGCCCAACGCCGCGGGAAACCACAAGTCGAACATGGCGTCATAGGTGTCGCGGTGATCGGGGCGGCGCAGCACCGCGCAGGCGATGCCCTCGCGCAGCACCTCGCGATCGCTCAAGCCGAGGGTGGCCATCACCCGGCCGGCGTCCACGGTCTCCGAGGGCCCCACCGAAATGCCCACGCCGCGAAGCGCTTCCACGAACCCCACCAGGTGGCCCGGCAGCCCATGCGGGGCGAGCGGGCGGGTGGGGCGGACGCGGCGGGCGGCCATCAGTTGAGCCTGAGCTCCCCGGCCGCGCGTTGCTGGTCGGATTGGTGTTTGAGGACCACACCGAGTGTCTGGGCGACCACCGCGTCGTCGATGGTGTCCAGGCCAAGCGCCAGCAGCGTGCGGCCCCAGTCGATCGTCTCGGCGATGGAGGGCACCTTCTTCAGCTGCATCCCGCGCAGCACGCCGATGATGCGCACCAACTCCTCGGCCAGGTGCGCGGGCAGCTCGGGGACCCGCGACAGCAGGATGCGCCGCTCGAGGTCGGGGCTGGGGAAGTCGATGTGCAGGAACAGGCAGCGGCGTTTGAGCGCCTCGGACAGTTCGCGGGTGGCGTTGGAGGTCAGCACCACGAGCGGTGTCCGCTCGGCGGTGATCGTGCCCAATTCGGGGACGGTCACCGCGAAGTCGGACAGCACCTCGAGCAGCAGGCCTTCGATCTCGATGTCGGCCTTGTCGGTCTCGTCGATCAGCAACACGGTCGGCTCGGTGCGCCGGATGGCGGTCAACAGCGGACGCTGCAGCAGGAACTCCTCGCTGAACACGTCGTCCTTGGTCTGATCCCAGTCGCCGGAGCCGGCCTGAATACGAAGTATCTGCTTGGCGTGGTTCCACTCGTACAGCGCGCGCGCCTCGTCGACGCCCTCGTAGCACTGCAGGCGCACCAGGCCCGAGCCGGTTGCCTGCGCCACGGCGCGGGCCAGCTCGGTCTTGCCGACGCCGGCGGGACCCTCCACCAGCAGCGGCTTGCCGAGCCGGTCGGCCAGGAACACGGCGGTCGCGGTGGCGGTGTCGGGCAGGTAACCGGTCTCGGCCAACCGCCGCGAGACGTCGTCGATGTCGGCGAACAACGGCGCCGGCCGGGCGGGCACACTCACAATCTCAGTTCTCCTAAAGCTTTCTTCTCGGGGCGTCAGGCCGGGCGGGTCTGCCCGTCCCCCCACGCGATCCACTTGGTGGAGGTCAGTTCCGGCAATCCCATCGGTCCGCGGGCATGCAGCTTCTGCGTGGAGATGCCGATCTCGGCGCCGAACCCGAACTGCTCGCCGTCGGTGAAGGCCGTCGACGCGTTGACCATCACCGCGGCCGCGTCGACTCCGTCGGTAAAGCGTTGGGCCGCAGCCATGTTCGTGGTCACGATGGACTCGGTGTGGCCGGTCCCGTACTCGTTGATGTGGGCGATCGCGGCGTCTACGCCGTCGACCACCGCCACCGCGATGTCCATCGACAGGTATTCGCGGCGCAGGTCGGTCTCGTCGGCGTCCGCACCAAGCCCGCCGTGAACGGTCACCCCGGCGTCCTCCAGGGCGTCGATCAGCCTGGGCATGGCAACGGCTGCGATCGCGGCGTCGACCAGCAGCGTCTCGGCGGCGTTGCAGACGCTGGGCCGCCGGGTCTTGGAGTTCAACAGGATACGTTCCGCCACGTCCAGGTCGGCGGCTTCGTGCACGTACACGTGGCAGTTGCCGACGCCGGTCTCGATGGTGGGCACCTGGGCGTCGCGCACCACCGCGTCGATCAGGTTCGCTCCCCCGCGCGGGATCACCACGTCGACCAGGCCGCGGGCCTGGATCAGGTGGGTGACCGTGGATCGGTCGGCGGCCGACAGCAGCTGGACCGCGTCGGCGGGTAGGTCCTCGCCGATCAGCGACGCGCGTAGCACGTCGACGAGGGCCTGATTGGACTTCGCCGCCGACGAACTGCCGCGCAGCAGCACCGCGTTGCCGGACTTGAGCGCCAAGCCGAAGGCGTCCACGGTGACGTTGGGCCGGCCCTCGTAGATCATGCCGACGACGCCGAGCGGGACCCGCTGTTGGCGCAGGTGCAGCCCGTTGGGCAGGGTGTAGCCGCGCAGCACCTCCCCGACCGGGTCGGGCAGTCCCGCGACCTGTCGCAGGCCGGCGGCGATTCCGTCGACGCGCTTGGGGTTCAGCGCCAACCGGTCGAGCATCGCCGCCGGGGTGCCGGCGGCGCGAGCGGCCTCGAGGTCCTCGGCGTTGGCCGTCAGGATCCGCTCCGTGTGGGCGACGACCGCGTCCGCGGCGGACTGCAATGCCGCGTCCTTGGCGACCGTCGGCAACAGCGCCAGTGCGCGGGCGGCGACCCGGGCGCGGCGGGCGGCGTCGTGGACGTCCCGGCGCAAGTCAGGAAGCGAGGGAGCTTGCAGACTCATTGAACCAGGGTATCGGGCCTTCGCCGACCAGGTCAGGCTGCCCCACGCAACGGCCAGCCCCGGATCCTACGGCGGCGACCCGCAGCGCCTCACCCGACCCGCTCACCGCGGCGCGCCTGGCGCACCTTGCTTTGCCGCTCTTCGAGGATGTGGCCGAAGTTCTGTAGCAGCAACGGTTCACGCATCACCAGGTGCTCGATGTGCTCCCGGTCGATCTCCATCGCGGTCACTTCCTCGAGCGCGTATGCGCTTGCCATGTTCGGCTGCCGAGTCAGCGCGGTCAGGCCCAGGAACGAGCCCTCGACCAGCGTGCTGATCGGCACGATCGAGCCGTCGTCGGCCAGCGCGGTCAGTTGCACACGCCCGGCGACCAGGAAAGTCATCCCCCTGGGCACCTGACCGGCGTACTCGACCGTCTCGTCGGCGCCGTATCTGACCAGCTCCGCGCAAGAATGCAGCGACCGCTGTTCGTCGGCGTTCAGCCGCAAAGCCGGCGCCACGACCGTCCGCAGCGCCTTCTCCACCCGTTCGGGAGTCGAGTAATCGTCGTCGCAGTTGTCCAGGTGCAGGCCCTCCCGCCGCGCGGCGTACCAGACCCAGCGCAGAAAGGTCGACTTCGCGGCGCCATCGTCCGCGGGTGAGCTCAGTCCGAAGGAGGTGCGGTATTCGCCGCCGCCGGCGGGCACCGAGCGGGGCACGCTGTCGGGCTTGAGCTGGGGCAGGCCCAGGGCGACGCGCGAGAGCATCGCGCAAACCCGGTCGGGCGGGTCGGCGGCCGCAAACGTCGTCGTGATCGCCAATTTGTGGGTGCCGGCGGGGCGGCTGAGGTTCGTGAACGCCGTCGTGGCCAGCACCGAGTTCGGGGTGACCCGCATCCCGCTGCCGGTGTCGATGTGCACCGCCCGCCAGTTCACCTCGACGACACGGCCCCGCGCCGTCCCGGTGTCCAGCCACTCATTGATCCGGAACGGCTGTTCGAACAGCATGAACAGGCCCGACACGATCTGCCCGACGGAGTTCTGCAACATCAGGCCGATGACCACCGAGGTGACGCCCAGCGCGGTGAACAGGCCGCCGACCCGGACGCCCCAGATATAGGACAGCATCACGACCAGGCCCACGCCGATCAGCGCGAAGCGCGCGACGTCCAAGAAGATGGCGGGCATGCGGGCGCGCCAGCTCTCTTCGGGTGCGCCCTCGAACACCGTGGCGTTGAGCCCCGACAGCATGAGCACCAGCACCAGAAAGCCGAACACCGTGGTGAGCAGCCGGACGGGGACGTCCCCCGCCGGGACCTGCGAGGCCTTGACGAGCAGCAGCAGCAGCGCGACGAGCGGCAGCAGGTAGTTGCGCAACAGGCCCACCTGCCGGGCCAGGCGGCTATTCCGGCGGACGAGCGTGTGGTGCAACTCCGTGAGGAAGATCAGCCCGACCGGGAACCCGATCGCGATGCCGATCGCCCAGTAGAACCACGAGGAGTTCCACAGATGCATCATCGCTCCGACAACCGGTACATCGCCTGCTCCGTCCCGCCGACCGAGATCGTGCCGGCGGGCGTGAACTGCCGCACGTCGCGCATCGCCTCGTACACCGGGGCGCTGACGTAGATGCCGGGTTGCGGTGCGCCCCTGTGCATTTGGTAGGCCAGGCTCACCGCGGCACCCCACATGTCGTAGACCAGACTCGACCGGCCCACCAGCCCGCTGATGACGTTGCCGGTGTTGATGCCGACCCGCAGGCCCAGCTCGTGACCCGTCTGACTGTTGAATCGATCGATGATGCGTCGCATCTCGATGGCGAAGTCGACGGTCCGGTGAATGCTGTCCAATCGCGGCGTGATCACCCCGCAGGTCGCGAGGTAACCGTTGTGGAACGTGCGGATGCGTTCGACGCCAAGGGTTTCCGCCGCCGAATCGAACTGCCGGAAAAGATCGTCGACGATCCCCACCAGTTCGTCGCCCGTGAGATCGTTGGAAAGCTCGTCCAGCCCGGCGATGTCGGCAAAGATGATCGCGACGTCCTGGTGCTTCTGCGCGATGGTCGCCTCGCCCTCGCGGTACCGCTGCACGAGCGACTCGGGCATCAGCGCCAGCAGCAGGCGATTGTTCTCGTTGCGCTGCTCGTTGAGCAACTCTTCTTTGATCGCGAGATTGCGGCTCATCTCATTGAAAGCCGCCGTGAGATCGCCGATCTCGTCGCGGGCCATCACCGGAATGTTGATGTCGTAGTCACCGGAGCTGATCTTCCGCGCGCCCTCCTCGAGGCGCCGGACGGGACGCATGGCCGCCTGAGCGATGAGCATCGAGGCCACACAGATGACGAACACCAGCGCGGTGACCGCGATCACCAGCGTCTTGCTGAACCTGCCCAGCCGCGCAAACGCGTCGGAGTCGTCGCGTGTCGCCAGGATCGACCAGTGCAGGTTGGAGTTGGCGATGTCCAATGGCGCATAGGCTTCCAACTCCTTATTGCCCGTGTAATCGGTGGCGCTCATGGTGCCGCTCTCGCCGCGCTGGGCGGCCTTGAGACCCGCGGTCGCAACCGGCTGCACCAGCGTCGTGCCACCCAACTGGAGCGCCTTTTCCGCGACGTCGGGCGGGGTGCCCGCGGCGATCGCCTCGCGCCGGTACTCCTGCGGGTCTTGCAGAAACAGCCGTGAATCCGAACGCATCAGGTCATCGGGACCCGCCAGATACGTCTCGGTCGCCGCGCCCATGCCCGCGGCTTCCCAGTGTTTATTGGCGGTCATGATGTTGTTGATCTTGGCGATCGGCACCGGCAAGGCCATGACACCGTCCACCTTGCCGTTCATGCCGACCGGCGAGACCACCCACGCCGTGGGCGCCTCGAGCGCCGGCTGATAGGGCTGGAAGTCGGTGATCCAGACGAAATCCACGTCGTTGGAGCGCAGCGCCTTCTGGTAGGCGTCCTTCAAATTCGATTCCCGATACGGCCCGTTGAGGATGTTTGTCCCGAGGTCGGGCCCCTTCCTGACGGAGTAGACGACATTGCCCTGCAGGTCCAGCAGCAGCGCGTCGCGATAGTCGAAGCGGGTGACGATGTTGCGCATGTAGAAATCGAAGCGGGCGTTGGCCGCCGACCATGCGCTGCCGTCGCCGGCGTCCTCGACCGGCAGCGAGTCGGGGGTCGGCCGCGGCGGCGCGGTGTAGTACGCCTGCACGTATTTCTGCGCCGGGGAACTCGGCAGGACCGCGTTCAGATCGATGAGGTCACCGGTCGCCTTCTTGATCGGCGCGATCATCTCGTTGTCGTAGTAGTTGACCAGCGCCTGCTCTTGAGCGGGGTTGATCGTCGCGTTGCCCAGTTGGTTCAGGCCCGCGGTGAGCGCCGCGGTGGCCTCGTTGATGCTGAATCCGCCGCTGTAGACGATCAGGGAATTCGTCACCTCCCGAAACAGCGACTGAATCTGTCTCTTCTGCGACTCGCGCAGCTCGATCAATCGCTCGGACTCGACCTGCCGCAAGGCGTTGCGGCCGGATATGGCCCCGATGAGCCCGATCACCCCCACCCCGAGGATGCCCGACATCAGCATCGCGACCAGGATCTTGGACTGGATGCCGAAACGAAAACGGTGCCACACCAGCGGCCGGCGCGTGCCTCTGCGCGGCTTTTCGGCCGAGTCGGATTCCGGGGTGGTTTCCGAGGCGATTTCAGTCGTATTTGCCCCGTCCGTTTTCGTGGCCGCTTCGGCGCCCTTGAGCTGGGTCGATGTCAATGGCCTTTCCCTCCCTGTGACGGGATGCAGCACCGATCACGCTGCAGACTAGCGCGCACACATCACGATATTGGGGATTGCCGAAAAAGGATCAGCGTCAATGTGCCGAGCATGGCCATTGTCTGTGTCCCAATTCGACCCGACTAACGTCGGCGCCATGGCGCGGGTCTGCGTGGTCGGCAGCGTGAACATGGACCTGACCTTCGGCGTCGATGCCCTGCCTAGTCCGGGCCAGACGGTGCTGGCGTCGTCGCTGACCTCCGCGCCCGGCGGCAAGGGCGGCAACCAGGCCGTGGCGGCGGCGCGCGCCGGAGCGCGCGCGCAGTTCGTCGGGGCCGTCGGTGACGACGCGGCCGCCGCACGCTTGCTGGCCCACCTGCGGGCCAACAGCGTTGGGCTTGACGGCATGGTCACCGTGCCGGGGCCGAGCGGTACGGCGGTCATCGTGGTCGACGCCAACGCCGAGAACACCATCGTGGTGGCGCCGGGCGCCAACGGGCAGCTGACGGTGGCCGGCGCCGGCGCGCACGAGGCGATCGCCGACTGCGATGTGCTGTTGACCCAATTGGAAATTCCGGTGCCGACGGCAGTGGCGGCGGCGCACGAAGCCCGCTCGGCGGGCGCGGCCGTCATCGTCAACGCCTCGCCCGCCGGCCGGCTCGACAGCGGCGTGGCCGAACTGGCGGCCGCCGCGGACGTGGTGATCGCCAACGAAGCCGAAGCCGAACGATGGCCGTGGCGGCCAACCCATTTGGTGGTCACCCTCGGTGCGCGCGGCGCCCGCTACAGCGGCGCCGACGGCGAATTCGCCGTGCCCGCACCGCCGGTCAAGGCCGTGGACACCGCCGGCGCCGGCGACGTGTTCGCCGGCGTGCTGGCCGCCAACTGGCCGCGCGACCCGGGCGCAAATCCAGCTGCCCGGGCCGAGCGGCTGACCGCGCTGCGACGCGCCTGCGCCGCGGGCGCGCTGGCCACCCGGGTGCCCGGCGCCGGTGACTGCGCACCGCGCGCCGACGCGATCGACGCGGCTCTGCGGGAAGGGTTTCGGTGACCGGGAGCGGTGATGTACCCTCGCTGGCGATGACGGCGGTCATGGGAATTCGCATGCCAGCGACAGCCGCTGCCGACATGGCCCTGGTGCTCTTCGCGATCTTCGGAGTGCTCGGATTCGGCTGGCGCAGCTGGCTGCAGTATCGCCGCACCGGCTCCACCGGCTTTCGCGGCATCAGAACCGGCGGCCCGGTGGAGCGCCTCGCCGGCGTCGGCTTCGTGGTCGCGCTGGCGGTGGCGGTGAGCGCCCCAATTCTGCAAGAGGCCAAGGTGGTTGGCCCGCTGCGGATGCTCAACGAGGTCTGCATTCAAACCGTCGGCATCGTGGCGGCCACGGCGGGCATCGCGGCGACGGTGTACGCGCAACTCGAGATGGGCGATTCCTGGCGGATCGGGGTCGACACCACGGAGACCACCACGCTGGTGCACACCGGCATGTTCGGCCGGATCCGCAACCCTATCTACGCCGCGATGTTCCTTTTCGGGATCGGGATCGTCCTGGTGACGCCGAACGCCGTTGCCCTCGCGGGCCTTATCCTGCTCGTCGCCACGATCGAGCTGCAGGTCCGTCGCGTCGAGGAACCGTACCTGTTGCGCACGCACGGCGACGCCTATCGCGCCTACACGGCCAGCGTGGGTCGATTCGTCCCCGGGGTCGGCCGCATCCGCTAGCGCGGCGCGCCCACGTCGTGGGCAATCGTCAAACCGTCGGCTAATTGCAGTTCGTCAGCCGTCTGGCTGAGTAGCACACGGCTGCGGCTGGGCGATAACAGAACCGACAGGTGGTGATGCGGCGCGTCGCCCGCGAATGCCAGGCGGTTGACGCGCAGCAGGGCCGCACCAATCGGGGTGTCCAGTAGTTGCGCGTTGCGCGGACCCGCGATTTCGGCGGTGATTTCGTGCCGGATGCGGTCGACGACGATGCCGACGTCCTGCAGGAGCTCATACAGCGGCGTTTGCCGCAACACTGCCTCGGTCAGGGTGCCGGCCAGTTCCTCCGGCAGCCACGCGTCGGTGACCATCAACGGCTCGCCGGTGCGCCGTTGGCGGCGCACGCGGACAATTTGCAGCAGCTCGCCGGACGCCTGGAGCGCCTCGGCGATGGCCCGCGGTGCGCGTCGCGTCCCGAGTTCGACCACGTCGACCTCGGTTTCGAATTGCGTCTGGCGCAGCCCCTCCATGAACGAGCCGCCGGCGGGCAGATCCGACGGGCTGTGCTCGCGCACAAACGAACCGACGCCGTGCCTGCGCTCGATGTATCCCTGCTCGGCCAGGTCCGCCAGCGCGCGGCGGACCGTGATGCGGGAAACCCCGAACTGGTCGCACAGCGTCTGCTCGGTCGGCAACGCCTCACCGGGGACGATTGCGCCGCGATCGATCTCGTCATGCAGCACCAAGAAAAGCTGCCGATGCAATGGCACCCCGGCGGCGGTGGACACCGGTCCCGCCCTGCCGCCGCTCTGCCGCACGGTCGTCAATGTTTCCACACCCCCTGCCTTGCGCCGGCGCACCAGTTGTTATATGTATATAACAACTGACGATCCGGAGGAAGTCCCGATGACCGCGATGCAAGGGCAACCCGCCACCGATCCGGCGGGACCGACCGGTCACCTGGCCACTTGGGTTGCCGGTCTCACGCTCGACGACGTCCCGCCGATCGTCGTGGAGCGGGCCAAACACCTGCTGCTGGACGGCGTCGGTTGCGCGCTGGTCGGGGCGCAACTGCCCTGGTCTCGCGTCGCCACCGAGGCGGTGCTGGGCCTAGAGGGCCCCGGCGACACCCCGGTGATCGGCACCGGGCGCACCGCCGGCGCGCCCGCCGCCGCGGTCCTCAACGGCACCTTGATCCAGGGCTTCGAGCTCGACGACTTCCATCCCCTGGCCCCGCTCCACAGCTGCTCGCTGCTCATCCCGGCGCTGCTGTCCACGGCGGCAACGCGGCGGGCAGTCACGCGCGGCGCCGAACTCTTGCTCGCGGCCTTCGCCGGCTTCGAGGTCGGCCCGCGCGTCGGCTACACGCTGCACGGCACCCAGATGCTCGACCGCGGCTGGCACAGCGGCTCCGTCTTCGGCACCCACTCGGCGGCAATGGCGTCCGGCAAGTTGCGCGGACTGTCGCCGGCGCAACTCGAAGACGCCCTCGGCTTGGCCGGCACCCAATCGGCGGGCCTGATGGCCGCGCAATACGAGGCCATGAGCAAGCGCATGCACCACGGCCTGGCGGCGCGCAGCGGCTTCTTCGCCGCTGGGCTCGCGGCGGCCGGCTATACCGGCATCAAGCGGGTGTTCGAGCGTGAATACGGAGGGTTTCTCAGCGTTTTCGGGGAAGGCCACGACCCCGACGCCTCGCTGCTGACCGGGCAACTCGGGCAACGTTGGGAGACCACCATCATCATGGTCAAGTCCTATGCCGCGATGGGCGGCCTGCACGGGGCGATCGACGCCGCCAGGTCAATTCGTAGTTCCGTTGCGCCACAACATATCTCGAAGGTCGACATCACCGTCGGCGAGACCGTGTACAAGCATGGTTGGTGGCGGCCGCACCGGCCCCTCACCCCGATCGGCGCCCAGATGAACATCGGGTACGCGACCGCCGCGGCGCTGCTCGACGGGAACGTGCTGCCCGAGCAGTTCACCCCCGCCCGCTTGGACTCCGACGACATCTGGTCACTGATCGAATCGACGACCCTGCACCTCGACGAATCGCTGACCCACGCCGACATCACCGAAAAATTCCGCACCGACATCGCGGTCACCACGCGCGACGGCGCCGTGCACCGTGTCCGCGTGGACCTGCCGCACGGCGCGCCCAGCGATCCGGTCACCAACGACGAAGTCGTCGCGAAGTTCCATGCCCTGGCCGACCGCGTCACGAGCCGGGGGCGCGCCGAGGCGATCGAGCGGGCAGTGGTGCGGCTCGACGAGCTGGACGACATCGACAACCTCGTAGACCTGCTCGCGGCCCCCGTCGCGGGGGCGCTCGACTGAAAGGATCGACATGGTAACCACCGCAGCCCGCCAGCGGCTGAAAGACCTGCTGGCCAAGCACGAATTGATCGTTGCGCCAGGCGTTTTCGATGGAATCTCCGCGCAGCTGACCAAACGGACCGGCCACGTCGCCGCGTACATGACCGGCGCCGGCGTCGCGGCGTCCGGCTTCGGGCTGCCCGATATCGGGCTGGTCACCGCCACCGAAATGGCCGAGCGCGCCCGGATGATCACCGCCGCGCTGGGCGACATCCCACTCATCGCCGACGCCGACACCGGCTACGGCGCCCCGATGAACGTGGTGCGCACCGTCCGGTCCTACGACGCGGCCGGGGTGGCCGCGATCCAGTTGGAGGACCAGGTGTTCCCCAAGCGCTGCGGCCACCTGCCGGACAAGCAGATCGTCGAGCCCGCGATGTTCGAACAAACGCTCGCCGCCGCGCTGGACGCCAGGTCGGACGACGGCCTGCTGGTGATCGCTCGCACCGACGCGCGCGCCCCACTGGGCCTGGACGCCGCCATCGAACGCGCCAACCGGTACGCGCAAGCCGGGGCCGATCTCATCTTCGTCGAGGCACCGCAGGACGACGGCGAAATCAAGCGCATCGCACGTGAAGTGGACGCTCCGCTGCTGATCAACCTGGTGCTCGGCGGGATGACGCCGCTGCAGTCGGCGGCACGGCTGCAGGAGCTGGGCTACGCGATCGCGATTCATCCGGGCAATCTGCTGATGCAGGCGACATTCGGTATGCTGCAAAGCCTTTGCGAACTCAACGGCACTGACATCAGCCGGCATCTGCCCGCCGGCCCCGCCGACTTCTTCAACCTCCTCGACATGGCCGAGTGGCTGGAACTCGACACCCGTTACGCGGACAAGGATCCGTCATGGGCATGACGATCATCGAGAAGATCCTCGCGCGCAAGGCCGGTTTGGACTCGGTGTCGCCGGGTGACACCGTCGTGGTCGACGTCGACATGACCGTCCTGATCGACCTGCAGTTCGCCACCATGTGGATGCAGCCGAACCGAATCCACGACCCCGACAAGCTCGCGGTCATCATGGATCACGCCGTGCCCGCGCCGACGATCAAGGACGCCGCCGGCGGTGCGCACGCGCGAAAGTTCGTCGCCGACTTCGGCATCGAGCGCTTCTACGACGTGGGCCGGCACGGCATCTGCCACCAGGTCATCGCCGAGAACGGGCTCGCGCGCCCAGGGGAGATTCTGGCCTGCACCGACTCGCACACGTGTGCCGCCGGCGCCTACAACACCGCGGCGCGCGGGCTTGGGCCCGCCGAGGTGTATTCGCTCACGTGCACCGGCAGCACCTGGTTCCAGGTTGCGCCGACCGTCCGCTACGAGCTCGACGGCGTCCTACCACAGACCGTGAGCGGCAAGGACATCTTCCTGCACGTCGCCAACGAATACGGCGACGCCCCCAACCTGAACCTGGAGTTCGGCGGGCCGGGGCTGGCGGGCATCCCGATGCACGACCGGCGCACCATCGCCACCCAGGGCGCCGAGGTATCGGCCGATTTCAGCATCTTCGAACCCGACGGGGTACTGACCCGCTTCCTCGCTGACGCCGGCGTCACCGAATACCACGCGGCCGCACCCGATCCCGACGCTGCCTACTACGACGTCCGGCGCGTCGACCTGTCGAGTCTGCAACCCTACGTCGCACGGCCCGGCACCGTGAGCCGCAACGCGGTGCCCGTCTCGCGGCTGGCGAGACAGAAGATAGATCAGGCGTTCATCGGATCCTGCGCGAACGGCCAGCTCGAGGACCTCGAAATCGCCGCGGACGTGCTGCGCGGCAAGACCGTCGCGCCCGGCGTGCGGCTGCTGGTCACGCCCGCGTCGCAGGCGGTGTACCGGGAGGCCATGCGGCTGGGCTACCTACAGGACCTCGCGGACGCCGGCGCCGTCATCACCAACTCGACGTGCGGCGCGTGTTTCGGCTACCACATGGGCGTGGTGGGCCCGGGCGAGGTGTGCGTCACGTCGAGCACCCGCAATTTCACCGGCCGCATGGGCAGCCCCGAGGCGGAGATCTTCATGGCCTCGCCGGCGACCGTCGCCGCCTCCGCCGTCACCGGGTACATCACCGATCTGAGGAACGTGACGGCATGACGATCAGCTCGCTCAAGTTTCAAGGCAAGCTGTGGGTGTTCGGCGACAACCTCAACACCGACGCCATGTATCCGGCCTTCGCCATGAAGATGGATCCGCCCGAGGCGGCCAAGCACATCTTCTACGAGGTGCGCCCGGGCTGGACCGACCAGGTCTCGCCGGGTGACATCGTGGTGGCCTGTAAGAACTTCGGGCTGGGGTCCTCGCGCCCGGTCGCGGCCCTGTTCACCGAGCTCGGCGTCGCCGGGCTCGTCGCGGAGGAGTTCAACTCGCTGTTCTTCCGCAACGCCGTCAACGCCGGCCTGCCGGCGATGACCGTGCCCGACGCCACCGAAGTCTTTCGTGAGGGTGACACCGGGACCTTCGACCTGACGGCGGGCACCTGGCGAAACGACACCACGGGCGCCTCGGGCACCGTCCCCAAACTGCCCGGCCTGATCCTCGAGATCATCGAAAGCGGCGGCGTGCTACCGCGGTTGGTGAAACAGGGCTACCTGCCGGCCGAGCTGGGCGACGTCCTGCGGTCCAGCACGGTCGCCATGCGTGGCGCAGGCAGCGGCGCCTGATGTTGGGGCGGCTGCTCCGGGGCGTGCGGGCTGGTGCACACCGAAGCCCGTTGGGGGGCAGCGCTTTGGACGCGCCGGCATCGATCTGCGTAACCAGTCCGGCGTTCACGGACGGAGGCGCGATGCCAGCGCCCAGCGCGGGAAAGGGCGTCGGCGACAACGCCTCGCCACCACTGGGCTGGGAAGGGGTGCCGCCGGGAACCCGGCAGCTGGTGCTCGTCATGGACGACGTCGATGTTCCGCTGCCGCGGCCCCTGCTGCACACCATCGCGGTGCTCGATCCGACGCTGGGCGGCGTCGCCGGCGGCGCGTTGCTTCCGAGGACCGACGGTATGCACTTCATCCGGGCCGATCTGGGCCACCGCGGCTACGCCGGGCCGCGCCCGATTCCCGGGCACGGGCCGCACCGATACCGATTTCAGCTGTTCGCTCTCGACGAGCCCATCGCGGACAGCGTCACCACGGTCAAGGCTCTGCTGGTCGCGATGGCCGGACACGTGCTGGCCCGCGGGACGCTGACTGGCACGTACGAACGGTAACGCGCTCCAGGCGCCCGGCGTGCGGTGCTGACGCACAAGGTATTTGCAAAACCGCTCGCCCTCAGAGGTGCCGGCACGATGTGGGGCGGAGCTGATCCCGCTGGTTGGCCTTCCGCCCCGGTTGTCTCGCAAGCGGCCCGAGTCAAAAGCCTAAAGACAGGCAGCGGGTCGAAGGACCTATTGCATATAGTTGCTATTCCGGCTAATTCATTGTAGTTGGCCGATGATTAGCAATTGCCACATGGTCCAGCCGGTGAACCGTTGCACCCGCCGATGGTCGCGCCGTGTTGACATGCGGCAGAGCGGGACCGCCGACACCATGAGAACCGATCCTGTTGAGGCAAAAGCTATTTGCCAACTACACCCGCGCCGACATTTCGGCAAACGACCCCCGTCAGCCGTACGTTTATTGGGACGGGAATGGCTATCGGCGACGTCACGAGCGCGATAAGGTATGACTTCCCGGCCGTTCACTACCCACGCTTATCGAATGTTAGGAAAGGGTTGTGGTCGTGTGCCTTGCGGTGACCCCCGACGGAACGGGATCTCCGTCGCGCGGCAGCGTAGCCGCTTATGAACGATCCAACGGGGCGTTCGCCGTTCGGCAATCGCGTCGATGCTGTGACGCGTTCGGGGACGAAAGCCGTTAGTCGTGCGGGCGCGCGGATTGGGCGCCGGAAGATCTTCAGTGAAACTCACAACTACACCGAGGCAAGGATCTATCGATGACGTTTTTGGACACACAACCGGATGCAATGGCCGCGGCGGCCGTGGAAGTCTCGCGGATTCGCTCGGTGATCGCAGAGGCCAGTTCGGCGGCGGCTGGTCCAACGAGCTCGCTGATCGTGGCGGCTGGCGACGAAGTGTCAGCGGCCACGGCGACAGTGTTCAACGCATACGCCACGCAGTATCACGCAGCAGTCGCGCAGGCGTCGTCGTTCCAAGGTCAATTTGTCCAGCTGCTGCGCGGGTCCGGACTTGCCTACGCCGACACAGAGGTGGCGAACGCCGTGTCGACCACGCTCAACGAGATCACCGCGCCGTTCCCGTCGCTGCTTGGTGGGGGTACGGCCGCCCCCGCCGCCGGCATCACCAACTTGATCTTGGGTGCCAGCGGCTACCCGATACCGTGGCAGATCCCGGAATACGTAACCTTGCTTCCGCAAATATATCTCGACCAATTGTGGAACCCGGGCATGAGCGGCACCAATATCGGCATCGCCACGCCTGAGGGGCTGTATCCGCTCACCGGCATCAAGGATTTGACCTTCGACGTGTCGGCTGCGCGGGGCGTCATGATCCTCGACAACGCGATCCAGTCGACAATCGCCTCCGGGGCCAGCCAGATCAACGTTTTCGGCTACTCGCAGAGCGCGAACATCGTGTCCCAGGAGATGATGGCGCTCAATCCCACGAACACCCCGGGGGGGAGCACTCTACCGCCCGGGGTGACCCTGAACTTCACGCTCGTCGGTGATGTGAGCAATCCCAACGGCGGCCTGCTGACCCGTTTCCCGGGTCTGAGCCTGCCCAGTCTGGGCTTGACGTTCGGCCTTGCGACTCCGGACAATTCGTTCCCAACCAAGATCTTCACAATCGAGTACGACGGGTTCGCCGACTTCCCGCAATACCCGCTCAACATCGTGTCAGACGTCAACGCTTTCTTCGGCATCATCGAGTTGCACGGTCAATATCCCTACCTGGATCCCACCACCGCAATCCAGCTAACGAATACGGCGGGGCCCACGCTGACCGACTACTACGTCTATCCCACGCAGAATCTGCCCCTTTTGGACCCGGTGCGGGCAATTCCGGTCATCGGAAATCCCATCGCCGACCTGCTCCAACCCGATTTGAAAGTCATCGTCGACCTCGGCTACGGCAGCACCACCCAGGGCTGGTCGCCCGACGCGCCCAACGTCCCAACGGGATTCGGGGTCATCCCGCCAGTCAGCCCCGTCACCGTGCTCCAGGCCCTTGGCACCGGAACCCAGCAAGGATTGAACTCGTTCATCAGCGACATCGGCGCAGAGGCCGCCTCGGCAGGTGCGTCGCTCTCCACCTTGTCACTGCCCAGCCTCGCGTCCACAGTGGGAGCAGGCGTAACGGGCGGAACCGGCGCGCTCGTCGGGGTCACGTCGGTCCTGTCCTCACCGGACAGCGTGATCGGTGCCCTTCAGGGCACGAACAGCTATCTGGCCACCGCGGTCTCGGGCGCAGCCTCCGACGCCTACGCGACTCTGCTTCCGACCGCCGACATTGCGAATGCGCTCACGATCTCCATGCCGTCCTACGACATCAACCTCTTCTTAAGCGGGGTCAAGCAGGCGTTCGACGGTGATCCTGCCGGCGGGCTCGTCTACGCGCTGGGCGCTCCCGTCGCCGCCGACACGGCGCTGGTGACGCTCGCGACCGGATTTGAATTCCGAGTTCTCGAGCACGCCGCCACCTCGATCGTCGCCGACTTTACCGGCACGACAGACCCGCTCAACCCATAGCCGGAGCCCAACGCGCGTTGAGCTGCCCCGATGACGGCCCAGCGAAGAGTCCCAGACAGGCGACTTGGCCCGATGCCGAGTGCCGAGATAAACGACGCCGTGGTGCCTGCGAAACCGCTCGCCCGTAAGACGATTGCACGCAAAAGATCCCGGCGCCTACACGCTGCCGTTCGCGAACTGCAATACCGGGGCTGGCGTCGCGCGCAGGCGTAAGCCCGCCGAGGCCCCCTAGTCCTCGGGAACTTCGCGCTGGATCTCGTCGAGCCAGATTCGCGCCGACATGTCCGACGGGGCGCGCCAATCCCCGCGGGGCGACAACGCACCGCCGTGTGACACCTTGGGGCCGTTCGGCAGCGCCGAGCGCTTGAACTGACTGAACGAGTAGAACCGCTGCACGAACACGTCCAGCCAGTGCCGAATCTCCTTGAGCGAGTACGACGGTCGCTTGTCCTCGGGAAATCCCGGCGGCCAGTTGCCCTGCTCGGGGTCGCTCCACGCGTGCCAGGCCAAGAACGCGATCTTCGACGGCCGGAACCCGTACCGCAGCACGTGAAACAGCGAGAAGTCTTGCAGGGCATAGGGTCCGACCTTGTCCTCGCTGCTCTGCAATTCCTCCTCCTCGCCGCTGGGAACGAGCTCCGGGGTGATTTCGGTGTCCAGCACCGACTGCAGCACATCGGTCACATCGGATTCGAATTGCCCCGAGGAGATCACCCACCGGATCAGGTGCTGGATCAGCGTCTTGGGAACGCCGCAGTTGACGTTGTAGTGCGACATCTGGTCGCCGACGCCGTAGGTGGACCAACCCAACCCCAACTCGGAAAGGTCGCCGGTGCCCAGCACGATCCCGCCGCGCTGGTTGGCCAGCCGGAACAGGTAATCGGTGCGCAGGCCGGCCTGGACGTTCTCGAAGGTGACGTCGTAGACCTTCTCGCCCCGCGAGAACGGATGGTCGATCTCCTTGAGCATCAGCTTCGCGGTCTCGGTGATGTCGATCTCGGCGAAGGTGACGCCGAGCGCGCGACACAGCTCGATCGCGTTGCGCTTGGTGCGATCCCCCGTCGCGAAGCCGGGCAGCGTGAACGCCAATATGTCGCTGCGCGGCCGCTCTTCGCGGTCCATCGCCCGCGCGGCGACGATCAGCGCGTGTGTCGAGTCCAGGCCGCCGGAAATGCCGATGACCACCTTCGGGTAGTCCAGCGCGCGCAGCCGCTGCTCGAGCCCCGACACCTGGATGTTGTAGGCCTCGTAGCAATCCTGTTCCAGGCGTTGCGGGTCGGCCGGCACGAACGGGAAGCGCTCGATCTCGCGGCGCAGCCCGATGTCGCCGCCCGGCGGGTCGACCCGGAACTCGATGCGCCGGAACGACTCCGCCGACGCCCGGTGGTGGCGCCGGTTGTCGTCGAAGGTCCCCATCCGCAGCCGTTCGGAGCGAAGGAGATCCGTGTCGACGTCGGCGACGCTGCGACGTTCCCCTTTGGGAAAGCGCTCGGACGAGGCGAGCAGCACGCCGTTCTCCCAGATCATGGTCTGCCCGTCCCAGGCCAGGTCGGTCGTCGACTCGCCCTCCCCCGCGGCGGCGTAGAGGTAGGCGGCCAGGCACCGTGACGACGCCGAGCGGGCCAGCAGGCAACGGTCCTCGGCGCGGCCGATCGTGATCGGGCTGCCGGACAGGTTCGCCAGCACCGTCGCCCCGGCCAGTGCCGCCTCCGCGCTGGGCGGGATCGGCACGAACATGTCCTCGCAGATTTCGACGTGCAGCACGAAGTCGGGAAGATCCGTCGCGACGAACAACAGATCGGGACCGAACGGGGCCTCCACATCGCCGATGCGGATGACACCGTGCTCGTCGTCCCCGGGCGCGATCTGGCGCCGTTCGTAGAACTCCCGGTAGGTGGGCAGGTACGACTTGGGCGCCACCCCGAGCACCGCGCCGCGGTGGATCACCACCGCGGCGTTGTAGATGCGATGCCGGTGGCGCAGCGGGGCGCCGACGACCAACACCGGCAGCAGCTCGGCCGACGCCGCGACGAGGTCCTCGAGGGCGGCTTCGACGTCGTCGAGCAACACGTCCTGCAGCACGATGTCCTCGATGGAGTACCCGGACAGCGTCAGCTCCGGGAACACGGCCACGGCGACGCCGTCGTCGTGGCAGTCGCGCGCCAACCGCAGGACCGACTCGGCGTTGGCCGCCGGATCGCCGATCGTGGTGTGGTGCGTGCACGCGGCGACCCGGACAAAGCCCTGGCTGTAGCTGTTGTAAAAATCCATCGCACTCCCATTGTCGCCTGAGCAGTGTCAACCCGTGCCCCTCGGGTATCCCCAACGGCATGAGCGATACCGCTGTCGTAGTGGTCGACATGATGAACACGTATCAGCACCCCGACGCTGAAGAACTCATACCCAATGTCGAGAAAATCATGGACCCGCTCGCCGATCTGGTCCGCCGCGCGCGTCGGGCCGATGGCGTCGACCTCGTCTACGTCAACGACAACTACGGCGATTTCACCGCGCAGTTCTCCGACATCGTCGGCTCCGCGCTCAACGGGGCGCGGCCCGATCTGGTCAAGCCGATCGTGCCGTCCGAGGGGTGCCGGGTCATGACGAAGGTCCGGCACAGCGCCTTCTACGCGACGGCGCTGGCCTATCTGCTCGGTCGCCTGGAAACCAAGCGGTTGATCCTCACCGGCCAGGTCACCGAGCAGTGCATCCTCTACACGGCCCTCGACGCCTACGTGCGCCACTTCCCCGTCGTGATCCCCACCGACGCCGTCGCCCACATCGACGCGGACTTGGGCAAGGCGGCGCTGAAGATGATGGAGCAGAACATGTCCGCGGAGCTCACCACCGCGGCCGACTGCCTCGGTTAGTCCTGACCAGGCGCGAGGGTGCGCAAGATGCCAGGTTTCGCGGGGTGTCGCCGGACCAACACGCACCCTCGCGCGGGGCGACTACCCTCGAGGCGTGGACGCCCCCGAACTGGTCACGCTGCTGACCGGTCGCCGGGTCGCGGCGCTGACCGGCGCCGGGATGTCCACCGACTCCGGCATCCCCGACTACCGCGGCCCCGATTCGCCGCCGAGCAATCCCATGACCATCCGCCAGTTCACCTCGGATCCGGTATTCCGGCAACGGTATTGGGCGCGCAACCACGTCGGCTGGCGGCACATGCACGACACCGCGCCCAACGCCGGGCACCGGGCGCTGGCCGCGCTGGAGCGCGCGTCGGTGGTGACCGGCGTGATCACCCAGAACGTCGACCTGCTGCACACCAAGGCCGGCAGCCGCAACGTCGTCAACCTGCACGGCAACTACGCGCGGGTGGTGTGCCTGGGCTGCGGCCACGCGCTGACCCGCGCCGCGCTCGCCGACCAACTCGAGGCGCTCAACCCGGGGTTCATCGAGCGCACCGAGGCGGTCGGGGGCCTGGCGGTGGCCCCCGACGCCGACGCCGCCGTTTCCGACACCGCGTCATTTCGCTACGTCGACTGCCCGCGCTGTAGCGGGATGCTCAAGCCGGACATCGTCTACTTCGGCGAGAGCGTTCCCAAAGACGTTGTGGCCGAGGCGTTCGCACTGGTCGATCGGTCCGAGGCGCTGCTGGTCGCCGGCTCGTCGCTCACCGTGTTCTCCGGCTACCGATTCGTGCGCCACGCCGCGGCGCGGGGCATCCCGGTCGCGATCATCAATCGCGGGCCGACCCGCGGCGACGACCTGGCCACCGTGAAGGTCGAGGGCGGGTGCTCGGAGTTGCTGGCGCTGCTCCTCGAAGAACTGGCGCCACTGGCCGTCCGCTAGAACGTGCAGGGCATGCTGCCGATGGCGTGGATGAAATTGCCCGCCACGTAGGCCGGCTCGCTCGCCTCGATGTCCGGCAGCTGGGCGAGCAGCTCGCCGAAGATGGCGCGCAGCTGCGCGCGGGCCACGTGCGCACCGAGGCAAAAGTGCACCCCGCCGCCGCCCATGCCCACGTGCGGATTGGGACTGCGGCTCAGGTCGAAACGCTCCGGATGGTCGAACGCTTCGGTGTCCCAGTTGCCGGACGAGTAGAACATCACCACCTTCTCCCCCGCCCGGATCTGGTGGCCACCCAGCTCGAAATCGGTTGCGGCGGTTCGGCGGAAGGTCATCACGGGCGTGGCCCAACGGACGAACTCCTCGACCGCCGTGCCGATCCGGTTGTCGAAGTCCTCGAGCAACCACGCCCTTTGCTCGGGGAAGTCGGTGAGCGCCTTCATCGCGTGGCTGATGGTCTGGCGGGTGGTGTCGTTGCCGGCCACCGACAGCAACACGAAGAACGCCGCCACGTCGGCGTCGGTCAGCCGATCGCCGTCCACCTCGGCGTTGACCAGGCTGCTGAACAGGTCGTCGCCGGGCCGTTCGCGGCGCTCCGCGGCCAGGGCGCCGGCGACCTGGTGCAGGTACATCTGGTTCTCGAACAGGATTTCCATCGGGTGGCGCCCACCGAGGTAGGCCGGGTCGGCCCACGACACCATGGCGTCGGTCGCGTGCGCCACCCGCTGACGCTCGGATTCCGGAATCCCCACCATGTCCGACAGCGTGCGGATGGGCAGCTCCTTGGCGCACCGGTCAACAAAATCGGCACCGCTGCCGGCGGCGCGGAGCTCTTCGACGATGGTCTTGGCGTTCGCCTGGATCGAGTCCTCGATGCGCCGGACCTGCCGGGGGGTGAACGCGGCGTGGGCGAGCTTGCGCAGAATGGTGTGCCGCGGCGGGTCCATCGCCAGGAAGGACTGCGACGCCTCGAGCAGCTCCACCGGGATGTTCTCGAACATCACGCCCTTGCCGGACAGGAACACCTCGTTGTTGCGGCTGACCGCGACGATGTCGGCGCGACGGGTGACGGCCCAGTAGCCGGGGTCGTCGGGATCGGGCATCAGGGCGTCTTCCACCGGGCGGTGCCAGCTCACCGGGCGCTCGGCGCGCAGCACGGCGAACGACCGTTCCCGCTCCGCCGGGCTGGTGGACCAAAACGCGCGCGACGACAGGTCGATCGCGTCGTAGGCACGGGAACCGCCAGATATGCCCGCCGTCACCGTCATCGTTGGCCCTCCTCGGTTATGACCCCGGTCACACGCTGCTACCGACAATATGCCTAGACGTGATGTCTAGTCAATGTGTCTGTCCCTCGGCTATGCTGGGCAAATGCCGTCGGTCACCCGGAAGGCGCAGGCCAATCGCGAACGGGGGCGCCAGCAGCGGCGAGAGCAACTCGAGCGCCGCTTACTGGAGGCCACCGAGCGGCTGATGCGTGACGGCGCCAGCTTCACCGAGCTCAGCGTCGACCGGCTGTCGGGCGAGGCCGGCATCTCGCGGGCCAGCTTTTACATCTACTTCGAGGACAAGGGGCACCTGCTGCGCCGCCTGGCCGGCCAGGTGTTCGCCGACCTCGCCGACAGGGCGGACCGCTGGTGGAGCGTGGCGTGGCGGCACGACCCCGCCGACGTCCGCGCCGCGACGGCCGGCCTCGTCGCCGGCTACCGGCGTCACCAACCGGTGCTCGTCGCGCTCAACGAGATGGCCGGCTACGACCCGCTGGTCGGCGCGACCTATCAGAACCTGCTGACCGCCATCACCGGGCGGGTGACCCGCGTCATCGAGGACGGCCAGGCCGACGGCTCCATCCGCCCCGAACTGCCCGCGACCGCCACGGCCAGCGCACTGACCTGGATGGTCGAGCGGGCGTGCCACCAGAATCTTCCGACCGCTCCGGACTCCTACGATGCGGAGCTGGCCGAGGCGTTGGCCCAAATCATCTGGGGCTCTTTGTATCTCGAGGCGATGCCGCCGGCCTGAGATACCTGTGGCGAAAGTCCTGTGACCAATGCAATAGTTAGGGCACTAATTATTAGCGTACGGTATAAGTGTGACCGCACCGACCGAAGCCGGCATCGACCCGCTTTCGCTCGAGCAACAGGTCTGTTTCGCGCTGAGCATCACCAACCGCGCCGTTTTGGCCGTCTACCGACCGCTGTTGGAGCCGCTGGGGCTGACCCATCCCCAGTATCTGGTGATGCTGACGCTCTGGGATCATCACAAGACACCAGCGGGACGGCAGAAACCGCTGTCGGTCAAGGAGATCGCCGCCACGTTGCAGATGGATTCGGCCACGCTGTCACCGATGCTCAAGCGCTTGGAGGCGCTCGGGCTCATCACGCGCACCCGCAACGCCGCCGATGAGCGCTCGACCGACGTCAAACTCACCGCCGACGGCACCGCCCTCCGCCGGCGCGCGCTGCAGATCCCGCCGGCCGTGGTCGCACGACTGGGCGTCGACATGGACGAACTGCGGCACCTGCACGAGGTGCTCACCCGGATCAACGCGGCTGCCCTGGCGGCCGGCGCCTTGCAGACCTAACCCCTAGCTAGGAGCCACTGTGACCAAATCCAAGACCGGCGCCAAGCCCAACCCCTGGCAATACATCGCCTACTCGTACGGGCGGCAGCTACCCGACTCGATGCGCGACTGGGTCGCCAACGATATGGCGGGCAAGGGCGCCGTGCGCCGGCACATGATCCGGTGGGCCATCCCACCGCTGTTCGTTCTCGCACCCTTCTGGCTACTGCCCGCCTCGCTGTACGTGCATACGGAAATGACGGTGCCGCTCTACATCTGGGCCCTGCTGATTTCGCTCGCGCTGAACAAGGTCTGGCGCCGCCACCGGCTGGCGCAGCATGGCCTCAACCCGAACCTGGTCGACGTGCTCAAAAACAAGAAGCAGGCCAAGATGCACGAGGACTACGCCCGCCGCTATGGGCCGCGTCCCGAATCGGCCGCGTGGCAGGACAACAGCAACCCGTTTACCTAGCCGGCTCTACCGCGACCAGATCGTCGGCGTGCACCGCGGGCCGGCGCAGCTCACCGGGCAGGTCGGACGTCGACCGGCCCATCATGGTGGCCAGCTCGGTGGCGTCGAAGGCGACCACGCCGCGCGCCACCGGGGTCGCGTCGGGCCCGCGCAGTTCGACCACGTCGCCGGCGTAGAAGCGCCCCGAGACCGTGGTGATGCCCGCGGGCAGCAGCGAGCGGCGTTGCCGCAGCACGGCGCGCACCGCCCCCTCGTCCAGGGTCAGCGACCCGGCGGCCTCGGCGGCATAACGCACCCAGAACCGGCGCGCCGACATCCGATCCGGCCGCGCGGCGAACACCGTCCCGGTTGAGGCGTCGGAGAGCGCGGTCGCGGCGTCGGACGCGGCGGCCAACAGCACGGGGACCCCGGCGTCGGCGGCCAGCAGCGCCGAGGACATCTTCGACGCCATGCCGCCGGTGCCCAGATCGCTGCCCGGGCCCGCGACCACCCCGTCCAGATCCGCCGAGCCGGACACCTCGGGGATGAACTTGGCGCCCTGCGTCTTTCGCGGATCCGCGTCGTAGAGCCCGTCGATGTCGGAGAGCAGCACCAAAGCCTCGGCCCCGACCAGGTGGGCCACCAGCGCCGAGAGCCGGTCGTTGTCGCCGAACCGGATCTCGTTGGTGGCCACCGTGTCGTTTTCGTTGACGATCGCCACCGCATGCAGCGCCCGCAGCCGATCGAGCGTGCGCTGGGCGTTGGTGTGTGAGGCCCGCACCGAGATGTCGTGCGCGGTCAGCAGCACCTGCCCGACGGTGCGCCCGTAGCGGGCGAACGCCGCGCTCCACGCGTTCACCAGCGCCACCTGTCCGACGCTCGCCGCGGCCTGCTTGGTCGCCAGATCCTTTGGGCGACGGGATAAGCCGAGCGGCTCGATGCCCGCGGCGATGGCGCCCGACGACACGATGACGACGTCGGTGCCCGCCTTCATCCGCGCCTCGATCGCGTCGGCCAGCCCGGCCAGCCGGCCGGCGTCGAACACCCCGGACGGCGTGGTCAGCGCGTTGGTCCCGACCTTGACCACGAGGCCGCGCGCGGTACGAATGGCGTCGCGATGGGCGCTCATTCTTCGTCACCGTGGTGACGGCGCTGCCGCCGGGCGGCCTTGCGCTCGGCGGCGCCTGCGCGCTCGGTGCGTTCCAGTCGCGCATCGGTGCCGCGGCCCGACAGCGCGACGTGCTGTCCCGCGGGGGTTTGCGGCTCCCAGTCGAAGGTCATCTCCCCGATGGTCACGGCGCAGCCCGGCCGCGCACCCAGCCGCAGCAGTTCCTCCTCGACACCGAGGCGCGCCAGGCGATCGGCCAGATAGCCCACCGCTTCGTCGTTGTCGAAGTTGGTCTGGCCCACCCAGCGCTCGGGTCGCGCGCCGGTGACCACAAAGCCGTCCTGGCCGTCCGGCTCGACGGTGAAGCCGCTGTCGTCGACGGGCACCGGGCGAATCACCGGGCGCCGCGGCACGACCTGCGGCCGCGTGGCGTTGTACTCCGAAATCATCTGCCACAGCCCAAAGATCAAGGGCTGCAAGCCCTCCCGCGCGACGGTCGATACCAGAAACACCGGCCAGCCGCGCTCGGCGATCTCCTCGCGGACGAATTCGGCGAGCTCGCGGGCCTCGGGCACGTCGATCTTGTTGAGCACCACCGCGCGCGGCCGCTCGGCGAGGTCGCCCAGCGCCGCGTCCCCTTGCAGCGTCGGGGTGTACGCGGCGAGCTCGGCTTCCAGCGCGTCGATGTCGGAGATGGGGTCGCGGCCGGGTTCGGCGGTGGCGCAGTCGACGACGTGCACCAGCACCGCGCACCGCTCGATGTGCCGGAGGAATTCCAGGCCCAGGCCGCGGCCCTGCGACGCGCCCGGGATCAGGCCCGGCACATCGGCGATCGTAAAGGTGTGCTCCCCCGCCGAGACCACGCCCAGGTTGGGCACCAGCGTGGTGAACGGGTAGTCGGCGACCTTCGGTTTGGCCGCCGAGATCGCCGACACCAGCGAGGATTTGCCCGCCGAGGGGAACCCGACCAGCCCCACGTCCGCGACGGTCTTGAGCTCCAGCGTCAGGTCGCGGGACTGCCCCGGCTCGCCGAGCAGAGCGAAGCCCGGGGCCTTGCGGGCGCGCGATGCCAGCGCGGCGTTGCCCAGGCCGCCGCGGCCACCGGCGGCCGCCTCGAACCGCGTGCCCGCGCCCACCAGGTCGGCGAGCAGCCGGCCGTTCTCGTCCAGCACCACGGTGCCGTCGGGGACCTTGACTTCCAGGTCCGAGCCGGCGGCCCCGTCGCGGTTGTTGCCCATCCCCTGCTTGCCCGAGGGCGCGGTGACGTGCGGATGGAAATGGAAGTCCAGCAGGGTGTGCACCTGCGGGTCGACGACCAAGACGATGCTGCCGCCGCGGCCCCCGTTACCCCCATCGGGGCCACCGAGCGGCTTGAACTTCTCGCGGTGGACCGACGCGCAGCCGTTACCGCCGGAACCCGCCCGGGCGTGGATGACGACGCGATCGACAAACCGGGGCATCGAGGGTCCTCTCAACTACCGCGGGCGCGGTGCGGGCCGCACATCGGGCCCCGGCAAAGACGCCTACTCGGCGGTCTGCCCGGCCGCGACGATGCTGACGGTCTTGCGTCCGCGCGTGACCCCGAACTCGACGGCTCCGGACTCCTTGGCGAACAGCGTGTCGTCGCCGCCACGGCCGACGCCCGTGCCGGGGTGGAATTTGGTGCCGCGCTGGCGGATCAGGATTTCGCCGGCCTTGACGACCTGGCCGCCGAACCGCTTCACACCCAGCCGCTGCGCGGCGGAGTCGCGGCCGTTGCGCGAGCTGGAAGCGCCCTTCTTGTGTGCCATGTCTTCCGCCTTACTACTTGATGCCCGTGACCTTCAGGACCGTCAGCTGCTGACGGTGTCCCTGACGCTTGTGGTAGCCGGTCTTGTTCTTGAACTTGTGGATGCGGATCTTGGGGCCCTTGGTGTGCTCGAGCACCTCGCCGGTCACCGCAACCTTGGCCAGCGCGGCCGCGTCGCTGGTGACCTTGGCGCCGTCGACGACCAGGGCCACCGGCAGCGTCACGTTCGAACCCGGCTCGGAGTCCAGCTTCTCGACCTTGACCACGTCTCCGACGGCGACCTTGTACTGCTTGCCGCCGGTCTTGACGATTGCGTAGGTCGCCATCGTTGCTCCTGCCTCTTTCTGCTAGCCGCGCGCGTGCCACCGGCCTGTGCGTGGTGGGTCTGGGGTGCGGGTCCGGCCCCGGTAAAACCGGAGCCCGGCGGTCCCGCCCGCCGCCGGCCACAGTCTGGCCTGACGACAACTGTCCAAGGGTACTTGACCAGCGGCTACAGGGTCAAACCGGCCTCGAACGACTGGTGGTGAACACCCCGGGTTGACGCAGGTCAGTCCACATGGATCGGCGGGCCGGCCGGCCGGCCCGCGGCACGGCGGCGGCGCGGGCGTCCGGCCGGGGACCCGCCGTTTCCGCTCGGTGCGGTGTCGTCGTCGGAATCCTCGTCGTCCAGATCGTCTTCGTCGTCGTCCAGGTCCAGGTCCTCGTCGTCGCCGAGGTCCTCGTCGTCGAGGTCGTCGTCGTCCTCGTCGTTGTCGTCGTCGAACTCGTCCTCGTCGTCGTCGTTGTCGGTGTCCTCGAAGTCCTCGGTGTCGGCCTCGTCCAGGTCGGCGGCGTCCAGGTCGGCGGCAGCCCGCCCTTCGGTCTCCTTGTCGACCGTGGCGGTGAGCACCTCGCCGGTCCCGTCGGACTCCTCCTCGCCCTGCTCATCCTGGCCGGCCGCCCCGGACGCGCCGGCGGCCATCGCCTTGAACATCGGGTGTTCACCGGGGGCGTGCGCGGGCACCTTGGCCACGGTGGGCTGGTCGGAGGCCTCCTCGGCCCCCTTCTTCTTCGAGCGCCTGCCCCGGCGGCCGCCGGACTCGGACTTGCGGCCGTTCGACGGGGCGGAATCGACCGGGTCGCTGTGCAGCAGGATGCCGCGGCCGCCGCAGTTCGGGCACGACGACGAGAACGCCTCGATCAGCCCGGTGCCCAACCGCTTGCGGGTCAGCTGCACCAAGCCCAGCGAGGTCACTTCGGACACCTGATGGCGGGTGCGGTCGCGGGCCAGCGCCTCGGTCAGCCGCCGCAGCACCAGGTCGCGGTTGGACTCCAGCACCATGTCGATGAAGTCGATGACCACGATGCCGCCGATGTCGCGCAGCCGCAGCTGGCGCACGATCTCCTCCGCCGCCTCGAGGTTGTTCTTGGTGACGGTCTGTTCGAGGTTGCCGCCGGAGCCGGTGAACTTGCCGGTGTTGACGTCGACCACCGTCATCGCCTCGGTGCGGTCGATCACGAGGGTGCCGCCCGACGGCAGCCACACCTTGCGCTCCATCGCCTTGGCGAGTTGCTCGTCGATGCGGTGCACCGCGAACACGTCCGGGCCGCTCGCCTCATCCGGCCTGGAGGCGGGCTCGTACTTGGTCAGCTTCGAAACCAGCTCTGGGGCAACGGAATTCACATACTCGTTGATCGTGTTCCAGGCGTCGTCGCCGGAGACGATGAGGCCTGCGAAGTCCTCGCTGAACAGGTCACGGATGACCTTGACCAACACGTCCGGCTCTTCGTAGAGCGACACCGCGGCGCCCGCGGCCTTCTCCTTCGTCTCGGTCGCCTTGGCCTCGATCTGCTGCCAGCGCTCCTGCAGGCGGGTGACGTCCTTGCGGATGTCGTCCTCTTTGACCCCCTCGGACGCGGTGCGGATGATCACCCCGGCGTCGGACGGCACCACCTCGCGCAGGATCTCCTTGAGCCGCTGGCGTTCGGTGTCGGGCAGCTTGCGGCTGATCCCGGTCGACGACGCGCCGGGCACGTAAACCAGGTAGCGACCGGCCAGCGACACCTGCGTGGTGAGCCGGGCGCCCTTGTGCCCCACCGGGTCCTTGCTGACCTGGACCACGACGTAATCGCCGGGCTTGAGGGCCTGTTCGATCTTGCGGTCGGAACCGCCCAATCCCGCGGCCTCCCAGTTGACTTCGCCGGCGTAGAGCACGCCGTTGCGGCCTCGGCCGATGTCGACGAACGCCGCCTCCATCGACGGCAGCACGTTCTGCACGATCCCGAGGTAGATGTTGCCCACCAGTGAGGCGGAAGCCGCGGAGGTCACGAAATGCTCGACGAGGATGCCGTCCTCGAGCACCGCGATCTGGGTGTAGCGCGCCCCCGGGTGCGGCGGCTCGGTGCGGACCCGGTCGCGCACCACCATCATTCGTTCGACGGCCTCGCGACGCGCCAGGAACTCGGCCTCGGTCAGCACGGGTGGGCGGCGCCGGCCGGCGTCGCGCCCGTCGCGCCGGCGTTGCCGCTTGGCCTCCAGCCGGGTGGAGCCGTCGATGCCCTTGATCTCGGCGTTGGAGCTCCCGCCGTTCTCCCCGTTCTTGCCGGAGCGGGGCGGCCGCTCGTGCACCACCGTGTTGGGCGGGTCGTCGGGCGACAGGCCTTCCTCGTTGTCGTCGCCTGATCCCGACTTGCGCCGCCGGCGCCTGCGGCGGCGCCTGCTGGCGCCGTCCGGGGAACCGTCGTCGTCGTCGCTGTCGGAGTCGTCGGAGTCGTCGGAGTCGGTGTCCTCGTCGCCGGTGTCGTCGTCACCGTCGGATCCGCCCTGTTCGCCGCGCCCGCGGCCGCGCCCCCGCCGGCCGCGGCGGCGCCGCCTGTTGGCCGTTCGATCGGGTTGATCCTCGTCGTCGTCGTCGGATTCGTCGGAGTCGCCGGCGTCGTCGGCGTCAGCGCCGCCGCCGATCTCCACCGGCTGCGGCGCCACGAACAGCGGCAGGTATTCGGCCGGCTCGGTCGAGGTCCGCAGCAGCAGTGGTTGCTCTTTGGCCGCCGCGTGGCTGAAGCCCGGGATGTTGGGCAGCGGCTTGGCGAAGATCAGGTCACGGACCCGGAGGGCGTCCTCGCGGTCGATACCCGAATGCACGTTGCGCGCCCGCCCGTCGAGCGCGGTGAGCGCCTCGAGCACCTCTCTATTGGTGCTGCCCAGCGCCCGCGCCAGCTGATGCACCCTCAGGCGATCGGGCAGGTCCTCGTGCTGGACCGGCTCTTGCGGTGGATTCGAAGGTGGCGCACTGTCTACCACGTATTCTCCTTAGGCCCCCGGGCGCGTCGCTTCGACGCGGCCACGCGAGGGCTGCACTATGGGCCCGGGTCGCTTCTCCCAGGCTTGTGATGGTCTTGCCCCGGGCGGCTCAGGTAGAACTCGCTCGGCGCCGTGCTGAATGTCGGCCTGACATGCGGCGCAACATCACGGCAGTGGCGATGGTCGCGCTTGTCTAAGTCTTCATTCGGGTGTCCGAAGCCGGTCCGGCGAAGTTCACCCGTTGTCAGTATCCCACATCACTCGCCATGCCCACCCGCACCCGAGATACGCGTTTCAGCAAACGCCGTCGGGCCCGGGTGCGGGCCCTATCCGGCCATCGCTAAATTCCGGGAAACCAGAGCGCGATCTCGCGCTTGGCCGAATCGTCCGAGTCGGACCCGTGCACCAGGTTGAACTGCGTTTCCAGCCCGAAGTCGCCCCGGATGGTGCCCGGCGTGGCCTTTTCGACGGGGTCGGTACCCCCGGCGACCTGCCGAAACGCCGCGACCGCGCGCGGCCCCTCGACGACCGCGGCCACCACCGGCCCCGAGGTGATGAATTCCAGCAATGACTCGAAGAACGGCTTGCCCTCGTGTTCGGCGTAGTGCCGGCCGGCCAGCTCTTCACTGACATGCCGGAGGTCCAGCGCCACGATGGTGAGGCCTTTCCGCTCGATGCGGCTGATGATCTCGCCTATCAGGTGCCGCTCGACGGCGTCCGGCTTGATCAGTACCAGGGTCCGTTCGATCACGGCGGACAGCGTACAGAACCCTTTGCCGATCGGCCCTACTCCTGCCTGCGCCGGACCTCGGCGCGGAAGTAGGCGATCAGCACCCACAACCCGGTGAACAGCACCCCGATGAATCCCACCCCGGGGTAGACGGCGAAGCCGGCCAGCAGCACCACCTGGATGCCCAGGTTCGCCCAGATCGCCCAGGGTCTGCGCTGCAGCCCGGCCAGCACGACCAGCGCCACCGCCAGGCCGATCAGGTAGCCCAGCGACGCGCCGGTCAGGCCGCCGCCGACCGCGCCCACCACCGGTATCGCCAGCAGCACCACGATCGCCTCGAGGATCAGCGTCGCGGCCATCACCGCACCGAAGCTCTTCCACGGATCGGCAGGCGGCGCGGCGTTGTTGCCGGTCATTGTGGATCACGACCGAGCAGGCTGCGGGCGGCCCCGGCGGTGACGACCGAGCCGGTGACGACGATCCCCGTGCCCGAAAACGACTGTCCCGCATCGCTTTCCGTCGCGGCGTCGTCGACCAGGGCGGTCGCGACGTCGATGGCGTCGCGCAGGTTCTCCGCGGTGGTGACGCGGTCGGGCCCGAACCGCGCGCCCGCGGCCAGCGCCAGCGCCTCGACGTCCAGCGCCCGCGGCGAACCGTTGTGGGTCACCACGACGGAGTCGAAGGCCGGCTCCAGCGCGGCGAGGATGCCGTCCACGTCCTTGTCGGCCATCACACTGATCACCCCGACCAGAAACCGGAAGTCGAACTCGCCGGCCAGCGTCCGTGCCAGCGCGGCCGCGCCGGCGGGATTGTGCGCGGCGTCGATGAACACGGTGGGGGCGCTGCGCATGCGCTCCAGCCGCCCCGGGCTGGTGACGGCGGCGAAGGCGGCCCGCACGGCGTCGATGTCGAGCTGTCGCTGCGCACCGGCGCCGAAAAAGGCTTCGACCGCCGCCAGTGCCACCGCCGCGTTGTGCGCCTGGTGTTCGCCGTGCAGCGGCAGGTACACGTCGGAGTACACCCCGCCGAGGCCCTGCAGCTGCAGCACCTGGCCGCCGATGGCAACCTGGCGGCCCAGCACCGCAAACTCCGAATCCTCGCGGGCGACCGCGGCGTCGGCGCGCACGGCCTGGGCCAGCAGCGCTTCCATCGCCTCGGGAACCTGGCGCGCGATGACGGCAACGGTGTCCGGCGCGCCGTCGGGTGCTTTGGTGATGATCCCGGCCTTCTCCCCGGCGATCCCGGCGATGTCGTCGCCGAGGTAGTCGACGTGGTCGATGCCGATCGGGGTGATCACCGCCACCGGCGCGTTGACCACGTTGGTGGCATCCCAGCGCCCGCCCATGCCGACCTCGACCACCGCGACGTCGACGGGCGCCTCGGCGAACGCGGCGAACGCCATCGCCGTGAGCACCTCGAACTTGCTCATACGGGGGGCCTGCCCCCCAAAAACACCGGCCTGCGACTGCGCATCAACCATCTGCACGAACGGCTCGATCTCCCGGTAGGTCGCCACGTACTGGGCGGGGCTGATCGGCAGGCCGTCGATCGCGATGCGCTCGACCGCCGCCTGCAGGTGCGGGCTGGTGGTGCGGCCGGTGCGCCGGCCCAGCGCGGTCACCAGCGCGTCGACCATGCGCGCGACCGAGGTCTTGCCGTTGGTGCCCGCGATGTGAATCGACGGATAGCCCAGTTGCGGCGACCCCAGCAGGTCCATCAGGGCGCTGATCCGGGTCAGGCTCGGCTCGATCTTGGTTTCTGGCCAGCGTTGGTCGAGCAGGTGCTCGACCTGCAGCAGGGACGCGATCTCATCCGGTGTGGGAGCCGCTTTGATGGCCCGCTCGGGCTCCTCGGTCATTGCAGCGCGGCCAGCCTGCCGGTGATCCGCTCGGTTTCCTCCTGGGCCACGCGCGCACGGTCACGGATCTTGGCGACCACCTGCTCGGGCGCCTTGGCGAGGAAGTCGGCGTTGCCCAGCTTGGCCGCCGTCGACGCCAGCTCCTTTTGCGCCGCGGCCAGATCCTTTTCCAGGCGGCGGCGCTCGGCGGCGACGTCGATGGTGCCCGAGGTGTCGAGTTCGACGACGACGGTGCCGCCGCTGAGGCGCACCTCCACCGACGCCGAGGGCTGAAAACCCGGACCGGGCTCGGTGAGCCACGCCAGCGACGTCACCGCGCTCACCTGGCCGCCCAGGTCCGCGCCCTCGACGTCGGCCAGGCGGGCCGGCACCTTCTGCCGGTCCGCCAAGCCCTGTTCGCTGCGAAACCGGCGGACCTCGGTGACGAGCCGCTGCATGTCGCTGATTCGTTGCGCGGCAACCCGATCCAGCGAGATGCCCGACGATTTCGGCCATTTGGCGATCACCAACGACTCCTGGTTGGTCAACGCCTGCCAGAGCGCCTCGGTCAGGAAGGGGATGACCGGATGCAGCAGGCGCAGCAGCGTGTCGAGCACCGCGGCCAGCACGGCGGTGGTGTGCGCGAGCCCGTCGGCGAGCTGCGTCTTGGCCAGTTCGACGTACCAGTCGCAAAATTCGTCCCACGCGAAGTGGTAGAGCGATTCGCAGGCCCGGCTGAACTCGTAGCCGTCGAAGGCCGAATCAACCTCGGCGCGAACCTCTTCCAACCGTCCGAGGATCCATCGATCGGCATCGGTGAGCTCCGCCTGGTCGGGCAGGGGCGCCACGGCGGCGCCGTTCAGCAGCGCGTACCTGGTGGCGTTGAACAGCTTGGTGCCGAAGTTGCGCGAGGCCCGGACGGCATCCTCCCCGACGGACAGGTCGCCGCCGGGGCTGGCGCCGCGGGCCAGCGTGAACCGCAGCGCGTCGGCCCCGAACGCCTCGACCCAGTCCAGCGGGTCGATGACGTTGCCCTTGGATTTGCTCATCTTGCGGCCGAATTCGTCCCGGATCAGCCCGTGCAGAAAGACGTCGGTGAACGGAACCTGCGGGCCGCGGCGGCCGCCGAGGGTGATGGCGTCGTCGCCGCCGACGAAGGTGCCGAACATCATCATCCGGGCGACCCAGAAGAACAGGATGTCGTAGCCGGTCACCATAACGCTTGTCGGGTAGAACTTTTCCAGCTCGGGCGTCTGCTCCGGCCAGCCCAGGGTGGAGAAGGGCCACAGCGCGGAGGAGAACCAGGTGTCCAGCACATCGGGGTCCTGCTCCCAGCCCTCCGGCGGCGACTCGTCGGGACCGACGCACACCTTTTCGCCGCCCGGCCCGTACCAGATGGGGATGCGGTGACCCCACCACAGCTGCCGCGAGATGCACCAGTCGTGCATGTCGTCGACCCAGGCGAACCAGCGCGGCTCCAGGCTGGCGGGGTGAATCACGGTGTCCCCGTTGCGAACCGCGTCGCCGGCGGCCTTGGCCAGCGATTCCACCCGGACCCACCACTGCAGCGACAGCCGTGGCTCGATCGGCTCGCCACTGCGCTCAGAATGCCCGACGCTGTGCAGATAGGGCCGCTTCTCCTCGACGACTCGGCCCTGCGCGGCCAGAGCTTCGCGCACGGCGACCCGGGCCTCGAATCGGTCCATCCCGTCGAATTGCGTTCCGGTGTCGGCGATCCGGCCCTTGGTGTCCATGATCGAAATCATCGGCAGCTCGTGCCGCAGCCCGATTTCGAAGTCGTTGGGGTCGTGAGCGGGCGTGACTTTGACTGCGCCCGTGCCGAATTCGGGGTCGACGTGCTCGTCGGCGACGACGACGAGGGCGCGGTCCACGAAGGGGTGAGGCAGGCTGGTGCCGACCAGGTGCCGGTAGCGGTCGTCGTCGGGATGCACCGCGATCGCGGTGTCGCCCAGCATGGTCTCCACCCGGGTGGTGGCGACCACGATGTGGGGCTCGTCGTCGTTGAGTGATCCGTAGCGGAACGACACCAGCTCGCCCTCGACGTCGAGGTAGTTCACCTCCAGGTCCGAGATCGCGGTCTGCAGGACCGGGGACCAGTTGACCAGTCGCTCGGCCTGATAGATCAGCCCGGCGTCGTAGAGCCGCTTGAAGATGGTCCGCACCGCCCGCGACAGGCCCTCGTCCATGGTGAACCGGTCGCGGCTCCAGTCCACGCCGTCGCCGAGCCGGCGCATCTGGCCGCCGATGGCGCCCCCGGACTCACGCTTCCAGTCCCACACCTTGTCGACGAAGAGCTCCCGGCCGAAGTCCTCCTTGGTCTTGCCGTCGACGGCGAGCTGGCGTTCCACCACGCTTTGGGTCGCGATGCCCGCGTGGTCCATCCCCGGCTGCCACAGCACCTCGTAGCCCTGCATGCGCTTGCGGCGGGTCAGGGCGTCCATCATGGTGTGTTCGAGCGCGTGGCCCATGTGCAGGCTGCCGGTGACGTTCGGCGGCGGCAGCACGATCGAGTAGGCGGGCTTCGAGCTGCTCGCGTCCGCCGTGAAGTAGCCCGCATCCACCCACTTCTGATAGATCGCGTCCTCCATGGCGCCCGGTTCCCACGACTTGGGCAGCGGGTCGGCGGCGGAGCGGGGGCTGGCGGTCACCGGTCAATTCTAGGGATGCGCGGAGCTCACCCACCGAGCCGGTCGACCTGCAACGACACCCCGGCGGCGGGGAATCGCGCCAGCAGCGCGTCGCCCATCGCCGTCGCGGGCGTCAGCACGCCGTGCAGGTCGGAGAGTTTGTCCCGGTCCAGCGCGAGGGCCAGGCCGCACTCGCCCAGCAGCACCGCGGTCGCCTTGTAACCGGGGTCACCCTGCTGCTGTATGCGCGCGACATAGCGGGCGCCGCCGGCCGTTGTGGTGTAGGTCTCGATGCGGTAGTAGCCGCGCTCGCGGGCCGCCTCGCTCGGACCCGTGCCCGGCTTGGGAAGTACCCCCTCTACCAGGCGGCGCGGCAGGAACCGGAAGTAGCGGCTGCCCAGCCCGAACATCGCGTTGCCGACGCCGCTCACGAACGCCGACGCCATCGGCGCGAGAGCCGACGACCCGACGCTCATGTTCTCGTCGTAGCGGAACCGCCGCCCGTACGCCCAGTCCAGCAGCGCGTTGCTGCGCCGCACGATCCGGGTGTTGTAGGGCGCCATCAGGAATCCGGCGGTCCACACCGTGGAAAGTTCGGGCGCGATGTGGCGACCACGACGCCAGGGCAGGTCGGGCTGCCGGCCCAGTTCGGGTTCCGCGCCGCGGTCGGTGCTCAATGTGTAGGGGTCCAGGAGCTGGCGGCGCACCTCGGGGTCGCGCGACGCGGTGTCCATCACTTCCAGTCCCGAGGCGATGGTGCCGCCGGACAGCCCGCCGGCCATGGAGCGCACCACCAGGTGCGTGTCCCCGAGCTCGCCGGCGCCGTCCCGCTGCCCGGCCCGGTACAGCGCGTACACGGTCAAATCAGACGGGACCGAGTCGAACCCGCAGGAGTGCACGATGCGGGCGCCGGTGTCGGCGGCCTGCTTGTGATGCAGGTCGATGCTTTCCCGGACGAACGTCGCCTCCCCGGTCAGGTCGGCGTAATCGGTGCCCGCGGCCGCGCACGCGGCCACCAGCGGCAACCCGTAGCGGCTGTAGGGCCCGACCGTCGTGATGACGACTCGGGTCCGGGCGGCCATCTCATCCAGCGTCGACGGCTTCGCGGCGTCGGCAGCCAGGATCGCCCAGCCCTGCGCGGCGTCGCCCAGGGAGTCGCGAACGGCGCGCAGCCGCTCCGGCGACCTGCCGGCCAACGCGATCCGCGCGCCCGCCCCGGCGCGGGCCAGGTATTCGGCGGTCAGCTTCCCGACGAAGCCGGTCGCCCCGTACAACACGATGTCGAACTCGCGAGGCGTTGTCATCGGCCCGACGCTACCCGACCCCGAGACAAGTAATGCCGGGCCGCAAGGCCCGGCATTACTTACCCCTCAGGAGGCGCGTCTATCGCGGTCAGCCGCGCCGACCGCAGACCGGCCACGCGCCGATGCCCTGCGTGTGCAGCACGTTCTCGGCCACGCGGATCTGCTCCTCGCGGCTGGCGCTGGCCGGCGACCCCGAGCCGCCGTTGGCGTGCCAGGTGCTCGAGGTGAACTGCAGGCCACCGGAGAACCCGTTACCGGTGCTGATTCCCCAGTTGCCACCCGATTCGCACTGCGCGATCGCGTCCCAGTTCACGCTGTACGCCTTGTGAACGGGCGGGGGCGGCGGGGCGTCCGGCGCCGGCGGAGGCGGCGGAACGTTCGGGTCGAAGCCGACCGGAGCCGGCGGCGGGCCGTCCGGCGC
>LQPB01000014.1 GCA_002102225.1 Mycobacterium interjectum
GCCGTTGAGGGTGGGCCGCTTGCGCTCGTCGGGGAGGTCGATCTCGCCCAGCCCGAGCCGGTCCTGCAGGCGCCGGGCCCAGCGGGGGGCCCACCAGCAGTCGTCGCCGAGCAGCTTCATCACCGACGGCACCAGGAACATCCGGACCACGGTCGCGTCCAGCAGCAGCGCGGCCATCAACCCGAAGGCCAGGTACTTCATCAGCACGAGGTCGGAGAACACGAACGAACCCGCGACCACGGCGAGGACGAGGGCGGCCGCCGTGATCAGGCGCCCGGTGGTCGCGGTGCCGATCCTGATGGCCTCGGCGGTGGACATGCCGCGCTCGCGGGCCTCGACCATCCGGGACACCAGGAATACCTCGTAGTCGGTGGCCAGGCCGAAACCAACGGCGACGACCAGCGCGATCAGCACCACCATGAGCGGTGTCGGCGTGAAGTTCAGCCACCTGGAGAAGTGCCCGTCGACGAAGATCCACGTGAGAATGCCCAGCGTGGACCCGAGCGTCAGCGCGCTCATCACCGTCGCCTTGATCGGCAACACCACCGACCCGAACGCCAGGAACATCAAGAGCATCGTGGCGCTCAGCAACAGAACCAGCATCAGGGGAGCCCTGTCGAACAGGCTGTGGATGCTGTCCTGCTCGAGGGCCGGCGTGCCGCCCACCAACAGGGTCAGGCCCTTGGGCGGGTTGATCGCGCGCAGCTCGCCGATCTTCTTGGCGGCGTCATTGCGGTTGGACAGGCCGTTCTGGATCACCCGCACGGAGTCGTCTTTGGGCTGGGTAGTCCCGTTCGGGCCGTTGACGCAGGGGTTGCCGGCGATGGTCGGGCACGCCCGCTCCTGCCAGGTCTTGTCGGTAAACCCGGTGATCGGCGCGATCCTGTTGCGGATGTCCGCGACCTGCTGGTCGGTGACCTTGCTGCCGTTGTCACTCTTGATCACCATGGTCAGTTGCTCGGTCCGGTAGCCGGGGAAGAGCTTGTCGAAGTGCTCCTGCGCCAGGCGCACCGAGTTGTTGGGTGGCAGGTACTTCTCGCTCATGCCACCGAACGACAGGTTGCCCAGCGGGATGACCAGCAGGATCATCCCGACGGCGATCGGGATGGCGAACGCCAGCGGCCGCTTCATCACGAAGTTGACCAGCTTGCCCCAGAACCCGGCCTCGACCTCTTCGCGGGTCTTGGTCTTCTGCAGCCGGTCGGCGAGCCAGTTGAGGTAGGCGCGCGACACCTTCCAGTTGCGCAGGAAGGGAACGCGGAACGCGGTCCGCACGCCCAAGGCGTCGACGTGGCGGCCGAGGATGCCCAGGCAGGCCGGCAACAGCGTGATCGACAGCAGCGCCGCGAGCCCGACCGCGGCGAAGATCGCGTAGACCAGCGAATGCACGAAACCCTGCGGCAGCACCAGCAGGCTGGCGCTCGAGGCGATGATCAGCACCGCCGAGAAGGTGACGGTGCGACCGGCCGTCATGACGGTGCGCCGCACGGCGGCCTCGGTGTCGTAGCCCTCGGCGATCTCCTCCCGGAACCGGCTCACCACGAACAGCCCGTAGTCGATGGCGATGCCCAGACCGATCAGCGAGACCACCGGCTGGGCGAAGAAGTGAACCGGCCCGAACATGGCGGCGAATCGCAGGATGCCCAGCGCGCCGGCGATGCTGAGCCCGCCCACGATGGCCGGGAGGCCGGCGGCAACCGCGCCGCCGAACACCAGGAACAGCACCACCGTCACCAGCGGCAGCGCGAGCACCTCCATGCGGCGCTGGTCGGTGGCGATGGTGCCGGTCAGGGCGTTGGCGATCGGCTCCAGGCCGGCGAGCTGCACCGTGCCGCCGTCGAGCTTCTGCAGGTCGGGCGCGATCGTCTTGTAGTTATTGAGGATGGAGTCGTCGTCGTCGCCCTTCAGGGGGATGGACACGAAGGTGTGCTTCTTGTCCTCGGTGGCCATCCCCTTGATCAGCGGCGGCGCGTCGGCGGGATTGGCCACCGCCAGCCAGCCGGCCCACCCGACGACCTGGTTCGGGTGGTCGTTCTTGAAGTTGTTCAGCTCGTCGACGATCTTCTGGTGCCAGGCCGGGTCCTCGACGGTCTTGCCGTCGGGCGCGGTGAAGGTGGCGACGATGTGGCTGGTGCGGTCGCGGCCGTAGGTCTGATCGCCCAGGACCGAGGCCTTCACGGATTGGCTGCCCTCGTCGTAGTAACCGCTCTGCGTGACGTGCTTGCCCAGGCTCATGCCGAAGACGCCGCCGCCGAGGCACAGGGCCACCATGACCCCGATCACGATGTACCGGTAGCGGTACACGGTTCGACCCCACCAGGCGAACACGTAAGCTCCTTACTGGATCGCTAGCGACCCACGCATTGTTTTCCAGTCTCACACACGCGTGGTCAACAGGGCGGACAGCGGCCGGAACGGCTGCAGCCAAGCCCCCTGATCAGGCAGCGAATCTAGACCGATTCGTGGCAACGGTTCCCGGAAAACACCTGCGATGTCTTCCAGGTCGACGAAGTCCAAGGTATCCGACGCTAGCGCCCAACTCGCGTGTTCGCGAAATCCGATCACTTGGACGGGTACCCCGGTTTGCGTGATTTCCTCCAGCGGTTGCCGGAAGGCCTGGCCGTCGGCCGAGGCCACCACCAGCGCCGCCAGCCCCTCCTGGTGCCGCTGCGCGATGTGGGCGAGCATGTCGCGGTCCACGTCGCTGTCCTCGTCAATCTTCGGCTTGGCGAAGACGGCGAAGCCCACGTTGCGCAAGGCGTCCACCCAGGGGCGGACGATGTCGGTGCTGCCCGGCGCGATGTTGGTGAAAACGGTGGCCTCGGGTTCGATCACGACGCCGGGGCGCCCGGCGCTGACCTCCGCGGTGCGCGCCAGCAGCCAGCGGCCGAGGGCGTCGAAACGCGGGCGCTCCAGGGCGGTCGGGCGGCGGCCCAAGATGGAGCCCAGGCCCATGTCGAGGTTGGGAGCGTCCCAGACCAGCAGGACTCGGCCCGCCGGTGGCTGGAAGCTGCTCAGGCCCTCGGCGGACAGCACCGCCGGTGCGTCCAGGGGTGCTTGTTCTGCTGCCGTGGTCTCGTCTGTCAGGCTCATGTCGTCGTCTTTTCCGGCCTTGTCCGGCCTTGTTCAGCCTTCGTCCAGATGAATTCGTTCACGACGCTGCCCGCTTCTTGGGCCTTGGTTTCGTACTTGGTGGTGGGGCGTACCACCGAGATCGGCAACCGGCTGCCCGGACCGACGCGCCGCAGCCGGGATTCGGCGTCGCCGACCTCGGCGATCTGCTCGGCGTAACCCGGGTGGTCCGTCGCGGCGTGCAGGACACCACCGGGGAGTAACCGGTCAACGATCAGGTCAATCGTGCCCGGCTGCAGAAACCGGCGTTTGTGGTGCCGGGCCTTGGGCCAGGGGTCGGGAAAGAAGACGCGCACCCCGGTCAGCGAGCCCGGCGCGATCAGGCGGTCCAGCACCTCGATCGCGTTGCCCCGGATCAGCCTGATGTTGTCAACCTGCTCGCGGTCGATCGCGCACAGCAGCTGGGCCAGCCCCCGCCGGTAGATCTCCACGGCGATCACGTCGACGTGGGGCTCGTCCTTGGCCATCGCCAGGGTGGATGTGCCGCTGCCACAACCGATTTCGAGTACCAACGGCGCCTGACGGCCGAACCACGCGCGGGTGTCCAGCGGCGCCGCGGGCTGGGGCGCCCCCGACGCGTCGACGCCGACCGAGACGCCCAACTTCGGCCACAGCCGCTCCCAGGTCTGGCGCTGGGCCTCCGACAGCGCGGAACGCCGCGAGCGAAAGCTGGTGGCCGGAAGGTGGCGCCGGCCGGTGCGGTCCGAATCGGGCGGTTCCGGGGCCGCCCCCCCTCCTGCCTCCAGCACAGCCTCCACTCCCGCCGGCGCGCCGGGACACGTCCCGACCCCGGGTTGCGCATGCATTTGTCCATCGTGGCCCATGAACCCCCGATGTAGCCGCCCCTGATCCAGATTGATATCCAACAGTTGCCTTCGGCTGGTACCAGCCCGGTGGCTCGCATCTCGGTGACGTAGATGCCACCATTCGGGGGGACCAAATTGGCCGCTCGGCAAACGGACGCCCCTCGGATGGAACGGGCAGGAATGACGGGACGGGGACACCACATTTTCGTCGACGAGCTGCGGCGCTTCGCCGCGGGCCACGCCGATCCGCGCCTGACGGCGATCGCTGAGCGATGCGCCGCACCGCTGCGCGTGGCAGTGCGCGGGCGCCGCGGGGTCGGCCGGCGGACGGTGGCGCGCGCGCTCGACCTGGCCGGCGGCGCGCACGGCATCGCGGCGACGGCCGGGCCGACCGACACCGCCGACCTTGACGTCTACGTCACCGCCGAGGTGATCAAGCCCGAGGACACCGCGGCGATCGCCGCCGCCGCGCGCCCGGTCTTGGCGGTGCTCAACAAGGCCGACCTGACCGGTTCGCTGTCCGGGGGGTCGGGTGCCGGGCCGCTGGCGGCGGCGCGTTCGCGCTGCGCCGAGCTGTCCGCGCTCGCGAGGGCGCCGATGGAACCGATGAGCGGGCTGCTCGCGCTGGCCGCCGTGCGGGACCTCGACGGCGTGCTGTGGGCGGCGCTGCGGGCGCTGGCCGCCGATCCGGGCGGCGCCACCTGCCTCGACGGCTCGTTCGCCGGCTTCCTGGCCGCCGACGTTGCGGTGCCGGCCGCGCTGCGGCTGCGCCTGCTGGACACGCTGGACCTGTTCGGCACCGCGCTCGGCATCGCCGCGGCCCGGCGGGGCGCGACGCCCGCGCAGGCGCGCGCCCTGTTGCGCCGCGTCAGCGGGGTCGACGCCGTCCTGACGAGGCTTTCGGTCCTCGGGGCCCAGGAGCGCTATCGGCGGGTGCTGCGGGCCGTCACCGAGCTGGAGGCCCTGGCCGTGTCGCGGGACCGGACCGGCGCGGCGATCAGTGGCTTCCTCTCGTGTGACGACACGGTGCTCGCGCGCATGGCGGCCGCCGTCGACCTCGCCGCGGCCGCCGGTCTGGAACCCGGCGCCGATCCGGCCGCGCACCTGCCGCGCGCGCTGCGCTGGCAGCGCTACGGCCGGGGCCCGGTGAGCGAACTGCACCGCGCGTGCGGCGCCGACATCGCCCGCGGATCGCTGCGGCTGTGGTCACGCGCCGGCGGCTCGCCGCCCGGGGGGTCCTATTGAGCGGCGAGGACCCGGTCGCCCAGGTCGACGCGCTGGTGGCGACGATCGGCCCCCGGCTCGATCCGCCCGCCATCAACCGCCGCGACGTGGTGTTGGTGACGGGCCCCTGGCTGGCCGGCGTCACCGCGGTGGTCGGGGCGCTGCGTGAACGGCTGTCGCAACACAAGTTCGTCGAGACGACGGACCTGGGACCCGGCGACGCGCCGACCGCGGTGGTCTTCGTGGTGTCCGCGGCGGCGCAGCTGACCGGGTCCGACTGCGCGCTGCTCGATGCCGCCGCCGAGCACACCGACGTGGTCGTCGGCGTGGTGTCCAAGATCGATGTCCACCGCAACTGGCGCGACGTGGTGGCCGCCGACCGCGACATCCTGGCCGCGCACGCGCCGCGCTACGGCCGGGTGCCGTGGGTCGGTGCGGCCGCCCGGCCCGACCTCGGCGACCCGAACGTCGACGATTTGGCGCAGACCGTCGCGGCGCAGCTCGCCGAGCCGGACATTCCGCGGCGAAACAGGTTGCGCGCCTGGGAATCCCGGCTGCAGACGGTGATCCAACGGTTCGACCGCGACGCCGAGGGCGCCGGCCGGCGGGCCCGGGTGGACGGGCTGCGCGAGGAGCGCAGCACTGCCCTGCGGCAGCGGCGGCAGGCCAAAACCGAGCGCACCATCACGCTGCGCGGCCAGATTCAGCAGGCCCGGGTGCAGTTGTCCTACTTCGCGCGCAACCGCTGTTCGTCGGTGCGCGGCGAGTTGCAGGAAGACGCGGCGGGGTTGTCGCGGCGCAAGATGGCCGACTTCGAGGCGCACGCGCGAGCGCGGGTCGACGAGGTGGTGGCCGAGGTGAGCGAGGGAACCGCCACCCATCTGGCCGACGTCGCGCAGGTGTTGGGTGTGCCGGCGGCGCTGCCCTCCTTCCGCGACGCCGAGGAGAAAGTGCCAACGGTCGAGATCCCGCCGCCCCCGCTGAAATCCCGGCGGCAGGAGACCTGGCTGCTGATGCTGCTGGGCGCCGCGTTCGGCCTCGGCGTGGCGCTCACGCTCAGCCGGTTGGTGGGCGGGCTGACCTCCCGGCTGAGCCCCGCCCTGGCCGCGGCGGGGGCGGCGGGGTGCGTCGCCGTCGGGCTGGCGGTCACGTTCGTGGTCGTCCACATCCGCGGCCTGCTGCGGGACCGGGCGTTGCTGGACCGCTGGGCGGGCGAGGTCACGTCGTCGCTGCAGTCGGCGGTAGAGGAGCTGGTCGCCACCCGCGTGCTGGTCGCCGAGTCGCTACTGAGCACCGCGCTCGTCGCGCGCGACGAGGCCGAGAACGCGCACGTGGCCGAGCAGGTCACCGCCATCGACAGCGAGCTGCGCGAGCACGCCATCGCGGCGGCGCGGGCCGCGGCGGCGCGGGACCGGGAGATGCCCACCGTGCGGGCCGCGCTGGACGCCGTGCGTGCAGAACTGGCCGAACCGGGTACACCCCATCCCGAGGGCGAAAACGAGGAACCAGCTTCAAGGAGCGAAAATGGCGGTCCTGGGTGACGTTTGACCCTGTTTCTGAATCGTTGTTGTGAGAAGGCTTATACCCGCCCGAGACCTCCCCGACAAGTTGATCACGATAACCTGTAGTTAACGCCACCATGTAAACAGTTGTGTGGGCGCCGACATATGCGACGCATACGCAAGCGAGAGATGCCGGTTAGCAGGCAGAAGAATTCAGGAGAGTTCGATGACTTCAGCGACCATTCCCGGTCTGGACAGCGCACCCACCAATCATCCCGGCCTGCTGGCCTGGGTAGAGGAGGTTGCCGAGCTTACCCAGCCCGACCGGGTGGTGTTCGCTGACGGCTCCGACGAGGAGTGGCAGCGGCTGACCAACCAGCTGGTCGAGGCGGGCACGTTCAAGCGGCTGAACCCCAAGGAGTACCCGAACTCGTTCCTGGCGCTGTCCGACCCGTCCGACGTGGCGCGCGTCGAGTCGCGGACCTTCATCTGCTCCGAGCGGCAGATCGACGCCGGGCCGACCAACAACTGGATGGACCCCGCCGAGATGCGGTCCACCATGACCGACCTGTACCGCGGCTGCATGCGCGGCCGCACCATGTATGTGGTGCCGTTCTGCATGGGCCCGCTCGGCGCCGACGACCCCAAGCTCGGAGTGGAGATCACCGACTCCGAGTACGTCGTCGTCTCCATGAAGGTGATGACCCGGATGGGCAAGGCCGCGCTGGACAAGATCGGCGACGACGGGTTCTTCGTCAAGGCGCTGCACTCCGTGGGCGCACCGCTGGAGCCGGGCCAGAAGGACGTGCCGTGGCCCTGCAACGACACCAAATACATCACCCACTTCCCGGAAACCCGCGAGATCATGAGCTACGGCTCCGGCTACGGCGGCAACGCGCTCCTGGGCAAGAAGTGCTACTCGCTGCGCATCGCGTCGGCCATGGCCCACGACGAGGGCTGGCTCGCCGAGCACATGCTGATCCTCAAGCTGATCTCGCCGGAGAACAAGGCGTACTACTTCGCCGCGGCGTTCCCGTCGGCGTGCGGCAAGACCAACCTGGCCATGCTGCAGCCCACCATCGAAGGCTGGCGCGCCGAGACGCTGGGCGACGACATCGCCTGGATGCGGTTCGGGAAGGACGGCCGGCTGTACGCGGTCAACCCCGAGTTCGGCTTCTTCGGCGTGGCGCCGGGCACCAACTGGAAGTCCAACCCCAACGCCATGCGCACGATCGCCGCGGGCAACACCGTCTTCACCAACGTCGCGCTCACCGACGACGACGAGGTGTGGTGGGAGGGCCTCGAGGGCGAGCCGGATCACCTGATCGACTGGAAGGGCAACGACTGGTACATCCGCGACACGGAAACCAAAGCGGCGCACCCGAACTCGCGCTACTGCACGCCGATGTCGCAGTGCCCCATCCTGGCGCCGGAGTGGGACGACCCGCAAGGGGTGCCGATTTCGGGCATCCTGTTCGGCGCCCGCCGCAAGACCACGGTGCCGCTGGTGACCGAGGCGCGCGACTGGCAGCACGGCGTGTTCATGGGGGCCACCATGGGCAGCGAGCAGACCGCCGCCGCCGAGGGCAAGGTCGGCACGGTGCGCCGCGACCCGATGGCCATGCTGCCGTTCCTGGGCTACCACGTCGGCGATTACTTCCAGCACTGGCTGGACCTGGGCAAGAATTCCGACGAGTCGAAACTGCCGAAGGTGTTCTTCGTCAACTGGTTCCGCCGCGGCGACGAGGGTCAATTCCTGTGGCCGGGCTTCGGCGAGAACAGCCGGGTGCTGAAGTGGATCGTCGACCGCATCGAGCACCGGGCCGGCGGCCAGGAGACGCCGATCGGCATCGTGCCCACCGCCAAGGACCTGGACCTCGACGGCCTCGAGGTGGACAGCGCCGACGTCGAGCGGGCCCTGGCGGTCAATGCCGACGAGTGGCGCCAGGAACTGCCGCTGATCGAGGAGTGGTTCGAGTTCGTCGGGGACAAGCTGCCCACCGGCGTCAAGGACGAGTTCGAGGCGCTCAAGCAGCGGCTCGCCGAGTCGGGCTAAGTACCGGCAAAAGGTATCGCCTGCCGTCGCAACGACTTCGGCAGGTACACCGCGCCGGCCCCGGCGCCCGCCGCCACGTCGCCCGGGTTGGAGATGGCGCAGCGCTTCAGTGACAGGCAGCCGCAGCCGATGCACGAGTCGAGGTTGTCGCGCAGCGCGATCAGCCCCGCGATCTGGTCATCGAGGCGCGCGCGCCACGCGCGGGACAGCCGGGCCCAGTCGGCCCGGGTGGGGGTGCGGCCGTCGGGCAGCGCGGCGAGTGCGTCGGCGATCTCGTCCAGGCTCAGGCCGACGTTTCGGGCGGCCTTGATGAAGGCCAGCCGCCGCAGCATCTGCCGTTCGAATCGGCGCTGACCGCCTGAGGTCCGAGTCGCCGTGATCAGGCCCTGGGCCTCGTAGAACCGGATCGCCGAGGCGGCGAAGCCGCTGCGCCGGGCGATCTCGCTGACGGAGAACAAATCCCGCTTGTCCATCTGGCCTTCTCCGGATTCGAATCGGGTACTTGACTTAAAGTTTACTTTAACTATCAGTATGGCCGTATGACTCAATCCCACGTCGCCATCGTTACCGGCGCCTCCCGCGGGTTCGGCAAGGCGTTGACCGCCGCGCTGCTCGACCGGGGGTGGACCGTCGTCGCCGACGCCCGCCGTGCCCCGGACATCAAATCCACTGTCGCCGAACTTAATTCGGATGCGTTCATCCCGCTTCCCGGTGATGTCACCGACGCGTCGCATCGCGACGCACTGGTCGCCGCCGCGACCGCCGCCGGACCGCTTCGGCTGCTGGTGAACAACGCCAGCAGGCTGGGACCCAGCCCGCAACCGGCGCTCGCCGACTACCCGCCCGACGAGTTGCGGGCCGTGTATGAGGCCAACGTGTTCGCCCCGCTGGCGTTGATCCGCGCGGCGCTGCCCGCGCTGGTCGCCACCGCGGGGACGATCATCAACGTCACGTCCGACGCGGCCGTCGACCCATACCCGGGCTGGGGTGGGTACGGATCGTCGAAGGCCGCGCTGGATCAGCTGTCGGCCATCCTGGCCGCGGAGGTCCCCGCGGTGGCGGTGTACGCGTTCGATCCCGGCGACATGCGCACCGAAATGCACCAGGCCGCATTCCCGGGGGAGGACATCTCCGACCGCCCCGAGCCGGAAGCGAAGGTCCCGGCGCTGCTGCGCCTGCTGGATTCCCGGCCGCCCGTGGGCCGTTACCGCGCCGCCGATTCGCTGTTGTCCGGGGCGCGCTCGTGACCGCCGCGGTGCGCCCGCGGACGCACTTCCGCCGCCCGCCGGGCTCGGACGCCGTCGAGCCGCCCGAGGCGCGCGGCGTGGCCCGCGACGCGGTGAAGCTGCTGGTCGCCCGCCCGGGCCGGGTCGCCCACGCGCGCTTTGCCGACCTCGGAGATCACCTGCGGCCGGGCGACCTGCTGGTGGTGAACAACTCGGCCACCCTGCCCGCCGCGGTCGAGGGCCGCCGCGCCGGGCGGCCGATCGCGGTGCACTTCTCCACCGCACGCGGCGAGAAGGCCTGGGTGGTGGAGTTGCGGCCCGCGGGCGACGCGGCCGGGCACCTCGGTGACGTCCGGCCCGGTGAACGCATCGACCTGCCCGGCGGCGCCGCGCTCATCATCGGCTCGTCCTACCCCGAGCCCGAGGTTGACGGCGCGCGGTTGTGGGCGGCGCGGGTGATGCTGGAAGGGGATGTGCTCAGCTACCTTGCCCGGCACGGCCGGCCGATCCGCTACGCGTACGTGCCGCGGCCATGGCCGCTGCGCTACTACCAGACCGTGTTCGCCCGGCGCCCGGGCAGCGCCGAAATGCCCAGCGCGGCGCGCCCATTCAGCGCGGAGCTGGTCACCACCCTGGTCTCGGCCGGCATCGGGATCGCCCCGGTTACGCTGCACGCCGGGGTGTCGTCGGCCGAAGCCGGCGAGCCGCCGACCCCCGAGCTGTTCGAGGTGCCGGCGGCCACCGCGCGGGCGGTCAACTCGGCGCGCGCGGGCGGCGGCAGGGTGATCGCCGTCGGCACCACGGTGACCCGCGCACTGGAGTCGGCCGCCGGCGCCGCCGGGGTGGTGCGGCCGGCGCTCGGCCACACCGATCTGGTGCTCGGCCCGGACCGTCCGTGCCGGGTGGTCGACGGGCTGATCACCGGGTGGCACGACGCCGGCGCCTCGCACCTGTTGCTGCTGGAGGCCGTCGCGGGCCCGGACCTGGTCGCGCTGGCCTACCGGGAGGCCGTCAGCCACGGGTACCTGTGGCACGAATTCGGCGACAGCGCGCTGCTGCTACCGGAGCGCTGAGGGACGGTGTGACGCCGCCCCGGCCGGACACTTAACACCCGTCAACTTTCGCGGCGGTACAGTCCTCCCATGCAGATTCGCCCCCATGTCGGCGCCGGCAAACCGGCCGTCATCCTGTACCCGTCCGGCACCGTCGTCACCTTCGACGACCTGGAAGCCCGCGCCAATCGCCTCGCGCATCGGTTCCGCCAGGCCGGACTGCGGGAGGGGGACACCGTCGCGATCCTGATGGAGAACAACGAGCACATCCACGCCGTGATGTGGGCGGCTCGCCGCAGCGGCTTGTACTACGTGCCGATCAACACCCACCTGACCGCGGCCGAGGCCGCCTACATCATCGACAACAGCAACGCCAAGGCCATCATCGGATCGGCCGCCCTGCGCGACACCCTCGCGCAGCTGCACGAGCACCTTCCGAACGGGCTGCCCGAGTTGCTGATGATCGCCGACGGCGATCTGCCCGGTTGGGAGCGCTACCCCGAATGCGTTGCCCGCCAACCGGATAACCCCATCGACGACGAACTCGAGGGGGACCTGCTGCAGTATTCGTCGGGCACCACCGGTCGGCCCAAGGGCATCAAACGCGAACTGCCGCATGTTCCGCCGGCCGAGGCCCCCGGCATGATGTCGGCCCTGGTCGAGTTGTGGATGACCCCCGAGTCGGTCTACCTGAGCCCGGCCCCGCTCTACCACACCGCGCCGTCGGTGTGGTCGATGAGCGCGCAGGCCGGCGGCATCACGACGGTCGTGCTGGAGAAGTTCGACCCCGAGGGCACGCTGGACGCCATCCAGCGGCACCGGGTCACCCACGGGCAGTTCGTGCCGGCCATGTTCACCCGCATGCTGAAACTGCCTGCCGCCGTTCGTGAGTCGTACGACCTGTCCAGCCTGCAGCGGGTGATGCACGCCGCCGCGCCGTGTCCGGTCGAGATCAAAAAGCAGATGATCGACTGGTGGGGGCCGATCATCGACGAGTATTACGCCTCCTCCGAGGCGATCGGTTCGACCCTGATCAGCGCCGAAGACTGGCTGGCGCACCCGGGTTCGGTGGGCAAGCCGATGGCGTGCCAGATCCACATTCTCGCCGAGGACGGAACCGAGCTGCCGCCCGGCCAGCCCGGCGAGATCTATTTCGAGGGCGGGTATTCCTTCGAATACCTCAACGACCCGACGAAAACGGCGGCCTCGCGCGACCGGCACGGCTGGGTGACCGTCGGCGACGTCGGCTACGTCGACGAGGAGGGCTACCTGTACCTGACGGACCGGCGCCACCACATGATCATCTCCGGCGGCGTGAACATCTACCCGCAGGAAACCGAGAACCTTCTGGTCACCCACCCGAAGGTGTTGGACGCGGCGGTGTTCGGCGTTCCCGACGACGAGATGGGCCAGCGCGTCGTGGCGGCCGTGCAGACCGTCGACCCGGCCGACGCCACCGACGGTTTCGCCGACGAGCTGACCGCGTGGCTGCGCGACCACCTGGCGCACTACAAATGCCCGCGGTCGATCGCCTTCGAGGCGCAGCTGCCGCGCACCGACACCGGAAAGCTCTACAAGAACGGGCTGATCGAGAAGTATTCGGTGTGACCCATGCGGGTCGTCGACGTCGGTAGCGAGGCCGACACGAGCGTCGCCTCTCCGCCCGGAGTGATCGTCGCCATCGGCGCCGCCGACGACATCGCGTCGGCCGGATATTGGCTGGACACAGCGACTTTCACGCTGACCGAGGACCCCTGTGCGGATCGTCGGGTCGTCACCGTCGGCTCGGTGACCGATGCCTTGGCCGAGCTGACGCGGCGCTGCGAACGGTGGCCGCACGCCAGTGCCGTGTGCGACGACGTCCTGCGTTCGGTCGATCCCGGCGCGCCGGCCCTGGGCGGGGTGATCGCCGAGTCGTTGGCCTACTCGACACTGCAGGCCGGTCCGGAGTTCGCGCGCTGGCTCGCCGAGCGCGGCCCGGCCGCCGCGCCCGAGCTCGCCGACCCGGTGCTGGCGCGGCGCGACGGCGACACGCTGCACATCACGTTCAACCGGCCGCAGCGGCACAACGCGTTCTCCACCGACGCGCGGGCCGCGCTGCTCGAGGCCCTGACCGTCGCGCAGCTGGACCCGTCGGTGACGGGAATCGTGTTGAGCGGCAACGGCCCATCGTTCTGCAGCGGGGGAGACCTCGCGGAATTCGGCACCTTCGCCGACCCGGCGAGCGCACACCTGGCCCGCACCCGGCACAGCCCCGCGCTGGCGCTCGATGCGCTGACCGCCCGGCTCGGCCGGGCCTGCCGCGCCGAGGTGCACGGCCAGGTGGTGGGCAGCGGATTGGAGATGGCGGCGTTTTGCGGATGGGTTGAGGCGCGCGAGGATTCGGTGTTCGGGCTACCCGAGCTGGGTCTCGGCCTGATCCCCGGCGCCGGCGGAACGGTGAGCGTCACCCGCCGGGTCGGGCGCTGGCGCACGGCGTATCTGGTGCTGTCCGGACGCGCTATCGATGCCGATACCGCGCGGGCTTGGGGCCTGGTGGACGCGATTTGTGTTGGCGCCCAGGAGCTTACCTAGCTCAGAAGCCGGAGTAGGTGGTGCTGGTCGTCGACGGGATGGACGAGACGATCGCGGCGAACATGGCGAACCACAGGACGACGCCGATGACATAGGCGGCCACCCCCACGACCGCGCCGATGATGGCCCACTTCTTGGCGTTGTCGGCCGAGGCCTGCGCCTCGGCATACCGCCCCTGGGCCCACTGCCCGGAGACCCTGGTGGAGTAGACAAGCGAGACGACTCCGAACGGGAGACAACACAGGACCGTGACCAGGATCGCCCAGACGAGATAGTTGTCCGGCTCGCGTTGCCCCGGCCAACCCGGCTGTGGGGCCGGGTAACCCGGGGGCGGCTGACCCGGCCAAGGCGGCTGCGGTTGGCCCTGCCATTCCGGGGAACCTTCGTAGGGCCCAGGGGGATAACTCATGGCAGCTGCCTCTCTTTGGCCTTGCTGGTGTGAGAAGTCCCGCAAATATACAGCACGGGCAGACGCCGACCCGGAAGATTTGCCTCAGATCCCGCCCCGGGCGACCAGCTGCGCCGCGATCACATTGCGCTGGATCTCGTTGGTGCCCTCCCCGACGATCATCAGTGGCGCGTCGCGGAAGTAGCGTTCGACGTCGTATTCGGTGGAATAGCCGTAGCCGCCATGGATGCGGACGGCGTTCAGCGCGATCTCCATCGCGGCCTCGGAGGCGAACAGCTTGGCCATTCCCGCCTCCATGTCGCAGCGCTCGCCGCTGTCGTAGCGCTCGGCGGCATAGCGGGTGAGCTGACGCGCGGCGGTCAGCTTGGTCGCCATGTCCGCCAGGTAATTACCTATCGCCTGGTGCTTCCAGATCGGGCGCCCGAAGCTCTCCCGTTGCTGCGCATAGGCCAGCGCGTCCTCGAGCGCCGCGGCCGCCACACCCAGCGCCCGGGCCGCCACCTGAATGCGGCCCGTCTCCAGCCCCTTCATCATTTGCGAAAAGCCCTCGCCCATAGCGCCGCCCAGCACCGCGGATTCGGGGGCGGTGAAATCGTCGAAGGACAGCTCGCAGGATTCCACGCCCTTGTAGCCCAGCTTGGGCAGATCCCGCGACACCGTCAGGCCCGGCCCGTGTTCGACCAGCACGATCGAGATGCCCCGGTGTCGCGGCGTCGCCTGGGGATCGGTCTTGCACAGCAGCGCGATCAGGCCGGCCCGGCGCGCGTTGCTGATCCAGGTCTTGGCACCGTTGATCCGCAACCGACCGGACCCGTCCGGCAGCGCGGTCGTCGTCATGTTCTGCAGGTCCGAGCCACCGCCCGGCTCCGTCAGGGCCATGGTGGCCCGCAGCTCGCCCCCGGCCATCGGCGGGAGGTACGCCCGCTTCTGCTCCTCGGTGCCGAACAGCGTCAGCAGCTTGGCCACCACGGTGTGCCCACCCATGGCGCCGGCCAGGCTCATCCAGCCGCGGGCCAGCTCCTCGGTGACGCGCACATAACACGGCATCGACACCGGCGACCCGCCGTACTCCTCGGGAATGGCCAGGCCGTAGATCCCGATCCGCTTCATCTGCTCGATCCACGCCTCGGGGTAGGTGTTGGCGTGCTCGAGCTCGCGGACGGCGGGTTTGACGTCGCGGTCGATGAACGCCCGCACGGTAGCGACCAGCATGTCCTCTTCGTCGTTCACGCGCTTGCACCTCCCGGCGTTGGGGTGGCGACCCGCTTCGCCCGGCTTCGCCGCGCTCGCGATCGCCACGCAGTTGAGGTGGCGACCCGCTTCGCCCGGCTTCGCCGCCCTCGCGATCGCCACGCAGTTGAGGTGGCGACCCGCTTCGCCCGGCTTCGCCGCGCTCGCGATCGCCACGCAGTTGACCCTCGATTCGACAGCCTGCCAGCATGTGGCGTTGTGACTAGTGACGGGTACGCGGGAATCCGCGAGGGCGGCCCCTACTTCGACGATCTGGCGGTGGGCCAGGTGTTCGACTGGGCGCCGGCGATGACGCTGTCGCCGGGTTTGGCCGCGGCCCACCAGGCGATCCTCGGGGACCGGCTGCGCCTGGCGCTGGACGCCGTGCTGTGCACCGCGGTGACCGGCGTGCCGGGTCCGCTGGCCCACCCGGGACTCGTCTGCGACGTGGCGATCGGGCAGTCGACGCTGGCCACCCAGCGCGTGAAAGCCAACCTGTTCTACCGCGGCCTGGTGTTCCACCGCTTCCCCGTCGTCGGCGACACCATCTACACCCGCACCGAAGTGGTTGGGCTGCGGGCGAATTCGCCCAAGCCCGACCGGGCGCCGACGGGGATGGCCGCGCTGCGGATGATCACCATCGACCAGGCCGACCGGCTGGTCCTGGACTTCTACCGCTGCGCCATGCTGCCGGCCGGCCCGGACTGGAATCCCGACGGGGCGCCGGGCGACGATCTGTCGGCCGTCGGCGCCGACGTGCCCGGCCCGCCGCACGATCCGACCGCGCACTGGGACGCCGAGGTGTTCCGGACCAAGGTGCCCGGTCCGCATTTCGACGCCGGCCTGGCGGGCACGGTGCTGCGCAGCACCGGTGACGTGGTCAGCGGGGCGCCCGAGCTCGCCCGGCTCACCCTGAACATGGCTGCCACACACCATGATTCGCGCGTCGCCGGGCGCCGGCTGGTGTACGGCGGACACACCATCGGGCTGGCGCTGGCCCAGGCCGGCAGGCTGCTGCCCAATCTGGCGACGGTGCTGGGCTGGGAGTCCTGCGAACACATCGGCCCGGTCCACGAGGGCGACACCCTGTACAGCGAGCTGCATGTCGAGACCGCCCGGCCGACCGCCCACGGCGGCGTGCTGGGGCTGCGGTCGCTGGTCTACGCGGTGGGCGAGCCCGACCGCCCGGTGCTGGACTGGCGGTTCAGCGCGCTGCATTTCTGAGTCGCGCCGGGCAGTCGCGCGCACAATGGTGGGCGTGAGTTCGGCTTCGTCACCGTGGGCGGCCAGCTGGGGCAGCAGCGGCCTGGCCTATCTGACGGGCCTGCCCGACGGGCCGCCCGACTTCTCCCGCGCGCACGTGCTGGCCCGCGCGGAGGAGGTGGCGACGGCCGTCCGTCGTCGAATCGGCGTGCCCGTCAGCCCCGCCGGCCTGCTGGCCGGGCGGGCCGGGTTGCTCGGGCTGACCCGCCGCGGCCGGGTGTCGGCGGGCGGCGCCACCCGGTTGCTGCCGGCGCGGGACGGCTGGTGCGCGATCACGCTGTCGCGCCCCGACGACGTCGCCGCCGTCCCCGCGCTGATCGAGTCCGACGCGGCGGCCGCCGATCCGTGGCCGCTGCTGGGGCGCTGGGCCGCAACGCGTCCGGTATCCGCGGTCACCGAACGGGCGTGCCTCCTCGACATTCCCGCGGCCGCGCTGGGTGAGGTGGCCGCCGCGTCACCGCAGGCGCGGCACCTGGGCTACCGAGCGCACCCGCGTGAGCCGGCCGGCCTGCTGGTGGCCGATCTGTCCTCGATGTGGGCCGGTCCGCTGTGCGGGCAGCTCCTGGCGCGCGCCGGGGCGACGGTCGTCAAGGTGGAGAGCCCGCGCCGCCCGGACGGCACCCGGGACGGCAACCGCGCCTTCTACGACTGGATGAACGGCGAAAAACTTTCCTATTGCGTGGATTTCGACGGCGGTGCCGGTGAGCTGCGCGAGTTGTTGGCCGTCGCCGACATCGTGATCGAGGCCTCGCGGCCTGCGGCGCTGCAGCGGCGCGGACTCGGGCCGGATGCCATCGCGCCGCGCGCAGGCCGAATTTGGTTGCGCATCAGCGGATATGACGACCTCAGGCCGGCGTTCGGTGACGACGCCGCGGTCGCCGGCGGCTTGGTGGGCGCCGCCGCCGACGGGCCGGTGTTCTGCGGGGACGCGATCGCCGATCCGCTGACCGGGCTGGAGGCGACCGCGGCGGTGCTTGAATCGCTGGCCAGGGGCGGCGGCGAGTTGATCCACGTTTCCATGGCCGCGGTCGCCGCGACCTATGCGGCGTTACCCACCGAAGGGTCGGTCGGACCGTACCCGGCCCCGCCGCCGCAGGCCCCACCCGCGTCGGCACCTGCTCCCGGACTCGGCGCCGACAACGACGCCGTGCGCCGGTTGGTCTGCGAAAGGCGTTGCCTGTCATGCTGATTCACGGGGCGACCTTGCTGGACGGCAGAACGGTCGACATCCGGGTCGGTGCGCAGATCGAAGAGGTGGGGGACGGTTTGGTCGCCGGCCGCGGGGAGGGCGTGCTGTATGCCGGCGGCGGGGCCGCCCTGCCGGGTTTGCACGACCACCATGTGCACGTGCGTTCGGCGGCTTCGGCGCTGGACTCCTTTTTGGTCGGACCGCCCGGGGTCACCACCAAAGAGCAGCTGACGCAGTTGCTCTCGAACGCCACCCCCGGTCCCGACGGGTGGATTCGCGCCGTCGGCTATCACGAATCGGTCGCCGGCGAGCTGGACCGAACGGCCCTCGATGCCCTCGTGCGCAACGCCCCGGTGCGCATCCAGCACCGCAGCGGCGCGTTGTGGATCCTCAACTCCGAGGCGCTGGGCCGGGTCGGCCTGCCCGAACACCCCGACGGGCGGCTGCGCAGCGCCGACCGCGGTTGGTCGGACGCGCTGCAGCAGCGCGAAACCGACCTCGCCGAACTCAGCCGCCGCATCACCGCGACCGGCGTCACCGGCGTCACCGACGCCACCCCGGACCTCGCCGCCGACGACATGGTCTCGCTGGTGGTGGCGCACCGGCGCGGCGAGTTCCGGCCGCGGCCCAGCTTCCTGTCGCCGGGCAAGAAGATCCTGCAGGACGACCGCCTGGACCTGGACTCCCTGACGGCCTGGATCGACGACCGGCACGCGGAGGGCCGACCGGTCGCCGTGCACTGCGTGACCGCCGCCCAGCTGGTGGTCACCATCGCGGCCCTGCGCGCCGCCGGCAGCCACCCGCTGGATCGCATCGAACACGCCGCCGTGGTGCCCGACGACAACCTGGGCGACCTCGCTGATCTCGGGGTCACGGTGGTGACGCAGCCCAACTTCGTCGCCGAGCGCGGCGACCACTACCTCGCCGACGTGCCCGCGGCCGAGCACGGCCAGCTGTGGCGCGTCGCCTCCCTGCTCGGCGCGGCGGTTCCGGTGGCGCTGTCGACCGACATGCCGTTCGGCCACGGCGACCCGTGGACGGCGATGCGCGCCGCGGTCTACCGCACCACCCCCAGCGGCGCGGTCCTCAACGCCGACGAATGTGTGCCTGCGCTAACGGCTTTGACGATGTTTCTGGGCCGCCCGGATCAGCCGGGTCGGCCGCGGACCGTCGAAGCCGGGCAGCCGGGGGACCTCTGCGTGCTGAGGGAGCCACCGGCGACCGCCCTGGCCGAGCTGGATGCGGGCCTGGTGGCGGCCACCGTCATCGGAGGTGAGCTCGTCTACTTCGCGATGTGACCCGCGCTCAGGGGACCGGCGCGATCGCGGCCCGCAGACTGTCGCACTGGCTGTCGAAGAACCGCCTCGACACCGGGGCTTTCGCGGCCACCGCGTCGAAGCCATGGAAGGCGCCCGGAACCACCTCGACGTGGCACGGCACTCCCGCGTCGATCAGGCGTTGGGCGTAGGCCAGGTCCTCGTCGTGAAACAGGTCGTGCGTCCCCACGCCGATCCACGCCGGCGGCAACCCGGCCAGGTCGTCGCGGCGCGCTGGCACCGCAACCTGCGGGTCGGCGTCGCCCAGATAGGCCGTCCAGCCGAAGCGGTTGCTGCGGGTGCTCCACAGCCGGTGGTTGGCGTTGGCGGCGGTGGTCGAACTTCGGTCGTCCAGCATCGGGTACTCCAGCACCTGGAACACGGGCCGCACCTCGCCGCGGTCCCGGGCCAACAGCGCCAGCGCCGCGGCAAGCCCACCGCCGGCGCTGGCGCCGGCGATCGCCACCCGGTCGCGGTCCACCGCCGGCAGGTCGGCCAGCCAGACCAGCGCCGAATGGCAGTCCTCCAGCGGTGCGGGGTACGGATGTTCGGGCGCCAGGCGGTATTCCACCGACGCGACGGTCATGCCCAGCCTCGAGCTGAAGCGGCGGCACAGCCGGTCGTCCTGTTGGGCCCTGCCGATCACGTAGCCGCCGCCGTGGATCCACAGCAGCGCCGGCCCCGGTTGGGTCGCGCCGGCGGGCCGGAAGAGCCGAACGCCGGTTCCGGAGTCGAGGGTGATCACCTCGACATCGGAGGAGGGGTTGCTCCGGCGTCCCGTCACGGCGCTCAGGGACCGCACGATCGGCAGGCTGCGGGGACCGATGATGTGCCGCGGGGCGATGCGGGCGATCCTGCGCAGGTCGGGGTGAACCTCGTCGTTCGGCATCGGTTCAGTATCCATCCGGGCGCACCGCGGCACCGAATCACTGCCGTGAACCGCTGGGTTAACCGATCGGAGTTCGGGGTAGGAATCGGGGTGATCGAAACGCCGGTGCAACATGTGTCTATCCGCGTGCCGGCGATGCGGGTTCGCGTAACGACCCCCCACCGGGGCAGGGGCGCGTCCGGGCCACCCGGCCGTGCACGATGCGAGAGGCGTGACATGCTGGGGCATCTCTACGATCGGGCGCTCGGTGGCGAGAAGTGTTGGGTCCGGCACGAGGACGGCGAGGTCCGCCCCCTGCCGGCGCACCGCTGGCTGGGCGATCGATGTGCCGACAGCGCGTCGCGCGACGCCTCCGACGACGTGTTCGACGAGGCCGTCACGCAGATGTGCACCGGCCCGACGATCGAACTGGGCTGCGGGCCGGGACGATTGGTCGCCAAGCTGATCCGCCGGGGCGTGCCGGCGCTGGGCATCGATCGGTCGGCGACGGCGATCCGCCTGGCCGGCCGCGGCGGCGCGCCGGCGATATTGGGCGACGTGTTCGAGCCGCTGCCCGGGATGGGTTGCTGGCAGACGGTCTTGCTGGTCGACGGCAACGTCGGCCTCGGCGGCGACCCGCTCCGGATCCTGGCCCGCGCCGCCGAGCTGCTGGGCCGCGGCGGGCGCTGTGTCGCGGAATTCGAGACCGAGGCGATCGGCATCCGTCCGCGCTGGGTGCGCCTCGAGACGGCCGGTGACGTGGGGCCCTGGTTCCGCTGGGCCTCGGTCGGCGTGGACAGCGCCGCCACGCTGGCCGCGCAGGTGGGCCTGACACTGACCAGCGTCCGGCTGATCGGCGGCCGGGTCGTCGCGGGTCTGACCGCCCTGTGAGCGACTACGGGTTTCCCGCCAAGCTGTGGCGCGCGCTCGACGGGCATCCACCGCCGGGCGTGCGGCGGCTGAACCGCTTCCGGAGCCCCCTGCGCGGCCCATGGCTGACGTCGGTGTTCGGGCTGGTGCTGCTGGTCGCGCTGCCGATCGTGATCCTCACCGGGCTGCTGTCCTACATCGCCTACGGGCCGCAGTTGGGACAGGCCATCCCCGCCGACGTCGGTTGGCTGCGCCTGCCGGTGTTCGCCTGGCCGACCCGCCCGTCGTGGTTGTACCGGCTGACCCAGGGCCTGCACGTGGGGCTGGGCCTGGTGATCATCCCGGTCGTGCTGGCCAAGCTGTGGTCGGTGATCCCGAAGCTGTTCGTGTGGCCGCCGGCCCGCTCCGTCGCCCAGCTGCTGGAGCGATTGTCGTTGCTGATGCTGGTCGGCGGGGTGCTGTTCGAAATCGTCACCGGGGTGCTGAACATCCAGTACGACTACATCTTCGGGTTCAGCTTCTATGACGCGCACTATTTCGGGGCGTGGGTCATGATCGCCGGGTTCCTGATGCATATCGCGCTCAAGATTCCGCGCATGCTCACCGGGCTCCGGTCGATTCCGCTGCGAGAAGTGTTGCGCACCAACCGAAGTGATACCCGACCCGAACCGCCCGACCCCGACGGGCTGGTCGCGGCCGATCCGGCCGAACCGACGATGAGCCGGCGCGGCGCCCTGGCGCTGGTCGGTTCCGGCGCGCTGCTGGTGGCCGTGCTGACCGCGGGACAGACGCTCGGCGGCGCGTCCCGCGGCGCCGCCCTGCTGCTGCCGCGCGGGCGCGGGCGCGGCGACTTCCCGGTGAACAAGACCGCCGTCGCCGCGGGGATCGCGCCCGAAAGCGTCGGCGCGAGTTGGCGTTTGGTCCTGCGGGGGGGACCCACCGAGGTAGTGCTGGACCGCGCGGCGCTGGCCGGCATGCCGCAACACCGGGCGCGACTGCCGATCGCGTGCGTCGAGGGATGGTCGACCGTGCAGACCTGGAGTGGGGTTCGGCTGGCCGAGCTGGCCCGGCTGGCCGGGGTGCCCGCGCCCCGCGCGGCCCGCGTGGGGTCGCTGCAGCGCGGCGGCGCGTTCGGCGCGGCGACGTTGCAGGCCAATCAGATTCGGGATCCGGACGCCTTGCTTGCGCTGGGGGTCAACGGCGCCGACCTGTCGCTGGATCACGGCTACCCGGCCCGGATCATCGTTCCCGCGCTGCCCGGTGTGCACAACACCAAATGGGTGACCTCCATCGATTTCGAGCCGAGCTGACATGCCTGGATTACCAACGCGTTTCGCGGCTTTCTACGGAGCCCGCCCGCTGCATCTGCTGACGATGCTTTCCGGATTCGCGCTGTTGGGCTACGTGCTGGCCACCTTCAAACCGGCGACGCTGTGGAACTCCGGCACCTGGTGGCAGTCGATCGTCGTCTGGCTGGCGGCCGCGGTGATCGCCCACGACCTGCTGCTATTTCCGTTCTACGCGCTGGCCGACCGGCTGCTGTCGTGGCGCAGCGGCCGGTCGGAGCAGCCAAAAGTGAGCGCCCGCAACCACATTCGGGTGCCCGCCCTGGGTGCCGGGCTGACGCTGCTGATCTTCCTGCCGGGCATCATCCGGCAGGGCGCGACCACCTACCAGGCGGCCACCGGGCAGACCCAGCAGCCGTTTCTGGGCAGGTGGCTGCTGCTGACGGCGGCGATGTTCGCGGTGAGCGCGCTCGGCTACGCCGCGCGGCTCGCCGTGGCCCGGCGGCGCGCCGCAGGCAAATAGGAAAAACCGGGCGTTGGATGGTAAACACCGCGCATAGCAAATCCCGCGGCCACGAAGTAGCCACCCGCTAACGCAAACGTCAGTTTCAGCGGTGCGCGCGGGGGTACAGTCCGTACATGACTGCGAGGGCACCCCGCATGACACCCTGTGTGAAATGGTTGCTGCGGGCCGGTCCCGGCGACTACATGCTGGCCTTGAGCGCGGCCGGCGCTTCGCTGCCGGTCGTCGGTAAACGGCTGGAACCACTCGGCGCCCTGACCGCCATGAGCGTGTGGGGCGCGCGGCACGCGCCGCAGGCCCTGTCCGCGATGACGACGAACTTGCTGAAGCCCGGCACCGGCGACGATCGGCGCCGGGACAGGGAGAGCACCCAGGAGGTTTCTCTCGCCGCGTTGCGCGGTGTCGTCTCGGCCGCGGACCTCGACGCCGAATGGCCCACCGCGGAGCGCACGCCGCCGATCTGGGACGCGATGCGCCAGCGCCGCTATCTGTATCGGCGCGCGGTCCACTACGGGAACAGCCCGGCGCAGGTGCTCGACGTCTGGCGTCGCAAAGACCTGCCCGCGCAACCGGCGCCCGTCCTGATCTTCGTTCCCGGCGGCGCCTGGGTGCACGGCAGGTGCATGGGGCAGGGGTCCGCGCTGATGTCGCGGCTGGCCGAGCAGGGCTGGGTGTGCCTCGCGGTCGACTACCGCGTCGCGCCGCATCACCGCTGGCCCCGTCACATCACCGACGTCAAGACCGCCATCGCCTGGGCGCGCGCCAATGTCGACAAGTTCGGTGGCGACCGCAATTTCATTGCGGTGGCGGGTTGTTCGGCGGGCGGCCACCTGTCCGCGCTGGCCGGGCTGACCCCCGACGACCCCACGCACCGGGCCGAGTTGCCCGAGGGCGCCGACAGTTCGGTGGACGCCGTGGTCGGCATCTACGGCCGCTACGACTGGGAGGATCGCTCCACCCCCGAGCGCGACCGGTTCGTCGATTTCCTGGAGCGGGTGGTGGTCAGGAAGTCGATCGCCCGGCACCCCGACCTGTTCCGCGACGCCTCACCGATCGCGCGCGTGCATCGAAATGCCCCGCCGTTCTTGGTGATTCACGGCAGCAAGGACAGCGTGATCCCGGTCGAGCAGGCCCGCAACTTCGTCGAGCGGCTGCGCGCCGTCTCGCACTCGATGGTGGGCTACCTGGAGCTGCCCGGCGCGGGCCACGGGTACGACCTCATCGACGCGCAGCGCGCGGGTGCGGCAGCGCACGCCGCGTCGCTTTTCCTCAACCAGGTCTATCGCACCAAATCGCAGATCGCTGCGAAAGAGGTTATCTGAGCTCCCCCCGCTGGGTAATGTCCCCCTATGGGTAAGGGGCAGCGGTGAAAAGGCTCAGCGGCTGGGACGCGGTACTGCTGTACAGCGAGACGCCGAACGTCCACATGCACACGATCAAAGCCGCCGTGATCGAGCTGGCGCCGGATCGGCGTGACTTCGACATCGACGCCTTCCGCCAGGTGATCGGCGGCCGGCTGAACAAGCTCGAGCCGTTCTGCTACCAGCTCGTCGAGATCCCCTACCAATTCCACCACCCGATGTGGCGGGAGCACTGCGAAGTTGACCTCGAGTACCACATCCGGCCGTGGCGGTTGCCCGCGCCGGGCGGCCGCCGGGAGTTGGACGAGGCGATCGGGCGGATCGCCAGCACCCCGCTGGACCGCGAACGCCCGCTGTGGGAGATGTACTTCATCGAGGGGCTGGCCAATCACCGCATCGCGGTGGTCGGCAAGATCCACCACGCGCTCGCGGACGGCGTCGCGTCGGCGAACCTGATGGCCCGGGGGATGGACCTGCAGCCCGGGCCGGCGGACGGGCCCTATCATTGCGACCCCGCCCCCAGCCCGCGGCAGTTGATGGCTTCCGCGTTCGCGGATCACCTGCGCCACGTCGGGCGCATCCCCGCGACAATCCGCTATACGGCGCAGGGGCTGGGCCGGGTCCGCCGCAGCTCGCGCAAGCTGTCCCCGGAACTGACCCGGCCGTTCGAGCCGCCGCCCACCTTCATGAACCACAAGATCACCGCGGAGCGGCGATTCGCCACCGCCACGCTGGCGCTGGCCGACGTCAAGGAAACCGGCAAGCGGCTGGGCGCGACGATCAACGACATGGTGCTCGCCATGGCGAGCGGCGCGCTGCGCACGCTGCTGCTGCGCTACGACGGCAAGGCCGAGCCGCTGCTGGCGTCGGTGCCGATGAGTTTCGACTTCTCGCCCGAACGGATCTCCGGCAATCGCTTCACCGGCGTGCTGGTGGGCCTGCCGACCGACTCCGACGACCCCCTGGAGCGGGTGCGGTGCAGCCACGAGAACGCCATCGCCGCCAAGGAAAGCAACCAGCTGATGGGACCGGAGCTGGTCAGCCGGTGGGCGGCCTACATGCCGCCCGCGCCCACCCAGGCCTTCTTCCGCTGGGCGTCCGGCCGCGACGGCAACAACAAAATCCTTAACCTGAACATCTCGAACGTTCCCGGGCCGCGCGAGCGCGGCCGGGTCGGCGGCGCGCTGGTCACCGAGATCTATTCGGTCGGACCGCTGACCGCCGGCAGCGGCCTGAACATCACCGTGTGGAGCTACGTCGACCAGATCAACATCTCGGTGCTGTCCGACGGCGCCACGCTCAAGGACCCGCACGAGGTGACCGAGGCCATGGTCGCCGACTTCATCGAGATACGCAGGGCCGCAGGGCTTTCCGAAGAGCTCACGGTCGTCGAGGCGGCGATGGCGCCGGCCTGACGGCCGGGGATGGAAACGGGACTCTCGACTGGTGCCAATGCCGTTTCCGTCGACCGTTACCATCGGTCGGATAGGCAGCCACCCCATACCCGAAGGAGCTGTGCGGCACCGTGAGCACTGGGAGCGAACAGGCCAGCACCGAGGAACCCGAAGTCCTGGTCGAACAGCGGGATCGGATCCTGATCATCACCATCAACCGGCCGAAGGCCAAGAACGCGGTCAACGCCGCGGTCGCCCGGGCCCTGGCCGACGCCGTGGACCGGCTCGACGGCGATACCGGCCTGTCGGTCGGAATCGTGACCGGCGCGGGCGGCTCGTTCTGCGCGGGCATGGACCTCAAGGCGTTCGCGCGCGGCGAGGTGCCCATCGTCGAGGGCCGCGGCATGGGCTTCACCGAACGGCCGCCGGTCAAGCCGCTCATCGCCGCGGTGGAAGGTTTCGCGCTGGCCGGGGGCACCGAGCTGGCGTTGGCCACCGACCTGATCGTGGCCTCGCGGGACTCCGCGTTCGGCATCCCGGAGGTCAAGCGGGGGCTGGTCGCCGGCGGTGGTGGGCTGCTGCGGCTGCCCGAGCGCATCCCGTCCGCCATCGCGATGGAGCTGGCGCTGACCGGTGACAGCCTGTCCGCCGAGCGCGCCCACGAGCTGGGGATGGTCAACGTGCTGGCCGAACCGGGCAAGGCGCTGGACGCCGCCATCGAGCTGGCCGAGAAGATCGCCGCCAACGGCCCGCTCGCGGTGGCGGCCACCAAGCGGATCATCGTCGAGTCGCGCGGCTGGACCCCGGAGACGATGTGGGCGGAGCAGAACAAGATCCTGGGCCCGGTGTTCGTGTCCAACGACGCCAAGGAGGGCGCGATCGCGTTCGCGGAGAAGCGCCCCGCGCGCTGGACGGGCACGTGACGGTCGGCCCCGACGGGTTACACTGTGACTAAGTTTTGTAAAGGCGTGGGGATCCGGAAAGACCGAGGATGAGCATTTCGCTGCTGCTGGAGATGGCCGCGTCGAGCAACCCCGAGCGCACGGCGCTCGTCGACGGGCACCTGCGGCTGACGACGCAGCAGCTCAGCGATCTCGCCGACGGCGGCGCCGGTGTCGTCGCGGCATCGGGCGCCAAGCACGTGGCCTACGTGGGCACTGGCGGTGCGATGCTGCCGGTGCTGATCTTTGCCGCCGCGCGCGCCGGGCTGGCCTTCACGCCGCTGAATTACCGGCTGTCCGCCGACGGCATCCAGGCGCTGATCGCGCGGCTGCCCGAACCGCTGGTGGTCGTCGACGACCGCTACCGCGACATGATCGGGGACTCATCGCAGCCGGTGATGTCGTCCGAGGAATTCCTCGCGGCGGCGGGTGAAAGCGAGCCTGGCGCCGAGTTTCCCGACCCCGAGTCCGTCGCGATCGTGCTGTTCACGTCCGGCACCACGTCGCAGCCCAAGGCCGTCGAGCTCTCGCACAACAACCTGACCAGCTACGTCACCGGGACCGTCGAGTTCGAGTCGGCCGAACCCACCGACGCCGCGCTGATCTGCGTGCCGCCCTATCACATCGCCGGGGTCAGCGCCGCGCTGTCGAACCTCTACGCCGGCCGAAAGATGGTCTACCTGACCAACTTTGACGCCGCCGAATGGGTGCGGCTGGTCGACGCCGAGCAGGTCAGCACGGCGACGGTGGTGCCCACCATGCTGGACCGCATCGTCGCCGTCCTCGAGGGCGGCGGGCACCAGCTGCCGTCGCTGCGCAGCCTGGCCTACGGCGGATCCAAGGTGGGCCTGCCGCTGGTGCGCCGGGCGCTGGAGCTGTTACCGCACGTGGGCTTCGTCAACGCCTACGGGCTGACCGAGACGAGCTCGACGATCGCGGTTTTGGGTCCCGACGACCACCGCGAGGCGCACTCGGCGTCGGCCGACCACGTCGCCAAGCGGCTGGGCTCGGTGGGGCGCCCGGTGCCCGGCATCGAGCTGCAGATCCGCGGTGAGGACGGCGCGGTGCTGCCGCCGGGCGAAAGCGGCGAGCTGTTCGTGCGCGGCGAGCAGGTGTCGGGGCGCTACACCGGGATCGGCTCGGTGCTCGACGAGGACGGTTGGTTTCCGACCCGCGACGTCGCGCTGCTCGACGAGGACGGCTACCTCTTTATCAGCGGGCGCAGCGACGACACCATCATCCGCGGCGGGGAGAACATCGCGCCCGCCGAGCTGGAGGAGGTGCTCATCGAGCACGCCCACGTCCACGACGTCGCGGTGGTCGGCGTCGAGGACCCGCAGTGGGGCCAGGCGATCGTGGCCGTGGTGGTGCCGGTCGCGGGCATCGATCCCGACCCCGACGAACTGCGCGAGCATGTCCGCAAGAGTTTGCGCGGGTCGCGCACGCCCGACCGGGTAGTGTTCCGCGACGAGCTGCCGACCACACCCACGGGCAAGGTCCTGCGTCGCGAAATCGTCGAAGATCTCCGAACATTAGGAACGCCAAAATGATCAAAAACGGAACCCGCCTCGCCAGCCAGGTGTGCGACACCCAGGTCATCGTGGTCCGCAGCGCCGACAGCCTCGACGACCTGCGCTGCGGGGGCGCCCCGATGGTGCCGATCGGCGGCGAGCGCTCCGGCGAGCTCGACCCGGCATTCGCCGACGGCACGGTGATGGGCAAGCGCTACGTGGACGAGACCGGCGCCGAGGTGCTGGTCACCAAGCCGGGTGCCGGCAGCCTGAGCATCGGTCAGACCGCGCTGCAGCTCAAAGAGGTCAAGCCGCTGCCCGCCAGCGACTAGGGCCCGGCAATCCCGTCGGGCCCCGGAACGCCGAGCAGCAGCCCGCCGGTACCGCCCACGCCGGGAATCCCGCCGGCGCCGGCGCTGTTGCCGCCCGCGCCGCCGTTGCCGACGAGCTGGGCGTTGCCGCCGTCGCCGCCGTATGCCTTGTTGGGGCTGGCCCCTCCGTTGCCGCCGTTGCCGCCGTTGCCGAAGACGGCGCTGTTGCCGCCGTGGCCGCCCTGCCCGCCGTTGAACGCGGCGTTGGTGGCCTGGCCGCCGTTGCCGCCGTCCCCGCCACTGCCGAACAGCCCGATCGCGTTGCCGCCGGAACCGCCCTTACCGCCGAACCCCGCGGCGGTGGCTTGCCCCCCGTCGCCGCCATGCCCGCCGTCGCCGAAGAGGGCGCCGCCGTTGCCGCCGTTGCCGCCGGGGCCGGTGAATGCGCCGAGGCCGCCGGCCCCGCCGTTGCCGATCAGGCCGGCGTTACCGCCGTTGCCGGCGGTCAGGCCCTGGCCAGCGCCGCCGGCCCCGCCGTTGCCGCTGAGGAAACCGCCGTTGCCGCCGTCGCCGCCGGCGCCGATGAGGGAGCCAAATGCGCCGGCGCCGCTGCCGGCGCTTCCGCCGGCGCCGCCGTTGCCGTTCAACAGGCCGCCGTGGCCACCGTGACCGCCGTTCCCGGACGTCTGGTTGACGGCAGACGCTGCGCCGCCCGCGCCGCCGGCGCCGCCGTGGCCGAACAACCCGATCGCGTCGCCGCCCGCGCCGCCGCTGCCCGCCCCGTTGAGAAGGGCGGCGGCGTTGTAGGCGCCACCCGTGCCGCCCGGGCCGCCGTTGCCCCAGAGCAGTCCGCCGGTTCCGCCTGCGCCGCCGTTACCGGCGTGGGTCCCGGCCGTGACGCTCAGGCCGCCCGCCCCGCCGGCGCCGCCGCTGCCGAACAGCCCCGCGGGCCCGCCGTTGCCGCCGTTCTTGCCGGCGGCACCCGACCCCCCGTTGCCGCCGTTGCCCCACAGCAGCCCGCCGGCGCCTCCCGCCTGGCCGGTGCCCGGCGCGCCGTTGGTGCCGTCGCCGATCAGCGGGCGCTGCAGCAGCAGTTCGGTGGGCGTGTTGATCGCGCCGAGGATGTCCTGCTGCAGGACCTGCCACGGGTTGGCCGTCGCCGCGGCGTTGGCGGCTTCGGCGCCGGCGTACGCACCGGCGCCCGCGTTCAGGGACTGGACGAATTGCTGATGGAAGGTCGCCGCTTGGGCGCTGACGGCCTGGTATTCCTGGGCGTGCGCGCCGAAGAACGCGGCCACCGCCGCCGAGACCTCATCGGCGCCGGCCGCCACCAGCCGCGTGGTCTGCGCCGCCGCGGCCGAGTTCGCCTGGCTGAGCGTCGAACCGACACCCGCCAGATCCGTGGCGGCCGTCGCGACCACGTCGGGCACCGCGATGACGAAAGACATTGCGCAACCTCCAAGCACAGCCCCCGTCAACGGACAAGATCGTAGCGTGCTCAGCGGAAGCGCACGGTGCGATCGCCCGCGCCACTACCCGTCGGCGCCCGGGACCCCGAGCAGTAAGCCACCGGCGCCGCCGATCCCGCCGTTGATGGCGAGCTGCCCAGTCCCGCCATCGCCACCATTGCCGATCAACTGAGCGTTGCCGCCGTTGCCGCCGACCGCTCCGGTGAAGGTGGTGCCGAAGCCGGCGTCGCCACCCCTACCGCCGCCCCCGGTGAGGCCGGCGTTGCCGCCGCGGCCGCCGAAGCCGCCCTTGCCCAAGCCCTGGCCGCCGTCCCCGCCGTCCCCGCCGTTGCCGTAGAGCCCGACGGCATTGCCGCCCGCACCCCCAATGCCGCCGTTGCCGTAGGCGGATTGCCCGCCCGCGCCGCCGTGGCCGCCGTCGCCGAACAGGCTGCCGCCGTTGCCGCCGTTGCCGCCGAAACCACCGTCGGCAAACGCGGTCGTAAGGGTCGCGGAACCGCCGGTTCCTCCGGCGCCGCCATTGCCGATCAGACCGGCCGAGCCGCCGTTGCCGCCCGCGTAGGAGCCCCCGCCCAACGTGGGATTGCCTTCCGTCCCGTTGCCGCCGGCGCCGCCGTTGCCGCTGAACATCCCGCCCGCCCCGCCGTTGCCGCCGGAGTTGCCGCGGGTGGCGACTCCGGCGTTGCCGCCGTGGCCGCCGTTGCCGTTCAGCAGACCGCCATGCCCACCCTGGCCGCCGGCCCCGGCGATGCAGTTCTGCGCGTCACCGACCTGGCCGGAACCGCCGTCGCCGCCGGCGCCGCCGCTTCCGAACAATCCGATGGCGTCACCGCCCCTGCCGCCGGCGCCGCCCGTGGTCGAGGCCACGGCGTACCCGCCGGTTCCTCCGGGACCGCCGTTGCCGATCAGCAGCCCCCCGGCGCCGCCGGTCCCGGCGGGACCGGCCGACTCGGGGAAGACCGCGGGCCCGCCGGTGCCGCCGGCGCCGCCGTTGCCGAACAGCCCGGCGGGGCCGCCGTTGCCGCCCGGCCCTCCGAAACTTCCCCCGGTTGCGGGCTTGCCGGACCCGCCGTTGCCGCCGTTGCCCCACAACAGCCCGCCGGCGCCGCCGTTTTGGCCGGTCCCGGGCGCGCCGTCGGCGCCGTTGCCGATCAGCGGGCGGCCCAACAGCAGCTCGGTGGGAGTATTGATCGCGCCCAGCACGTCCTGCTGCAGCGCCTGCCACGGGTTCGCCGCCGCCGCGGCGTTGGCCGCCTCGGCGCTCGCATACGCGCCCGCGCCCGTGTTCAAGGCCTGGACGAACCGGTCGTGAAACGCCGCCGCCTGGGCGCTGAGCGCCTGATATCCCTGGCCATGAGCGGCAAAGAATTCCGCGACGGCCGCCGATACCTCATCGGCGCCGGCGGCCGCCACCTCCGTGGTGTGGGCCGCCGCGGCCGAGCTGGCCTGGCCCAGCGCCGACCCGATGCCCGCCAAATCCGTGGCGGCCGACGCCACCAGGTCGGGTTGCGCGATCACGAAAGACATTCCGCACCTCCGGCACCGTGCGGCTCGGCGTCGCCCCGATGAGTCGTCGAGCCAGGGTTGAGGAGCAAATCCTAACGTGACCTCAATATGCGCGGGCGGGAATTCCCAGCAAATGTGCGCGGGTTAACCTCGGGCCGCTCGCACGGCGTCTGGTGCCTGGCAGGCGGCGGCTGCGCTAGCCGGGGATTCCGTTGCGTACGACGAATTCCCTTGCTTTGATCAGGAATTCGAGCTGTTCGCCCACTTGGCGCAGCGGATCGGTGCTGCGCGTCGAGCGTGACAGCACCACGGCGCCTTCCAGGGCGGCGATCGACATCACCGCCAGCGACGCCGCATCGGCGTCGTCGAAGCCGTCGTTGGCAAACGCACGCTTCAACGCGTTGCACCACCGGCCCAGGATGGCGCCGGCCTCGGCGGAGAGCTTGGGTTCGGCGTCGTCCGAACCGATCGCCGCGGCGACCACGGGGCAGCCCGCGCTGAAGCCCCCCTCGGTTAGGAGGCGCTCCCAGAACTCGACGAACTCGCGCAGCAGGGCCCGGGCGCCCCAGCCGGCGGCGTCGTCGATCATGGCGGTGATGGAATCGCCGGAGTACTGCAGGGCCTCGGTCAGGATCTGATTGCGCCCCTCGGGGAAGTGGTAGTAGACCGAGCCGCGCGGCGCGCCGCTACGGGCCAGCACCTCATCGATGGTCACCCCGGCGGCGCCGCGCTCGCGCATCACCTCGGCGGCGCTCAGCAGCATCTTCTTGCGCGTATCGCAGCGCTTTGTCGGCGTGGGTCCCGCTTTGGCTTCGGTGCTAGTCGGCACTGTCGTACCTCCCGTGGCGAGCGTCATGCAGCGTGCGAGTGCCGCGGAACCGGCCAGTGCATATTACGAGGGCTGAACCGGAAGGGCCGCCGCTTGATGTCGGGCATCTCGCGCGTGAACTGGTAGCCGGCGACGTTGAGTTCGATGATCCACATTGTTTTCTCCCGGCCTGAGTGCGGCCCTAGATTATGCTGAGAAGCATATAAGACATCGGTGCAGTAAGCAATTTTATTCCCTAAGTAAGCCGTGCAGCTCATGAAACGGTTCTAACGCGTTCCCTCGGACATGAGCGGTATGGGCGTGACCCCCGTCTCATTATGCTCTATTGCATAGCACCTAGAACCGCGCTTCACTGGGCCGATGCCCCTTCCGAACCTCGCCACCGTCTCCCCGGAACGCGACGGACACGTCCTGCTGGTCGGCCTGAACCGGCCGCACAAGCGCAACGCATTCGACCGGGCGATGCTCGCCGACCTGTCGCGGGCGTATGCGCTGCTCGAATCCGATGACTCGCTGCGCGCCGGCCTGCTGTTCGCGCATGGCGACCATGTCACCGCCGGCCTGGATCCGGTGGACGTCGGTCCCGGCATCGCAGCCGAGGGCGTGCAGTCGTTCGTCGAGCGACGGCAGGCCCGATTTCAGGGCCGCTAGGCGTCGACCGTGTAACCCATCGGCATCAGCACGCTCTTCTGCTGCGTGAAATGCTCCACGCCCTCGGGGCCGTTCTCGCGGCCGATACCCGAGTTCTTGTAACCGCCGAACGGGCAGCAGGGATCGAACGCGTACCAGTTGATCGCGTAGGTTCCGGTGCGGATTTTCTCCGAGATCTCGATGCCCCGCGGCACGTTGGTGGTCCACACGCTGCCGGCCAAGCCGTACTCCGAATCGTTGGCGATCTTGATCGCGTCCTCTTCGGTGTCGTAGGGGATGATGCTCAGCACCGGCCCAAAGATTTCCTCCTGGGCGATCGTCATCTTGTTGTCGACGTCGGCGAAAACGGTTGGCTGCACGAAGAATCCGCTGTCCAGACCCTCCGGACGGCCGCCGCCACACACCAGCCGCGCGCCCTCCTCGATGCCCTTGGAGATGTAGCCCTCGACGCGGGCGCGCTGCTTCTCCGAGATCAGCGAACCGATCTGGGCGCCCGGGTCCGACGGCAGTCCGACCGGCAGCGCCTGGACGAAAGCGCTTACCGCGTCCACGATTTCGTCGTAGCGCGACCGCGGCGCCAGGATGCGGGTCTGGCCCACGCAGGCCTGGCCGGTGTTCATGATCCCGGAGAACACCATCATCGGGACCGCGGACGCCAGGTCGACGTCCTCGAGGACGATGGCCGCCGATTTCCCGCCGAGCTCCAGCGTGCACGGCTTGAGCAGCTCGGCGGCGCGGCGGCCGATCTCCTTGCCGACGGCCGAGCTGCCGGTGAACGTGAACAGGTCGACGTCCCGGTTGGACGTCAGCGCCTGGCCGGTCTCGATGCCGCCGGGCACCACCGACAGCACGCCCTCGGGCAGGCCGGCGTCGGCGAACACCTCGGCCAAAGCGTTTGCGGTCAGCGGTGTTTCGGCGGCCGGCTTGAGCACGACCGTACAGCCGGCCAGCAGCGCCGGGCCCAGCTTGTTGATCGCCAGGAACAGCGGCACGTTCCAGGCCACGATCGCGCCGACGACGCCGATCGGCTCGCGGTGAACGATGGTCTGACCGTAGGAGCCGTTGCGGATCTCCCGCCACTTGACCTGGTCGACGGCGGGCCCGGCGAAGAAGTTCATCGCGCCCATCGAGCCCATCCAGTGCATCGTCTCGATGGTCATCGGCGGCTGGCCGGTCTCGGCGCCCAGCAGCGTCGCGAACTGCTCCTTGCGCTCCTCGAGCAGCTGCAGCGCCTTGGCGAGGACGGCCGCGCGTTCCTTCGGCGGCGTCGTGGGCCACGGCCCGCTGTCGAAGGCGGCGCGGGCGGCGGCCACCGCGGCGTCGACGTCGGCCGCCGCGGCGAGCGGCACCTTCCCGACGTACTCACCGGTGGCCGGGCAGTGCACCTCGATGACTTCCGAGGTCGACGGCTCGGTCCACTTGCCGCCGATGAAAAGTTTGTCGTATTCGGTCTTCACGTCGGTCATGGCGCCACCCTACCCAAGCGGAAGCAAAACGAGAACATGTTTCATTCTCGGGGTGCGAGCACCAGCACGAGATTGCTGACCAGGAACTCGCGCAGCGCCGGGACCGACGTCAGCCACCATGCCCATCGGGGGTGGTAGCGGGGAAATGCGGCCACCGCGGCGCCGGTGCTGGCGGCCCAGCTCAGGCCGTCTGCGGCCGACACCGCGAACAACGACGACCCGTAGTCGTTTTTGGCCGGGTGGCCGTGCTTGCGGGCGTACCGCGCGGCGGCACGCGCACCGCCGAGGTAGTGGGTCAGGCCCATCTCGTGGCCCCCGAATGGGCCGAGCCACACCGTGTAGGACAGCACGGCCAGCCCGCCCGGCCGGGTCACCCGCAGCATCTCGTTACCGAGCTGCCACGGCCGCGGCACGTGTTCGGCGACATTGGACGACAGGCAGATGTCGACGGAGTCGTCGGCGAACGGCAGCGCCATGCCCGAGGCACGCACGAAGGTGCCCGGTCCACGCGCCAACGCCGGCCCGGCCGCGTGCATCTCGCCGGGGTCGGGCTCCACGCCGAGATAGCGGACACCGGCGTCGGTGAACGCCGCCGCGAAATATCCTGGGCCGCCGCCGACGTCGAGCAGCGTGCGGCCGGCGGGTGGTGCGCCATGGACGCCCCGCCACAGGTCGGCGACCATCGCCGCGGTGTCGGCCGCCAGCGCGCGGTAGAAACGGGCCGGGTCGGATCGCTCGTGGCGGAATTCCGAGAGCAGCCGCACCGACCGGCGCAGCGTCGCACGCCGCGCAAATTGATCAGTGACGGCCACCGGCCAACCCTACGGCCGGGCATCACGTCCGCCCGAGCGTGACGGCAGCGTCACGTTGGGCGTCGAGCGTGACGCCAGCGTCACGCTCGCGACGGCTAGGCTGACCAGTAATGTCTGCTCTCCGCTCCGTCCTGCTGCTGTGCTGGCGCGACACCGGGCACCCGCAGGGCGGCGGCAGCGAAGCCTATTTGCAGCGCGTCGGCGCCCAGCTGGCCGCCTCGGGAATCGCCGTCACGCTGCGCACCGCGCGGTATCGGGGCGCGCCGCGGCGCGAGGTGGTCGACGGGGTGTGCATCGACCGCGCCGGGGGCCGGTACTCGGTGTACGTCTGGGCGCTGCTGGCGATGGCGGCGTCGCGCGTCGGGCTGGGGCCGTTGCGGCGAGCGCGGCCCGACGTGGTCGTCGACACCCAGAACGGGCTGCCGTTCCTGGCCCGGCTGGTGTACGGCCGCCGGGTGATGGTGCTCGTGCACCACTGCCATCGCGAGCAGTGGCCGGTGGCCGGGCCGGTGCTCGGCCGGATCGGCTGGTTTGTCGAGTCGTGGTTGTCGCCGCGGCTGAACCGCCGCAACCAGTACGTGACGGTGTCGCTCCCGTCGGCCCGCGACCTCGTCGCGCTCGGCGTGGCACACGACCAGATCGCGGTGGTGCGCAACGGCCTGGACGAGGCGCCGGCGCAATCGTTGTCCGGGCCGCGCTCGGCGGCGCCCAGGGTGGTGGTGCTGTCACGCCTGGTGCCGCACAAGCAGATCGAAGACGCGCTGGAAGCCGTGGCCGCGCTGCGGGGGCGTCTGCCGAACCTGCACCTCGACATCGTCGGCGGCGGCTGGTGGCGGCAGCGGCTCGTCGACCACGCGCAACGGCTCGGCCTGTCCGGCGCGGTGACGTTCCACGGCCACGTCGACGACCTCACCAAACACCATGTCCTGCAAAGCTCCTGGGTGCACGTGCTGCCGTCCCGCAAGGAGGGCTGGGGTTTGGCGGTGGTCGAGGCGGCCCAGCACGCGGTGCCCACCATTGGCTACCGCTCCTCCGGCGGCCTGTCCGACTCGATCGTCGACGGGGTGACGGGAATGCTGGTGGACAGCCGGGCCGAGCTGGTGGACCGACTCGAGCAGCTGCTGGCCGACCCGGTGCTGCGCGATCAACTCGGCGCCAAGGCCCAGGCCCGAAGCGGCGAGTTCTCCTGGAGGCAAAGCGCCGACGCGATGCGCGGCGTGCTCGAGGCCGTGCGGGCCGGCGAATTCGTCAGCGGCGTCGTCTAACCCGGCAGAGCGCCGAACCGGCGGCGCCCCCGACCAGCATCGCCAGCCACGCCAGGTGGGCGATCAGCGTCGCGGTGCGCCGGGCCGGCGAGGCGCCGGCGATCTCGCCGCCGATCCGATAGAGCGCCAGCTCGCCGTCGCGGTAGGCCGGCGTCAGCGCGCCGAGGGTGCGCGGGGCCGCCCCCATGTCGCCGGCGCTGTCCGATTCGACGACCAGCCACCCGACGCCGGCCGGGGCCAGCGCAGCGGGATCGGGCCCGCTCAGCAGCAGGTCCTGCACGGCCCGGGCGCGATCGCCCTCCCCGGGCACGACGACCCCCGAGATGGCCAGGTCGCCGGTGGTCAGCACGTCGGCCCGCAGCCAGCGGGGCAGCGGATCCAGCACCGGCGCCGGGCCCGCCCACGAGAACCGCCGCATGGTGCCGGCCGGCAGCACCGCGACCGTCCGCGGATCGGAGTTGATCGCCGCCGCCACCGCGGCCCACCCCCGCGGGTAGCGCACCGCAGCGACCTTGCCCCACCCGCCCCACGCCAGGTCGGGCAGCGCCAGGATCAGCGCCAGGCAGCAGACCACCGCCCCGACCGACGGCCGCAACCACCGCCGCAACGTCACCACGGCGCCGGCGCCGGCCAGCGTGTACCCCGGCAGCGCCAGCGCCACCCACTTCTGCCCGTCGCGCAGCACGCCGAAGCCCGGTGCGGCGTCGACCAGCGCCCGCAGCGCGTGCAGACCCGGGCCGGTCGCCAAAGCGGCCGGCACCACCACCGACATCGCCGCCAGCGCCAACAGCGGCACCGCCGCGCGGCGGCGCGCCACCACCGGCAGCCCCACCGCCACCACCGCCAGCAAGACAACGGCCGAGGACACCGCGAAAAGCGTTGTCCGCGAAGCCGGTACGGCCTCGCCGTTCCAGATGCCGCCGAGGCTGGCCAGGCTGGCCAGCGTGCCCAGGCCGGGCTCGGCCCGCGGCGCGAACGCGTCCACCCCGAGCGCGTTGGCCGCGCCGTGCGCGGTCAACGACGGGCCCGCCGCCGCCGCGGTCAGCCAGGGCGCTGCGGCCACCAGCGCGGCACCCGAGGCCCACGCGGCGCACAGCCGGCGCGGGCGCCCCGCACCCGGGGCGGCGACGCCGACCAGCGCCGCCGTCGCCGCGAGCAACAGGCCGGTCGGGGTCAGCCCGGCCAGCGCCATCCAGAACACCAGGCCGAACACCCCGGCCCAGCCGTCGTCTGCCGTTCGCATCCGAAGCATCGCCGCCGCGACCCAGGGCAGGCAGCCGTAACCGACCAGAAGGCTCCAGTGGCCCTGCAGAAGCCGTTCGGCGACATAGGGATTCCAGATCGCCAGCGTGCTGGCGACGAATTCGCCGGGCGTCCCGGCGTCGGGCAGCGCCGCGGCGACCAGCCGGGCCGCGCCCCATCCCGCGAGCCACAGCCCCGCCACGAGCAGCGCCTTCACCACGACGCCGCCGTCGATCACCTGGGAGGCCACCGCCACCGCGAAATCTTGGGGCGTGGCGCGCGGCGCCGCCGTGAGCCCCAGGGCGGTGTCGGACAGGTACGACCGCGGCGTCGACACCGCGTCGCGCAGCAGCAGGTATCCGGGCGTCAGGAGCGGCCCGACCACCAGGAGCGCCAGCAACAGCGCGTACCCCGGCCGGGTCCAGCGCATCCGCGGGATCTAGGCCCGTTCGGGCGGGCCGGGGGCGTCGGACGGTCCGGCGTCGGGCGGCCGCGGCTCGTCCGGCTCGTCCGACTCCAGGGTCGGCGGGTCGGAGCCGGGTGACTCGGGGTCGCCGGCCGGGCGCTGCGTGGGCAGCTTCTCGGTCTCGGCCTCGGCGCCGGGCACCGGTTCCTCGAGCCCGGTGCGGCCGAAGAACTCCTGATCGGACCGGTCCAGGCCTGGGTCGGTCAGCGCGCTCTCGGTGCGCAGGCTGAAGGCGGCGAACACGCCGCCGCCGATCAGGGCGATCAGGCCCACCGCGGTAAACGTGATCGGCAGCACCCGCGACCACAGCGCCAGGCGGTCGCGCTCATCGCGCGCGGCGTTGACCTGGGCCTCGATGGTGTCTTCGTTCGAGGTGACCTTGTAGTCGACCAGCGTCAGCTCCGGCTTGAGCGGGTCGCGGGCGAAGTAGTGGTTGGCGTGCTCGGTCTGCTTGACGATGGTCCCGGACACCGGGTCCACCCAGAAGGTCCGCTGCGCCGCGTAGAAGCGGGTCATGGTGATCTGTTCGTTGGGATCACCGCCCTGCACGCCCCACATCGCCGCCGAGGTGGTGAACTTGGAGTCCGTCGTCTGGTCGGCGTACAGCGTCGGGTACGCCACCGGGGCCACCAGCTTGCCGTCGGCGTTGTAGCCGACGTTCTGGGTGAACTTGTAGGTGGTCAGCCCGTTGACGTCTTCCTGGGTCTCGTAGTTGACGTCGAACGGCTTCTGCGCGATCGGATCGAAGTAGGGATACGTCTTCTTTTCGGTGTGGAACGGGAACCGGTAGGACAGCCCGTCGTGGCGGAGCGGCATCGCGGTGGGCGGGCTCTCGTCGTTGGCGGCGCGCGGCTTCTGCACGGAGCCGCCGGGGTGGGTGTCGTCGGAGACCGCCATCGCGGTCTTGCGGTTGAGCGTGACGGTGTCGATGATCGCCAGCAACAGGCCGCTGTCTTTTTGCTTGTCGGTGCGCCGGACCGAGGTGCCGGCCTGCAGCGTGACGACGTCGGCGTTGGCCGGGGATTCGACGCTGACCTGCTGCTGGGACACCAGCGGCACGTTCTGGTTGACGACCAGGTGATCGGTGGACAGCGAGGCGGCGTCGAGCGCGGTCCCGTTGCCGTCGCTGATCAACGTGGCGTTGATGTCCAGCGGGATCTTGGTGATCCGGCTGCTGGTGTACGTCGACAACAGCAGCGCGGCGATCAGCAGGGCGGCCCCGAGTCCGATGATCGCGCATGCGGCGTAACGCAACATGACTGCTCGGTTCATGCGCGCCGCTCCTCCTCATCGCTTCGTCCCCCGCAAGCGGGTGCTGCCCCGACTGCATCGTCGCCGGCGCGGTTCACGTTGCTGTGCCCTCCTAAAGGGATCCCCGCGTGGCAAACCCGTTCGACCCTAACAGCAGAATTTAAGGCCCCGGTTTAGCAGCCCGTCCCCGCCCACCGCCCACCGCGCACCACGCGCGGGTGGTTCGGGTGTACCCGATTCGTTGGCCCACACACAAGGGCACACTTGTGGGCGTGACCGAGGGCCAGCAGGCGGGAGGGGTCCGCAGCTTCCTGCCCGCAGTGGAGGGGATGCGCGCGTGCGCGGCGATGGGCGTCGTCGTCACGCACGTCGCCTTCCAGACGGGGCACTCCAGCGGCGTCGACGGCCGCCTCTTCGGTCGCTTCGACCTCGCCGTCGCCGTCTTCTTCGCGTTGTCGGGGTTCCTGCTGTGGCGCGGGCACGCCGCCGCGGCCCGGGGTTTGGCGCCGCGGCCGCGCACCGGCCACTACCTGCGGTCCAGGGCGATCCGCATCATGCCGGCCTACGTAGTGGCCGTCGTCGTGATCCTCACCCTGCTGCCCGACTCGAATCACGCCAGCCCGACGGTCTGGCTGGCCAACCTGACGCTCACCCAGATCTACGTGCCGCTCACGCTGACCGGTGGCCTCACCCAGATGTGGAGCCTGTCGGTCGAGGTCGGCTTCTACCTGGCCCTGCCCGCGCTGGCGTTCTTGGCGCGTCGGCTCCCGGCCGGGGCCCGGGTGCCGGCGATCGCGTCGGTGGCGGTGCTCAGCTTTGCCTGGGCCTGGGTGCCCGTATTTCTCTTGGACGGCAGGGTCTGGAACAACCCGCTGGACTGGCCCCCGGCGTTTTTCTCCTGGTTCGCCGCGGGCATGTTGCTGGCGGAATGGGTCCACAGCGGGGTCGGTTTCCCACACCGCCTGGCGCGCCGGCGCGTGCCGATGGCCGTGATCGCGGTGGCGGCCTACCTGGTGGCGGCGTCCCCGCTGGCGGGGCCGGCGGGCCTGGCCGTCGGCAGCCCCGCCCAGTTCGCGGTGAAGACGGCGATGGGGGCCGTGGTGGCCTTCGCGCTCGTCGCCCCGCTGGTGCTGGACCGGCCCGACACGCCACACCGGCTGCTGGGCAGCACCACCATGGTGACGTTGGGGCGCTGGTCCTACGGCCTGTTCATCTGGCACCTGGCCGCGCTGGACATGGTGTTCCCCGTCCTGGGGACTTTCGCCTTCACCGGCCGCATGCCCTCGGTGCTGGTGCTCACGCTGATCTTCGGCTGGGCGATCGCCGCGGTCAGCTACGGCCTGGTCGAGTCGCCGTGCCGCGAGGCGCTGCGCCGCTGGGAGAAGCGGCACCGGTCCACACCGGTCCCCGAGCTCACAGACGCTGAGGCGGACGCAATCGCGCCATGATCTCGTCGCGCACCGCCGATCGCCGCGCCTTACCGGCGTCGTCGCGCAACGGGGCGTCGACGAATTCGATGAAGTCGGCGGTGGGCGGCACCTTGTACGACGAGATGCGTTGCTGCAGAAACCCTTTCACACCCTCGGCGTCCAGCGTGGATCCGTCGGCCGCGTGCACCAGGACGTAGGGCACCTGGCCCAGGTCCCCGGAGTTCGGGTCGGGCACGCCGACCGCCAGGCAGGACAGCACGTCCGGGTGCGCCGACAGCGCGTTCTCGATCTCGGCCGGATAGACGTTGCGGCCGCCGACGGTGAACATGTCGACGCGGCGATCCGACAGGTACAGAAACCCGTCCTCGTCGAAATAGCCGAGGTCCCCCAGCGAGTCCCAGCCGTCGCGGCTCTTGGCCTGCACGCCGATGTAGCGATAGGTCGGGGCGCTGCCGGGGGCGGGGCGCATGTAGATCTCGCCGACCACCCCGGGCGGGCAGGGATTGCCGTCGTCGTCGAGCACCCGCATCTCCCCGGCGACCACCACGCCGACCGAGCCGCGGTGGGTCAGCCACTGGTCGCCGGAGATGAAGGTGAGTGCTTGTAATTCGGTGCCGCCGTAGAGTTCCCAGACGACCTCGGGCCCGAGCAGGTTGATCCACGCCTCCTTGACGGCCGGCGGGCAGGGCGCGCCCATGTGCCAGAACCGCCGCAGCGAGGACAGGTCGAAGGACCCCGGCTCGGCCTGATAGACGGGCAGCGCGCGCTGCATGATCGTCGGCACGGTGGTCAGGAACGTGACGCGGTGGTCGGTGATCAGCCGGAGGAACTGCCCCGGCTCGAACCGGCTCATCAGCACCAGGTGGTGGCGCATCAGCAGCGCCAGCGTCGCGGTGGTGAATCCGGTGTTGTGCGACAACGGAATCGGGACCAGGGTGGTGTCGCCCTCCTGGGCGCCCAGCGGGTAGCCGATGGCGGGCGGTATCCGGCTGTCGCCGCCGGATTCGATGAGCTTGGGCCGCCCGGTGCTGCCGCCCGAACCCATCGCCTTCCACACCGGCGAAACCGCTTCCGGCAACGCGGCATCGGACAGCGCCGGATTCGGAGTGAATCCCGCTGGAACGCTTGGTATTTCCGGGTGGCTGTACTGTCCGGTCGGTGACCCGCTTCGCCCGGCTTCGCCGAGCTCGCGATCGCCTCCACGGCCCACCAGCAGCGCGGGCGGCCGCAACGCCAGCAGCCCCTGCAGCTCCGCGTCCGGCAGCCGCGCCGACAGCGGCTGGGGCACCGCGCCCAGCTTCCAGCACGCCACCGCGGCCTGGATCCACTCGACCGAGTTGGGCAGCACCATCGTCACGTAGTCGCCGACGCCGACGCCACGCTCGGCGTACGCGCGGGCCAGCCGGTTCGTCGAGCGGTCGAGTTCGGCGCGGGTAAGGGTCAGCCCGTCGCAGGTGACCGCGGGCTCGTCGGGAGCGAGTGCGGCCAGCGCCGCGATCTGGGTGCCGATCGGCGGGATCGGCTCACTCATATGCGCCCTGCCGCTCGAAGATGCGGCGCGGGTTGTCCACCAGCATGGTGTGCAGCTGCTCGTCGGTGACGCCGCGCTCTTTTAGGGCGGGGATCACGTCGTTGTGGATGTGCAGGTAGTGCCAGTTCGGCGCCATCTGCGGCACGAGCTCTTCGGGCAGCGCGTCGAAGTAACAGTTGGCATCGTGCGAGAGCACCATCTTGTCGGCGTGCCCGCGTTCGCACATCTGCGCCACGATCTTGACCCGCTCTTCGAACGGAGAGATGACGTCGAGGCCGAACCGGTCCATCCCGAGATAGGACCCCGCGGCGATCAGTTCCTCGAGGTAGCCGACGTCGGTGCTGTCGCCGGAGTGGCCGATGATGACCCGGGTCAGGTCGACGCCCTCTTCTTCGAAGATGCGCTGCTGCTCGAGGCCGCGGCGCAGGCCGGCGTGGGTGTGCGTCGAGATCGGCACCCCGGTGCGCTTGTGCGCCTGCGCGACCGCGCGCAGCACCCGCTCGACGCCGGGGGTGATGCCCGGCTCGTCGGTGGCGCACTTGAGGATTCCGGCCTTGACGCCCGTGTCGGCGATGCCCTGCTCGATGTCCTTCACGAACATGTCGGTCATGATCTCGGGGCCGCCCAGCAACCCGCCGGGGCCCTCGTAGTGGAACCGGAACGGGATGTCGTTGTAGGTGTAAAGCCCGGTCGCCACAACGATATTCAGCTCGGTGGCCGCCGCCACCCGCGCGATGCGCGGGATGTAGCGGCCCAGCCCGATCACGGTGAGATCGACGATGGTGTCCACGCCGCGCGACTTCAACTCGTTGAGCCGAGCGATCGCGTCGGCCACCCGCTTGTCCTCGTCGCCCCAGGCGTCCGGATAGTTGAGCGCGATCTCGGTGGTCATGATGAACACGTGCTCGTGCATGAGCGTCACGCCGAGGTCGGCGGTATCGATGGGGCCGCGGGCGGTATTGAGTTCTGACACGGGACTGATGCTAGGTCGATTCGGCGTCCGAACAACAGGGCCCGAGAGTTTTGTCCGGTGCGTTCCGGCGGCGGCGCGGTTGCAGTACCGTCCACGCCATGTTGCTCAATCCCAACCATTTGCAACGCCGCTACCCGGACCGCCGCTCGGGCGAGATCATGGCCGCGACCGTGGACTTCTTCGAGTCCCGGGGCAAGGCGCGATTGAAGGCCGACGACCACAACCGGGTCTGGTACTCCGACTTTCTGGACCACATCGGGCGGGAGCGCATCTTTGCGTCCCTGCTGACCCCGGCCGAATACGGCGCGAGCGACTGCCGGTGGGACACCTACCGAATCAGCGAGTTCGCCGAGATCGTGGGCTTCTACGGGCTGAGCTACTGGTACCCGTTCCAGGTCACCGCGCTGGGCCTGGGCCCGATCTGGATGAGCGACAACGAGGACGCCAAACGCAAGGCCGCCGCCCAGCTGGAGGCCGGGGAGGTGTTCGCCTTCGGGCTGTCGGAGCAGACCCACGGCGCCGACGTCTACCAGACCGACATGATCCTGACGCCGTCGGAACACGGCTGGACCGCCAGCGGCGAGAAGTACTACATCGGCAACGCCAACGTGGCGCGGATGGTCTCGACCTTCGGCAAGATCGGCGGCACCTCAAAAAACCAGGAATATGTCTTCTTCGCCGCCGACTCCCAGCACGACCGGTACGAGCTGATCAAGAACGTCGTCAACTCGCAGAACTTCGTCGCCAACTACGCGCTGCGTGACTACCCGGTCACCGAGGCCGACCTGCTGCACCGCGGCCCGGACGCCTTCCACGCCGCCCTCAACACCGTCAACGTCTGCAAGTACAACCTGGGCTGGGGCGCCGTCGGCATGTGCACGCACGCCATGTACGAGGCGGTCACCCACGCGGCCAACCGCTACCTGTACGGGACCGTCGTCACCGACTTCTCCCATGTGCGGCGGTTGCTCACCGACGCCTACGTGCGCCTGATCGCCATGAAGCTGGTCGCCACCCGCGCCTGCGACTACATGCGCAGCGCCTCGGCGGCCGACCGCCGCTACCTGCTCTACAGCCCGCTGACCAAGGCCAAGATCACCAGCGAGGGCGAGCGGGTCATCACCGCGCTGTGGGATGTCATCGCCGCCAAGGGAGTTGAGAAGGACACCTTCTTCGAGGCCGTCACCCGCGAGATCGGGCTGCTGCCCCGGCTGGAGGGCACCGTCCACATCAACATCGGGCTGCTCGGCAAGTTCATGCCGAACTTCCTGTTCGCCCCGAACGCCGAACTGCCCGTGATCGCCCGCCGCGACGACGCCGCCGACGACACGTTCCTGTTCGCCCAGGGGCCCACCGGCGGCCTGGGCAAGGTGCGGTTCGCCGACTGGCGCGCGCCGTTCGACAGCTTCGCCCACCTGCCCAACGTCGCGCTGCTGCGCGAGCAGGTCGACGTGCTCACCGAGATGCTGGCCAGCGCCACCCCGGATGCCGCGCAGCAGAAGGACATCGACTTCGCCTTCGCCGTGGGCCAGCTGTTCGCGACCGTGCCGTACGCCCAGCTCATCCTGGAGGAGGCCCCGCTGTCGGGGGTGGAAGATGCGTTGATCGACGAGATCTTCGCCGTGCTGGTGCGGGACTTCAACGGTTACGCCGTCGAGCTCGGCGACAAGCCCACGGCGACGGACGAACAGGCCCGGCTGGCGATGCGCATGATCCGCCGCCCGGTCCACGACCCCACGCGCTACGGCCAGATCTGGAAGGAACACGTGCTGCCGATCAACGGCGCCTACCGGATGCGGCCGTGAGCAACCATCGGCCCTTGACTGTGACGTGGCTCACCGTAGAATGACCAGTGGTCATCGACGCTAGGAGGCCGAATTGCCGACGGTGACATGGGCGCGCGTTGACCCGGCTCGTCGCGCGGCGGTGATAGAAGCCGCGGAGGCCGAGTTCGGGGCGCACGGCTTCTCGCGGGGCAGCCTCAACGTCATCGCCCGCAAAGCCGGGGTCGCCAAAGGCAGCCTGTTCCAGTACTTCGCGGACAAGCGCGACCTGTACGCGTTCATCGCCGACATCGGCAGCCAGCGGGTGCGGGCGTACATGGAGGACCTGATCGTCAGGCTCGACCCGAGCCGGCCGTTTTTCGAGCACCTCACCGACCTGCTCGACGGCTGGGTGGCCTACTACGCCGAGCATCCGCACGAACGAGCGCTGCACGCCGCGGCCACCCTCGAGGTCGACACCGAGGCCCGTGTCAGCGTGCGCAACGTGATCCACCGCCACTACCTGGAGGTGTTGCGGCCGCTCGTGCACGCCGCCAAAACCCGCGGGGACCTGCGTGCCGACGCCGACACCGGCGTCCTGCTCTCGCTGCTGCTGATGATCTTCCCGCACCTGGCGCTGGCTCCCTACATGCGCGGGCTGGACCCGGTCCTCGGGCTCGACGACCCCACGCCGGAGCAGCCGGCGCTGGCCGTGCGCCGGATCATCGCGGTCTTGGCCGCGGCCTTCTCCGCGAATGCGGCGGATCCCGTCGTCAGCCCAGAACCGAAACTCTCCGAGGAGGTCACATGACACGCACGCATTCGGGCTCGATGGTGGCGGGCGGGCTCAACTGGGACAGCGTGCCGCTGCGCCTGTTCGCCGGCGGCAACGCGAAGTTCTGGAATCCCGCCGACATCGACTTCTCCCGCGACCGCGCGGACTGGGAGGCGCTGACGGACGACGAACGTCATTACGCCACCCGGTTGTGCGCCGAGTTCATCGCCGGTGAGGAGGCGGTGACCGAGGACATTCAGCCGTTCATGGCCGCGATGCGGGCCGAGGGGCGGCTGGGCGACGAGATGTATCTGACCCAGTTCGCGTTCGAGGAAGCCAAGCACGTCCAGGTGTTCCGGATGTGGCTCGACGCCGTCGGCATCACCGGCGACCTGCACGCCTATCTCGAGGACGTCCCCACCTACCGGACGATCTTCTACGAGGAGCTGCCGGACTCCCTCAACGCGTTGGCCACCGATCCGTCGCCGGCCGCCCAGGTCCGGGCGTCGGTGACCTACAACCACATGGTCGAGGGCATGCTGGCGCTGACCGGCTACTACCTCTGGCACAAGATCTGCGTGGAACGCGGCATCCTTCCCGGCATGCAGGAGCTGGTCCGCCGCATCGGTGACGACGAGCGGCGCCACATGGCGTGGGGCACGTTCACCTGCCGGCGCCACGTCGCCGCCGACGACGCCAACTGGGGTGTCTTCGAAGCGCGGATGAACGAGCTGATGCCGCTCGGACTGCGCGTCGTCGAAGAGGGCTTCGCGCTGTACGACCCGATGCCCTTCGGCCTGTCGGTGGACGAGTCCATGCAGTACGCCGCCGACAAGGGGATGCGGCGGTTCGGCACCATCGGCAGCGCCCGCGGGCGGCCGGTTGGCGAGATCGACCTCGACTACTCGCCCCTGCAACTCGAGGACACCTTCGCCGACGAGGACGAGAAGGCGCTGGCGGCCGCGTCGGCCTAGGCGCAGAAAAGCCGGGCCGTCACTCGACCTTCGTGGCGCCGCCGGCGTCACCGGTCTCGGCCGAGCCCACCCACACCGTCTTGGCGTTGCAGAACTCGCGAATCCCGAGGCCCGCGAGCTCGCGGCCGTAACCGGAGCGCTTGATGCCGCCGAACGGCAGCTCCGGGTAGGACACCGTCATCCCGTTGATGAAGACCTGGCCGGCCTCGATGTCGTCGATGAAGCGTTGCTGCTCGGCCTCGTCGCGGGTCCAGGCGTTGGAGCCCAGGCCGAAGGTCGTGGCGTTGGCGATCTCGATGGCCTCGTCGATGTCGGCGGCCCGGTAGATCGAAGCCACCGGCCCGAAGACCTCCTCGGTGTACAGCGCCATGTCCTTGGTGATGTCGGTGACGACCGTCGGCGGGTAGAACCAGCCCGGCCGGTCCAAGGGCTTGCCGCCGCAGCGGATCACCGCGCCGGCGGCGGCCGCGTCGTCGACTTGCTTGGCGACCTCGTCGCGGCCCGACTCGGTGGCCAGCGGGCCGACGTCGGTGTCCGGGTCGGTCGGGTCCCCGACCCGCAGGGCCTGCGCCCGCGCGACGAACTTCTCCACGAACTCGTCGTAGACGTCGGCGTGGGCGATGAACCGTTTGGCCGCGATGCAGGACTGGCCGTTGTTTTGCACCCGGGCGGTGACCGCGGTCTTGACGGCCTCGTCGAGGTCGGCCGAGGGCATCACGATGAACGGGTCGCTGCCGCCGAGCTCGAGCACCGAGGGCTTGATCTCGTCGCCGGCGATGGCTCCGACCGACTGGCCGGCCGGCTCGCTGCCGGTGAGGGTGACCGCCGCCACGCGGGGGTCGCGCAGGATGGTCTCGACGGCACTCGACGGCACCAGCAGCGTCTGGAAGCAGCCGTCCGGGAAGCCGCCGCGGGCGATGACGTCGGCCAGGTACAGGGCCGTCTGCGGCACGTTCGAGGCGTGCTTGAGGATGCCGACGTTGCCGGCCATCAGCGCCGGCGCGGCGAACCGCACGGCCTGCCACAACGGGAAGTTCCACGGCATCACGGCCAGCACCACGCCCAGCGGTTGGTAGCGCGTGTAGGCCTTCGACGCGCCCACCTTGGCCGCGTCGGCCGGCTCGTCGGCCAGCAGCTGTTGGGCGTTCTCGGCATAGTAGCGAAAACCCTTGGCGCACTTGAGCACTTCGGCCTTGGCCGACGCCAGCGTCTTGCCCATCTCCAGGGTCATCATGGCGGCGACGTCGTCGGCCTCTTTCTCCAAGAGGTCCGCGGTGGCGTTTGCCCACCCCGCGCGCTGGGCAAAGGTGGTGTTATGGCGGTAGTCCTGGAACCGGGCGTACGCGCGCGCGATGGCGCCGTCGACTTCCGCGTCGGTCGCGGGGGTGAAAGTTTTCACTGTTTCGCCGGTAGCCGGGTTGATCGTGGCGATGGGCACGCTGAGATCCTTCGCTTCGGGGTTGACAACAGGTCCAACACCCAGCCTGCCACTATCGTTCCCACAAGGGAGGTGCCGGATGAGTAAAGCCGCTGAGCTGATGGTGAAGTGCCTGGAGAACGAGGGCGTCTCCGTCGTCTTCGGGGTGCCCGGCGAGGAGAACATCCGCTTCGTGCAGGCGCTGGCCTCCTCGAGCATCCGGTACGTGCTCACCCGGCACGAGCAGGCGGCGTCGTTCATGGCGGAGATGTACGGCCGCGTCACCGGCCGGGCGGCGGTGGTGTCGGCGACCCTGGGTCCGGGCGCCATCAACATGCAGCTCGGCGTCGCCGACGCCACCACCAACAGCACCCCGATGGTGGCGATCTCCGCCCAGGTGGGCCAGGACCGGGAGTACAAGGAGTCGCACCAGTACGTCGACCTGGTGTCGATGTTCGCCCCGATCACGCGGTGGGCGGCGGGCATCCCGACCCCGCGCGCCATCCCGGAGATGGTCCGCAAGGCGTTCAAGGTCGCCGAGGCCGAGCGCCCGGCCGCGGTCTACCTGGCGGTGCCCGAGCACATCGACGCCGACGAGACCGATTACGACCTGACGCCGTTGCCGCGCAACGTGGTTCGCGCCGACGCGCCGGCGCCCCGCCAGGTCGCGCGCGCCGTCGACATCCTGCGCCAGGCGCAGCGCCCGGTGCTGCTGGCCGGACACGGCGCCGCGCGCGCCGACGCGACCAAGGCCCTGGTCCGCTTCTCCGAGGAGTTCGGCATCCAGGTGGCCAACACCTTCCACGGCAAGGGCGTGATGCCCGACGACCACCCCAACACCATCGGCACGCTGGGGTTCATGCGGCACGACTATGTGAACTTCGGGTTCGACAACGCCGACGCCGTCATCGCCGTCGGCTACGAGCTGCAGGAATTCGACCCGGTCCGGATCAATCCGCAGGCCGACAAGCGGATCATCCACGTGCACCGCTTCCCGGCCGAGGTCGACGCGCACTACTCGGTCGACGTCGGGATCATCGGCGACATCAGCGATTCGCTGAACGCGCTGACCGACGCGCTGGCCGGTCACAGCTTCACCCACGCCGCCGATGTGCCCGGCTCGGGCCTGCTGGCTGAGGAATTCGCTCGCGGGCAACAGGATTCGCGCTATCCGCTGGCGCCGGCCCGGGTGGTCGCCGACACCCGCGCGGCGCTGGGCCGCAGCGATGTGGTCCTGGTCGACACCGGCGCCACCAAGATGTGGATGGCCCGGCTTTATCCGACCTACGAGCGGAACACCTGCCTGATCTCAAACGGCTTGTCCACCATGAGTTTTGCGCTGCCCGGCGCGCTGGGCGTCAAGCTGGCACGGCCCGAGGCCAAGGTGCTGGCCGTGGCGGGCGACGGCGCGTTCCTGATGAACTCCCAGGAAATCGAGACCGCCGTTAGGGAGCGGATTCCCCTGGTGGTGCTGATCTGGGAGGACGGCGGCTACGGGCTCATCGAATGGAAGATGGACCTGGAACTCGGCGAGCACTACTTCGTCAAGTTCGGCAATCCCGACATCGTGAAGTACGCGGAAAGCTTCGGCGCCAAGGGATATCGGATCAACAGCGCCGACGAGCTGTTGCCGACGCTGCGGGCCGCCCTCGACGACGACGGGGTGTCGCTGATCTGCTGTCCCGTCGACTACTCCGAGAACCTGCGGCTGACCGACCGGCTCGGGGAGCTCGACGAGACGCTGTAGATTTCGGCGCGCCTATCGCACGGCCAAGACGATCACCAAGGTGACCAGAGCGGCGATGAATCCGAGGCCGATGAGCAACCACAAGATGCGGATGTAGAGCCTGATCGCCGGAGACATTGGCGAACCCGGCGGCGTCGCACCCGACGGCGCGTGCCCTCCGTAACCCACAACTCCAGCGGGCGGCGCGGAACCGGCCCACGCCGCCGGCGGTGGCGCCGGTTGGCCTAGGTCGATTCTGACCTTTTTCGGGTCTGACGAGTCGACTTGGACGGCGACGGTCGCGCCCGGCTGCACCGCGGCAATCGCGCCCATTTCGACACGCGTGGTGACTTTCGTGTCGTACGGCGGGTGCCCGGGTATCGCGACCCTCAGCCCGACCCGGTAGACGGTCGAGCGGCCACCGAAGTAGATGGCCCCGCGGGCCGACAAAACCTGTGCCGTTCCGGCCAGGGCGGGCCCTGCGAACGCCGGCCCCCGATGCGGCCGCAGCGCGTTCACCACGAGATACACAAAGTTGCCGATCAGCGCGGCGAAGACGAGAAAGGAGAAAGGGATCGCGACGTATTGCCATCCGCTCGCCAGGTGATGCGCCGGTACGTCGGCTGCCACGGTCGCCCAGTCCATTGCCGCAGGCTAGCAACGCGCACGCCGCCGGTCCGCTAATGCGAGCGGTTGGCGTGCCGCGATGTCGTCTGTTCGAGGGCCATCGGCCGCACGTACCCGCCGATCAGCGTGCGGTGCCACCACGCCCGATCCCGGCGCAGCTCGGCGAATGTGGTGAAGCGGTACTCGTAGAGCTGTGCCCGCACGTATCGCGGCGGCGAATCGGGAAAGGGGTTGTGCCGCAACAGGCGCAGCGTCGGCCGATCGTTGCGCAGCAGCCGCTGCAGCAGCGGAACCAGCCACGGCTGGGCGTAGCCCGGCGAGATGGCGGCGAACCACATCAGCCAGTCCAGGCGCAGGTGATACGGCGCCCACTGCCGGGGCAGCCGACCCACGGCGCCGGGCTTGCCCTTGAACCCGTATTCCCGCCACACGGTGTGCTGGGTCAGCCGCTCCTCGTCGGTGCCCTCGATCACCACCTCGCGCCGCACCCGGCCGATGCTGCCGAACGCGCCGTACGTGTTCACCAGGTGAAAGGGGTTGAAGGACATGTTCATTCGCTGACGCGAGGAGAGCATGTTGCGCACCGGCCAGTACGTCAAGAGCAGCACGGCGCCGGTGAACGCGATCACCGTGCCGGCGAACCACAGCGGCGGCGCGGACCAGGCGGGGTGGCCCGGGGTCCCGAACAGCCTCGCCAGCGACGAATCGTCAATCGCGCTGAACGCCAAAAAGATCGTCACCCAATTGAGCCAGGCGAAGTTGCCCGACGCCACCAGCCACAGTTGGGTGATCACGACGATCGCCGCGGCCACGCTGGCGATCGGCTGCGGCGCGAACAGCCCGAATGGCACGATCAGCTGCGCGAAGTGGTTGCCCGCCACCTCGACTCGGTGCAGCGGCCGGGGCAGGTGATGGAAGAACCAGCTCAACGGGCCCGGCATCGGCTGGGTCTCGTGGTGGTAGTACAGGCACGTCAGGTCGCGCCAGCACGGGTCGCCGCGCAGCTTGATCAGCCCGGCGCCGAACTCGACCCGAAACAGCAGCAGCCGCGCCAGCCACAGCGTCAGCACCGGGGGCGCGACGCGGTCGTTGCCGAGGAAGATCATCAAGAATCCGGCCTCCAGCAGCAACGACTCCCACCCGAAGCCGTACCAGGTCTGGCCGACGTTGACGATCGACAGGTAGAGCACCCATAGCGTCAGCCAGGCCAGCATCGCGGCCCACAGCGGCGCCAGGTCGGCCGCGCCGGCGACGATGGTCGCCGAGGCCGCCGCGCCCAGCCAGGCCAGGCCCGCGAACAGCCGATCGGAGTAGCGCAGGTGGAAAAGGCTCGGCGCCCGCCAAAACGACTGCCGGCCCAAAAACCGTGGTATCGGCAGAATTCCGTGCTCGCCGATGAGCGCCCGGAACTGGAGTGCGGCCGTGAGGAACGCGATCAGGTAGACCGCCGCGATCCCGCGCTCCACGACGAGCCTGCCCAGCCAGTATTCGGGTGCCGGAAACCATCCCATGGTCGTTACTCCTCGGGCGGCGGCGATCACACCGAGCCGTATATCCAGTCAAGCAGCAGAAAAACCGGTAGCCAACACCTCGGCACTCATTCGTCGCGCGGCGCGGCCCGGCGGCCCGGCATCGTCACGACCGAAGCCGCAAGCACGGCAAGCGAAATCAGCGCCAGCAGTTGCACGATCGCCGAGTGACCGGCGTAACCGTCGACCGAGCGCCAGGGATGCCGCGACAGCGCCGCCCCGGCCGCAATGAGCCCCCCGGCGCTGAGCGCGACGGTCACGTCGTCGAGCCGGCGCTGCCGGTGGCGCAGCGCGTACCGCAGGCCCAGCGCGGCACCGACGGCGAGCACTCCTACCGGGCCGGCGACCACCGCGCCGGCCGCCAGCACGGGGACCGCCGCCCAGCGCCCCGGCGCCCAGGGCCGCGCGAGCGCGTCGGTGGCGCCGCGCCGCCGGGTGCGCCACAACGCGAGCGCGGCCAACAGCGGCAGCAACGCCAGCCCGATCGCCAGGCCCGCCCGGTACAGCGAGTTGGACGCGAAGGTCAGCGTGATGGTGCCGGGGTCGCCCGCCGGCACCACCCAGCCCTGCTGCCAGCCATTGACGGCGACGGGCGTCAACCGGGCGCCGGTGCTGGTGCGCGCCACCCAGCCGGGGTTGATGCTTTCGGGGATCACCAGCACCCGGGAGGTCGGCGCCGCCGGGGCCCGCACCTCGCGGCGGCTCGGGCCCCACGCTCCGGTCTGCGCGACGGCCTGCGGGGCGGTGCTCAGGTCGTCGGCGGCCGGGGTCGACAGCCGGGCCCCGTCCACGACGAACTGGGCGCCCGGGCTGATCAGCAGCTCCTGCTGGCCCGCCGGCAGCGCGATCGGGTCGGGTTCGCAGGGCTGTGCCGCGATCGGCCCACCGTCCAGCAACGCGCCGACGGTGGTGCGGATCGAGGTGTGCACGAACCGCCCCGCGACCGCGATCACCGGGCCACGGTCGCAGCCGACGGTGATCTCGCGGGATCGGTTGCGAGTGGCGTCGGCGGGCGCGATCGGTTGGCCGTCGGCGCCCAGCACCGCCACCTCGGCCAGCCCCGGCGGCTTGAGCTGATCGAAGCCCAGCGCGTTGCGGTCGATGATGTCTTCCCAGCCGAGCAGGCTGATGCTGACCGTGTCGGTCACACGCGGCGCGAGCGACAGGGTCTGCGGATCGCCCGCCTTCAGCTCCCGGACCTGCGGGCCGTCGCCCAGGTTGACGGCCAGCAGCGTCGGGTGGGCCGGCAACGCCCACCGGCTGGGCGTCAGGCGCAACCCGGCGACCTCGGTGGGCCGCGGCAGCGTGACGGTCAGCGTCGGCGGCGACTTGTGCTGCACCACCCGCTGCGGCGCGGTCCACGCGGTGGCCGGATCGCCGTCGGTGGCCGCGTACGCCGAGCCCAGGATGTCTACCACGTCGGAATCGCCTTGTGCGCGAGTGGTATTGGGCTCGGCAACCAGATCGGTCAGCTTGGGCCCCTGCCGTGGCCGCACCCACACCGCCGGCGTCACCGACACCGGAGCCGCCACGGTCAGGGTGCGGCTGAAGTTCACGGGCTCCTCCGGGGCCAGCGCCATCGAGGCCGCGCAGCGCACGCTGTCGGGCGCCTGGGCGCAGCCCGGCCTGCCGAGCGGCTCCGAGCCCAGGTCCCAGCCCGCGACCGCCGAGCCCGGCGGCGGCCCCGGCACGCCCACGGTGTGGCGCAGGTTGACCGGGTGGGCGAATCCGGAGGCGTCGTATTGGGTGACCGACAGGTCGGTGATGCCGAACTGCACACCCGGGGAGCCGTCGTCGGTGCCGGCGGCGGTGACCCGGACCCACGGGGTTTCGCCGTACGGCAGCGCGGCCGCGAGGGGCTTGCCGGGCTCGTCGAACCGCAGGGAGGTGCTGCCGTTGGCCGTCTCGATCAGGATGCGACGGACCTGGGCACCGACGGCGGTCGCGCTGGGCGTGATGGTGATGGCGCCGTTGCTGATCGGATGGTCGAAGTCGACCTGCAGCCACTGCCCGACGGCGGACTGCAGCGCGTTGGACACCCACGCCGTTCCCGAGTCGCCGTCGAAAGCGGCGGCCGGGGAGGTCGCCGGGGCGACGTCGGGCATCGCGGTGGAATCCGACGACGAGCTCGACACCGTGATCCGGCCGCCGTTCCAGGCGCCGGATACCGGCTCGGCGCCGGGGGCCGGGTAGTCCGGGACGCGGTTGAAGGTGTGCCGCGCGTCGCCGGGCGCCCGGATCGCCGACGAGTGGTGATCGACGCGGCCGTAGTCGGTCTCGCGGTCCAGCGGGGTGTCGGTCACGGTGACCAGCGGCGCCGCCAGGCCGGCGCCGCGCGCGTCGCCGGTCATCAGGACCGGACCCACCGCCGGCCGGCCCAGCAGCCGTCGCCGCTCATCGAGGCGCAGCAGCACCTCCGGCCCCCCATCAAGCCGGGCCATCCGGTCGGCGTCGACGAAGTACGGCGCGCCGGGATCGCCCGCAACGTCGACGCGGTAGATCTCCACGGCGGGGTAGCGCGGGCGCAGCCCGCTGTCGGCGACGAAGCCCGCCAGCGTGCCCGGACCCACCGGCGCGCCGAACTGCGCCACCTTCTGCAGGCCCGGCGAGCCCTCGACGGCGCGGTGCACCAGGATCGGGCGCGCCGAGCGCGACGTCTCCGGGTCCAGGTCGTTGCGCAGCACGACGTACGAAATGCCTTGCCGGGCAAGGGTATCGGTTAGCCCGGCCGACGGCTGCCCGGCGGCGAACAGGCGCTGCACCGAATCCAGCGCCCGGATGGTCTGCGGCGGGGTCAACGGAATGGAGTCACGCACCCCCCACGGGTTGCTGCCGAGCACCTGCAGCGGTTCGTCGTGGCTGGTGCCCCAGACCTGGGTGGCGAACGGCGCGCCGGGGACCACCAGCACGCGCCCGGGAGCGGGGGAGCCGGTGTTGTGCTCGCCGAGCCAGTCGGCGGCCTGCTGCCAGTAGGGCGGTATCGCGCGGAACGCGCCCGGCGGGGTGAGCCGTCCCGTCCACGCCAGCGAGGTGCTGACCGCCAGCGCCGTGAGGACCACGACCGTCACCGCCACCCGTTTGTCGCGCTCCGGGTGGGCGAACGCTCGCAGCCAGACCGACCTCGGCGCGCTGCCGGGCAGCGCGACCCGGCCCAGCAGCTGCGCCAGGCCCAGCACCAGCGGAATCCGGACCACCGACCCCAGCTTGTGCACGTTGCGCAGCGGCGCGCCGGCGGCGTCCAGGAACGCCTGCATCTCGTGGGCCAGCGGCGAGCCCAGCCCGCCGCCGTAGCCGACGGCCATCAACACCACGCCGACCAGCAGCATCGTCACCAGCCGGCCGCGAGCCGGCATCCGGGGACTGGCCAGCCCGGCCAGCCCGGCCGCCGCGACCAGGCAGGTGCCCAGGACGGCGGCCGACCCGGTGACCAGCGGCGCGCCGGCGGTGGCGGTGGGCGCCACGTACGGGGTCCAGCTGTCGGTGCCGCGCAGGATCTCCGTCAGCGACGACCATTGCGTCGTCACGCCGGAGGATTCGATGAAGTCCAGGAACGGCGGACTGACGTGGCGCAGGCACACCAGCGCCACGACCCACCAGAGCATGGCCAGGCACACCGCCAGCAGCCACCACGCGGTGTAGCGCCACCACCGCCGGTTCGGCCGGTGGCACGCCCACCAGATCACCGCGGGCAGGCACCCGGCGAGCGTGGCGATGGCATTGACTGCGCCCATCAGCGCGACGGCCAGCCCGGCCTGCGCGGCCAGCGCCCGCACCGACTTCTCGCTCGAAGCCCGCAGCGCCACGATCGTCGGCAACAACACCCACGGCGCCAGCATCACCGGCAGGGTCTCCGAGGAGATCGACCCGAGCGTGGTCAGCACCCGCGGCGCCAGCGCGAACGCCGTCGCGCCGAGCACCCGTGACGCCGGGCTGCCGATTCCGAGCGTCTCGGCCACCCGCAGCAGCCCCCAGAACCCGACGGTGAGCAGCAGCGCCCACCACAGCCGCTGCGTCAACCACCCCGGCATCCCCAACAGATGGCCGGCCAGAAAGAAGGTGCCGTGCGGGAACAGGTAGCCGTAGGCCTGGTTCTGCGACTGGCCGAAGGGCAGCTCGCTGTTCCACAGGTTCGTCGCGCGGGCCAGGAAGCGCAGCGGGTTGGCGGTGAGGTCGAGCTTGGTGTCGGGGGAGATCTGCCCGGGCGACTGCGCGAGCGCCAACGCCAGCGAGACGGCGCCGACCACCAGCAACCACCGGCGGGACAGCGGCGCGGCCGGGGCCGGTGCCGCGGGCTCGGCCCGCGTGCCCCCTGCCGTCCGGCTATCCGACGTCGGCGACCCGCTGCGCCCGGCTTTGCCGCGCTTGCGATCGCCGCTATCCGACTGCGGCGACCCGCTGCGCCCGGCTTTGCCGCGCTTGCGATCGCCGCTAGCTACGGTTGCCGTACTCGACCCGGTTGAGCACTGACGACTGCGGATCGCCCCCGGGGAGTGGCGGCTTCGTGTCCTGCTGGACCATCAACGTGATCCCGAAGATTGCGGCCGCGCCCAGCAACAGACCAACCACCACGCTCGCGGCGGCGGGCGCAATGATCCGGTTCAAAATGGCTCCTTTGGCGTGACGTCCGACCTAGGGCCAACTTAGCAGAACGGCCACCGGCGGCCGGGCCGGCAAATCACGGCCACGGCACGCAATGGCCATGCCAGCAGCGCGAGCCGTAGTCGACCAGGTATGGCCCCGCGGGGTTCCGCGCGGCCGGTGCGATCCGTGCCGGCACCGTCCGATGGTCGTCCATCGCGAGCGTCACGCCGACGGTCGCGGCGGCGCCGAGTGACAACCCCACCGCGATGCTGGCCGCAGCCACCAACGAAAACCCGGCCATCGCTGGCTCCTCCCTGCCAGTCAAATGGGCTCTGGCCAACCTACCGCTGATGCCCCCTGGGGCCCGGCACGAAACGCCAAGCGTGACAACATGGCCCGATGGCATTCCCCCGGACCCTGGCCGTGCTCGCAGCCGCAGCAGCGCTGGTTGCGGGCTGCGGCCACCACGGCGCGCGGCCGCCCGGCGCCGCGACCAGCAGGCCGGCGGCGGCCCCCGCCCCGCCGGTATGCGCCGACCCGACGGCGGTCCCGGCCGCCCTGTCGACCCGCGACAAGCTGGCGCAGCTGCTGATGGTCGGCGTGAAGGACGCCGACGACGCGCGCGCCGTGGTCAACGGCTATCACGTCGGCGGCATCTTCATCGGCGGCTGGACGGACCTGTCGATCTTCAAGGGCCCGCTGGCCGACATCACGCGCACCGCGGGTCCGCTGCCGCTGGCGGTCAGCGTCGACGAGGAGGGCGGCCGGGTGTCGCGGTTGAAGTCGCTGATCGGGACGGCCCCGTCGGCGCGGCAGCTGGCGCGGCAGCAAACCGTCCAACAGGTCCACGACCTGGCGGCGGATCGCGGCAAGAAGATGCGCGACCTGGGCATCACCGTCGACTTCGCCCCGGACGTGGACGTCAGCGACGAGCCCGACGACGCCGTGATCGGCGACCGGTCGTTCAGCGCGGACCCGGCGACGGTCACCGCCTACGCCGGGGCCTACGCGCAGGGCCTGCGAGACGCAGGTGTGCTGCCGGTCCTCAAGCATTTCCCCGGCCACGGGCACGGCTCCGGCGACTCGCACACCGGCGGGGTGGTCACCCCGCCGCTCAGCGAGCTGCAGAACGTCGACCTGGTGCCGTACCGCACCCTGGTGACGGCGACGCCCGTCGGGGTGATGGTGGGCCACCTGCAGGTGCCCGGGCTGACCGGCGACGATCCGGCCAGCCTGAGCCGCGCCGCCGTCCAGCTGCTCCGCACCGGCACCGGCTACCAGGCGCCGCCCTTCACCGGGCCGGTGTTCAGCGACGATGTGTCCAGCATGGCCGCGATCTCCGATCGCTACGGCGTCCCGGAGGCGGTGCTGCGAACCCTGCAGGCCGGCACCGACATCGCGCTGTGGGTCACCACCGACGAGGTGCCCGCGGTCCTCGACCGCCTGCAAAAGGCCGTCGATGCGGGCGACCTGCCGATGCCGGCGGTCAACGAGTCGGTGGTGCGGGTGGCGACCATGAAGGGCGCCAATCGAACATGTGGCCACTAACCCGACGCATCCTCGTTACCCTGTAGCCAGATAAGCAGTGCCTGAAGAGCGTGAAAGGGCAGCGTGATGGCGGGTGGTACCAAGCGGTTACCCCGCGCTGTCCGCGAACAGCAGATGCTCGACGCCGCCGTCCAGATGTTCTCCGTCAACGGCTACCACGAGACCTCGATGGACGCCATCGCCGCCGAGGCGGAGATCTCCAAGCCGATGCTGTATCTGTACTACGGCTCTAAGGAGGACCTGTTCGGGGCCTGCCTGGATCGTGAACTGGGTCGGTTCGTCGATGCGGTGCGCGCCGACATCAACTTCGCGCAAAGCCCAAAGGATCTGCTGGGCAACGCTATCGGGTCGTTCATGCGCTACATCGACTCCAACCGCGCGTCCTGGATCGTGATGTACACCCAGGCCATCAGCTCGACCGCGTTTGCGCACACCGTGCGCGAGGGGCGCGAGCAGATCATCGAACTGGTCGCCGAGCTGATGCGCGCCGGCAGCCGCACCCCGCGGTCGGACGCCGAGTACCAGATGATGGCGGTGGCGCTGGTGGGCGCGGGCGAGGCGATGGCCAACCGGCTCTCCACCGGAGACATCGGCGTCGACGAGGCGGCCGAGTTGATGATCGACCTGTTCTGGCACGGCCTGAGAGGCACGCCGGAGGACCGGGAAGCCGCCGCGGCCGGCTAGCCCCTACATTCGTGGGGTGGCCTCCCCGGCGCCCCGCCGCAACCTCGACTTTTATTGCGCGGTGGTGATCGTCGGCCTGCTGGCCGGGGTGGCCGGGCTGACGACGACGGCGGTGCTGCGCTTCGTCGAGCACGCCACCTACCACTACAGTTTCGGCACGTTGCTCGCCGGGATCGCGGGCAGCAGCCCGGCCCGCCGCGTCGTGGGACCGATGGTCGGTGGCGCGCTGGCCGGATTCGGCTGGTGGATCCTGCGCCGCCGCGCCGAGGTGCCACCGCTCGCGCCGACCATCGCCCGCCGGGAGCCGATCCCGCGCCTGGCGTGGAGCGTCGACGCCGTGTTGCAGGTGCTGCTCGTCGGATCCGGGGCGTCGCTGGGCCGGGAGGGCGCCCCGCGCCAATTCGCCTCGGCCCTGGGTGATTTCGGCACCGCATGGTTGAAGCGGCTGTCCGCACACGACCGCCAGGTCTTGCTGGCGTGCGCCGCCGGCGCCGGGCTCGGCGCCGTGTACGCCGTTCCCCTGGCCGGTGCGCTGCTCGCCGTGCGGATCCTGCTCAACACCTGGCATCCGCGGGCGGTGGGCGCGGCATGTTTGACGTCGAGCCTGGCCGTCGCGATCGGCTCGGCCGCCACGCACGATCAGCCCACCCTGAACTGGCCCCGCGCGGAATCGACGTATCTGCTGACCGCTCACGGGCTGATGCTGGCGCCGCTGACCCTCGCGGTGGGTCTGGCGTTCAATCGCCTCATGGCCGCGGCGCGCCCGGCGCGGGTGATGCGGACGTGGCTGCTGATCCCGGCGCTGGCCGCGGCCGGTCTGGTGATGGGCGTGTGCTCGCATTGGTGGCCGGAGTTGCCCGGCAACGGCCGCAGCATCCTGACCGTCAGCCTGGCCAGCGGCATGACGCTGTCGGTGGCCGCCATCATCCTGGTGTTGAAGCCCCTGCTGACGGCACTGTTCCTGCGCGCCGGCGGGGCGGGCGGCATGCTCACCCCGTCATTGGCCACCGGGGCGGCGGCAGGGACGGCGCTGGTGCTGGCGATCAACTGGGCGGCGGGCACCCACCTGCACACGCCGGCGGTCTCGCTGGCCGGGGCCGCCGGGGTGCTTGCGGTCACCCAGGATTCACCGATCTGGGCCGCGATCTTCGTCTGGGAACTCGCCCACCCGCCGCTGTGGCTGTTCCTGTTGTTCCTGCTGACCGCCTGCGCCGCATACGGATTGAAGGTGCTCGCGCTCGGTCGCCGGCCGGCCGGCCCGGCGCGCCAGGCCTAGCCGGGCCGGACGGTGCCGGTCAGGTACGGATACCCCTTGGCGACGTTGCGCAGCGACAGATCCCAGCCGCCGTCATCGCCCTGGTCGATGTACAGCCCCGCGGTGCCGGGCAGCACCAGCGGCTTGCCGAACCGCACCGAGTACTGCACCTGGTCGGGCAGTCGGGCCTCGATGTTGGCCAATACCGCTGCGGCGCTGAACATCCCGTGCGCGATGACGGTCGGGAAGCCGAACAGCTTGGCGGCGATCGGGTTGGTGTGGATCGGGTTGTGGTCGCCGCCGACGGCGGCGTAGCGGCGAATCTGGCCGGGACTGACCCGCAGCACGGTGCTGGGCGGCGGCAGCTTGGGCTGCTTCTGCGGGGGCGGTTTGGGCTCGTCCGACAGGCTGGTGCGTTGCTGGTGCAGGAAGGTGGTCACCTGGTGCCACGCGTCCGCATTGCCGACGCTGACGTCGGTCACCAGGTCCACCAGCAGGCCCTTGCGGTGCTCGCGCAGGTTCTCCGCGTGCACGCGCACGCCGACCGTATCGGTCACCGCGATCGGGCGGTACTGCGTGATGTGGTTCTCGGTGTGCACGGATCCCATTGCCGCGAACGGAAAGTCGAAGCCGGTCACCAGCGACATCAGCGCGGGAAAGGTCAACGCGAACGGGTAGGTCAGCGGCACGTGGTTGCCGTAACGCAGGCCGGTGACCCCCGCGTACTCGGCCACGTGGGCGTGGTCGATGGGTAGCTCGTCGATGGTCACCGTGCGGGTGGGCAGCTGGTCCGAGCGAGGCACCACCGGCAGCGCCCCGGCCGCCGCCCGCAGCATGTTCTTCAGGCCGCTTGGCTGGTTCATCAGGTTCTCCTCGAAAGCCCTATGCGCCCAACATCGCCTGGCCGCAGACCCGAATAACGTTGCCGGTCACCGCGTTCGAGGCTGGGCTGGCGAAGTAGGCGATCGCTTCGGCGACGTCGACGGGCTGCCCGCCCTGCAGCAGCGAATTCATCCGGCGGCCCACCTCGCGGGTGGCCAGCGGGATGGCGGCGGTCATCTGGGTTTCGATGAATCCCGGGGCGACGGCGTTGATCGTGATGCCCTTCTCATACAGCCCCGGCGCGAGCGCCTGGGTGAGGCCGATCATGCCGGCCTTGGTGGTGGCGTAGTTGGTCTGCCCGCGGTTGCCCGCGATGCCGGCCATCGACGACAGACCGATCACCCGGCCGCCCTCACCGATGCAGCCGTTGCCGACGAGTCCTTCGGTAAGCCGCAGCGGGGCAAGGAGATTGACGGCCAGCACCGCGTCCCAGCGGGCGTCGTCCATGTTGGCCAACAGCTTGTCGCGGGTGATGCCGGCGTTGTTGACCAAGACGTCGGCGTGCCCGGCGTAGTGGTCCCGCAGGTGCTCGGCGATCTTGTCGACGGCGTCGTCGGCGGTGACGTCGAGCCACAGCGCGGTGCCCCCGACCCGGCTGGCGGTTTCGGCCAGCGCCTCGGCGGCCGACTCGACGTCGATCGCGACAACGCGGGCCCCGTCACGGGCGAACACCTCGGCGATGCACGCGCCGATGCCGCGGGCGGCGCCGGTGACGATCGCGACCTTGCCGTCCAGCGGCCGGTCCCAGTCGGCCGGCGGCGTGGAATCGGCCTCCCCGACGTAGAAAACCTGGCCGTCGACGTACGCCGACTTGCCGGACAGGATGAACCGCATCGTCGATTCCAGGCCCGTGGCCGCGGGTTTGGCGGCCGGCGACAGGTAGACCAGCTGCACGGTGGCCCCGTTGCGCAGTTCCTTGCCCAGCGAACGGGTGAACCCCTCCAGCGCGCGCTGCGCGATCCGCTCGTCGGTGCCGGCGGTGGCGTCGGGCGTGGTGCCGACCACGACGACGCGCGCGCTGTGGCCCAGATTGCGCAGCACCGGGGTGAAGAACTCGTAGAGCGCCCTCAGCCCGGCCGGGGCGGTGATCCCGGTGGCGTCGAACACCAGGCCGGCGAACTGATCGGCCCACCGGCCGCCCAGGTTGGCGCCCACCACGTCGTAGTCCTTGGCCAACGCCGCGCGCAGCGGCTCGACCACCCGGCCCTCACCGCCGATCAACAGGGACCCGGCCAGCGGGGGATCGCCGGGGGAGTAGCGGCGGAGGTTCTCGGGTTGCGGGACGCCAAGTTGCTTTGCCAGAAACGATCCGGGCCCGGAGTTGACGACCTGCGAGAACAGATCGGACGAGCGCTTGGGAGCCACTGAGCTGCCTTCCATTTTCGTTCGGGTTTGTTCGGGTGGTGGGGTGCCCGTTATCGGCCAACCGTATCGGGGACGAACTTACTTCAGAGTAAGAACAGTGGGTAGTATGGCCTGTGACGGCCGGTTCAAGACTGGTGTACCCGGAGATACACGGAGAGAAAAGTGGCCCCTGAAGGTAAGAGCAGGCGACCCGTCGCGGTGCTGGGCGGCAATCGCATTCCGTTCGCGAGGTCCGACGGCGCCTACGCGGAGGCGTCCAACCAGGACATGTTCACCGCGGCCCTGGACGGCCTGGTGGACCGGTTCGGGCTGGCCGGCGAGCGGCTGGGCGCGGTGGTCGGCGGCGCGGTGCTCAAGCACAGCCGCGACTTCAACCTGACCCGCGAATGCGTGCTCGGCTCCGAGCTGTCGTCGTACACGCCGGCGTTCGACATCCAGCAGGCATGCGGGACCGGGCTGCAGGCGGCGATCGCCGCGGCCGACGGGGTGGCGTCCGGCCGCTACGAGGTCGCCGCGGCCGGCGGGGTGGACACCACCTCCGACCCGCCGATCGGGCTGGGCGACAACCTTCGTCGCCAGCTGCTCAAACTGCGCCGGTCCAAGTCCAACCTGGAGCGGCTCCGGCTGGTGGGCACGCTGCCGGCCGCCCTCGGGCTCGAGATCCCGGCCAACAGCGAGCCGCGCACCGGCCTGTCGATGGGCGAGCACGCCGCCATCACCGCCAAACAGATGGGCATCAAGCGCGTCGACCAGGACGAGCTGGCCGTCGCCAGCCATCGCAACATGTCCGCCGCCTACGACCGCGGCTTCTTCGACGACCTGGTCACACCGTTCCTGGGGCTCTACCGGGACGACAATCTGCGGCCCAACGCCAGCACCGAGAAGCTGGCGACGCTGCGGCCGGTCTTCGGCGTGAAGAACGGCGACGCGACGATGACGGCCGGCAACTCGACCCCGCTGACCGATGGCGCCTCCGTCGCGTTGCTGGCCAGCGAGGACTGGGCGGCCGCCCACTCGCTGGAGCCGCTGGCCTTCCTGGTGGACGCGGAGACCGCCGCGGTCGACTACGTCAACGGGCGCGACGGCCTGCTGATGGCGCCCACCTACGCGGTGCCCCGGCTGTTGGCCCGCAACGGGTTGAGCCTGCAGGACTTCGACTTCTACGAGATCCACGAGGCGTTCGCGTCGGTGGTGCTGGCGCACCTGCAGGCCTGGGAATCCGAGGAGTATTGCAAGGAGCGGCTGGGGCTCGACGCCGCGCTCGGCTCGATCGATCGGTCCAAGCTCAACGTCAACGGTTCGTCGCTGGCCGCCGGGCACCCCTTCGCCGCCACCGGCGGGCGGATCCTCGCGCAGGCCGCCAAGCAGCTGGCCGAGAAGAAGGCCGGGCAGAAGGGCGGCGGGACCCTCCGGGCGCTGATTTCGATCTGCGCCGCGGGCGGCCAGGGCGTCGCCGCGATCCTTCAGGCCTGACCTCCCGGGGCCCGGCGCCCCGGGCCCAATGAAATCCGTCACAGTCGGTTACGAATCCGGGCCGCGGGGTATTCCCTCGTCCGGATAGCCCCGTGTTGTGGTCTGACCCCCCGACCCCGACGGCAATACGGGGCAATCCCTTTAGTCAGCCGCCCGGTCGCGGAAGAACGCGCTGGGCGTCCGAAAAGGGCCGCCGCTGGAGTGAGGGGATCCAGCGGCGGTCTTTTTCGCTCGCTCGGGATAACCGGCGCGCAATGAGAAGGTCCCCCGCTTCAACGAGGAAGCGGGGGACCTTTGTCGTTGTCGGACGCGGCTTAGAACGCGGCCTCGTCGAGCTCCATGATGTCGTTGTCCAGCGTCTCGATCACCTCGCGGGTGCCGGCCAGCAGCGGGAGGAAGTTCTTCGCGAAGAACGACGCCACCGCGACCTTGCCCTCGTAGAACGACCGCTCGGCACCGCTGGCGCCGGCGTCCAGCGCCGCCACGGCCACCGCCGCCTGACGCTGCAGCAACCAGCCGATGACCAGGTCGCCGACGCTCATCAGGAAGCGCACCGAACCCAGGCCGACCTTGTACAGGCTGGTGACGTCCTCCTGGGCGGCCATCAGGTAGCCGGTCAGGGTCGCCGCCATGGCCTGGACGTCGGCCAGCGCCTTGCCCAGCTGCTCACGCTCGGTCTTCAGCCGGCCGTTGCCGGCCTCGCTGTCGACGAACTTCTGGATCTCACCCGACACGTGGGCCAGTGCCACACCCTTGTCGCGGACGATCTTGCGGAAGAAGAAGTCCTGCGCCTGGATGGCCGTGGTGCCCTCGTACAGCGAGTCGATCTTGGCGTCCCGGATGTACTGCTCGATCGGGTAGTCCTGCAGGAAGCCGGACCCACCGAAGGTTTGCAGGCTCTCGGTCAGCTTGGCGTAGGCCTGCTCGGAGCCCACCCCCTTGACGACCGGCAGCATCAGGTCGTTGACCCTGACGGCCAACTCGGCGTCCACACCGTGCAGCGCCTCGGCGACCGCCGCGTCCTGGTAGGTCGCGGTGAACAGGTACAGCGCGCGCAGACCCTCGGCGTAGGCCTTCTGGGTCATCAGCGACCGGCGCACGTCGGGGTGGTGCGTGATGGTCACTCGCGGCGCGGTCTTGTCGGTCATCTGCGTCATGTCGGCGCCCTGCACCCGGGACTTGGCGTACTCCAACGCATTCAGGTAGCCGGTGGACAGGGTGGCGATCGCCTTGGTGCCGACCATCATGCGGGCCTGCTCGATGACGTCGAACATCTGCGCGATGCCGTTGTGCACCTCGCCGACCAGCCAGCCCTTGGCCGGCACGCCGTGCTGGCCGAGCGAGAGCTCACACGTCGCCGAGACCTTCAGGCCCATCTTGTGCTCGACGTTGGTGACGAACACGCCGTTGCGCTCGCCCAGCTCGCCGGTCTCGAAGTCGAACAGGAACTTGGGCACGAAGAACAGCGACAGACCCTTGGTGCCCGGGCCCGCGCCCTCGGGGCGGGCCAGCACCAGGTGGAAGATGTTCTCGAACAGGTCGCCCGAGTCACCCGAGGTGATGAAGCGCTTCACGCCGTCGATGTGCCAGGAGCCGTCGTCCTGCTGGATTGCCTTGGTGCGCCCGGCGCCGACGTCCGAACCGGCGTCCGGCTCGGTCAGCACCATGGTCGAACCCCAGCCGCGCTCGGCGGCCAGCACGGCCCACTTCTTCTGCTCCTCGGTGCCGAGGTGGTAGAGGATGTTGGCGAATCCGGCGCCGCCGCCGTACATCCAGACGGCGGGGTTGGCGCCCAGCAGGTGCTCGTGCAGCGCCCACAGCAGCGCCTTGGGCATCGGCATGCCGCCGAGGGCCTCGTCGATGCCGGCCTTGTCCCAGCCGGCCTCGATGACCGCGCGGACCGAATCCTTGAAGGATTCCGGCAGCGTCACCGAATGGGTCTCGGGGTCGAAAACCGGCGGGTTGCGGTCGCCCTCGACGAACGAGTCGGCGACCGGCCCCTCGGCCAGCCGGCTGATTTCGGACAACATTTCCTGGGCGGTGTCGACGTCAAGGTCGCTGTAATCGCCCTGGCCTAAAGCCTTGTCAACGCCGAAGACTTCGAACAGGTTGAACACCTGGTCACGGACGTTGCTCTTGTAGTGGCTCACTACGTTCCTCCTCGTTGAGAATGCCACTTGTGGTTGGGTACTAGGTCTAAGTTACCCACCAGTAACTGCCCTAAAATATATCCGTTATTTGCGCCAACGCAAGCGAGTGTGAGCTACATTGCAGCGTCTAACTAACCAACCGGTTGGGCAGGCCGCCATCGGCCCGTTGACCTGCGGAGACGATCCGCGATGACCGACGTGAGTCGCGTCACTGCCTTGCCGGTGGTGGACCTGCGGGCCGGTCCGGGGCCGGTGCGGGAGCGCCTCCGGGAGGCCGCTCACGAGGTCGGCTTCTGCTACCTGGTCGGCCACGGCGTGCCCGACACGCTGGCGGCCAGGGTGTTCGACGCGGCCCGGCGGCTGTTCGAGCTGCCGGACACCGATAAGGACGCCATCGCGATGGTCCGCAGCCCGCATTTCCGCGGCTACACGCGGCTGGGCGGCGAACGGACCCAGGGCCGGGTGGACTGGCGCGAGCAGATCGACATCGGGCCCGAACGCCCTGCGATCGGGGGGCCCGGCAAGCCGGACTACCTGTGGCTGCAGGGCCCAAACCAGTGGCCGAAGGCGCTGCCCGAGTTGCCCGGGATCATCGCCGAATGGGACGCCGCGCTGTCCGCTGTGGCCCGGACCCTGCTCGCACATTGGGCGGCCTCGCTGGGCAGCGCGCCCGACGTCTTCGACGCCGCCTTCGCCGACGCACCCGCCACGCTGATCAAGGTCATCCGCTACCCCACCCGCGCGGCCGGCTCGCAGGGGGTGGGCGCGCACCGCGACGCCGGCGCGCTGACGCTGTTGCTCGCCGAGGCGGGCAGCCGCGGCCTGCAGGTGCGACGCCCGAGGGGCGACGCCGACGGCTGGATCGACGTGCCGCCGGTGGTGGGAGCGTTCATCGTCAACATCGGGGAGCTGCTCGAGGTGGCGACGGGCGGCTACTTGAGGGCCACCGAGCACCGGGTAAACCTGGACGGGCCGGCGACGGAGCGGATTTCGGTGCCGTACTTCTTCAATCCCCGGCTGGACGCGCAGCTGCCCGTGCTGTCGCTGCCCGAGGAGTTTGCGGCCCTCGCCGCGGCACGGCACGACCCGGCCGACCCCATTTTTTCGGTCTACGGCCGCAACGCCTGGAAGAGCAGACTGCGGGCGCATCCGGATGTGGCGGCCGCGCACGGGTACTCGCCGGGTGATGGCGACGGCGCAGCGTTCGCCGGGTAGGGTCGGCCCTGGCGAAATCCGTCTCCGATTCGAAGGGTCGAACGAGGTCCGGTGAACTCATCGAACAAGCTGACACCGTCTTCCCTCCGTGAGGCCTTCGGCCACTTTCCGTCGGGAGTCGTGGCCATCGCCGCCGAGGTGGACGGGGTCCGAGAAGGCCTGGCGGCCAGCACCTTTGTCCCCGTGTCGCTCGAACCGCCGCTGGTGTCGTTTTGCGTGCAGAACACCTCGACGACATGGCCCAAGCTCAAGGCCGTGCCGATGCTGGGCATCAGCGTGCTCGGCGAGTCCCATGACGCGGCCGCGCGCACGCTGGCGGCCAAGACCGGGGACCGATTCGTCGGGCTGGAGACGGTGTCCTACACCAGTGGCGCGGTTTTCATCAAGGGCACCGGCCTGTGGCTGGAAAGCGCCATCGAGCAAATGATCCCGGCGGGCGATCACACGATCGTGGTCCTGCGCGTCAACGAGGTGGCGGTGGACGCCGAGGTGGCGCCCATCGTGTTCCACCGCAGCACCTTCCGCCGGCTGGGCGTCTAGGCGGCTGGAGCCGGGCTCGCCCGCTAGGGGCGGTGGCCGAGTTCTTCCCGGTAGCTGTCGATGCGCCGCTCGATTTCGGCCGCGTCATCCTGCCGGCCTTCTTTGCACGCGAGTTGGGCGCGGACCGACAGCTGGCGGATCGCGGTGCGGATCTCGTTGACGCTGGTGGTTCCTCGCATGGGTTCCGGGTACCCGATGCGGGTGGGCCTTAACGGCGGAACAGCTTGTTGCCCAGCCACACCACGGGGTCGTATTTGCGATCCGCGACCCGCTCTTTCATCGGGATCAGCGCGTTGTCGGTGATCTTGATGTTTTCCGGGCACACCTCGGTGCAGCACTTGGTGATGTTGCAATAGCCCAGGCCGTGCTCGTCCTGCGCCTGGTTGCGCCGGTCCAGCGTGTCCAGCGGGTGCATCTCCAGCTCGGCGATGCGCATCAAAAAGCGCGGGCCGGCGAACGCCTTCTTGTTCTCCTCGTGGTCGCGGACCACGTGGCAGACGTTCTGGCACAGGAAGCACTCGATGCACTTGCGGAACTCCTGCGAGCGCTGCACGTCGGCCTGCGCCATCCGGTATTCCCCGGGCTGCAGATCCTTCGGCGGCGCGAAAGACGGTATCTCCCTGGCCTTTTCGTAGTTGAACGAGACGTCGGTGACCAGGTCGCGAATCACCGGGAACGTCCGCAGCGGCGTGACGGTCACCACCTCGTCCTCGGCGAACGTCGACATCCGGGTCATGCACAGCAACCTGGGGTAGCCGTTGATCTCCGCCGAGCACGATCCGCACTTCCCCGCCTTGCAGTTCCACCGCACCGCGAGGTCGGGGGTCTGGGTCTGCTGCAGGCGATGGATGATGTCGAGCACCACCTCGCCCTCGTTGACCTCGACCGTGAAGTCCTGCAGCGCGCCGCTGGTGTCGTCGCCGCGCCACACCCGCATGGTGGCGTTGTAGCTCATCAGCCTCTCCGTCCTGGGTGGTCGGCCAGCTCTTCGTCGGTGTAGTACTTCTCCAGCTCGGAGATCTCGAAGAGCTCCAGCAGATCGGGCCGCATCGGCGTCTGGTCTATGCGCGTGATGGCGATGTCGGGGATCACGTCGTCGCCGCCGACCGCGCGGCACGCCAGCAGCACCTTGCGCCACGACGAATCCATCGACGGGTGATCGTCGCGGGTATGCCCGCCGCGGCTCTCGGTGCGCTCCAGCGCGGCCTTGGCCACGCACTCGCTCACCAGCAGCATGTTGCGCAGGTCAATGGCCAGGTTCCAGCCGGGGTTGTACTGGCGACCGCCCTCCACGTGGATGTTCTTGAACCGCTCGCGCAGTTTGTCGAGCCGGCCGAGGGCCTCGGAGATCTCCTCCGACTTGCGGATGATGCCCACCAGATCGTTCATCGACTGCTGGAGTTCCAGCTGCAAGGTGTAGGGATTCTCGGCGGAGCCGTCGCTCGGCCCGTCGAAGGGGGCCAGCGCCCGCTGGGCCGCCGCGTCGACGGCGTCCTGGGCGACCGCCGGGCGGCTACTGAGCGCGCGCACGTAGTCGGCGGCCCCCAGGCCGGCGCGCCGGCCGAACACCAGCAGGTCCGACAGCGAGTTGCCGCCCAACCGGTTGGAGCCGTGCATGCCGCCGGAGCACTCACCCGCGGCGAACAGCCCGGGCACCGTGGCCGCACCGGTGTCGGCGTCGACCTCGACGCCCCCCATCACGTAGTGGCAGGTGGGCCCGACTTCCATTGGCTCTTTGGTGATGTCGACGCCCGCCAGCTCCTTGAACTGGTGGTACATCGACGGCAGGCGCCGCTTGATCTCCTCGGGCGTGAGCCGGGAGGCGATGTCGAGGTACACCCCGCCGTGCGGGGTGCCCCGGCCGGCCTTGACCTCCGAGTTGATCGCGCGCGCGACCTCGTCGCGCGGCAGCAGGTCCGGGGTGCGGCGGGCCGAGTCGTTGTCCTTGAGCCACTGGTCGGCCTCTTGCTCGGTCTCGGCGTACTGGCCTTTGAACACCGGCGGGATGTAGTCGAACATGAACCGCTTGGTGTCGGAGTTCTTCAGCACGCCGCCGTCGCCGCGGACGCCCTCGGTGACCAGAATCCCCTTCACGCTCGGCGGCCACACCATGCCCGTCGGGTGGAACTGGACGAACTCCATGTTGATCAGCGATGCGCCCGCCCGCAGGGCCAGCGCATGCCCGTCGCCGGTGTACTCCCAGGAGTTCGACGTCACCTTGAACGATTTGCCGATGCCGCCGGTGGCCAGCACCACGGCGGGGGCCTCGAACAGGACGAAGTTGCCGCTCTGGCGCCAGTAGCCGAAGGCCCCGGCGATCGCGTCGCCGTCCTTGAGCAGTTCGGTGATCGTGCATTCGGCGAAGACCCTGATCCGAGCCTCGTAATCGCCGAGCTCCGCGAAGTCCTCCTGTTGCAGCGAGACGATCTTCTGCTGCATGGTCCGGATCAGTTCCAGGCCGGTGCGGTCGCCGACGTGCGCCAGCCGCGGGTAGGTGTGCCCGCCGAAGTTGCGCTGGCTGATCTTGCCGTCCTTGAGGCGGTCGAACAGCGCCCCGTAGGTTTCCAGCTCCCAGACCCGGTCGGGGGCCTCCTTGGCGTGCAGCTCGGCCATCCGCCAGTTGTTGAGGAACTTCCCGCCCCGCATGGTGTCGCCGAAGTGGGTCTTCCAGTTGTCTTTCGGGTTGGTGTTGCCCATCGACGCGGCGCAGCCACCCTCGGCCATGACCGTGTGGGCCTTGCCGAAGAGGGACTTGCACACCACCGCGACCTTGAGGCCGCGTTCCCGCGCCTCGATGACCGCGCGGAGCCCCGCGCCGCCGGCACCGATGACGACTACGTCGTAGGAGTGCCGTTCGACCTCAACCATGAAACCCTCGCTAAGTTCCGATTTCTTTTCCAAATGGCTTTTCAGCCAACAAATCTCAGGTCAGAGATGGTGCCACTGGCCACCAGCGCGATGTAGAAATCGGTGAGCATCAGCGTGCCCAGCGTGATCCAGGCGTACATCTTGTGCCGGGTGTTGATGCGGCTGACCTGCGTCCAAATCCAGTACCGCACAGGGTGCTTGGAGAAGTGCTTGAGCCGCCCACCGGTGACGTGCCGGCACGAATGGCAGGACAGCGTGTAGATCCACAGCATGACCACGTTGCCGACCAGGATCACGTTGCCCAGACCGAAACCGAATCCACCCGGTCCGCTGTCGGAGTGGAACGCGACGATCGCGTCGTAGCTGTTGATCACCGAGATGATTCCGGCGATGTAGAAGAAGTACCGGTGGCTGTTCTGAATGATCAGCGGGAACCTGGTCTCGCCGGTGTAGTGCACGCGGGGCTCGGCCACCGCGCAGGCGCTGGGCGACTGCCATACCGTGCGGTAGTAGGCACCGCGGTAGTAGTAGCAGGTCAGCCGGAACAGCAGCAGGAAAGGCAGCGAAAGCGCCGCATACGGCAACCACCACACGTCCGGCAGGAATTGCGGCCAGATGTCGCCGGCCTCCCCACAGGCCTTGCTGACGCACGGCGAGTAGAACGGCGTCAGGTAGTGATACTTCGGGACGAAGAAGTAATTCTGCTGGAACGCGCGCGCCGTCGCGTAGATGACGAACGCGGCGAAGCCCAGGTCGATCCGCAGCGGCGACATCCACCACCGGTCGGTGCGTAGGGTCCGTTGCGGGATCTTGGCGCGGGTCGGTGAAAAGACACCTGACGCAGGACGGTTCGCCGTGGGTGCGCTCATCTAGTGTTCCTCTTCGAACGGGCTGTTGGTCGAAGGGTACACAGAGAGAACCCCCTCATTTCCGGGGGGCTTGGGTTGTCAGGACCTGTTGTGACCCCCGACACCCTCGTCGTCGACATCGCGCCAGAAATCGCTGTCGTATTGGGTGTCGGGAATGACGATTTTCTCGCCCGACTGCTGCACGGTGGCGCGGGCCAGATCCAATTCGGAGACGTCGGAATCGAGCAATTCGACGTCGGACAGGATCCGGTCGGCGTCGATGACGATGCGGCGCATCGCCGGGCTGTCGCCGTACCGCGCCCGCAGGGAGTTCACGCACCGCCGCAAGCCGCCGATGAGGTCGTGCAGTTCGGCGAGTTCGGCAGTGCCAGTAGGGCTTGTCAACAGATCTCCTCGGAGCTCCCCGCGCGAGACGGTGTCACGGATCACAGTACGCCCTCGATAGTAACCACCCGTTCCGCCTAATGTCGGACACCATGACACGCCAAACCACCGCCCGGCGCGCGGCGGCGCTGCTCGAGCTGCACCAGCCGGGCAACCCGGTGATCCTGCCGACCGTGTGGGACGCGTGGTCGGCCCGCCTGGCCGTCGACGCCGGGTTTGTCGCCCTGACCGTCGGTAGCCATCCGCTGGCGGATTCGATCGGCAAGCCGGACGGCGAGGGCATGTCGTTCGACGACGTGCTCACGCGCGTGGCGCAGATCACCGCCGCGGTTGAGGCCCCGGTCTCGGTGGACATCGAATCGGGGTACGGGCAGCCGCCGGCGCGCCTGATCGAGGGCCTGCTGGGCGTGGGGGCCGTCGGCCTGAACATCGAGGACACCGTGCATGCCGAGGGCAAGCGGCTGCGGTCGGCCGGCGAACACGCCGAACTGGTCGCGGCGCTGCGGTCGGCCGCCGACGCGGCCGGGGTGCACGTCGTGATCAACGCGCGCACCGATCTTTTTCTGCGGAAGGACGGAGACGATTCCGACCGAGTCGAGCGGGCGATTGCGCGGCTGACCGAGGCCGCCGACGCGGGCGCCGACGTCCTCTACCCGGTCGGCCGCCACGACCCGGACACGTTGCGGCGCTTGGCCACCGAGCTGCCGCTGCCGATCAACGCGATCGCGCTGCCCGACCAGGACGACCCGGCATCGTTCGGCCCGCTCGGCGTCGGCCGGATCAGCTTCGGCCCGTTTTTGCAGGCCGCGCTGGCGGGCCGGGCCAAGGAGTTGCTGGCCCGCTGGGCCTGAGTCGGACCGGCCTTAGATCGGCTCCAGCATCCGGTGCGGCCGCCGGAGCGCCCGGCTGACGGGATCGTCGCGGGCCGGGTGGCGCGGTCGCGGCGGCGGGTGCGCGACGAGGTCGGCGACGTCGGGAATCTGCGCGCATCGCTGGCACGCGCGGTCCGGGCCGATCGTGCCCCCGCAATCCGCGTGCCGGTAGGTCCTGCGGTTGGGCTTGTCGACGTAGTTGTCGTTGCCCCAGGTGATCATCGACCAGATCAGCGGCCACAGCTGCCCGCCCTTGGCGGTCACCCGGTATTCGCCCGAATCCTTGGCCAGCACGCCCTGTTCCACCAGGAATCCCAGCCGGTCGGACAGCACCGCTTTCGGGATGCCGAGGTGGCGCTGCAGATCGCTGAAGCGCCGCGCGCCGTAGAAGGCGTCGCGCAGGATCAGCAGTGTCCACCGCTCGCCGACGATCTCCAGGGACCGCGCGATCGGGCAGCTCTCGGCGGGATATTCGCGGGGGAGGGCCACGGCGTCGATGCTACGCCTTGTCGGTTCGTTGACCGAACCATATACTTGCGGGTGTTGAGTTCATTCACCGAACCAAACCGGCTTCGAAGCGTGAAGGAAAGACCATGACGACTAGCGTTCAACCCGCCGAATTCACCGTGGTACCGCACGGGATGAACCGCATCGACGTGGCCACCGGCGTCGAATTCGACGAATTTCGAACCGCTTTCGAGAAGGCCGCGCCGCCGTTCGACCGGGAATCCGTGCAGGAGATCGTCGCGCGCGGGGGCAGCTGGGAGGACGTCCGGGCGGCCGCGGCGCTCAATGCCCCGTACGGCCTGATGGTCTACGCCACCATCGACGCCCTGCCCCTGCTGGGCCTCGCCGGCCACACGACCAAGGCCGTCGAGTACCTGCTCGGCAACCACACGATCGCCGAGACCATGTTCCGCCACGACCCCAGGGCGCTGCTGTACGCGCCCCTGCGGGTGCTCGTGTACGCCGACGCCGGCGGCGACGCCGTCTTCTCGATGGACCAGCCCAGCGCGGCGTTCGGCAGCCTGGGCATCGCCGCGGTGACCGAGGTGGGTGAAGGGCTCGACCGCAAGGTGGCAAAGCTGTTGCGGGTCATCGGAATCGACGCCGACGCCGCCTTCGGGTGCTAGGCGCGACGACTCCGGCGGAGCCGCTGCCCCGCCGGAGTCGTCGCGATCGAACGCGAACTACTTCGTGATCGCGATGCGCTGCGCCTGGCTTCCCGCGTAGGCCCCGGCGACCCGCACCGTCAACACACCTGCGTCGTAGGAAGCCGCGATGGCCTCGCTGGTGACGTGCGCGGGCAGTTGGAACGTCCGGCGGAACGACCCGTAGCGAATCTCCCGCAGGGTCCGGCCGTTCTCCTCCTCCGCGTGCTCGTCGCGGTGTTCGCCGTGGATTACCAGGCGGCCCTTGTCCACCTCGACGTTGACGTCCTTCTCAACGTCCACGCCGGGCAGTTCGAGGCGGACGACGGCGTCGTCGCCGTCCCTGACGATCTCCGCGGCCGGGTTGAATCCGCTGGTGACCGGCTTGACCCAGTCGGTCGCTGCCGCGGGGCCGAAAAAGTCGCGCAGCCACCGGTCGGTGTCCCAGGCCGGTCGCGACCACAATGCGAGGTTGCTCATGGGTTTTTCTCCTTTTGCTTCCTTGTGCTTCCTTGTGAGTTTGCTGTGACCGGCGCGCTGCCGGACGGCTATTTCTATAAACTTGAGTCGACCACGCTAAAGTTCCACCCGCGCGTTCGCCGGCAGCGAACACCTTCACAGCGGTCGTTGTGAGGTGTGAGCGCGCTGTCATGCGGGTGTCACATTCCGCGATTTCGCCTTAATTTGCGGCCCCTACCCTCGTGCCATGGCCCAATCCGAAACCGGGCGCGAGCACTGTGCGGCGCGTCACGTCATTGTGGTCGGGCACGGCATGGTTGGCCACCGCCTGGTCGAGGCGCTCCGTGCTCGCGACACCGAGGGGTATTGGCGTATCACGGTTTTGGCGGAGGAGGCCGACGCGGCCTATGACCGCGTTGGCCTGACCTCCTACACCGAAAGCTGGGACCGGGCGCTGCTGGCGCTGCCCGGCAACGACTACGCCGGTGACGAACGGGTCCGGCTGGTGCTGAATGCGCGCGTCACCGAAATCGACCGGGCGACGAAGTCGGTGGTCACCGCCGACGGTCAACGGCACGGCTACGACGCCCTGGTGCTGGCCACCGGGTCGTACGCATTCGTCCCGCCGGTGCCGGGCCATGACCTGCCCCTGTGCCACGTCTACCGCACGCTCGACGACCTCGACGCCATCCGCGCCGACGCCCAGCGCACGCTGGCGGCCGGCCGCACTTCGGGAGTGGTCATCGGCGGCGGGCTGCTGGGGCTGGAGGCCGCTAATGCGCTGCGCCAGTTCGGGTTGCAGACGCACGTCATCGAGATGATGCCGCGGCTGATGGCCCAGCAGATCGACGAGGCGGGCGGCGCCCTGCTGGCCAGGATGATCACCGAGCTCGGCATCGCGGTGCACGTCGGCACGGGCACCGAATCGATCGAATCCGTGAACCACGCCGACGGCTCGGCGTCGGCGCGGGTGCGGCTGACCGACGGGGAGGTCATCGACGCCGGCGTGGTGATCTTCGCGGCCGGGGTCCGGCCGCGCGACGAGCTGGCGGCCGCGGCCGGGCTGACACGCGCCGAGCGGGGCGGCGTGCTCACCGACTTGTCCTGCCAGACCAGCGATCCCGACATCTACGCGATCGGGGAGGTCGCCGCGATCGAGGGGCGCTGCTACGGCCTGGTCGGGCCGGGCTACACCTCCGCGGAGGTGGTGGCCGATCGGCTGCTGGACGGCGCCGCGGAATTCCCCGAAGCCGACCTGTCGACGAAACTCAAATTGCTGGGCGTCGACGTCGCCAGCTTCGGCGACGCCATGGGCGCGACCGAGAACTGCCTCGAGGTCGCCATCAACGACGCCGTGAACCGGACCTACGCCAAACTGGTTTTGTCCGACGACGCCAAAACCCTGCTCGGCGGGGTGCTGGTGGGCGACGCCTCGTCCTACGGGGTGCTGCGGCCCATGGTCGGCAGCGCGTTGCCGGGGGACCCGCTCGCGTTGATCGCGCCGGCATCCTCCGGCGGCGGGGCGGCTTTGGGCGTTGGGGCGCTGCCCGATTCGGCGCAAATCTGTTCCTGCAACAACGTCACCAAGGGCGACCTGAAGGGCGCGATCGCCGGCGGCTGCGCCGACGTTCCCGCGCTCAAGTCGTGCACGGCGGCGGGCACGTCGTGTGGATCGTGCGTGCCGTTGCTCAAGCAGCTGCTCGAAGCCGAGGGCGTGGAGCAGTCCAAGGCGCTGTGCGAGCACTTCAGCCAGTCGCGGGCCGAGCTCTTCGAGATCATCTCCGCCACCGAAATCCGGACGTTCTCGGGGCTGCTGGAACGCTTCGGCAGCGGAAAGGGTTGCGACATCTGCAAACCCGTGGTCGCCTCCATCCTGGCGTCCACCGGTTCCGACCACATCCTCGACGGCGAGCAGGCCTCGCTGCAGGATTCCAACGACCACTTCCTGGCCAACATCCAAAAGAATGGCAGCTACTCGGTGGTCCCGCGGGTCCCCGGCGGTGACATCAAGCCGGAGCACCTGATCCTGATCGGCCAGATCGCGCAGGACTTCGGGCTTTACACCAAGATCACCGGCGGGCAGCGGATCGATCTGTTCGGCGCGCGCGTGGACCAGTTGCCGCAGATTTGGCAGCGGCTGGTCGACGGCGGCATGGAATCCGGCCACGCCTACGGCAAGGCGCTGCGCACGGTGAAGAGTTGCGTGGGCAGCGACTGGTGCCGTTACGGCCAACAGGATTCGGTGCAGCTGGCGATCGACCTGGAGCTGCGGTACCGCGGCCTGCGCGCCCCGCACAAGATCAAGCTCGGTGTCTCGGGTTGCGCGCGCGAGTGCGCCGAGGCGCGCAGCAAGGACGTGGGCGTCATCGCCACGGAAAAGGGGTGGAACCTCTACGTCGGCGGCAACGGCGGCATGACGCCCAAGCACGCTCAGCTGCTGGCCAGCGACCTGGACACCGAGACGCTGGTCCGCTACATCGACCGGTTCCTGATGTACTACATCCGCACGGCCGACCGGTTGCAGCGCACCGCGCCGTGGGTGGAATCGCTGGACGGCGGCCTGGATCACGTGCGCGAGGTCGTGTGCGACGACTCGCTGGGCCTGGCCGGCGAATTCGAGGCCGCAATGGAGCGGCACGTGCAGAACTACAAGTGCGAATGGAAGGGCGTGCTGGAGGACCCGGACAAGCTGTCGCGGTTCGTCTCCTTCGTCAACGCCCCGGATGCCGTCGATGAGACGGTGGCATTCACCGAGCGTGCCGGACGCAAAGTACCCGTGCCCATCGGCATGCCGCGGGTCCGTGTGGGAGAGGAATCATGACAGTTCTCAACGACGTTCAGGTATGGACGACCGCCTGCGCCTACGACCGCCTCATTCCGGGCCGTGGCGTCGGAGTGCTTCTCGATGACGGCACGCAGGCGGCGCTGTTCCGGCTGGACGACGGGTCGGTGCACGCGGTCGGCAACATCGATCCCTTTTCCGGGGCGGCGGTGCTCTCGCGCGGGATCGTCGGGGACCGCGGTGGTCGCGTCACCGTCCAATCGCCGTTGCTGAAGCAGGCTTTCGCGCTCGACGACGGCTCCTGCCTGGACGACCCACGGGTCTCGGTGCCGGTGTATCAGGTGCGGGTGACACCCGAGGGCGAGATCCAGATCGCCGCCTGAGGCCTCAGCGGGTGAGGTCGCCGACCAGGTAGCGCTGCATCGTCGGGCCGATGGCGTCGACCAGCGTGTCGACCGACATCGAATGCAACGGCTCGGAGCGTATTCCGTAGCGCATGATGCCGAGGCCGACCAGCTGGGAAGCGCATAACGACGCCCGCACGGCCGCCTTGTCGGCGCCCAGCATCTTCAGGATCGGGCCGAAGACCGGGCCGATGAACATGGCCTCGACGATTTCGGCGGTTTTGGCCATCCCGGTGGAGGCCACCGCACTGGCCGCGAAGGGGCCGCCGCCGGCCGCGTCCCAGGTGGTGATGAGCATCTGCAACGTGCGGCGGCCCACCTGGTTGACCCCGCCGGTGACGATCCGATCGATGAACTCCGGTGTGCCGAAGGGCAACCGCAGCATCTTCGCCACCGGGTCAAGGAGCCCGCGCGACGGCTCTTCGCGGCGAGGCATGAAGCCAGAATCGCCGCTATGTGGTCAAAGATCAAGCGTCGCGCGCCCCGGCGCGCCTCTTGGGATGGGGCCCCTGAGCCAGTAGCAGGCTGGGCCGGCGCGATGCGTGCCGCGCGGTGACCGGGACGAGCCCGGGCCCGGCCCGACGGAATCGGTTCGCGACGAGCCGGGCCAGCCCGCGGTGGGTGCCCAGCGGTTGGCTCACCAGGTCGGCGCCGCTGGCCAGCAGGCGTTGCTGAAACAGGCCGTCCGTCAGCAGATAGGAGGCGACCACCACGCGCCGTGCCCCGCCGCGGCGGGCGGCGGCCACCGCGTCGTCCACCGACGGACCGCCGGTGGCCGCGAATCCCAGCCGCACCCGCGTCCCGACCATGGCCGACAAGGTCGTCGCGGTGACGTGCAAATCGGCACGCGCCCGCCCATCCGTGGTGCCCGCCGCCGCGAGGATCACCGAATCGCCCAGCCGCCAGCCGGATTTCGCCAACTGGTCGGCGACTATCCGCGCGATTTCGCCGCTCGGCCCCAGGGCGGGGGCGAGGGTGACGTGCGGGTGGCCACTGGCCGCGACATGGGCGGGCAGGTCGGTGCGCACGTGATAGCCCCGCGACAAGAACGCCGGCACCACGACCGCGGGGCGCCCGCCGACCGCCGCCTGCGAAAGCACTTCGCTGGGGCTGGGACCCAACACGTCGACGAACGCGACCTGCACCCGGTGATTGAGCAGTGCGCTCACCCGCGCCGCGAGGTCGCCGATCATCGCGACACCGCCGGGCCGGCGGGTGCCGTGCGCGGCGAGGATCAGGTCCACGGTTCGCCCCGGGGATCGTCGACGGCGAGCCGGTAGCCGCGCTTGACCACCGTTGCGACCATGTTCTTGTCGCCCAACGCAGTTCGCAGCCGAAGCACGGCCGTGTCGACCGCGTGCGGGTCGTTGCTGTTGCCGGGCAGTACCCGCAATAGCTCCGTACGCGCGACGACGGCGCCCGGCCGTTGCGCCAGCGCGCGCAGCACCGACATCCCCGACGGTGACAGCAGTTTGATCGAGCCGTCCACCAGCACGCAGGTGCCGCGGATGTCGAGCGTGTGGCCGGCCACCCCGACGGTGCACGATCCCAGCAGCGGCAACTCCTCGGCGATGTGCCGGGCCAAGGCGCCCAACCTCATTCGCTCGGGCGCCGATGTCGGCACGCCCTTGCGGATCAGCGGTTTGGATGTCACCGGTCCGACGCACATCGCGTGCACGTCGCTGCGCAGGGCCCCCAGCACCTGGTCCTCGATGCTGAGCTCGCGGCTGCGTTCCAGCACCGCGGCGGCCGCCGGCGCCGACGTGAAGGTGACCGCGTCGAATTGCCGGCGCGCGATCCCGGTGACCAGCTGGTCGAAATCGCCGCCCAATGGCGTTGGCTTCCACCGGTAGACCCGGATCGGGATCACTTCGGCCCCCGCGAAGCGCAGCCCGCCGAGGAACTCCGGGAACGGGTCCCAGGCGTCGGCGGCGCCGTGCAACTGGATCGCGATGCGCAACCCGGATACGCCCGACTCGAGCAGATACTCGAGCACCTCCTGTGAGGATTCGGACTCAGGGGACCACTCCTCGTGCAGGCCGGCGGCGCGCACCGCTCCGGTGCCTTTCGGCCCGCGCGACACGATCCGCGCCGACGACAGCGCCGTGACAAGCTGGTTGGCCAGGCCCCATCCCTCGGCCGCCGCGAGCCAGCCGCGGAATCCGATGCCGGTGTGCACGACCAGGATGTCGGGCGGATCCGCGATCAAAGCCTCTGTGTGCCGGTGCAATTCGTCGTCGTCGGGCAGCGCGATCATGTTGATCGCGGGGGCGCTGCACACCTCGGCGCCCTGTCGGCTCAGTAGCGCGCACAGCTCCTCGGCGCGCCGGGACGAGGTGACCGCAACCCGGTAGCCGGTGAGCGGCGCGGATTTTGGTTGGGCCATATGACCTGTGTATGCCTGTGACGTTTCCGACGCGTTACCGCGCAATTGCTGACGGATTGCCCCTGTTGCGACCACCATCACACGCGGACGAACTCCTGCGAGGCCGCCGCTTGGGGGGCCGCCGACGCGGGTCGGCGCACATAACGCGCCCACGTCAAAGCCGCTGCGGCGACGTAGAAAATCAGGAAGACCCAAAACGCCGACGTGTCGGTGCCGGTGCTCAGGTAGGACTGGCGCAGCGCGAGATTGATCCCCACGCCGCCGAGCGCGCCGAAGGCGGCAACGAACCCGATGACCGCGCCCGACGTGGCTTGCGACCAACGCCGGCGGTCGGTGTCGGTCAGGCCGAGCCGGTGGCTACGCGCCTCGAAGACCGAGGGGATCATCTTGTACACCGAGCCGTTGCCCAACCCGGCCAGGACGAACAGGGCCATGAAGCCGCAGACGTAGCCGACCATGGTGGCCGTTGTGGTGAGCCCCGGCGTGCGGTCGTCGTGAGTGCTGAGGGCGATCAGGAACGCGGTGGCGACCCCCATGGTCGCTAGCACCGCCAGGGTGACGCGGCTACCGCCGATGCGGTCGGCCAGCCTACCGCCGTAAATTCGCGCCACCGACCCCAGCGCCGGGCCGATGAAAGCGAATTCGGCGGCGTGCAGCGCGGCGTCTGCGTGGCTCTGCCCGGTCCCGATGAAGTTGATTTGCAGAACCTGGCCGAACGCGAATGAGAAACCGATCCATGAGCCGAAGGTGCCGAGGTAGAGCATCGCGAGCACCCACGTGTCGCGTTCGGACAGGATCGAACGCAGGTGGCCGACGTCGTAGGTGGCGTGCGCCAGGTTGTCCATGTAGCGGGTCGCACCCAGCGCCACGGCGGTCAGCAGGATCAGGTAAAGGCCGCACACCCAGTACGGCTGGCGGTGGCCGGCGATGGCGATCACCAGCAGCCCGACCAGCTGGATCATCGGCACCCCGAGGTTGCCGGCCCCGGCGTTGAACCCGAGCGCAAAGCCTTTGCGCCGGTGCGGGTAGAAGAAGTTGGTGTTGGTCATCGACGCCGCGTAGTTGGCCCCACCCATCCCGGTCAGCGCCGCGCACACCAGATATGGCCACAGCGGCAGGCCGGGGTTGGCCAGCAGCCAGATCGTGCCGGCCGTGGGCACCAGCAACGCCACTATGGACAACACGGTCCAGTTGCGCCCACCGAAGGTGGCGATGCCCAGCGAGTAGGGGATCCGCAGGCATGCCGCCACGAAAGTGGCGGTGGCGCCGAGCAGAAATTTGTCGGCCGCCGAAAAGCCGTACACGCTCTGGGGCATGAACAGCGCCATCACCGGAAACAGGGTCCAGACGCCGAAGGCGATGTGGTCACAGGCGATGATCCAGAGCAGGTTGCGCCGGGCGATCTTGTTGTTGCCGGCCTCCCAGGCGGCCGTGTCTTCCGGATCCCAGTTCGTGATGCGGTGGCTGCGGCCCATGCGGTCTGCACCTTTCTGCCAACTCTTCCAGCGGTTAGCCCCGGGCGGCGACGACGATGTCGCCGGGATATCGCGCGCGCTCATGCCGGCGAAATCGCCTGGGCGCGTTGATGACTGACTGCTGCCAACCGAGGGCACGCCGATCTGATCGCGCAAGGTCGCGCGAACGAAGAGACTTGCCCCGCCGTATGTTTCGATGCTCACATTAAGGACGGAAGTCCGTCAACTCGATCCGGCCGATATCGCCTGTAAGTTGAATCCCAGTTATCTGGTAAAAAGCTGAGCAACAATTCGGCAACGGTAATAACCGCCGCGTCAAGTGATTTCGCGCGGTTATCGGATTCGGTGTGAGCTGGAATACATTTCGTTCAATCCGAATTCCTTGGGCGCAACGCCGCCGCGGAAATACGCCTCGCTACCAGACGTCGCCGGCGCGCCAGTCACACGCCAGGGCCGCGGCGGTGTCCAGGCTGATGCCGACGGGCAGGACGTACACGCTCCCGTCGTCGTCGGGTGTGCGGACCGGACCGCTAGGGGCCAGCACCGACGTCGGCCCGCGCCAGGGCAGCCAGCCGCGCGCCGTGTACACCCCGCGGGCCGCCTCGGACGAACTGGCCGCACCCACTGCGTAGGCGCCGCGGATCACCTGCTCGACGCCGTCGAGCAGGGCGTGCACCAAGCCCTGCCCCCGGCAGTCCTCCCGCACCGCTACCCCTTCGACGTAACCGCAACGCAGGGCGTCGTCACCGTAGAACAGTCGCCGCTGGATCACGGCGGCGTGCGCGATGATCGCGCCGTGCTGCCAGATCAGGGCGTGCATGCCGCCCAGCGTGTGCTCCCAATCGTCGTCGGTGAAACCTCCGGCGAACGCGGCGGTGACCATCTGGCACACGCGTTGCCGGGTTTCACCGTCCAGATCGGAGGTGTGGACCAGGCGTGCGGTGTGGACCTGGGCTTGCACACTCCTTGTCTACCAGCCCGCCGCACCGGCCCGCGCTAGGAGAACGGCCACCCCGCGGCGCCCGACACCGGGTGTCCCCCCGCCGCGCACCGGGGTCGCGCCCAGTGCAGCCGCACGTATTGGCCGGGCCGCACCTGGGCGACCTTGTCGAGGTCCTCGTCGGTGACCACGCCCACCACCGGGTAGCCGCCGGTGACCGGGTGATCGGGCCCCAGGATCACCGGTAAACCGTTGGGCGGCACCTGGATCGCGCCGCGGGTCGTTCCCTCGCTGGGCAGCTGACGGTCGGGATAACGGTGCTGCAGCGGTCGGCCCTCCAACCGCATCCCGACCCGGTCGCTGCGGTCGGAGGCCATCCAGATCGTGTGCACGAGCGCGTCGGGATCGACCAACCAGTCGTCGCGCGGCCCAGGCACCGCCCGCAGCTCCACCAGATGCTCGGCGATGCCCGCCACCGGGGCCTGGTCCAGTTCGGGGTAGTCGTCCGTGTGCGCGCCGATCGCCAGCCGGTCGCCGGCCCGCAGCGGCCGCGGGCCGATCGCCGACATCACGTCGTAGCTGCGCGATCCCAGCACCGGCTCCGCGCAGATGCCGCCGCGCACCGCCAGGTACGTCCGCAGGCCGGCGCGCGGGGTGCCCAGGGTGATCACCTGCCCGTCGCGGACATGGTGAATGCTGTTGGTACCGAACTCGATTCCGTCCACGGTGGGGTCCGTGTCGGCCCCGGTCACCGCGATGTCGACGTCGCCGCCGCGGACCCGGGCGCACAAGCCGCCGAACGTCACCTCGACCGTCGCGCGGTCGTCGGGGTTGGCGACCAGCCGGTTGGCCAGCCGGTGGGCGCCGCGGTCGGCGGCCCCCGAACGGCTGACGCCGAGGTGGGCCAGCCCCGGTCGGCCGAGATCCTCGACGACGGCGAACGGGCCGGGACGCAGGATTTCCAGGATCACCATGGCTACCCCCTTCAGACCGCCCGGAACCGAACCCACATGCCCTGCGTCAGCAACGCCGGGTTGGGACGATCGAGATCCCACAGGACGGCGTCGGTGCGTCCGATGAGCTGCCAGCCGCCGGGCGACTGCCGCGGATACACCGCGCTGAACTCTCCGGCGAGGGCGACGGAACCGGCCGGCACGGAGGTCCGGGGCTCGGCGCGGCGCGGCACCCGCAGCCGCGCGTCGCCGTCGACCAAGTACGCGAAACCCGGTGCGAATCCGCTGAATCCGACCCGCCAGAGGCTGGCGGTGTGGGCGTCGATGACCTGCGCCGCGGTGAGCCCGGTGAGCTCGGCGACCTCGGCGAGGTCCGGACCGTCGTAGACGACGTCGATCACCACATCGGCGCCGCGGCCCGGCGGGGCGTCCGCGGGGGCGGTGACTCGCATCCTGCGAAGCCGCTGCCGCGTCACCCCCTGCAAGCGGGGGTCGTCGAGCTTGACCAGGACGGTGCGGGCGGCGGGGACGATGTCGAGCACGCCCGGCAATGCCGCCGCGCGCAAGGCGTCCACCCACGCCAATACCTCGGCGGTGCTGCCACATTGGAGCATCAGCGCCCGGTCGCCGTAGTCGTAGACGGTGTTGCCGACCAGGTCGGTCGACAGCTCCGTGGGGGCGCCGCCGCTCATGTCCGTCACGCTCATTACTCGACGGTAACTCCGCGATCGGGCCAGGCGGGAGGGGATGCGGACGGATTTTCGAGCACTGCCAGAGGTGCCTTAGCGAACGCTCAAACAGGCCGGCTCTAACCCAGGATTTTGCCGAGTTGCGGCGGCAGTTGTTCGGCGATGACCGGGTAGCTCAGCGGCGACGCGAACGCGATCGCGCCGGCCTGGTCCTTGGTGGTGAAGACGTGGCGGTTCTGGGCGGTCGCGAGGGTGCCCGCCACCTCCGGGTCGGCCAGCAGCGCCTTTTGCTCGTCGGGGCTTTCCGTCGTCCAGATCACCACGTCGGCCGAATCGAGCACCGATTTGATCTGATCGCGCGGGATGACGGCGCGGTGGTCGCTGCCGAAGGGCTTGATGCCGTCGGAGATGACGAGGCCCATCTGGTTGAGGAAGTCGGTGCGCCAGCCCGCCAGGGTGGCGACCACCGTGCCCTGAAAAAACGTGCCCTGCATCAGCAGCGCCTTCTTGCCCTTCCATTGCGGATTCCGCTGGGCGACGTCGGTGAACTGCTTGTCGACGGAGTCGATCAGTGACTTCATCTGGTCGGGCTGAAACACCGCCTGGCCAACGGTGGTGGCCTGCTCCTTCCAGGGCTCGAAGAAGGCGTCGCCGTCGGATTGCGCGACGGTCGGGGCGACCGCCGACAGCTTCTGATAGGTGTCGGCGTCCAACCCGGCGTTGATGGCCACGATCAGGTCGGGTTTGAGCCCGGCGATCTGGTCGACCGGGATCCCGTTGTCCAGGTTCAACACCACCGGCTGGGCCGAGCCGAGCTTGGGCTGGGCCCACGGCCACACCGCGAACGGCTGGTCACCGAACCAGTTGGTCACCGCGATCGGCACCACGCCCACCGCCAGCAGGTCGTCCTGCTCGGTGTAGCCGGCGCTGACGACGCGCTTGGGCGGCTCCTTGATGACGGTCTGACCGAACAGATGGGTGATCGTCACCGACCCGCCGGGCGCGGCGCCGGGTGCCTGTTTGCGCGGCGAGCACGCGGCCGGCGCGCCGGCGATCGCGGCCACCCCCATAGCCCCCGCGAGCTGCAAGAATCCCCGTCGATTCCAACCGCTCATCGCGTGAGATTATCGCGTTTATTGCCCGGGCCTGCCCAGCGGCATGCCGGCGTCGAGAAAGTCCAGGGCCCGATAGATCGTCTCGGCCGTTTTCGGCGCGCTGTCGTAGGCCGCCATCATCGCGCCCACCATCGCGCCGACGAACACGCGGACCTCGAAATCGTCTGCGGGACGGCCGATTCGGTCCCCGAGCGCCTCGGCCATCACGGTGACGGTCCGGCGGTACTCGTCGTAGAGCGCGGCCTTGAGTTCGGGTATCGAGAAGATCAGTCGCTGGCGGGTGCTCTCGAACTCCGACTGCTCGTCGGACAGGCCCGCCATCGTCGATTCGTAGGCCCGGCGGATGGCCTGGCTCGGCGACAGTTCGGCCGGCTGCGCCCGGAACGCGGCCAGGATCAGCGGGTCCAGGTCGTCGGCCAGCAGCAGCGACTCCTTGGACGGGAAATACCGGAAGAAGGTGCTCGGTGACACCTCGGCGGCGTCGGCGATCTGTTCGACGGTGGTGGTGGCGTAGCCCTGGGCGTCGAACAGGCGAAACGCCTCACGGCGGATGGCCTGGCGGGTCTTGATCTTCTTGCGTTCCCGCAGTCCCAGGGGCTGGTCGGTCGCCTGCATGGGTCGATTCTCCCGCATCCGGGCGCCAAAAAAGTTCTGACAGGCCACCACCGGCCGTTGCGAGATCCACGTATCTCCGACGTAACTGCGCACACCACGACCGGTAACAGTCCGTCCCTAGCGTCGGGTCCGTGACCACGACCACTCCCGAGACCACCACTCCCGAGACCGGCACTGGACTGCTGGCCCCGGCGCCGCCGCGGGGGCGGCATCACGGACGGCACTGGATCGACGACTGGCGCCCCGAAGACCCCACGTTCTGGCAGACGACCGGCAAGCCGATCGCGCGGCGCAACCTGGTCTTCTCCATCTTCGCCGAGCACATCGGGTTCAGCGTGTGGATGCTGTGGAGCATCGTGGTCGTCCAGATGATGGCCGGCCCGCACGGGCACCCCGCCGCGTCCGGCTGGGCGCTGAGCGCCAGCCAGGCGTTGTGCCTGGTCGCCGTGCCCAGCGGCGTCGGCGCCTTCCTGCGGCTGCCGTACACGTTTGCCGTCCCGATCTTCGGCGGCCGCAATTGGACGATCGTGTCGGCGTCGCTGTTGCTGATCCCCTGCCTGCTGCTGGCCTGGGTGGTGAGCCATCCGCACACCTCGTTCGCGGTGCTGGTCGCGATCGCCGCGACCGCCGGCTTCGGTGGCGGCAACTTCGCGTCTTCGATGGCCAACATCTCGTTCTTCTACCCGGAAAAGGACAAGGGCTGGGCGCTGGGCCTCAACGCGGCCGGCGGCAACCTCGGTGTGGCCGTCGTGCAGAAGATCATCCCGCCGATCGTGATCGCCGGCGGCGGCGTGGCGCTGGCGCGGGCCGGGCTGTTCTACGTGCCGCTGGCCGTGGCGGCCGCGGTGTGCGCGTTCGCGTTCATGGACAACCTCTCCGAGGCGAAGGCCGACGTGAAACCGGTGCTGCAGTCGCTGCGGCACGCCGACACCTGGATCATGTCGCTGCTCTACATCGGGACGTTCGGGTCCTTCATCGGCTACTCGGCGGCGTTTCCGACCTTGCTCAAGACCGTGTTCGGACGCGGGGACATCGCGCTGACCTGGGCGTTTCTCGGGGCCGGCATCGGATCCGTCATTCGGCCCCTGGGCGGCAGGCTGGCCGACCGGATCGGCGGGGCGCGGATCACGGCGATGAGTTTCGTGATGCTCGCCGTCGGTGCCGCGGCGGCGCTGTGGTCCGTCGACGCCAAAAACCTGCCGGTGTTCTTCGCCAGCTTCATGTTCCTGTTCGTCGCCACCGGCATCGGCAACGGTTCGACCTACCGGATGATCTCGCGGATCTTCGTGCTCAAGGGCGAGCTCGCCGGCGGCGACCCGGGCACCATGGTGCACATGCGCCGCCAGGCCGCGGGGGCGCTGGGCGTCATCTCGTCGATCGGGGCCTTCGGCGGGTTCGTGGTGCCGCTGGCCTACGCCTGGTCCAAGTCGCAGTTCGGCAGCATCGAGCCCGCCCTGCGCTTCTACGTCGCGTTCTTCATCGCGCTGCTGGCCGTCACCTGGTTCGCGTACCTGCGCACCACGACCCGGATGGGGCGGCTGGGCGTCTAGCCGTTCTGGTAGCGCGCTCCGTAGCGTTCCCACGGGCTGTAGTCGGCGATCAGCGCCTCCTGCGGCGGGCGCTGGTCGCCGGGCACGTGCTGCAGGTTGATCCGGATCCGGTACCAGATGGAACTGGGCCCGCGCATCCCGTCGACCAGCACGTCGGCCGGCTGCAGCAGGGCGGCCGCGGCCGGATAGCGGTCCCGCCAGGTATCCAGCGCGGCCATCGCCTCGTCCCTGGTCTTGGTGCGGGCGATCTCGATGAGCGGCATCGACGAGACGCGTCCGCCCTCGGTGCGGGTGCCGGAACCCTTCGGTGCTCGCTCCGGCGGTCCCATCTCCTCGGCCAGCATCAGCAGCCGGTCGAGCTCGCCGACCGCGTCGTCCATCCCGGCCCACGGGTCGCCCAGGTCGGCGAACCGGGCGGGGACAGTGTCGATGGTGAACGCCTCGGGCCGGCAGCCGGCGACCTCGTCCCAGCGCAGCGGCGTCGAGACCCGCGCGTCCGGGGTCGCCCGCACGGAGTAGGCCGAGGCGACCGTGCGGTCCTTGGCGTTCTGGTTGAAGTCGACGAAGACGCCCTCGCGCTCCTCTTTCCACCAGCGGCTCGTCGCGGCCTCGGGCGCCCGCCGCTCGACCTCGCGGGCGACGGTCTGGGCCGCCAGGCGCACCTGGCGGAAGCCCCAGCGCGGGGCGATCCGGGCATAGATGTGAAAACCCCGGGACCCGGACGTCTTCGGCCACGCCACCAGGCCGTAGTCCTCCAGCACCTCGCGGGCCACCATCGCGACCTCGACGATGCGGGGCCACCCGACGCCGGGCATCGGATCGAGGTCGACGCGCAGTTCGTCGGGGTGATCGAGGTCGCCGGCGAGCACCGGGTGCGGGTTGAGGTCGACGCAGCCGAGGTTGATCACCCACGCCAGCCCCGCGGCGTCGTGGATGACCGCTTCGGCGGCGGACGTGCCGCGCGCGGAGTGCAGTTCGGCAACGTCCACGTATTCCGGCCGGTTGGCCGGAGCCCGCTTCTGGAAGACGGCCTCCTGCCCGATGCCCTTGACGAACCGCTTGAGGATCATCGGCCGCCCGGCGACGCCGCGCAGCGCCCCTTCGGCGACGGACAGGTAGTAGCGGACCAGGTCGAGTTTGGTGTACGGGCCCGCCCCACCGTGGCGTTCGAAGACCACCTTGTCGGGATGGGTGACCTTGACCTGGTGCCCGGCCACCTCCAATGACGCCGGACCGGACATGTTCATCATCGTAAGTCGGGGGGTATTAACTAGTGGCACTGAGACGGACGTCACATAGGGTGGATTCCATGCCAAACCTCATCGGCCTGCCTGGGCAGGCTGTCGCCAAAGTTCAGCAGTACCTCGACCGCGGCGCCGCCGAATTGCACTACGTGCGCAAGATCTTCGAATCGGGGGCGTTCCGGATCGAGCCGCCGCAGAACTACGCCGCGATGGCCGCCGACATTTACAAGTGGGGCGAGTTCGGCATGCTGCCGTCGCTCAACGCACGGCGCCATCCCGACAAGGCCGCCTGCATCGACGAGGAGGGCGAATTCACCTACCGCGAGCTCGATGACGCCGCTCACGCGGTGGCCAACGGGCTGCTGGAGAAGGGGGTCAAGGGTGGCGACGGCGTCGCCGTCCTCGCCCGCAACACCCGCTGGTTCCTCATCGCCTACTTCGGCGCCGCCCGGGTCGGCGCCCGCATCATCCTGCTCAACAGCGAGTTCTCCGGCCCGCAGATCAAGGAGGTGTCGGAGCGCGAGGGCGCCAAGCTGATCATCTACGACGACGAGTACACGAAGGCCGTCAGCAAAGCCGAGCCGGAGCTGGGCAAGCTGCGGGCGCTGGGATCCAACCCCGATGCGGACGAGCCGTCGGGCAGCAAGGACGAGACGCTGGCCGACCTGATCGAACGCAGCGACAAGTCCCCCGCCCCGAAGGCGAGCAAGCACTCGTCGATCATCATCCTGACCAGCGGCACCACCGGCACGCCCAAGGGCGCGAACCGCAGCACCCCGCCGACGCTGGCGCCGATTGGGGGCATCCTGTCGCACGTGCCGTTCAAGGCCGGCGAGGTGACCTCGCTACCCGCCCCGATGTTCCACGCGCTGGGATTCCTGCACGGCACCATCGCGATGTTCCTTGGCTCGACGCTGGTGCTGCGGCGCAAGTTCAAGCCGCCGCTGGTGCTCGAGGACATCGAAAAGTACAAGGTGACCGCGATGGTCGTCGTTCCGGTGATGCTGTCGCGCATCCTCGATGCGATCGAGAAGATGGACAAGAAGCCGGACCTGTCCTCGCTGAAGATCGTCTTCGTGTCCGGCTCGGCGCTCGGCGCCGACCTGGCCGAACGCGCGCTCAAGGACCTCGGCCCCGTGGTCTACAACATGTACGGCTCGACGGAAATCGCCTTCGCCACGATCGCCGAGCCCAAGCACCTGGAATTCAATTCCTCGACCGTCGGCCCGGTCGTCAAGGGCGTCAAGGTCAAGATCTTCGACGACAACGGCAAGGAGTTGCCGCAGGGTGAGGTCGGGCGGATCTTCGTCGGCAACGCGTTCCCGTTCGAGGGATATACCGGCGGGGGCAAGAAGCAGATCATCGACGGGATGTTGTCCTCGGGCGACGTCGGCTACTTCGACGAGAACGGCCTGCTCTACATCAGCGGGCGCGACGACGAGATGATCGTTTCCGGCGGCGAGAACGTCTTCCCGGCCGAGGTCGAGGACCTCATCAACGGCCATCCGGATGTCGTGGAGGCCACCGCCATCGGCGTCGAGGACAAGGAGTGGGGCCACCGGTTGCGCGCGTTCGTCGTCAAGAAGGACGACGCCAGCGTCGACGAGGACACCATCAAGCACTACGTGCGCGACCACCTGGCGCGCTACAAGGTGCCGCGGGAAGTGATTTTCCTCGACGAGTTGCCGCGCAACCCCACCGGCAAGGTCCTGAAGCGCGAGCTACGCGAGATGGAGATCGACTGACCTACGCCGGTCGGCGGGGTCCGGGGTCACCGACGCGCTTGAATGGCGCGGGTGATCTGTGCGGAGAGCTTGGGATCGATCAGCAACTGATCGATGAGCGCGCTGAGAACCTCTTGCCCGGTTACCCGGGCGACGCCGATGCGGTCGGCGGCGTCGCGCTGCCAGACGTCGAGTGCGCGGTGGGTGGCCAGCGGCAGGTCGACGGTCCGGCGCGTGCGGCGATCGCGGGACGGCCGGGCGGCTGCCTCGCCAAGCGCGCTGAGGCGCTGCGTCGGCCCAGTCTGCCCGGGCAGGGGCGGCTTGGCGGTGTACCGGGCGAACCGGTTGGGGCCTGAGTTGATCGTCATCGCGCGACTTTCTCTGGGAGGGTGCACGTCAGTAGATCCGCTCTTCAGTATGCGCGTCGACGAGCGCCCGCGGCGCGCGGGCGGCCCGGCGCGGGGGGCGATGAACGGAAGCCGCGGGGCAGGGGACGCCCGGTTAAGCGCGATATCGCTATTTGCCGAACGCAATGACTGGATCAATCATTCGGAGCGGGGCGATGCTTATTTGCTCCATTTCTTATTCACGGAAGTGCGTGGGTACGTATTTCAGTACAACCTATCTGAGCTGGGTAGCTGCCCGGTCGGCCAACACTGAAACCAGTAGGATCGCAAGTTGACCGTCTCGCGACGCGATTCTTATATGCGAAGAGAGCGGAATATTTCGCCATTCTTAGCGCGTTGCTGAGTTGGTGTAATTTTCGGAAAAATGGGTATGGTCCCTGTGACGCACTAGCGATCGTTGGCGCTGAACCTTCCGATCCGTCGAAGGAGTCGCAAAATGTTGATCTCATTGCATTCGCTCCGCAGGGCCGCGGTCGGCGCGGCCGCGGCCGGCTTGCTGCTGGGAGCGCTGCTGTTCGCGGGCAGCCCGGCGGCGCATGCCGCTCCGCCACCGGCATCACCCGGCAACAGCTTCGACATGGCCGGCCCGCACGGGGCCCCGGGCATCCCGCTGCGGCCCGGTGGTGGTGGCGGCCACGGCGGCGGCCATGGTGGTGGCGGCCCCGGTGGTCACTGGGGCGGACCCGGCCCCGGCGGTCACTGGGGCGGACCCGGACCCGGCGGTCACTGGGGCGGACCCGGCGGCGGCTGGGGCGGCCACGGCGCAGGTTGGGGCCACCGCGGCTGGGCCGGCCACCCCGGCTGGGGCCACCCCGGCTGGGGCAATGGTGGCTGGGGTCCCCCCGGACTGGGCTACCGGCCCTGGTGGAACTGGTGGTGGTGAGCTCGCGCCGCCCGCCTAGCGGCCAAAGACCGGGCCATGCCGACCTGACAGACGTGCGACGGGTCGGCATGTCCCTTTTCTGGGGCGGTTACGGATCGCGGGGCAGGCCCAGCAGCCGTTCGGCGATGATGTTGAGCTGCACCTCCGAGGTGCCCCCGTAGATGGTGGTGGCCCGGCTGGCCAGCAGGTACTCGCCCCACTTGCCGGGCAGCTCGGCGGTGTCGCCGATCGCGGCGTCGGTGCCGAAGGACGACACCGCGAATTCCGCGTAGCCCTGGCCGGTTCGCATCGACAGCAGCTTCGAGATCGCCGCCGACGGCATGGCGTCGCCTCCGGCCAGCGTCAACAGCGTCGAGCGCAGGTTTAGCACCTTGGCCGCGTGGCCCTCGGCGATCAGCTGCCCGGCCCGGTGCTGCGCCACCTGATCGAACTGCCCGTCGCGGACGAACTCGACGAACTCGGGAAGCGTCGCAAGGAAATTCGCGTCGCTGCCGCCGATCGAAACCCGCTCGGCCGTCAGCGTGTTGCGGCTGACCTCCCAGCCCCGGTTGACCTCGCCGAGCACGCACTCGTCGGGCACGAACACGTCGTCGATGTAGACGGTGTTGAAAAACTCCTGGCCCGTCAGCTCACGCAGCGGCTTGACGGTGACGCCCTCGCTTTTCATGTCCAGCAGGAAGTACGTGATGCCGTTGTGTTTCGGAGCGCTCGGGTCGGTACGCGCCAGCAGCGCGCCCCACTGCGAGAACTGCGCGGCGGTGGTCCAGATCTTCTGCCCGGTGATGCGCCAGCCGCCCTCCGTCTTGGTCGCCTTGGTGCTCAGCCCGGCCAGGTCGGACCCGGCGCCCGGCTCGGAGAACAGCTGGCACCAGATCATCTCGCCGCGGAAGGTGGGCGGCAGGAACCGCTGCTTTTGCTCCTCGGTGCCGAACGCGACGATCGACGGGATGATCCATGCCGCGATCCCGACCTGCGGCCGCTTGACCCGCCCGGTGCTGAACTCCTGGGCGATGAGGATCTGCTCCACCGGACTGGAGGCCCGACCCCACGGCTTGGGCAGGTACGGCAGGACCCAGCCGCCCTCGGCGATCGCGACCCTGCGGGCGTCGCGCTCCATCGCCTTGAGCGCCTCCACCTCCGCACGGATCTCGCCCCGCAGCTTCTCGGTGTCCGGATCGAGGTCGATGTTGACCGCGCGCATCCCGGTGGTGGTCGCGGTGTCCACCACCTTCTGCGGGTACTCCGATGCGCGGCCGAAGGAGGCGGCCAGCATCACCGCCCGGCGGTAGTAGACGTTCGTGTCGTGCTCCCAGGTGAACCCGATGCCGCCGTGCACCTGAATGCAGTCCTGCGCGCAGCGCTGGGCGGCCGCCGGCGCCAACGTCGCCGCCACCGCGGCGGCGAACTCGACCCCGGGAGCGACGATGTCCCAATCGTTTTGGCCGGCCTCGTCGATCGCGCGGGCCGCATCCCAGACGGCCGCGGTGGCCCGCTCGGTGTCGGCGATCATCTCCGCGCACTTGTGCTTGATGGCCTGGAACTGCCCGATCGGCCTACCGAACTGCTCGCGGATCTTCGCGTATTGCGACGCCGTGTCGGTCGCCCAGCGCGCCACACCGATGGCCTCGGCCGACAGCAGCGTGGTCATCAGCGCGTGCGCGGTCGCCATGTTCAGGTTTCCCAACACAGCGTCGTCGCCGACCTCGACGGCGTTGGCCCGCACATGCGCGATGGGCCGCAGCGGGTCAAGGCTTTTCACCGGCACGATCTCGAGCTGTTCGGCGCGCAGCACCACCCATTCCTCGCCGCTGTCGATCGCGACCGGAAGCACCAGCAGCGACGCCTGCGCGGCGGCCGGGACCGCGCGGACCTCGCCGCGGATCACCAGCGCGTCACCCTGACGGGTGGCGGTCAGCCCGCTGCAATCGAGCGCGTAGGCGCCGATCGCCGCGCCGGACGCCAGCTCGGAGAGGGCCTTCGCGTTCGGGTCGTGCGCCGAGATCAGCGCGCTCGCGATGGCCGAGGGCACGAACGGGCCGGGCATCGCCCCGTAGCCGAACTCGGCCAGCACGATGGCCAATTCGAGGATGCCGAAGCCCTGTCCGCCGACCGATTCCGCCAAATGCACGCCCTGCAGGCCCTGTTCGGCCGCGGCCCGCCAGTACGGCGGGGGGTTTTCGATCGGTGTCTCCATGGCCTGGTGCAGCACCTCGGACGGCGCAACGCGCGCCACCAGGGACCGCACCGAGTCGGCCAGGTCTTGATGCTCAGGAGTTATTGCGATCGGCATTGGTCGCCTTCCCATGGCTCGCGTTTCGGCCCAGCAGCCTCCAAGCTAACAACCAGTCGGTTGGTTGACTACATGGGCCAGCGGCTGGCCGTCGCGCAGCCGGCGGCAGTTGGCCACCGCCTCGGTCAGATACCGGCGCATGGTGTCCGCGGTGTACCAGGTGACGTGCGGCGTCAGCACCACGTTGTCCAGGCCGAGCAGCGGATTGTCCGGCGCCACCGGCTCGACCTCGAAGACATCCAGCCCGGCCGCGGCGAGCCCACCCGCGCTCAGCGCGTCGACCAGGGCCGCCTCGTCGACGACGGCGCCGCGGGACGTGTTGACCAGCACCGCATTCGGTTTCATCCGGGCCAGCGCGTCGCGGCCGAGGAGATGACGCGTGTGCGCCGTCAGGGGCAGGTGCAGCGACACGATGTCGCTGGCGGCCAGCAATTCGGCCAGCGGCCGCCAGCCGGGCCGGCCGTCGTCGCGGGTGCTGGTGTGCAGCACCGTGGCCCCCATCGCCGCGACGATCTCGCTCACCCGCTTGGCGATGTTGCCGTAGCCCACCAGGCCGACGGTGCAGCCACCGATGTCGCGTACTGTCTCGCCCAGCCCAGGGTCCGACGGCCAGCCCCGCCCTTGGCGGATCGCGCGGTCCAGGCCCGGTAGCCGGCGCAGCGCGGCCAGCATCAGCAGCACAGTGCCCTCGGCCACCGACGGGGCGTTGGCACCCGGCATGTTGGCGACGGCGATACCGCGGTCGGTGGCGGTCCGCACGTCGATCGTGTTCACCCCGGCCCCCAGCTTGTGCACCAGCCGCAGCCGGTCCCCGCGCCGCAGGTCGGCGCCCGAGAGCGGCCGAAGCACATGCCAGATTACGTCCGCCCGCGGCAGCTCGCGATAGAAGCCCGCGTCGTCGTCCTCGGCGCACCATCGGATGTCGAGCCAATCCGATTCTGGCGCAACGAAGTCGAGCACCTTGTCGCCGGGAACGAAATGGGCCAGAACCCTCAGCGCCACCGCTTGGTGATCCACCTGGCGATGGTATCGGCCAGCTCGCTGCGTGCACCCGGGGTGGTGAAATAGTGGTCGGTGTCGATCGAAACCCGCGCCTTGTCCGTGCTGGCGAGCGCGCCGTAGATGCGCTCGGCGTCGGACGGGAACACGCCGGTGTCGGCCTCGGCGTTCACCACCAGCGCCGGGCAGTCGATGCGGCCCAGGTGCGGCTCCGCCCGGGTCTGCGCCACCCGCAGACTCCACATGCCCAACCAGTTGCGCAGGGTGCATGCCGCGGCGATGCCGTGTGCCGACCGGTTCGCCTTGACCGGGAGGCCCGCGTAGCACAGGTTCGGCTGGCGCTTGGTCGGCTCGATGCTGGGATCGACCATGCGGGGATCGGCCCAGGTGCGCATCACCGTGAAGGGTCGGTCCGAAAAACCCGCGGCGCGAACACGTTTCAATTCCGTCTCGGCCCAGTCGGTGATGGCGTGGTTGCGCGCGGTCTGTGCCTCCCGGTAGCGGGCGATGAACTCCGCCGAGTACGGAGGGCCGTTGTCCTCGTTGAACAGGTCGAGGTCGGCGGCGGTGGCGACCGGGTCGTTCTCGTCGACGACGGCGGCGTCCATCCAGGCCGTCAGGACGTCGGGGCGGCCCGGGTGGGCCGCGGTGGAGACGTAGCCGTCGGCCGGGATCAACTCGGTCAGTCCGGCCGCGGGGCGCATGCCCTCGAGCGGAGTCACGTTGGGGTCGACCGCCTGTGACTGATAGGCGGCCATCAGCGATCCGCCACCCGAATTACCCAGCAGCACAACGGCATCGATGCCCTGCGCCTCCCGCAGCCAACGCACCCCGACACCAATGTCGACCAGCGCGTGGTCGAGGAGGAAGCTGCTTTCAAAGCCGCGGAATCTGGTGTTCCAGCCCAGAAAGCCGACGCCGCGGGTGGCCAGGTAGTCCGCGAGGTAGTGCTCGGAGAAGTCGATCTGGTAGTGCGCGGCGATCACCGCCACCTTCGGCTTGCGTCCCACCGCACGGTGGTAAAGCCCCTGGCAGGGATGCCCGCCCGCGCCGGCGCGCCCGGCGGTGGGCGACGGTAGCCCGACGAACTCGCGGAGCACCCCGGCGGCGGCGTTGCGACGCGTCAATTCGGCTCACCTCCCTCGGCGTAAATGGCCCGGTAGTAGATGTTGGCCAGCGTGCGGATGCACGCGGCGTCATCGGGCTCGCCGGGACGGGCGAGCTGCACGTAACAGAACTGGTAGAACATGGCCAGAATCGCCTCGGCGATGAGTCGTGGATCGTCGTCGGGGCAGTGGCCGTCGGCCTGGGCGCGCCGAACCGAATCGCTGATGAATGCGATTGGCGTGGAACAGATCTCGGCCCAGTACTGCGCGAAGTCATCACTGACCATCGCCAGCTGATAAATGCTGACGACCTCGGCGAGCCGGTTGCGGTAGGTGTGCCACTGCGCGGCGGCGGCCTCGTACGCGCGCTCGCGATTGGACAGGCCGTGTTCGGTCACCACGCGCGCCCGCTGGGTGATCTCCTCCCGGAACCGCAGGGCCCATTCGCGGACCATCGCCTCTTTGGAGTCGTAGTAGTTGTAGAACGAGGCTGAGGAACGGCCCGCCTCCGCGGTGATGTCGGCGATCGTTGTCGCCAGAATGCCCTTGCGCGCGATGACGGTCCGTGCCGCCACGTCGATCGCCGCTTGCGTCCGCCTGCCGCGCTGGGTCGGAAACGCCCGGAGGGTGCCGGCTCGCTCATGAGGTTTCGCTGCGGTCGACACCCGGGCGCACCTCCCTAGAGCAAAACTGAACCTGATGTTAGATTCAGATTCGCATCTTGGCCATGACTCCGCGGACGGGAGCCACATGATGATCAAGCCGCACAACGCCAACACGGAATTCGAGCTCGGCGGGATCAACCATGTCGCGCTGGTGTGCTCGGACATGGCGCGGACGGTGGACTTCTACTCGGGAGTCCTCGGGATGCCGTTGATCAAATCGCTCGATTTGCCCGACGGCGCGGGGCAGCACTTCTTCTTCGACGCCGGCAACGGCGATTGCGTCGCGTTCTTCTGGTTCGCCGACGCCCCCGACCGCGTGCCCGGCCTGTCGTCGCCGGGCGCGATCCCCGGCATCGGGGACATCACCAGCGCGGTGAGCACCATGAACCACCTCGCGTTCCACGTGCCGGCGGAGAAGTTCGACGACTACCGGCAGCGGCTCAAGGACAAGGGCGTGCGGGTCGGCCCGGTGCTCAACCACGACGAGAGCGAGCGCCAGGTCTCCGCGACTGTTCATCCCGGCGTTTACGTGCGCTCGTTCTACTTTCAGGACCCCGACGGCATCACGCTGGAATTCGCTTGCTGGGTCAGGGAATTCGGCCACAGCGACACCCAGGCCGTGCCCAAGACCGCGGCCGACCGGCGGCCCCCGGTGGGGGCCGTACGCTGAAGCGGAGATGACCCACGGCATTCTGTCCGACGCCCAGATCGCGGCGCTGACGCCCGAGCAGCGCCGCGACCTGATCAGCCGGCTGGAGCAACCGCTAAGCGACGTGATCGATCCGCAGTTTCTGGCCCGGGTCCGGCGCATCCGGTTGAGCCTGATGACCGGGGGATCGATCGCGATGGTCCCCTGGCTCGGGTATCTGTCGATGACGCTGCCGCAGAACTACGTCGCCCACAATTGGACCCTGACCTGGATCGGTTTCGACGTCCTGCTGGTCGGGTTCATGATGGCCACCGCGCTGCTCGGCTATTTGCGCCGTCAGCTGCTGGTCCCGGCCGCATTCACCACCGGGGTGTTGCTGATCTGCGACGCGTGGTTCGACCTGATGACCGCCGGGCCCAAGGACGTCTGGCTGTCGGTCACCACCGCGTTGCTGATCGAGGTGCCGGTGGCGGTCTTCATGATCTTCAGCGCGCAGCGGCTGCTGCGACTCACGCTGATGCGGTTGTGGTTGATCAATCCTGGGATGCGGCTGTGGCACCTGCCGCTGTTTCCGTGACGCGATACAGGTCGGGGTTGGTGAGTTCCTCGAGCAGCGCCGCCAGGTGATCGACGAGCTGGTCCGGCCCGAGTTGGACGTCGCCGGCCAGCCAGGCGCTGATGGTCTGTCCGACCCCCCCGACCGCGAAGTGCGCCGCCGCCTTGACGCGCTCGTTCGCCGGTGCCCGCAGCGCCTCGACGGCGTGCTGGCCGGACAGCATGGCGAACAGGGCGCTGGATTCGGCGCGCTTGCGCACGATGACCGGGTTGGCCAGCTGGGTGCTGAACAGCAGCCGCCCGATCCGGGGGTCACCGGCGATGGTCCGCACGATGTTGGCCATCCCGGCGCGGGTCTTCTCGTGCGACGGGACCGCCGCCACCGCGGCCTGGGTGGTGGCCGCCAGCTCGGCGACCACCCAGTCGAACACCCGCCCGACGAACTGGTCCTTATCGGTGAAGCTTTCGTAGAAGTAGCGCGCCGCCAGTCCGGCCTGGCCGCAGATGCCACGAACGGTCAGCTCGGAGATGTCCTGTTGTTCCGCGCCGAGCAGGTCCAGGCCCGCGGTCAGCAGCCGGCGCCGGCGGCCGGCGAGCCGCTCGGCGGCATCGACGCCGCGGTAGGGGCGCGCGGTGGAACCCTCGGCCATAGCCACCATCTTGACATCGGCGCCGGTGACAGGACAACATCGGGAAACGGGCGTTCGCACATTTAGCGGGCCGGTGCCGCGGGAGGACTCATCATGGCGATTCACGAGCCGATTCGGCAGGTCGAGCGCCCCGTCGCGGACCCGCCGCGGCGGCGGAACGTCCGCGCCAGGCGCGCCCTGGGCATCGACGAGGGCCTGATGGGCGTGGCGCTCCTCGCCGGCCCCGCGAACGTGATCATGCAATTGGCGCGGCCGGGCGTCGGCTACGGGGTGCTGGAGAGCCGCGTCGAAAGCGGGCGGGTGGACCTGCATCCGATCAAAAGGGCCCGCACCACCTTCACCTACCTCGCGGTGGCGACCGCCGGGAGCGACGCCCAGAAGGAGGCCTTTCGCCGGGCGGTGAACCGGGCGCACGCGCAGGTGTACTCCACGCCCGACAGCCCGGTGTCCTACAACGCGTTCGACGTCGACTTGCAGCTCTGGGTGGGGGCTTGCCTGTACAAGGGCGGGGTGGACATCTACCGGACCTTCATCGGCGAGCTGGACGGCGAGGACGCCGACCGGCACTACCGCGAGGGCATGGCACTGGCCACCACGTTGCAGGTCCCGGAGGAGATGTGGCCGCCCGACCGCGCGGCCTTCGACCGGTACTGGCAGCAGTCGCTGGCCAAGGTGCACATCGACGATGCCGTCCGGGACTACCTGTATCCCATTGCCGCGGGCCGCATTCGGGGCGTGACGCTGCCGCGCCGGCTGCAGCGCGCGTCGGACAACTTCTCGTTGCTGATCACCACCGGCTTTTTGCCGCAGCGGTTCCGCGACGAGATGCGGCTGCCGTGGGACGCCGCCCGACAACGGCGCTTCGACCGGCTGATGGCCGTGTTGCGCACGGTCAACCGGGTTCTGCCGCGGGTTGTTCGGCAGTTCCCGTTCAACGTCCTGCTGTGGGACGTCGACCGGCGGATCAGGACGGGACGTCCCCTCGTGTAGCTCGGCGCGGCGGCCCGGTGCGCTCCGGGTTGATAACGACAATCATTTTCATTAGACTCCCGGTCTGGTAGCCCTTCCAGCCCGAGGAGTGCCGCGATGACCGCGCCGATTTGGATGGCCTCCCCACCGGAGGTCCACTCCGCGCTGCTGAGCAGCGGCCCGGGACCGGGATCGCTGCTGGCGGCGGCGGGCGCGTGGGATGCGCTGAGTGCCGAATACGCTTCGGCCGCAGACGAACTCACCACGGTACTGGCATCCGTGCAGGGCGGCGCCTGGGAGGGGCCGAGCGCCGAGTCGTATGTTGCCGCGCATGCCCCGTACCTGGCGTGGTTGCTGCAGGCCGGGGCGAACAGTGCGGCGGCGGCCGCCCAGCATGAGACCGCGGCCACCGCTTACACCGCGGCGCTGACCGCCATGCCGACGCTCCCCGAACTGGCCGCCAACCACGTCATCCACGGAGCCTTGGTGGCGACCAATTTCTTTGGGATCAACACCATTCCGATCGCGCTCAACGAGGCCGACTACGTGCGGATGTGGATTCAGGCCGCCACCACGATGGGTGTCTACCAAGCTGTGTCCACCACGGCGGTGGCGTCGACGCCGCCGACCACCCCCGCGCCACAAATCCTCAAATCCGACGCGCAAGCCCCGGCCCAGTCGGCGGCCGCCAACCCGTTGCAGGGGGTGCTGCAGCAGATCGAGCAGTGGGTGCAAAATCTGCTGGGGCTTCCCCAGCAGATCTCGCAGGACCTCCAAGCGATATCGCAGTCCGACAACCCGTTCAATCTTCCACAGTGGTTCGTGGATTTTCTGCAAAACGACTTGGGTATCGGAAACATCCAACTCGCCCACGACCCGCTGGTCGACAACCCGCTGAATCAACTCATCGCGCAGATCCTGCAGAACTTCGGGGTGACGTGGAATCCTGCCGAGGGCACCGTCAACGGACTCGAATACGACGACTACGCGGACCCGAGCCAAGCGATCTTTTATGTAGTCCGATCCCTGGAAGTCCTCGAAGACTTGGAACAGTTCGGCGTGTATCTGACGCAGAATCCGGTGCTGGCCGTTCAGTACCTGATCAGCCTTGAGCTGTTCGACTGGCCGCTTCACATCGCGGAAATCGCCTCATTCGGGGTCACGCAGCCGGCCGCGCTGGCCCTTGCGCTGCCTGCCGTCGCCCCGTTGGGTGCGCTCGGCGGCCTCGGGGGCCTGGCCGGCCTGGCCGCCCTGTCCCCACCCCCCGCCGTCGCGGTGCCGGCACCCGTCGCCGCCGCGCCGCCCTTGCCGCCGGTCGCAATGGGCCCGACTTTCACCGCGCCGGCCGCGGCCCCCGCCTCGGATCA
>LQPB01000015.1 GCA_002102225.1 Mycobacterium interjectum
GGGAGGCGGTGCCGCGGGGTGCGGGCCCGCCGGCGACGGACCGGGCGGGCGGGTCGCGGGCGCGCCGGACTGGTCGGGCTGCAGACGGTCGCGCAGGAATTCGTCGCGCTCGTTCATGGGCTCCTCGCGTGGACCGGTACGAATCCAGTATCGGTCACGCCGGCGCGTGCAAACTCCGCCGGGGCCCGCGGCGCCCACGTCGCGACGCCCCCCGCCGTCCGCTGAGCACGCCCGTGGGTGAGGCGACTACCGAGGCCGCGACGCGTGTGCGCGATCACAGCAAACTTGCAAAATTGGCAGATACGCCTCGCGGTTGGGTAGAATCGCCGCTGGGGTCGGGAAAATATCAACAGAAAACACCCATGTCGGCGACGTTGCCGACCGCCCGCTGCAGCGAATTTACGCCGCCGCCAGCTGGCGGTTAGACTTAACGAAGTTGGCATGTCAGGCGGGTATTGTCATATCGTTTTACGACTTGTCGAAACCAGTTCCAGGCCACCGTTCAGCGCTGCACGGACGAATCCCTGACGGATCGTCTCCACCTGGGGCACAGCCGATCGACAAGACCGAAGGGGCTTGAGCCCGCAACCTCTGGGTGCGGCCCCGTCGGAGCCGCTCGTAACGGCAGCGAAGAACGTTCTGGTTGAAGGGTCAGGTGCATATGACGCCCAAGCGCGTCGGGTTATATAACCCCGCGTTCGAGCACGATTCGTGCGGGGTAGCCATGGTCGTCGACATGCACGGCCGTCGCAGCCGGGACATCGTCGACAAGGCGATCACCGCCCTGCTGAACCTCGAACACCGCGGCGCCCAGGGCGCCGAGCCGCGCAGCGGTGACGGCGCCGGCATCCTGATTCAGGTCCCGGACGCGTTCCTGCGCGAGGTCGTGGATTTCGAATTGCCGCCTGCGGGCAGTTACGCCACCGGTATTGCGTTCTTGCCGCAGTCGTCGAAGGACGCCGCGGCCGCGTGCACCGCGGTGGAGAAGATCGCCGAGTCCGAGGGCCTGCAGGTCATCGGCTGGCGCAACGTGCCGACGGACGACTCGTCGCTGGGTGCGCTGTCGCGCGACGCGATGCCCACCTTCCGGCAGGTGTTCATGGCGGGCGCCTCCGGGATGGCGCTGGAGCGCCGGGCCTATGTGGTGCGCAAGCGCGCCGAGCACGAGCTGGGAACCAAAGGCCCGGGCCAGGACGGCCCCGGTCGCGAAACCGTCTACTTCCCAAGCCTTTCCGGTCGGACCTTCATCTACAAGGGGATGCTGACCACCCCGCAGCTCAAGGCGTTTTACCTTGACCTGCAAGACGATCGGCTCACCAGCGCGCTGGGCATCGTGCACTCCCGCTTCTCCACGAACACCTTCCCGTCGTGGCCGCTCGCGCACCCCTTCCGGCGCATCGCGCACAACGGCGAGATCAACACCGTCACCGGCAACGAGAACTGGATGCGGGCGCGCGAGGCGCTGATCAAGACCGACCTGTTCGGCGACGACGTCGAGAAGCTGTTCCCGATCTGCACCCCCGGCGCGTCGGACACCGCGCGCTTCGACGAGGCGCTCGAACTGCTCCACCTCGGCGGGCGCAGCCTGGCCCACGCTGTGCTGATGATGATCCCCGAGGCGTGGGAACGCCACGAGTCGATGGACCCCGCGCGGCGGGCGTTCTATCAGTACCACGCCTCGTTGATGGAACCGTGGGACGGCCCGGCGTCGATGACGTTCACCGACGGCACCATCATCGGCGCCGTTTTGGACCGAAATGGCTTGCGCCCCTCGCGGATCTGGGTCACCGACGACGGCCTGGTGGTGATGGCTTCCGAGGCCGGCGTGCTCGACCTGGACCCGTCCACCGTGGTGCGCCGGATGCGGCTGCAGCCCGGCCGGATGTTCCTGGTGGACACCGCCCAGGGCCGCATCGTCGCCGACGAGGAGATCAAGGCGGAGCTGGCCGCCGAGCACCCCTATCAGGAGTGGCTCGACAACGGCCTGGTTCCCCTGGACGACCTGCCGGCGGGCGAGTACGCCCGGATGCCCCACGACCGACTGGTCAAGCGGCAGTTGACTTTCGGCTACACCTACGAGGAGCTCAACCTGTTGGTGGCGCCGATGGTGCGCTCCGGCGCCGAGCCGATCGGCTCGATGGGCACCGACACCCCGGTTGCCGTGCTGTCTCAGCGTCCGCGGATGCTCTACGACTACTTCCAGCAGCTGTTCGCTCAGGTGACCAACCCGCCGCTGGACGCCATCCGCGAGGAGGTGGTCACCAGCCTGCAGGGCACCACCGGCGGCGAGCGCGACCTGCTCAACCCGGACGAGTACTCCTGTCACCAGATCGTCCTGCAACAGCCGATCCTGCGGAACTACGAGCTGGCCAAGCTGATCAACCTCAACCCCGACGACAAGATCAACGGGCGGCCACACGGCATGCGGTCCAAGGTGATTCGCTGCCTGTACCCGGTCGCCGAGGGCGGCTCCGGGCTGGCCGCCGCACTCGAGGAGGTGCGCGCGCAGGCGTCGGCGGCGATCGCCGAGGGCGCCCGCGTCATCATCCTGTCCGATCGCGAGTCCGACGAGCGGCTGGCCCCGATTCCGTCGCTGCTCGCGGTGTCGGCGGTGCACCACCACCTGGTGCGCGACCGCACCCGCACCCACGTGGGCCTGGTGGTCGAAACCGGCGATGCCCGCGAGGTGCACCACATGGCGGCCCTGATCGGCTTCGGCGCGGCGGCCATCAACCCGTACCTGGTGTTCGAGTCGATCGAGGACATGCTGGATCGGGGCGCATTCAACGGGATCGACCGCAACAAGGCGCTGAACAACTACGTTAAAGCGGCCGGCAAGGGCGTGCTGAAAGTCATGTCCAAGATGGGCATTTCGACGCTGGCGTCCTACACCGGCGCTCAACTGTTCCAGGCGGTGGGCATCTCCGAGGACGTGCTCAACGAGTACTTCACCGGGCTGAGCTGCCCGACCTCCGGGATCACCCTGGAAGACATCGCCGCCGACGTCGCCACCCGCCACACGCTGGCCTACCTCGACCGGCCCGACGAACGCGCCCACCGCGAACTCGAGGTGGGCGGCGAATACCAGTGGCGCCGCGAGGGTGAGTACCACCTGTTCAACCCGGAGACCGTGTTCAAGCTGCAGCACTCGACCCGCACCGGGCAATACAAGATCTTCAAGGAATACACCCGCCTCGTCGACGACCAGAGCGAGCGGCTGGCGTCGCTGCGCGGGCTGCTGAAATTCCGCGGCGACGTGCGGCCCCCCGTTCCGCTGGAAGAGGTCGAGCCCGCCAGCGAGATCGTCAAGCGCTTCTCCACGGGCGCGATGAGCTACGGCTCCATCTCCGCCGAGGCGCACGAGACGCTGGCCATCGCGATGAACCGCCTGGGCGGCCGGTCCAACAGCGGCGAGGGCGGGGAAGACGTCAAGCGATTCGACCGCGACCCCAACGGGGACTGGCGCCGCAGCGCGATCAAGCAGGTCGCCTCGGCCCGCTTCGGGGTCACGTCGCACTACCTGACCAACTGCACCGACATCCAGATCAAGATGGCTCAGGGCGCCAAACCCGGTGAGGGCGGCCAGCTTCCGGGCCACAAGGTGTACCCGTGGGTCGCCGAAGTCCGGCACTCCACGCCCGGCGTCGGGTTGATCTCGCCGCCGCCGCACCACGACATCTACTCCATCGAGGACCTGGCGCAGCTGATCCACGACCTGAAGAACGCCAACCCGGCCGCGCGCGTGCACGTGAAGCTGGTGTCGGAGAACGGCGTGGGCACGGTCGCGGCCGGGGTTTCCAAGGCGCACGCCGACGTGGTGCTGATCTCGGGCCATGACGGCGGCACCGGCGCGACGCCGTTGACCTCGCAGAAGCACGCCGGCGCCCCCTGGGAGCTGGGGCTGGCCGAGACGCAGCAGACCTTGCTGCTCAACGGGTTACGCGACCGGATCGTGGTCCAGGTGGACGGGCAGCTCAAGACCGGGCGCGACGTGATGATCGCCGCGCTGCTGGGCGCCGAGGAGTTCGGCTTCGCCACCGCCCCGCTGGTGGTGGCCGGCTGCATCATGATGCGGGTGTGCCACCTGGACACCTGCCCGGTCGGCGTCGCCACCCAGAACCCGGTGCTGCGGGAGCGGTTCACCGGCAAGCCCGAGTTCGTCGAGAACTTCTTCATGTTCATCGCCGAAGAGGTGCGGGAGTACATGGCGCAGTTGGGCTTCCGGACCTTCAACGAGGCCGTGGGCCAGGTCGGAGCGCTGGACACGACGCTGGCGCGGGCACACTGGAAGGCGCACAAGCTGGACCTGGCGCCGGTGCTGCACGAGCCGGAGTCGGCGTTCATGAACCAGGACCTGTACTGCAGCTCGCGCCAGGATCACGGCCTGGACAAGGCGCTCGATCAGCAACTGATCGTGATGAGCCGCGAGGCGCTGGATTCCGGCAAGCCGGTCCGGTTCTCCACCACGATCAGCAACGTCAACCGCACGGTGGGCACCATGCTCGGCCACGAGCTCACCAAAGCCTATGGCGGCCAGGGCTTGCCGGACGGCACCATCGACATCACCTTCGACGGCTCCGCCGGCAACAGCTTCGGGGCATTCGTGCCCCGGGGGATCACCTTGCGCGTCTACGGCGACGCCAACGACTACGTCGGCAAGGGCCTGTCCGGCGGCCGGATCGTGGTGCGCCCGTCGGACAACGCGCCGGCCGACTACGTCGCCGAGGACAACATCATCGGCGGAAACGTGATCCTGTTCGGCGCCACCAGCGGGGAGGTCTACTTGCGCGGTGTGGTCGGCGAACGGTTCGCGGTCCGCAACTCCGGCGCCCACGCCGTCGTCGAGGGCGTCGGCGATCACGGCTGCGAGTACATGACCGGAGGCAAGGTCGTCGTTCTGGGCCGCACCGGGCGCAACTTCGCGGCCGGCATGTCCGGGGGCCTGGCCTATGTGTACGACCCCGACGGCGAATTGCCCAACAACCTCAACGGCGAAATGGTGGAGCTCGAGACGCTTGACGAGGACGACACCGAGTACCTGCACGGCGCCATCCAGGCGCACGTCGACGCCACCGATTCGGCTGTCGGCCAGCGGATCCTGGCCGATTGGCCCCGCCAGTACCGGCACTTCGTCAAGGTGATGCCGCGCGACTACAAGAAGGTGCTGCAGGCGATCGCCGAGGCGGAGCGCGACGGCATCGACGTGGACAAGGCGATCATGGCGGCCGCGCATGGCTGATCCGAGCGGCTTCCTGAAATACACGCATCGGGAATTGCCGAAGCGCCGGCCTGTCCCGTTGCGACTGCGCGACTGGAACGAGGTCTACGAGGACTTCGATGAGGAGACCCTGCGCGAGCAGGCGACCCGCTGCATGGACTGCGGTATTCCCTTCTGCCACAACGGGTGTCCGCTGGGCAACCTGATCCCGGAATGGAACGACCTGGTGCGACGGGGCCACTGGCGCGACGCGATCGAACGGCTGCACGCCACCAACAACTTCCCGGACTTCACCGGGCGGCTGTGCCCGGCGCCGTGCGAGCCGGCGTGCGTGCTGGGCATCAACCAGGATCCGGTGACGATCAAGCAGATCGAGCTGGAGATCATCGACCGGGCCTTCGAGGAAGGCTTCGTGGTGCCGCTGCCGCCGGACAAGCTGACCGGCAAGAAGGTCGCCGTGGTCGGTTCGGGGCCCGCCGGTCTGGCCGCCGCCCAGCAGCTGACCCGCGCCGGTCACAGCGTGACCGTCTTCGAGCGCGACGACCGCATCGGCGGGCTGCTGCGGTACGGCATCCCGGAATTCAAGATGGAGAAGCGCGTCCTGAACCGGCGGCTGGAGCAGATGCGCGCCGAGGGCACCGAGTTCCGGGCGAGCGTCAACGTCGGGGTCGACATCACCGCCGAACAGCTGCGCGCCGACTTCGACGCGGTGGTGTTGGCCGGCGGGGCCACCGCCTGGCGCGATCTGCCCATCCCCGGCCGCGACCTGGACGGCATCCACCAGGCCATGGAGTTCCTGCCGTGGGGCAACAGGGTCCAGGAAGGCGACGACGTCCTCGGGGAAGACGGCGAACCGCCGATCACCGCCAAGGGCAAAAAGGTCATCATCATCGGCGGCGGTGATACCGGGGCCGACTGCCTGGGCACCGTGCACCGGCAGGGTGCGATCGCGGTGCACCAGTTCGAGATCATGCCGCGTCCGCCGGACACGCGCGCCGAATCCACGCCGTGGCCGACCTATCCGCTGATGTACCGGGTGTCCTCGGCGCACGAAGAGGGCGGCGAGCGGGTGTTCTCGGTCAACACCGAGGAGTTTGTCGGCAAGGACGGGCACGTGACGGGCCTCAAGGCCCACGAGGTGACCATGCAAGACGGCAAGTTCGTCAAGGTCGAGGGCTCCGACTTCGAACTCGAGGCCGATCTGGTGTTGCTGGCGATGGGATTCGTCGGCCCCGAGAAGCCGGGCCTGCTCACCGAGCTCGACGTGAAGCTCACCGACCGCGGCAACGTCGCGCGGGGCGCCGACTTCGACACCTCGGTCCCCGGCGTTTTCGTTGCCGGCGACATGGGTCGCGGCCAGTCACTGATCGTTTGGGCGATAGCTGAGGGCCGGGCCGCCGCGGCCGGCGTGGACCGTTTTCTGATGGGGTCGACGGCGCTGCCGGCGCCCATCAAGCCGACGGCGGCGCCGCTCACGTAGTCACATCCGTCACACCAGAAACAGAAGAATTCAATTCGGCGTTTCTGCCCACGTTTGCCAGACGGTTGTTGTCTAATGGTTCGTTGTGGGCTCTGTCACAGGGTAGTCACGGGGGAGTCCCGCCAGAACGGACCGATTGCAGGAGTGGTCACTGTGCATGTCAACCCGTTACCTCGGTCGCGGATGGGGCGAATCGCCTGGTCGTGGTTTCGTCACCCGGTAAAGAGCCGCGAATTTCCCGCTAAGCAAGAGCGACTGATCACCGCCGAAGAGCTGATGCTGTTCGGGGTGTAGCCGCCACCCCCGCAATCCCGGCCGGGTTTGCTCCGGCCGACCCCGGCTTAGCCACGATCAGCCATCCGCTAGCCCGGATTCCCGGATCGCCTCGGCCAACGGCTCCAGCACGGCGGCGTCGTGCGGCGGGGGAAGGTAGACGATGCCCAGGTCGAGTCCCTCGGCACCCAGCGCCGCCGCGTCCTCGATGACCTTCCCGTAGTTGAGGTCCGGCTCCAGCCGAAGGTGGGCCGACATCGTGATCTCCTTGGGGTCCCGTCCGATGTCCGCGCACCGCGCGGCCAGGACGTCGCGCTTCTGCGCGAACAGTTCGGGTGGCCCGCCGGCGAAGTTCCAGTGCTGGGCGTAGCGCGCGGTGATCGGGAGCGTGCGCTTCTCGCCGCTGCCGCCGATGCAGATCGGCGGGTGCGGGCGCTGCACGCCCTTGGGCTCGTTGCGGGCACCCTTGAGTTGGTAGAACTTGCCGTCGAAGTCGGTGATCGCCTCGCTCAGCAGGCTGATCAGCACCTGGCAGGCTTCCTCGAATCGGTCGAAGCGTTCCCTGATCGAGCCCAACTCGATGCCGTAGGCGCCCGACTCCTCCTCGTTCCAGCCGGCACCGATGCCGAGTTCCAGGCGACCGTTCGAGATGATGTCCAGCGCCGCAACCATATTCGCCAGCACCGCGGGGTGGCGGTAGTGGATGCCGGTGACGAGCGTGCCCAGCCGCAGCCGCTTGGTGGCCTGGGCCAGCGCGGTCAGCGTCGTCCAGCCCTCGAGGCAGGGCCCCGTGCTGTCGGAGAAGATCGGATAGAAGTGGTCGAAGGTCCACCCGGATTCGAAGACCTCGATGTCGTCGGCGGCCTGCCAGACGGCGAGCATGTCGGCCCAGGTGGTGTTTTGGGGTGAGGTTTTGAACGCGAATCGCATCCACCCGACGCTAGTCGGGCTTTATTAAGGGAAACTAAACTCATCACGCGATGACGTACACCCTGGGCCTCGACACCAAGATCACCCTGCTGGCGGCCGGGCTGATCTTCCTGCTCGCCCTGGTTCTCGGTGTCTGGAAATACCGCCAGATCATGACCGCCGCCGACCACCGGGCGCATCCGTACGTCGACATCGCGCACCGCGCGGCGCTGCTCTACTCGTTCGCGACCCTGCTGCTGGCCGTCTTCGTCGAACTCAGCGCCTGGCCGACGTGGATCAACCTGACCGCCGCGGGCGTCGTGGTCTTCTTTTTCGTCGCCGCCATCATCGGCTACATCACCCACGGCGCGCGACGTGACACCGTCAACCAGTTCGAAAACCCTGACCGCTCCCTGGAAGTGGCGATGGTGCTGCTGATCGCCGGCGAAGTCGGCGGCTTTTGCGTGCTGCTCGCGGGGTTCGTCGCCGGCCAACTGCTGTGATGCGGCCAGGCACACTGGAGCCATGGACCCGGTAGCTGCGCTGAGGCAGATCGCCTATTACAAGGACCGGAGCCGCCACGATCCCAGGCGGGTGATGGCCTACCGCAATGCCGCCGACATCATCGAGGGCCTGGATGACGCCGCGCGGGAGCGGCACGGCCAGGCCAACAGCTGGCAGACCTTGCCCGGGATCGGTCCGAAAACCGCGAAGGTCATCGACCAGGCCTGGTCCGGTCGCGAACCCGAGCTGCTGGTCGAATTGCGTTCCGCCGCCGAGGATCTCGGGGGCGGCGACCTGCGCGCCGCGCTGCGCGGGGACCTGCACCTGCACTCGAACTGGTCCGACGGGTCGGCGCCGATCGACGAGATGATGGCCACCGCGGCGGCGCTGGGTCACGAGTACTGCGCGCTGACCGATCACTCGCCTCGGCTGACCATCGCCAACGGGTTGTCGCCTGAGCGGCTGCGCGCGCAGCTCGAAGTCATCGACCGGTTGCGCGACGAGTTCGCGCCGATGCGCATCCTGACCGGCATCGAGGTCGACATCCTCGAAGACGGCAGCCTGGACCAGGAACCCGAACTGCTCGAGCGCCTCGACGTCGTCGTGGCCAGCGTGCACTCGAAGCTGTCCATGGATGCCCAGGCGATGACGCGGCGCATGGTGCGCGCGGTGTCCAACCCGCACGCCGATGTCCTGGGCCACTGCACCGGCCGGCTGGTCTCCGGCGGCCGCGGCATCCGGCCGGAATCCAAGTTCGACGCCGAGACGGTGTTCGCCGCCTGCCGTGATCACGGGACGGCCGTGGAGATCAACTCGCGTCCCGAGCGCCGCGACCCGCCGACCCGCCTGCTGAAGCTCGCACTCGAGATCGGCTGCGTGTTCAGCATCGACACCGACGCGCACGCACCGGGTCAGCTGGACTTCCTCGGCTATGGGGCGCAGCGCGCGCTGGACGCGGGCGTGCCCACCGAGCGCATCGTCAATACCTGGCCCGCTGACGAGCTGCTGGAGTGGACGGGGTCATAGGCTCACCGGCCTCTGAGGCCGGCGCGCCCGCCGGCGTCACACCGACTGCCCGTCACCGCCGCCATTGCCGCCGATGATCAGGGCCTCGGCGCCGGAGCCGGCGACGCCGGTGGTGCCCCCGCCACCCCCGAATTGGCCCGCGCCGCCGCCCGCTCCGCCGGCACCGCCCAAGTCACCCTTCGCACCGGCGAGGCCGGGGACGGCGTTGGCGGGATACGCCCACGCGCCGCCGCCGCCACCGCCTCCGGGGCCGATGCCGCCGGCCCCGCCGGCACCTCCCAAAGCGAGCGGGGATGCGGTAGTGATCGCGCTGCCGCCGGCGCCGCCCGCTCCGCCGGCGCCACCGGCGTACACGGCACCGCCGCCACCGCCCCCGCGGA